>NZ_JBLKRT010000001.1:0-246444 GCF_047607445.1 Arthrobacter sulfonylureivorans
CCCCGGACAAGACGCCCGAGGACGCCGAGCTGTATGTACGCAGCCTGCTGGAGGGCTTTAGCGTGGTGCGTACCGACGCCGCGGCCGGGGCCCGCCCCGGCCTGAACCACCCCGCCGCCGCCGACTTTGTTGCCGCCGTGGGCGCTGAGCCGAAGCCCAAATACGGCTGGACCGACGTGGCACGCTTCAGCGAGTTGGGCATTCCGGCGGTCAACTTCGGCCCCGGCGATGCGCTGCTGGCCCACACCGACAACGAACACGTGCCGGCGGAGGCGATTCGGGAATGCCTGGCAGCGCTCCGGCGGTGGTTGGCGGACTGACCGTCCGGGCTGGGGCCGCCGGACCGGGTGGCCCGTCCGGGCTGGGGCCGTCGGTCCGGCCGTGGAAGATCGATTCGGCTGGGGGTAACGAGTAAGGGGAGGATGCGTAGGCATCCTCCCCTTGCTTTCAGCACTCTCTCGGCGCTGCCGCGAGGCTGCTGCGTCAGACCTTGACGGCCATCGGCTGCGTGGTCAGCGGCTCTGCCTTGCCTGAGGTCCGGCTGCTCAGGAACCTGGAGAGCCAGTTGGCAACCCAGGACAAGGCGAAGTTGATGATGATGAAGAGCACGGCGGCTACCGTCAGCGACTGCAGGATCGGCCCGGCCGAACCGTAGATCTGCATGGACCGCAGCAGCTCCGAGTAGGTGATGATGTAGCCGAGGGCGGAGTCCTTCAAGATCACCACGAACTGGCTGACCAGGGCCGGCAGCATGGCCACCAGTGCCTGCGGGAGTTCGATGTTCCGCAACGACTGGCCGCGGGTCATGCCGATGGCCATGCCTGCTTCACGCTGTCCCTTGGGCAGGCCGTACACGCCGGACCGTACCAGTTCGGCGATGACCGATCCGTTGTACAGCGTCAACGCCACCACGACGGCGTAGAACGGAATGTCAGCGGGGGTGCCGACCTGCAGCTGCCCGAACAGCAGCCAGAAGAAAATCATCATCAGCAGCACGGGTACGGCCCGCAGGAATTCAACGATCACGCCGCAGAGCCAGCGGAGGGTGGCGTTCGAGGCGAGCCGGCCCACGCCGAAGAGCAATCCGAAGACCACGGACGTGACAATCGAGACTGCTGCGGCCTTAAAGGTATTCATCAGGCCCGGCAGGATGGTGAACTCCCAGACCTCTGCGGTCAGGAAGGGGGTCCACAATTCGGGTGCCAATTGGCCCTTGTCGCTGAGACCCTTCAGAATGAAGAACGCAGCGGCGACGAAAATCAGGATCCCAACGATGTTGGTTCCCAGGATCCTCGCCCGTGCCTTTGGGCCGGGTGCGTCGAAGAGGACGCTTTGCTTGATGCTCATCGTGCCACCGCCAGTTTCCTCGAGAGCCAAGTGGTCAGCAGGCCAACCGGGATCACCAGGATCACGAACCCGGCGGCGAAAGTGGCGAAGATGGCGAGGATGACATCCGGCCGGAATTCGATCATGGTCTTCATCAGGCCGGCCGCTTCAACGACCGACGCCGCCGTCGCCACTGTGGTGTTCTTGATCAGCGCGATGAGCGTGTTGCCCAGCGGAGCAATCGCACCGCGGAAAGCCTGCGGCAGAATGATCATCCAGGCCGCCGGCAGGAAGCTGAGGCCGATGGCACGTGCTGCTTCGGCCTGGCCCAGCGGAACGGTGTTGACACCGCTGCGGATCGCTTCGCAGACGAAGGCGGCGTGGTAGACGGACAAACCGACGATGGCCCAGAGGAAGAAGTTGAAGTTGAAATCACTGGAGAGATTGATCTGCAGCTGGAACACCATGACCAGGATGCAGAAGGTCATGATGATGGTCAGCGGCGTGTTGCGAAAAACATTGACGTACGCAGTACCTACCCATTGAAAGCTGGGCACGGGAGAGATACGCATCAGCGCCAGGACAGTGCCTAGGACCGCGGAGCCCAGTGCGGCCCAGAACGCGAGCTGGATGTTGACCCAGAAGGCTCCGACGACGTCATACGATTGCAGCGCCGTCAGAAAGCTCTGGAAGTACTCGGACAAACTGTCCATCCCCTTTCGGTGGGAAGAGGCAAGTCATGCTGTGGGGCGGAGCCCCGCCCCACAGCAGGTGGAGCTAGGCGCAGGCTTCGCCCGGCTTCGGCGGGTTCAGTTCCGTGTTGTAGGAGTAGTCGACGCCCTCGGTGTTCTTCTTCAGGGCTTCGTCCCACGAGCCGTCTTCGACCATCTTGTTGATCGCGGCGTTGATGTCGGCGCACTTGTCGGTGCCCTTCGGCAGGCCGACGCCGTAGTTCTCCTCGGAGAACGGGTTGCCCACAACCTTGTACTTGCCGGCGTTGTTCGGCTGCGCGGCCAGACCGGCCAGGATGATGTCGTCGGTGGTCACGGCATCGATCTGGCCGCCCTGCATTGCGGTGACGCATTCCGCGTAGCTGGGCCGCTCGACCAGGTTCACGTTGGAGGCGTGCTCGTCCTTGATGCGCTGGGCGGAGGTGGAACCGGTGACCGAGCAGAGGTTCTTGCCGTTGAGCGAATCCGGGCCGGTGATGGAGTTGTCGTCTGCGCGGACCAGCAGGTCCTGGCCGGCCACGAAGTACGGACCGGCGAAGTCGACGGTCTTCTTCCGCTCATCAGTGATGGAGTAGGTAGCGAAGATCATGTCCACCTGGTTGTTGGCCAGCATGTTTTCGCGGTTGGCCGAGGGCGACTCGACGAACTCGATCTGGTCCTCGGTGTAGCCCAGCTCCTTGGCCACGTACTTGGCTACATCCACGTCGAAGCCGCTGAACTGGCCGCCGGAGGAAAAGCCCAGGCCCGGCTGGTCGTACTTGATACCGATGCGGACGGTTTCGCCGCCGCCCGTGGCCTCACCGCCGCCGCCTTCGTTACCGCCACCGCCGCCACAGGCGGACAGGACGAGGGCTGCGCCGGCTGCCAGTGCGGCCATTCCATAACGGGTCTTGCGCATGTTTTCTCCTTGCGTTGTCGGCCCTCCATCAGGAAGGGCCAGGTGAGTAAGGGGTTTTAGTGCTCGAGGATCTTGCCCAGGAAGTCCTTGGCCCGATCGCTCTTCGGGTTGGTAAAGAATTCTTCCGGCGTGGCCTGCTCCACGATCTTGCCGTCGGCCATGAAGATCACCCGGTCGGCTGCCTTCCGCGCGAAGCCCATCTCGTGTGTCACCACGATCATGGTCATGCCTTCCTTGGCCAACTGCACCATGGTGTCCAGCACCTCGTTGATCATTTCCGGATCAAGCGCCGAGGTCGGCTCGTCGAAGAGCATGACTTTCGGCTTCATCGCCAGCGCCCGGGCGATCGCCACGCGCTGCTGCTGTCCGCCGGAGAGCTGCGCCGGCAGCTTCTGCGACTGGTTGGCCACGCCCACCCGCTGCAGCAGGCTCATGGCCAGTTCCTTGGCCTCGGCCGGCTTCATCCCTTTGACCTTGATCGGACCCAGAGTGACGTTCTCCAGAATCGATTTGTGGGCAAAGAGGTTGAAGGACTGGAAGACCATGCCGACGTCGGCGCGCAGTTTGGCCAGCGCCTTGCCTTCCGCCGGCAACTTGTTGCCGTCGATGAGGATCTCGCCGTCGTCGATGGTTTCCAGGCGGTTGATTGCCCGGCAGAGTGTGGACTTGCCGGAACCGGACGGACCGATCACTACCACTACTTCGCCCTTGGTGACCTCCAGGTTGATGTCCTGCAGGACGTGGAGGGCGCCGAAGTGCTTGTTCACGTTCTTCAAGGAGACCAGCGGCTGACCCGTCGGGGTGGCAGACCTGGCTCCGGTTGCCGCCGCCGGAGCAGCAGGCGGCATTTCACTATGCGATTCGTCACTGGTCATGGAACGAATCTAGCGAAAGAATTCCTTCACGCAACGCATTAGCGACCGGACGGTCGGAATCGTGATTCAAGAGCAACCTGCGCACGGCAGGCCAAGAACGCCGAATCCTCGGCCGAATCGCCGCAAAAACCACCCCGGAAGGCCGCCGAATCTGTAGCCTTGGGTAATGACAAACCAGCAAGATATTCCGCTGCCGTCCCAACTCCCCGGCGCTCCGAAGACCCGTTTCAAGGGACCCGTGGAACTGCGGCGCGGCCAAGCGGACATCCCGCAGGCAGACCAGTATCTGTTGGACACCAAGGACCGGGCGGAGTTCACGCACACGGATCCTTGGCGGGTGCTGCGGATCCAGAGCGAATTCGTGGAAGGCTTCGGCACCTTGGCCGATCTTGGCCCCGCGATCAGCGTCTTTGGCTCCGCCCGCACTAAGTCCGGCAGCAAGCATTACGCCATCGCGGAAGAGATTGGACGCTTGCTGGTCCGGCAGAACTTCGCGGTCATCACCGGCGGCGGTCCCGGTTCCATGGAGGCGGCCAACAAGGGAGCCAGCGAGGCCGGTGGGGTATCCGTGGGGCTGGGCATTGAGTTGCCGTTCGAGCAGGGGTTGAACAACTGGGTGGATCTGGGCATCAACTTCCGGTACTTCTTCGCCCGGAAGACCATGTTCGTCAAGTATGCCCAGGGGTTCATCGTGCTGCCCGGCGGCCTGGGCACCATGGACGAACTCTTCGAAGCCATGGTGCTCGTCCAGACCAAGAAGGTGACGTCCTTCCCGATTGTGCTGGTCGGTACCGCTTTCTGGTCGCCGCTGATCGACTGGATCCGCAACACCCTGCTGGCCGAAGCAATGATTGCGGACGTCGACCTGGACCTGATCAGCGTGGTGGACACAGCCGAGGAAGCAGTCCAGCAGATCGTTTCCGGGTTGTCGTCCCGCACCGGGTTCTAGGCCGGCCGGACCATCACTCTGGCACGATGATCCTGTGAGCGTATTTCTGGTTTTCCTGGCCATCGCCGTCGCAGGCGCCGCTGCTGTTGCGGCGTCCGGACGCTGGGGCCGGAAGAAGCCCACCGGCGCCGAAGACGCCGGCGAAGGGTGGGAAGTCGGGCACGTGGCCGCGCTGCAGGGACTGAGCGAGCATGATGCGCGGCTGCCGGCCGTGCTGCTGCCGGAGCATCCGCGCGCCGAGGACCTGGACAGCCTGCGGTTTTCCACCGCCTTGCGCGGCTACCGGATGGATCAGGTGGACGAAGTCCTGGAAGTGCTGCGGGCTGAGCTGGGTGCCAAGGAGCGCCTGATCCGGCAGATGAGCCAGTCACAGCACGACGACGGTTCACAGGACGACGGCGGCGCCCACCCGGCGCGGGAAGGATGACCCGGGTGCAGGACCGACTCCCGCGGACGCGGGTGCTGCGGGAGGCTGTGAACGCCGAGTTCTACTTCTGGCGTCAACGGATCGGCGGGTGGCCGTGGTGGGTCCAAGTCACCCTGCTGTATGGGTTGTCACGGGTGTACTCCCTGTTGGTCTTCCTCGCCGTGGCAAGACATCAGGTTTCGAATCCGTGGACCGATGCGCATCCGGACTACCTCTCCTTCATCGGTATTTGGGACAGTGCCTGGTACCGGCAGGTCTATCTGGAGGGCTATCCGACCCAGATCCCGCGCGGTATGGATGGGCGGGCGGTGGAGAACCAATGGGCGTTCTACGCACTCTTCCCCGGCATTGTCCGCGGCCTGGCGGCAGCCACCGGGCTGGGCTGGCAGGTGCTGGCCCCACTGGTGGCGACCATTGCCGGCTTCGCTGCCGTATTGGGGATCTTCAAGCTCTTCCGGCGGTACGCATCCCACGGCACCGCACTGTGGGCTGTGGCGTTTGTAGCGGTCTTTCCGGTCTCGCCGATCCTCCAGGTGCCCTACGCAGAGTCGCTTAACCTGGCGCTGCTGGCTGCGGCGCTGTTGCTGCTGGTGCAACGGAAGTACCTGCTGGCCATTCCGGTAGTGGTGCTGATGTGCCTGTCCCGGCCGGTGGGCGTGCCGTTCGCGGCGCTCGCCGGCCTGCACCTGCTGTGGCGGATCAAGCAGCGCCGCACGGACCCGCTGGACACCCCGGAGTTCCTCCGGGCAGCAGCGCTGGCGCTGGTCAGCTGCGCCGCCGCGGTGGCCTGGCCGGTGTTGGCTTGGTCTATCACCGGGGAGCCGAGCGCCTATACCGACACGGAGACCGCCTGGCGGGGCGAAGATTTGGTCCTGTTCAGGCCGTGGTTCGACATGGGCGTGCACTTGTTCGGGCCGGTGGGCGGCATGATGGCGCCCCTGCTGCTGGTCGCCGTCGTCGCCTGGTTCCTGTGCAGTGCGCCGGCGCGGAGCATCGGGACCGAGCTGAGGCTGTGGTGTGTCTGCTATCTGGGCTACCTGCTCGCCTTCCTGCACCCGCAGACCAGCACGTTCCGGTTGATGCTCCCGCTCTTCCCGCTGGCGTTGGCTGCGGCCTTCGTATCGCGCAGCCGCGCCTACCGTATCTGCCTGGCGTTGATGTTTCTAGCAGGGCAGATTGTGTGGGTCACCTGGCTCTGGTCCTGGTCTCAACTACCTGGCGGCGGGGATTATCCGCCGTAGCCGCAAGGGCTGTTTCGCCGCACCACGCCGGGGTGGAATTAGCACCCGGTTGTGATGTACGCGATAATGGGTAGTGGTTGGACATGACGGCCGTACAAATGAAGGCCGTTGATGTGAGTTGGCGGGCAGGGCGATCACGGATCGGCCTGCCCCATGGCGGAAGGGAATTCCCAGATGGCTGCGATGAAACCGCGTACCGGTGATGGTCCGATGGAAGTGACCAAGGAGGGGCGCAGCCTCATCCTGCGGGTTCCCATCGACGGCGGCGGACGTCTGGTGCTGGAGCTCAACGCCGAAGAAGCGGGCAACCTCAAAGACTGCCTGCTGGGCGTCACCAGCGACGTGGCAAGCTAGGAACCGTTTGCTGTGAGCCGCGTTCCCGCCACCGCAGCGGAACACACCGCCCTTTATCTGGAGTCGACCCTGGCGAAGCCGCCGATGGCGCTGGTCCAGGTCCGCCCCGGGCTCGGCCGCGGGGAGTCGCCGGTCCGCGGCGCCGAAGGGGTCCCAGTTGTGGCTGTGCCGATTGCCGCCGGCGATGGCAGTGCTGACCGGGCCACGCCGCAGCCGCGCCACGGGGCGGGCGAAGCGGCAGCGGACTTCGGCGTCGACGTCGTAGCCCTGGCGGAGGTCCATGGGATCTCCGGCAAGGCGGGCGACGTACTGACAGTGCCGGCACCACCGCACTCCCAAGGACTGCCCTCGCGGCTGGTCCTGATTGGCGTGGGCAGCGGCAGCCCCACGGAGTTGCGCAAGGCTGGAGCAGCCTTGGCGCGGGCGACGATGGGGACCGAAAGGGTGCGCACCACCGCGGCGGACAGTCTGCCCGAAGAGCTGCAGTTGGCGTTTGTTGAGGGTTTCCTGTTGGGCGGCTACCGCCCGCTGCGTGCCGGGGCGTCAGCCGCGCCGAAGACGATGGCGGCGGTTTTGGAAGTCAGCGGGATGGCGGAGCGGGCGGCCGCCATTGCCGCCACCGGTGCCCGGGCCACCTGGCTGGCCCGGAACTTGGCGAACATGCCGTCCAACGTCAAGAACCCGGAGTGGATGGCCGGCCAGGCCCGGCGGCTCGCCGGCGGCAGCGGCTTGAGCGTCCAGGTCTGGGACGAGCACCAGTTGGCGACCGAAGGCTTCGGCGGACTGTTGGCCGTGGGGGCGGCGTCGCCGACCCCGCCGCGGCTGGTCCAGATGGACTACGTGCCGGCACACGCCGGAACGGACACCCAGCACATCGTGATCGTCGGCAAGGGCATCACTTTCGACACCGGCGGGCTGTCGCTCAAGCCGCGCGAACCGATGGTTCCCATGAAGACCGACATGGCGGGCGCCGGCGTCGTCATGGCAGTGCTGGCCGCGGCTGCGGAACTGGGCGTGGAGCACCGCGTCACTGGACTGCTCGCCTTGGCCGAGAACTCGATCGGCGCCGGCTCTTACCGGCCGGGCGACGTGGTCACCGTCTACGACGGCACCACCGTGGAGATCGGCAACACGGACGCCGAGGGCCGCATGGTGCTGGCCGACGGGCTCGCCTACACCGCGGCGCGGTTGCAGCCCGACGTCCTGGTGGATGTAGCCACCCTCACCGGCGCCGCCTCCATGGGGCTGGGCAAACAGCATGCAGCGCTCTACGGCACACAGCCCCGCCTGTTGCGTGCTTTCGAAGCCGCCGGCGAGGCCAGCGGGGAGCGGGTCTGGCACATGCCACTGGATGAGGTGGCGGCCGAGTACGGCTTCGCGCTGGAGTCCGGCATCGCGGACATCTCCCACATTGCGTCGCAGAAGTCGAAGGTCGGCGGCGGATCGATCACGGCGGCGCTGTTCCTGCGCGAGTTCGTGGGCGGGACGCCATGGATCCATCTGGACATCGCCGGTCCCGCCCGTGCCGACTCCGACCAGGGCGAAGTCACTAAGGGCGCTACCGGGTATGGTGCCCGGCTCCTGCTGTCCTTCTTGCGCTCCTACCGCGGCTAGGCCGGCGACACCGTCACTAGGCCCCCGCACCGACACTAAGCCGGCGGCTGCCGGGGCCCGGCCAGCGCTACCTGCACCTGGCCGGCGGCTGCCGGGGCCAGGCCAGCGCTCGGCACCTAGCCGGCGGCTGCTGGGGCCAGGCCAGCGCTCGGCACTCAGCCCGACCCCCGCAGCCGAAACCGCAGATGGGCAGCCCCGCCCGTACCCGTCAGCGTTTGACGGCCAGCAGCAGCCCGTCGCCGGTCGGCAGGATGGTGGATATCAGCTGGTCGTTCTCGCGGATCGCCTTGCCGACCTTGCGCAGCGTAGTGGTGGACTCTTCCCGGATGGCTGGATCAGAGACCCGGTCACGGTCCAACGCGTCATTGACAATCAGCATGCCGCCACGCTTGAGCAGCCGGACGGCTTGCTCCACGTAGAGCGGGTAGGAGGGCTTGTCCGCATCGACGAAGACCAGGTCGTAGGCATGGTCGGTCAGCCGCGGCAGCACGTCGGCGGCACGGCCGGAGATGGTGCGGGTGCGGTTGCCTGGGATCCCGGCATCGGCGAAGGCCTGGCGGGCTGCCCGCAGGTGGTCGACGTCTGCGTCGATGGTGGTCAGCACCGCGGCCGGGGGCAGTCCGCGCAGCAAGCAGACTCCGGAGACGCCGGCGCCGGAGCCGATTTCCACCACGGTCTGTGCTTTGGTGCCGGCGGCGAGGACGGTCAGGGCCGCGCCGACGCCGGGTCCGACGGCTGCCACACCCAGCTCATACGAACGTTCACGGGCCCGCAGCAAGACGTCATCCTCGGCGGGAAGCCCCTCCGTGTAGGACCAACTCGTCTGCTTGTCGGCGCTCATGGATCATCGCTTTCTCTTCAAGTTCGTGAGGGGAACGGCCAAGGGGCCGTAGTGCCAAGCCTACTGCCAGAAATAGCCGGAATTCCGCGCATCCGGCGCAAGCCAAGGCCACGGACGGCAAAAGAAGCGCAACGCTGCTCGGCTTGGCGGGGTTCGCGCAGCTTCTTTACAGAATTCTCCCAGTTTTCTGGGCCAAGATGGTTACCCGGGACGCCGTTAGCCAGACCGGCAGCATGCGCGCCGCATTCCCGGCCACCAGGGACGGTGGGCGGCACGTGTGGCGGGCCGTGGAAGGGGCACTACTATGACGAAGCTTCAGGGCGCCGCGCCGGACGCGGCTCCGGAGGTAGCCGCCGGAAACGATCAGTGGGTTGCCCCGACCTGGGAAGAAGTGGTCCGTAACCACTCCGCCAAGGTCTACCGCTTGGCGTTCCGGCTCACCGGAAACCGGTACGACGCCGAAGACCTCACCCAGGAAGTTTTTGTCCGGGTCTTCCGGTCGTTGGAGAACTTTAAACCCGGCACGCTGGACGGCTGGCTGCACCGGATCACCACCAACCTCTTTCTGGACCAGGCCCGGCGCAAGAGCCGGATCCGCTTCGACGGACTCAGCGAGGAAGCCGAAGCCCGGCTGCCCGGCAAGGACCCCGGCCCCGAGCGCAGCTTTGAATTCAACAATTTGGACATCGATGTCCAAACCGCGTTGGAGGAGTTGCCGCCGGACTTCCGCGCCGCCGTCGTGCTCTGCGATCTCGAGGGATTGTCCTACGAGGAAGTCTCCGCGGCCCTCGACGTCAAACTGGGAACTGTTCGCTCGCGCATCCACCGCGGCAGGACAATGCTCCGTGAAAAGCTGGCACACCGGGATCCCGGCGGCAAGCGCCCCCGCCTGAAATTGCCCCGGATCATCGGAGCGCACTGATCGCTGCAATGCTCCACCCGGAAAAAGAGCTGGCGGAGTATCTGGATGGCGAACTTTCCGATGATCGCCGTCCGGCGCTCGAACGCCACCTAAAACGCTGCAAGCGCTGCCGCCGCAGCGTCGACGAGTACCGCCAAATCCAAGAGCGCCTCCGGTCACTGGACGTGCCGCCCCCCGGCGAGGACCTGACCGCCCGCATCCTGCGCTGCAGCCGGCCGGAAACCCCCACACCGCAGGCCAGGCCCACCGGCAGGGGAGCCACCGGAACCATGCCCGCCGACAACGATCCGCGGATCGACCGTTTCGGCGCGCCGGTCGGCCGGTCCCATGCCGGGCAGCCGGGTTGGTCCGATTCCGCACGGGCCGGCCGGTCCCACACTGCGGGCCAGCATGCCGGTCTCTTGCCAGTCTCAGCCGCAGCTCCGGCCGCCACCCCCGGTACCGCGGGTAAACCATCCGCGCGCGTGGTGGCTGTCATTGGCGGCGTGATGGCTGGCTGCGCCGTCTTGGTGCTGTCCGCCGCGTACGTCCTGGGCGGCGAGGCACAGACCCCATCCCCGGCGGCCGGGACGGCCTGGGCGCCGGTATCCGCAAATGCGGCCGTCATGCGGCCGGTGGCCGTGGACAGTTCGGGGTTGGAAGCCCTGCGCCGCAACGGTTGGACCTGCCCGCTGTTGCTGGGACTGGGCTACCACCTGCAGAGCGCTGAACAGTTGCTGGTGGCTGGCCAGCCCGCCGTCAGGCTCCACCTGAGCGACGGCAGCCACCGGGTTGTCATCACCGAACAGCGGCGTGCGGACGCCGACCGGGAGGGAGCAGGCGCTGGCGAAGCCGCACCACCGCTGAACGCCACCACGGGTCATCCCGTGACGATGGATGGATTCCAGGAAGTCGCCGGACTGGGCCGTGCCGTCTGGATGCGGAACGGCGAGGTGTGGACGGTAGTCCTCGATTCCGAGGACGTGACCTATACGTTGCGGTCCGACCTGCCGCTGGCGCAGATGCCGGAAACCGTCAGCCAGGTGGTCCTGACGGAGAACTCCCGGCTGGAGCTGCCTGCTCCGGCGCCGTCGGACGACCCGCTGAGCCGCATTATCCGCGGCCTCGGGATGATGGTCAGCCCGCCGGCATCCGGTTGATTCACGCCGAGACAGGCGGAACGTCACAGGACCACGCGGAACGCCGGACTGGCAGCGCCAAAGTGGCTCACCGGCACAACGAACGGGTAATCTTCAATCGTGTTTGGAATCAACGGCTCAGAACTGATCATCCTGGCAATCCTTGCCGTGGTGATCCTCGGTCCTGAGCGGTTGCCCGAATATGCCGCCCAATTGGCCAAGTTCGTCAAGCAGTTGAAAACGATGGCCGCCGGCGCCAAGGAACAGCTCCGTGAAGAAGTCGGCGACGAGATTGTGGACATGGACTGGCGGAAGCTGGATCCGCGGCAATACGATCCCCGCCGGATCATCAAAGAAGCCCTGTTGGACGACGACGATGATGCGCCGCGTCCCGCGCCGGCGGCACCTGCTGTGGCCGCGGCAGCTGCAGCGGCGGCCGGCACGGCAGTGTCCACCGGCTCACGGGCGCCGGGGCGTCCGGTCGCAAAGCCAGCGGTCCAGCTTGCGGACGGCGAACCCACTCCGTTCGACTCAGAGGCGACCTGATCCAGACAGCCCGGCATTCGCCGTCGGGCATCGCCTGCGCG
Organism: Arthrobacter sulfonylureivorans; assembly: GCF_047607445.1. Lineage (GTDB taxonomy): Bacteria > Actinomycetota > Actinomycetes > Actinomycetales > Micrococcaceae > Crystallibacter > Crystallibacter sulfonylureivorans_A. The sequence goes on from NZ_JBLKRT010000001.1 coordinate 11,884, forward strand.
AAACCGGGTGCCGGTCGGCGCAGCGCGCCGGTCTGTCGGTCGGCGCAGCGCGCCGGTCTTTCGGTCGGCGCAGCGCGCCAGATCTGCCGGTCGGCGCAGCGCGTCAGATGGAAGGCTGTTAGCGGGGTGTGACGCCGAGCGGGCGTCCGGACAGGCCGCGCGGACGCGCTGCCAATTCCGTCGCGATCCTGCGGAGTTCCTCCGCGGCTACACCCGCTCCGGGTTCGCTCCCCGAATTGAGGACGATCGGGCGGCCTGCGTCGCCGCCGGCCCGCAGTGACGGCTCCAGCGGGATGCTCCCCAGCAACGGAACCGGCGTTTCCAGTACCGTGGAGAGCCGCTCGGCGACGGTCGTGCCGCCGCCGGAGCCAAAGACCTCCATCTTTGATCCGTCCGGCAGGAGAAGCCAGGACATGTTTTCGATCACTCCCGCCACTTGCTGCCCGGTCTGCGCGGCGATGGCGCCGGCACGCTCAGCCACTTCGGCGGCGGCGGTCTGCGGGGTGGTCACCACCAGAATTTGCGACGACGGCAGCAGCTGCGCCACCGAGATAGCCACATCTCCAGTGCCCGGCGGCAGGTCGAGGAACAGCGCATCCAGGTCGCCGAAGTAGACGTCGGTCAGGAATTGCTCCAGCGCCCGGTGCAGCATCGGCCCACGCCAGGCCACCGGCTTGTTGTCCGCAACGAACATGCCGATGGAAATGACCTTGACCCCGTATGCCACCGGCGGCAGGATCATTTCGTCCACCTGGGTCGGGGCCTGCGTGATGCCCAGCAGCCCGGGGACGGAGAACCCGTAGACATCGGCGTCGATGATGCCCACCCGCAGTCCTTGCGCAGCCATCGCGCAGGCTAGATTGACGGTCACGCTGGACTTGCCCACCCCGCCCTTCCCGCTGGCCACGGCGTAGATGCGGGTGAGCGAGGAGGGGTCGGCGAACGGATTGCTCCGGTCGGAGCCGCGCAGCTGTTCCTTCAGCTCGCTGCGCTGCTGCGGCGTCATCACGTCCAGCTCCACCTGTACACCGGATACTCCGGGAACCGGTGCGAGCGCCGCTTCGACGTCGGCGGTGATGGTCCCGCGCAGCGGACAGCCGGCAATGGTGAGCAGCACGCCCACGGTGACCCGTCCGGCGTCGTCAATCCGGACGTCCTTGAGCATGCCCAGCTCCACGATCGGCCGACGGAGCTCCGGATCAATCACCGTGGCCAGAGCGCGCGTCACCGCTGCCTGATCCGGCAGCTCGGACTTGTGTAGATCAACCATGAATCAGTACTCCTGGCCGCCGTTCTGGGCCTGCGGCAGCTTGGGCAGCGCAGCGGTCGCGTCGGAGGGCCTGCGCCGGCCGCGGCGGCGTTCCTCCCCGGACTCGTCGTCCAGAAGTTCCTCCAGCACCGAACGCAGCTCGCTGCGGACAAAGTCCCGGGTGGCCACTTCGCGGATGGCGATGCGCAACGCGGCAAGCTCCCGGGTCAGGTACTCGGTGTCGGCCAGATTGCGTTCGGCGCGCTGGCGGTCCTGCTGCAGCGAGACCTTGTCGCGGTCGTCCTGGCGGTTCTGTGCCAACAGCAGCAGGGGAGCGGCATAGGAGGCCTGCAGCGAGAGCATCAAGGTCAGCGCAGTGAAGCCCAGTGCCGCGCTGTCGAACCGCAGCGTCTCCGGGCCGAAGGTGTTCCAGGCCAGCCAGACCACACAGAAAACGGACATCCACATCAGGAACTGTGGGGTGCCCATGAAGCGGGCAAAGTTCTCCGTGGCATGGCCGAAGGCGTCCGGGTTGGGCCGTATCCGGGCCAGCAGGCGGCTACGTGTTTCGCGCGGGGTGTCCAGCCCGGCGACTTTGAGTTTGCGGTCTGTCTTCTCAGCCAACGCGTCCGCCTCCAATCACGGGGGAGTCGTCTTGTGCCCGCCAGTCGTCGGGCAGCAGGTGGTCCAGCACATCGTCAACGGTCACGGCACCCACCAGCCGGCCGGCCCGGTTGACCACTGCCAGCGCGTTCAGGTTGTAGGTGGCCAGGGTCCGCGCCACGTCGCTGACGTCGGTCTGGTCCAGCACGGGTTCCAGGTCCGAGTCCACAATGTTTCCCAGCGCCTCCGGCGGCGGGAAGCGCAGCAACTGCTGGATGTGGACCACGCCCAGATACTTTCCGGTGGGTGTTTCCAGCGGCGGCCGGCAGACAAATATCGCCGACGCCAGCGCCGGCGTGAGCTCTTCGCGGCGCACGTGGGCCAGCGCCTCGGCCACTGTGGCCTCCGGCGGCAGGATGACCGGCACCGGCGTCATCATGGAACCCGCCGTGTTTTCCTCGTACTCCAGCAGCCGCCGGACGTCCTTGGCTTCCTCCGGTTCCATCAGCTGGAGCAGCTCTTCCTTCTGCTCCTCGGGCAGCTCCGCCAGCAGGTCCGCGGCATCGTCCGGGTCCATTTCTTCGAGCACGACGGCGGCGCGCTCTGAGTCCAGCGAGGTCAGGATCTGCACCTGGTCGTCATCCGGCAGTTCCTGCAGCACGTCCGCCAAGCGGTCGTCCTGAAGCTCGCTGGCGACTTCCAGCCGGCGCTTGTGCGTCATTTCATGCAGTGCCTCGGCAAAGTCGGCGGGCTTGAGGTCCTCATGGCTGGCCACGAAGGTGGCGGCGGCCTGCGGTTCGTGGCGGGCGCCTTGGAAGGCCTCCTGCCAGTCCACAATCAGTGTTTCGTTGCGCCGCAGGCTGCGCAGCGGCGAACTCGAGTACCCGCGCCGGACAAAGAGCTGCGAAACATACCAGTCGCCGTCGCGGGACTGCTCCATGCCGATGTCCAAGATGGTGGCATCGCCGCTGCCGTCGGCGAGGGTGACCCGTCGGTCGAACATCTCGGCAACTACCAAGGTCTCGGCACCGCGCTGTTCAAACCGGCGCAGGTTGACCAGCCCGGTGCAGATGATCTGCCCGGCGTTGATCGAGGTGACCCGGGTCATCGGGACGAACACCCGTTTCTTGCCCGGGACCTCCACCACCAGGCCGACGACTAGCGGCGGCTTGGCCGGGCCGTAGTCCAGCACAACGGCGTCGCGCAGCCGGCCCAGGCGGTCCCCGAGCGGGTCGAAGACATCCAGGCCCAGCAGCCGGGCGACGAAGACGCGGTTGGTTTTTGTGCTCACCCCTTTAGGCTACGTGCTGGGCCCCGAAATCCGGGATCCGGCCATCTCTCGGTGTGGGATCCGGGTGACGGGTTGGCGGGCGCCGAGCACGCTTGACCGGGCCAAATCCGGTGACCGCCGTTCACCTGAAGCGATACCTGGACCATCTGCCGCGCATATCAGCGACAATGAGGATATGTCGATGCTTGGCCGCACAGATTCCCGGGACCTGAACCGTGCTCTTCCACAGGGAGAGCTGATCGGTAACTACCGGTCATATCTGGATGCCCAGAAAGTAGTGGACTACCTGGCTGACCAGGAGTTTCCCGTCCAGCACGTGACCATCGTCGGCAACGACCTCAAGACCGTCGAGCGCGTCACCGGCAGGCTCAGCTACCCCCGGGTGGCCCTCTCCGGGGCGGCCACCGGCGCCTGGTTCGGCCTGTTCGTGGGGCTGCTGCTGATGCTGTTCGGCGGCGGCGAAACGTATGTGCTGCTGATTTCGTCGATGGCCATGGGCGCAGCGTTCTGGATGCTGTTCGGCATCATTTCCTACGCGCTGCAGCGCGGCAAGCGGGACTTCACGTCCACCAACCAGGTGATCGCCACCAGCTATGACGTGGTGGTGGCTACCGAGGTGGCGCAGGAAGCCCGCCGGCTCGCCGCACAGTTGCCGATGGCCGGCACCGCCCGCCCCGGGCAGCCGGTCAACCAGGCACCGGCTCCCTTTGGCCAGCAACCGCCGGCAGGTTACGGCCAGCAGCCGCCCTTCGGCCAGCAACCGCAGGCACCGGAGCGGCCCGCGCAGTGGGGAGAGGATCCGTACCGTCAGGGCGGCAACGCCCCGGCACCGCAGCAGCAGCCCGGCCCGGTCCAGCCGGAAGGGCAGCCCGCCCCCGGACAGCCGATACGCGGACGTTACCCGGATTTGCCGGACGGCCGCCCGCAGTACGGAATCCGTGTGACGCCCGAACCGCAAGCGGACGCGCCGCAGCAGAGTGCCCCTGCGCAGCCGGCGGGCCCGACCCAGCCGGAGGACAGCAGCCGCCAGCCCGGCGCCGGCAGGCCCGAACATCCAGAACGAAACGACGATCCGTCCGCTGGCGAGGGCCGTTCCAACAGCTAGCCGTCCCGGACCTGGCCGCCGGCACCTAACGCGCCGGCCGCGACAGCATCTGGCCGCCAGCCACACCAGCACCTTAACGACAAGGGGTCCGCCGTGAACGGCGGACCCCTTGTCATGTTATCCGGGTTTGGCCGTTGCCGGCTGACCCGTTTACTCGCCGGACGTGCCGTAGATACCGGCCATCCAGGACTCTACGTCCTCCGGCTTGCGCGGCAGCGCCGCTGACAGGCTGACCGGACCGTCGGCGGTCATCAGGATGTCGTCCTCGATCCGCACGCCGATGCCGCGGTATTCGGCCGGTACCGCCAGATCCTCGTCCTTGAAGTACAGGCCCGGCTCGATCGTGAACACCATGCCGGGAGTGAGCACACCGTCCAGATACAAGTCGCGCTTCGCCTGGGCGCAGTCATGGACATCAAGGCCCAGATGGTGGCTGGTGCCGTGCGGCATCCACCGCCGGTGGTGCTGGCCCTCGGGGGAGAGGGCCTCGTCCAGCGGAACCGGCAGCAGTCCCCATTCATCCAGCCGCTCGGCGAGTACGGTGACGGCGGCCGTGTGGATGTCCCGGAACTTGACGCCGGGCTGCGCGGCGGCGAACCCGGCGTCGGCGGCGTCGAGGACCGCTTGGTAGACCTTGCGCTGGACGTCCGTGAACGTGCCGTTGACCGGCAGCGTCCGGGTCACGTCGGCGGTGTAGAGCGAGTCGGCCTCCACACCGGCGTCCAGCAGCAGCAGGTCGCCGGCCTTCACCTGTCCGTTGTTGCGGATCCAGTGCAGGATGGTCGCGTTGTTGCCGCTGGCGGCGATGGTGTCGTAGCCCAGGTCATTGCCCTCTTCGCGTGCCCGGGCGAAAAAGGCGCCTTCGACCACGCGTTCGCCGCGCTCGTGCGTCAGCGCACGCGGCAGCACCTTGACCACTTCGTGGAAGCCGCTGACCGTGGCAGCCACGGCCTTCTTCATCTCCTCGACTTCCCACTCGTCCTTGAGCAGGCGCAGTTCGGACAAGGCTTCGGCAAGTGTGCCGTCGAGCTGGTCGGACTCCTCCAGATCCACGCCGGTGTTGATCCGGGAGGTGTCCACGAGGGCATCCACGTTCAGGTCGACTTCGCGCAGCAACCGGATCCGCATGCCGCCGACGTGGACGACGCCGGCGTCCTTGGTGATCGCAACTTCCAGTTCGCTCAAGTCGGCGGTGGGCAGGCCCAGCCGCTGGTTCAGCTCCTTGAGCGTGGGCCGGGGACCGATCCAGAACTCGCCGTAGCGGGCGTTCGCGTAGAACTCGGCGGAATCGCGGCCGGACATCGGGCGGAAGTACAGCGTGGCACGGTGGTGGCCGCCGTCGTCGCCGGCCCCTGCCTCGGTGGGCTCCATGACCAGCACCGAGTCGGGCTCATTGTCCAGGCCCAGACCGGTGAGGTGTGCGAAGCCCGAGTGCGGGCGGAAGCGGTAGTCGGTGTCATTGGAGCGGACCTTCAGGGGGCCGGCCGGAATGACCAGGCGCTCGCCCTGGAACTGGTCGGACAGGGCGCGGCGGCGGCGCGCAGCGTAGGGCGCCACGGCTGCCTGCTCGACGGCGGAGGAATCGGCCGGCGCCCAGTGGCTGCCCATGAATTCCTTGAAGGCATCCGATTCGGGGCGCTGGGATCGGTTGTTGACACGGTCTTCCAGCGGCTGCTCACCGGCAGCCTGCTGCGAAGCGTTTTCTTCCTGGTAAGTACTCACCGGTCCATCGTCTCATCGGCCCATGGCGCTGCCAACATCCGCCGTCGGGGGAAGTCCTGGCGTAAATTGGTGCTGTGATGATCGACCTGCACACGCATTCCACGGTTTCCGACGGCACCGAGCCGCCCGCCGCAGTGATGCGAGCCGCTGCAGCCGCCGGTCTTGACGTGGTGGCGCTGACCGACCATGACAGCACCGCCGGCTGGGAGGTGGCCTACGACGCCGCGGCTGAGGCCGGCATCGGGTTCGTGCCGGGCATGGAAGTCACCTGCCGGACGGTCGAGGGGATCAGCGTCCACCTCTTGTCCTACCTGCATGATCCGGCACATCCCGGTTTGCTGGCGGAAATCGACAAGGCGCGCGATGCGCGGATGACGCGGGCCGAACGCATGGTGGAGCTACTGGCCGAAGACTTTCCCATCGCGTGGTCCGAAGTCACCACCAACCATCTGGGCCACGGTGCGACGATCGGCAGGCCACACATCGCCGACGCATTGGTGGCCGCCGGAGTCGTGGCCGACCGCAGCGAGGCCTTTGCCCAGATCCTGACCGCGCACTCGCGCTACTACGTGCCGCACTACGCACCGGATCCTGCCACCGCCGTCGCGCTGGTCCGCGAGGCCGGAGGTGTGCCCGTTTTTGCCCACCCGGTGGCCAGCAGCCGGGGCCGGATCGTGGGCGATGTTGTGTTTGCGCAGATGATCGAGGCGGGACTGGCCGGCGTGGAAATCGACCACCGGGACAACCCGGAAGCAGGCCGACAAAAGCTGCGCCGGATCGCCGCACGGCACGATCTGTTGATCACCGGCTCCAGCGACTACCACGGCACCGGCAAACCGAACCGGTTGGGCGAAAACACCACCGAGCCGGACATGCTGGACCGCATTCTGGCCCTCGGAACCGGCACGAAGCCCTACCTGCCGGGACGCCTCGCCCGCTGACCGGTTACGGCTTTGTTATGACCTTTTCCGGCCTAACCGCCGAAAAATGATAGAGTCATCCTGCACTTGATGCTTCCTCCGGGCAAGTTTCCGATGTCCATGATCCGGAAAAACTGTCCCGACGGGCATCCCACGTCCCGCAGTTGACTGATCGACAGCAACTGCCTGTGCAGGGCGGCGCGAGGACATCGCGCCGTCATTTTTACGTCGCGCAGAGCGACCGGTTTTGGGTCCGGGTCAGTTCCGGGCGGGACAGCGCGCTTCGAATCCTCCACCGGATTCTTTCGTCCGATGCACTTTGGCCGGACAACATGGCAATCGAGCCGAAAGGCTCGGCGCGCACTTGGCCTGGCTGGCATCCGGTGGGCTGGCCAAGAACGAGAGGACCGGAATGACGCACGAAAATGCGGATTTCTACCAACTCAGCGGCTGGACCGTGATTCTGCTGCTCGTGCTGTTTTATGGCGGCACGCTCCTGATGTCTGCGCTCATCGGGAAAAAGAAAGAGAACGCCGACGGTTACATGACCGCCGGCAACAAGCTGGGCTTCGGCATTTCGGCGGCCAGCATGACGGCAACTTGGATCTGGGCGTCGTCAATGTACGCGTCGGCGACGTCCGGCTACACCTACGGTATTTCCGGGCCGATCCACTACGGCCTTTGGGGCGCGTTGATGATCCTGTTCATCTACCCCTTCGGCAAACGGATCCGTGCGGTGGCACCGAAGGCACACACGCTGGCGGAAGTGATGTATGTCCGCCACGGCCGTTCCAGCCAGCTGATGCTGGCCGGCTCCAACGTTGTTGGCAGCCTGATCAGCCTGACCTCGAACTTCATCGCCGGTGGCGCGCTGGTGGCGCTGCTCTCTCCGTTCAGCTTCGGCCAGGGCGTCATCGCCGTGGCAGCCGGCGTGCTGCTCTACACCCTGTGGTCCGGATTCCGCGCTTCGGTGCTGACCGACTTCGCCCAGGTGCTGGCCATGCTGGGCGCCGTCGTCGTGATCATTCCTGCCGTGTTTTTTGCGGCAGGCGGTCCGGGGATGTTTGAAGCGGGCGCGCAGAACCTGACGCCCGAGCAGTCGAACTTCTTCTCCAGCGAGGCGTTCCTGAACCAGGGCGCGCCCTACATCGCTGCCGTCCTGGCCTACGCCATTGGCAACCAGACCATCGCGCAGCGGCTCTTCGCCGTACGCGAGGACCTGATCAAGAAGACCTTCGTGACCGCCACCGTGGGCTACGGTGCCACGGTCATCGGCGTCGGCATGCTCGGCGTCATGGCCCTCTACACCGGTTTGGTGCCTTCCGGCGGAGACCTGAACAACCTGATCCCGCAGATGGCTTCCACGTACCTGCATCCGATCCTGCTGGGCGTCTTCCTGATCATGATCATCGGCGCGCTCTCCTCGACAGCCGACTCGGACCTTTCGGCGCTGTCGTCGATCATGATGGCCGATGTTTATGGCCAGACCGTGGGCAAGGCCAAGGCCAACGCCAAGACCATGCTGTTGGTGGGCCGCGTGACCATGATCGTTGCCACTGCGGCCGCGCTCTACTTCGCCAGCGGGCAGATGAGCATTCTGGATCTGCTGGTCTTCGTGGGGGCGCTGTGGGGTGCACTGGTCTTCCCGGTGATCGCCAGCTTCTACTGGGAGAAAGTCACCAACAAGGCCTTCACCGTGTCCGTGCTGGTGGCGTTGGCCTTCTTCCTGCCCGTGCGGTTCGGCTGGCTGCCGATGGACGGTGCCGTCGGCATCTTCTTCGACGTCGTCTCCGTGGTCGGCATCGGCGTGGTGCTGGGCCTGATGGCCTTCGGCTTCTTCGGCCTCAAGTGGGCCAAGATCATCGCTGCCGCCGGTGCCATCGTCGCCGCTCCGTTCGCGATCGGGAACCTGCACGACTACGCAGTACTCAGCGGCTCCCTGGTCGCTTACGCGGTCAGCACCGTGGTCTGCTACCTGATGTCGGCACGCAGCACGATGGACTTCGACTTCGACACCATTAAGCAGCGGATCGGCGATTTCGATCCCAGCGAAGCTGCACCGTCCACCGCCGATTCCGAGACCGCGGGCCACACCGCGGCACTGAAGTAAGGAGACTTCGATGGAGACTCTGCTCCTGACGGTTTACATCCTCATCTGGCCGGTCATCGTGGCCGGCACCCTCTATGTCATCTCCCGCGGCTTCCTGAAGGAGTGGGTCCAGTCCCGCCGCGAGGGCCGCAGCATCATTTAGCTGCCAGCAGCGGACCCTGTTCCCCAACGACGGCGGGGCCCGGAACCAGTTCATGTAACTGATTCCGGGCCCCGTCGTTATTGAGGCTGCTTGCGATGCCTGGCCGCGCCGCGGGCCCCCGCGCTGACCGCGGGGCCCTGACCGGCGCAGCAGGCCCCAAGAAGTGCGTCAGCCAGCCGGCAGCGCTGCTGATTCCCCGGCCCCGACGGCGGCAGACTCGGCGGCATCGACGACGGTGGTCCCACCAGCATCGATGACCCTGGCATGCTTGCCCAGCCGTTTGCGCATCACGTCGATGGCCTGCGGGTTTTGGTCCACGCAGACGAACTTCCGGTCCATGCCGGCGGCCACCGCGCCAAGGGTCCCCGAACCGGCAAAGAAGTCCAGGACCCAGTCACCGGGGCGACTGCTGGCGGCCACCATGCGACGCAGCAGCCCCTCCGGCTTCTGCGTGGGGTAGCCGGTTTTCTCCCGGCCGGTGGGGGAGACGATGGTGTGCCACCAGACATCGGTGGGCAGTTTGCCGCGTGCTGCCTTCTCCGCAGTCACCAGGCCCGGTGCCATGTAGGGCTCGCGGTCCACTTCGGTGTTGTCGAAGTGGTAGGCCTTGGGGTTCTTTACGTAGACCAGGATGTTGTCGTGCTTCGCCGGCCAGCGGTTGCGGGCCCGGGCGCCGTAGTCGTAAGCCCAGATGATTTCGTTCAGGAAGCTTTCGCGGCCGAACAAGATATCCAGCAGCACCTTGGCATAGTGCACCTCGCGGTAGTCCAGGTGCAGGTAGAGCGTGCCGTCGTCGGCCAGCAGGCGCCAGGCTTCGGACAACCGCGGTTCCAGGAAGGACCAGTAGTCGTCGAAGGCGTCGTCGTAGCTGGCGAGCGTGCCTTTGACCGTCTGGTAGGACCTGCCCTTGAACCCGACACGGTCACCTTCGCCGTCGGCACTGCGGACCATCGAGGTCTGTTGCCGACGCTGGACCCGCCCGGTGTTGAAGGGCGGGTCCAGATAGATCATGGTGAAGGAGCCGTCCGGCAGCGTGGGCAGGAAGTCGGCGTTGTCCGCCCTGACGACCAGCGAGCTGCCGTCCTGCGTCCAGCGGGCGTCGGCCACTATTCCCCGCTGGCGCCGTCGGTGCCCTGCTTGGCCGCCTGATTGACGACCTCGCCGTTGCGGCGGCGGGTGCGCGACCGCTTCCGGCGGGGCTTCTCGGCGGAAGCGGTGGCCGGGCTTTCCGCGGGGGCCTCCTCGCCGCTGCGGCGCTGGCGGCGGTTGCCCGAGCCGGACCGGCTCTGCGGGCCGCCCTGGTGTGCGCCGGCGCGGCGGGATCCGCCACGGCCGCCATCCTGCCGCTGGCCGCCGGAACGCGACTGGCGCTTGCCGGTCTCACCGAGGTCTTCGAGCTTTTCCGCGTCGATGCCGGCGAGCTTGCGCTGGCTGCGCGGCAGCCTGCCCTTGGTGCCTTCCGGGATGTTCAGGTCGGTGAACAGGTGCGGGGACGAGGAGTAAGTCTCCTGCGGTTCCGGAACGTCCAGGCCCAGGGCCTTGTTGATCAGGCCCCAGCGCGGAACATCGTCCCAATCGACAAAGGTGACGGCGGTGCCCTTGTTGCCGGCCCGGCCGGTGCGGCCCACCCGGTGCAGGTAGGTCTTCTCGTCTTCGGGGCACTGGAAGTTGATGACGTGGGTCACGTCCTCCACGTCGATGCCGCGGGCGGCGACATCGGTGGCAACCAGCACGTCCACCTTGTTGTTGCGGAAGGCCCGCAGGGCCTGTTCGCGGGCGCCCTGGCCGAGGTCGCCGTGGATGGCGCCCGCAGCGAATCCGCGGTCCACCAGTTCCTCGGACAGTTTGGCGGCGGTGCGCTTGGTCTTGGTGAAGATGATGGTCCGGCCGCGGCCCTCGGCCTGCAGGATGCGGGCCACCACTTCGTCCTTGTCCAGGTTGTGCGCCCGGTAGACAACCTGGCGGATGTCCTTCTTGGTGATGCCTTCGTCGTCCGGGTCGGCGGCCCGGATGTGCGTCGGCTGGGTCATGTAGCGCCGGGCCATGGCGACGACGGGCCCCGGCATGGTGGCGGAGAAGAGCATGGTCTGGCGGACGGCCGGGGTGGCGGCCAGCAGGGTCTCGACGTCCGGCAAAAAGCCCAGGTCCAGCATTTCGTCGGCTTCGTCCAGCACCACGATGCGGACGTTCTTCAGGCTCAGGTGCTTCTGCCGGTGCAGGTCGATCAGCCGGCCCGGGGTGCCGACCACGACCTCCACGCCCTTCTGCAGCATCTCGATCTGCGGCTCGTAGGCGCGGCCGCCGTAAATGACGGCAACGCGCGCATTGCGCTGCTTGGAAGCCGTGGTGAGGTCATTGCCGACCTGGACTGCCAGTTCGCGGGTCGGCACGATGATCAGGGCCTGCGGCGCGCCGGGAACGGGAAGCTTGTCGAAGCCGTCGTCATCCGGCCCGATGACCCGCTGCAGCGCGGGGATGCCGAAGCCCAAAGTTTTGCCGGTGCCGGTCTTGGCCTGGCCGATGATGTCGTGGCCGCCGAGGGCGACCGGCAGGGTCATGGCCTGGATCGGGAAGGGGTGGGTGATGCCGGCGTCAAAGAGCGAACGAACAATGTCCGCGCGGACATCGAAATCGGCGAAGGTCTGCTTGGGCAGTTCGTGCGGGCGTTCGTCCGAGGCCAGCGAGGCCTCCACGGCGAGTTCTTCGGCGCTGTTGTCAGCGTGGATGAGCTGTTCGCCGCCCACTTGGATGTTGTCAGTGTTCAATTACATACCGTTCATTCAGGCGCCGACGCCGCCGGTGCTCAACGGTCCTGCCACAGATGATGCGGCAGCGGAACAAAGCGGAAGCGTGGCGCAACCAGTGGAAGCCGATCGCGGGCTAACAACTGCTTTCCCGGCCGGCCGGTAACGGCAGGCAAGGAGGTTTAAGATCGCGTAGGGGCTGATCTGTTGATGGATTCAAATCACTCAATCAACGACCGGGCATCCAGTACTACACGATTAAGTCTACCGGTGCGGGGCAAACCGGGCTTTTCGGCGCACCGAGGGACGGCTATCCGTCGGCCAATTCGAAGCGCAGCCGCCGTTCCTCGATATCCGCCACAGCCAACCGGACGCGCACGGTGGCTCCTGCCTCCAAGATCCCCGTGCATCGTGCGGTGACCGGAGGATCGCTGAGTTGGACCACGCCATACGGCTCTTGGGCGCCATTGCCGTTGCCATTCCCATTGCCGTTGCCGCTGCCTTTGCCGCGGCCCGCCACCAGGACTTTTCCGTTGCCGTTACGGTTGCCTTGGCTCCCGTTTGCGCTGCCGTTTGAACTGCCGTTGCCGTTGCCGTTGCCGTTTGCCGGGCTGCGGGTGCCGGTAATGACCACGGCGTCGAATTCCTCGCCGACCCGGTGGCTGAGCAGCGCCGTTTCCACCGCGTCCAAGGCCGCGCGGTCCACCCGCCCTGCCAGTTGGTCGGAGGCTGCCATCAGCTTGGGCAATTCGTCCAAGGCGTCGCGCGCCCACTGCGGCACCGGCTCGCCAGCGCACAGCGCATGGCAAATCACCAGCACAAACCGGTCCACCAGCCGGCGCAGCGGGGCGGTGGTGTGGGCGTAGGGGGCGGCGATGGCTGCCTGGAGCTGTTCGGCGGGCAATTCGCCGTCGAACGGCGTGTAACCGGCGCCGCGGAACAGTGCCGTGGCCGCATGCATCAGGGCCAGCTGTTGGGGATCGGTGGTGTCCAGGCTGCGCAGGTAGTCGCCGTAGGCCACATCATGCGGCCACGGGAAGCCCAAGGCCTCGGTTTGCCGGCGGTACTGGGCTTCGGCCTCGGCATCGGGGCCCGGCATCGTGCGGAGGATGCCGATCTTGCCTTCCAGCATGATCCGGGCTGCCGCCATTCCGGTCATCAGCGAGATTTGCGCATTCCAATCCTCCACCGGCAGCGGGGGTTTGGTGACAATGAAGTAGTGTCGGCCGTCGTGGGCGATTTCCTGGTCCGGAACATTCAGGCTGGCGCCGCCTCGCTCCCGCTCCAGTTCCACCCGTTTGAGGCCCACTTCCTTCAGCAGCAGCAGGGTGGGTGCCGCGTCGCCTGAATCGATGTCCTGCTGCACCTGCTCATAGTTGAGCTTGGCCCGGCTGCGCACCTTGGCTCGTTCGAGCGTGGCCGCGGTGACGCGGGCACCGGCGTCGAGCTCAAAACGCCACACATAAGCCGAGCGCACCTGGTCCGCCAACAAGGACCCGGCCTGCTCGCCGATGACGTCCGGGTGCAGCGGTATCCGCCCGTCCGGGGCGTAGATGGTTTGACCCCGCCGGCGCGTTTCGGCATCCAGCTCCCCGCCGGCCGCCACGAACGACGGAACATCGGCGATCGCATACCAGACCGTGTAGCCGGCGTTGCCGGACTCGATGTACATCGCCTGGTCCAGGTCGGTGGATGACGGCGGGTCGATGGTGACGAACTCCAGCGACGTCAGATCGGTCTCCGGCAGTTGGTGGGCGGCAACGGCGGCATGCGCTTCGGCCAGTGCGCCCGCGTCGAACTCCTGCGGCAGGTCGAACTCTGTCCGCAGGTCATTCAGCACCCGCGCCAGCAGGTGCTGGGACTCGTTGACCTTCGAATCCAAATGCGGGGACGGCACAGGGTTAGCCTAACGGCAGCCGCGGCGAAATGGGACGCTACCCTTGAATTCATGAGCACCGAGAGCACTGTGCCCGCGGCGGCCGGAGAGGATTCCGACCGCCGCCGGCAATTCCTGATCGATCTGTACGGCGTCATGGCCTACGGCGAATTGTCCGCCTTCGAGCGGTTCTCCTCCGACGCACGCTTTTCGCCCACCTTGCACGACCGCGCTGCGGTGGGGCGGCTTGCCGTGACCGAGTTTGAACATTTTGAGGCGGTGGCCGCCCAGCTGGAGCAACTCGGCGTTGACGTCGAGACCGCGATGGCCCCGTTCCAGCCCTCGATCGATGCTTTCCATGACCGGACGCGGCCGGCCGACTGGTACGAATCCTTGATGAAGGCCTACGTCACCGACGGCGTGTTGGGCGACTTCTACCTGCACATCGCCGGAGCACTCGACAGCGAGACGCAGAAGTTGGTGGCCCGGATCAAGGAAAACACCGAACAGATTTCGATGATCGCAGCCCGGCTCAAGCAGGTGCTCGCCGACGATCCGCGGCTGTCCTCGCGATTGGCCCTGTGGGGGCGCCGCTTGGTCGGCGAGGCGCTGACCCAGGCGCAGCGGATCGGGATTGAGCGTGCCGTCCTGAGCGAGCTGATGCGCGGCCAGGATCCGGACCGGCAGGCCAAGGCCACCGAAGAGCTGTTTGCCCAGCTCACCCAGAACCACTCCCGGCGGATGAACGATCTGGGCCTGACCGCGTGAGCGGAGCCCTTCAAAGCCGGAGGTATCGCCGGTAGGGTGGCGGTCAGGACGGCCCCTCAACAGCATGCGCTGGCTTGGGCGGCGGTGCCGGGCGGCCGTCCCTGGCCGTGCAGTAGACCGGGAGGACAACGTGGGACGTGCCAAGGACGTACTGAGCAGCGAAGAGATCGACCGGCAGCTGGGCGGACTGCCGCAGTGGCGCTACGCAGGGGGAGCGCTGGTCAGCGTGTTCACGCTGGACAACGGGCGCGAGGCCCTGAATTTCATTGCCGCCGTGGGCGACCTCGCCGAGGAGCAGCAGCACCATCCGGACCTGGACTGGCGGTACAACAGAGTGTTCCTGCGGTTCACCTCGCACGACGCCGACGCCGAGGTCACCACACGCGACGTGTCCGCGGCAGCGGCCGTCAGCGTGTTGGCGCGGAAGCTGTCCGCAGACGCGGACCCGGAGGCCTACCCCGGGTAGCCTGGCTCAGCCCAGCAGGGCGGTCAGGCGCTCGGTGTCCCGCTGTACGCGGCGGCGCCCGATCAACCAGGCGCCCGCCGACGCAGCGGGAACGGCTACCGCCATGGGCAGCAGCCACGACAAATAGTGCACGCCGGGCTCGGATGACAGGCCCGCGGCCGTCAGGATGAACCAGAGCAGTACTGCCGATGCCACCGCTATGCCGGGCAGCAGCAGCACGCCATAAGCGCTCCGGCGTGAGTCGACGGCCCACACCGTGAAACCCACGGCGGCGGCTACCAGCACCAGCAGGACCAGCGGCACCATGACGGCTACAGCGCGCCGAAGCCGACGGGACGGGGACCTTCAGCGCCGATTTCGACGTAGGCCAGCACGTTGGACGGAATGATGACCAGGCGCCCCTTGGCATCGGTCAGGCGCAGCTCGGCACCGCCGTTCATGGCCCGGCTGGCAATCTCGGCCACTTCGTCCGGCGACTGCGACGAATCGAGCACAATTTCACGGCCGACGTTCTGCATGCCGATCTTGACTTCCACGCTGATGCCTCCTGCTTGAATGCTGTTTGCGGGTAGGTTCCCTACTGGCGAATCTATCCTAGGGTTCCTTCGGGAAGCGTGAAATTCCGCGCCAAGCTAAACGGTAGATCAGTTCGCTGGCGGCGTCCTGGTCCAGGTCGCCGCCGGCACGCAACCAGTGCCGCGCGCTGATCTGCGCCATGCCGGCCAGGGCACGCCCCAGCAGGGTCGCCTCAACCTCGGACAGCTTGGTGTCCTCGGCGATGACATCGGCGATGGCGCTGGCCAGCCGCGCGTTGAAATCCTCCAGCCGGGAGCTGACATCGGGGTCGTTGTTCAAATCGGATTCAAAGACCAGCCGGTGGGCCTGGCTGTCCTGCGCGATGAACTGGTAGTAGGCCCGGATCGTTGCGTGCACACGCAGTTTGTTGTCCGTGGTCGAATTCAGGGCCGCCATCAGCATGGCATTCAGCGATTCCAAGTGATGGTCCAGCAGCGCCAGGTACAGCTCGCGCTTGCCCGGGAAGTGCTGGTAGAGCACCGGCTTGCTCACGTGGGCGGCGTCGGCAATTTCGTCCATCGCCGCCGCGTGGTAGCCGTTGGCCACAAACACCTCGTGCGCTGCCTGCAGCAGCTGGCGCCGCCGTTCCTCCCGCGGGAGGCGGGTGGGTCTGGCAGCGGGGCGGGGTTCTGTCGTCACGGCGATACACGGCCTCTTCCGGCGCCCGGTCAGGATCGCGGCGCCACAGTAAGTGTCAGTCCCGACCAGTTTACGCATCAGTAACCGCTTAGCGGCGTAGATTGGAACAATGACCACCCAGGGACCCGGGCAGCTGCCGCCGCTGGTGGAGCCGGCGGCATCGCTCACCAAGGACGAGACCGAACGCTACTCGCGGCACTTGATCATTCCGGAAGTCGGCATGCTTGGCCAGCTCCGGCTGAAGAACGCCAAGGTGCTGGTGATCGGCGCCGGCGGCCTGGGTTCGCCGGCCATGCTGTATTTGGCCGCGGCCGGTGTGGGCCGGATTGGGATTGTGGACGACGACGACGTCGAGGCCAGCAACCTGCAGCGCCAGGTCATCCACACCGTGGCCGACCTGGGGCGCAGTAAGGCGGCCTCGGCGCGGGACAGCATTCTGGCGTTGAACCCCGGCGTGGACGTGGTGCTGCATGAAGTGCGGCTGGACTCCGGGAACGCGCTGGACATTTTCGCCGGGTACGACGTGATCCTGGACGGCACGGACAACTTCGCCACCCGGTATCTGGTCAACGACGCCGCCGCGCTGCTGGGGAAACCGTACGTGTGGGGCTCCATCCTGAGATTCGACGGACAGGTCAGCGTCTTCTGGGATGCCTACGGCCCGAACTACCGGGATCTCTACCCGGAGGCGCCCCCGCCCGGCTCGGTGCCGTCCTGTGCCGAGGGCGGCGTGTTGGGCGTGCTGTGCGCCCAGATCGGGTCGGTGATGGTGAATGAGGCGATCAAGCTGATCACCGGTATCGGGCAGACCCTGCTGGGCCGGGTGCTGATCTTCAACGCGCTCCAGATGAGTTGGCGTGAGCTTAAAGTGCGCAAGGATCCGGACGCCGAGCCGATCACCCGACTGGTCGACTACGAGGCCTTTTGCGGCGTGGCCCCGGTGCGGACGGTGGACTCTGACCACGCCGTAGACGCCCGCACGCTCTCCCGCATGTTGGCCGACCGCGAGGCCGGCACGCGGGATTTCCAGCTGATTGATGTCCGGGAGTCCGGCGAATACGAGGTGGTCAGCATTCCGGGTGCGGTTCTCATCCCGAAGGGCCGGATCCTGTCCGGCGAGGCCATCGGTGACCTGCCGCGGGAGCAAGACCTGGTGTTCCACTGCAAGTCGGGAGTGCGCTCATCCGAGGTATTGGAGAGCCTGCTGGCGCAGGGCTACACCCGGGTGTCCCACCTCGACGGCGGAATCCTGGCGTGGGTCAGGGACGTGGAGCCAGCCAAGCCTGTGTACTGAGGCAACGCCCGTCTGTAGCGGGCCAACCGCCGTTGCTCCGGAGGCGGCGGATCAGGCGGTGGCTGCGTCGTCGTCGCGCACCACTGCCACCGGGCACGAGGCGGCATCCGCGGCTGCCGGCAGCGCCGGTTCCTCCACCGTGATGCCGTACAGCGCTTCGAGCGCGGCAAAGTAGCGGTCCTGTTCGCCGTTGGCGGCCAGCTCGCGCGCCCGCACGGTGGGCAGGTGCAGCAGCTGTTTGACCATGCGGCGCATGGCGAATTCGACTTCCTGGGCTGGGCCGGTGCAGCCGTGCTGGGAACGCACCTTTTCCAGTTCGTTCTCCAGCACCTGCATGGTGTGCTTGCGCAGTGCCACGATGGCCGTGTCCACGCTGCGCGCCTGCTGGCTGGCTTCGAAGCTGCGGGCCGCGGTGGCCACGATCTCCGCGGCCTGCTGGACCGATTCGGCCTGTTCCTCGGGGGCGGCCATGCGCACGGATTCCAGCGTGATCAGTTCCACGCCCTCGAGCCCGCCAACGGCAGGGTCGAAGTCGTGGCTCAGCGCCAGGTCGATGATGGTCAGCGGCTTGTCGACGCCGGTGCGCACCTCGGCCACGCGCTCGGCGCTGACCTGGTTGTCGCCGCCGCTGCATCCGATGACCACGTCGGCGGCGGCAATGGCCGGGCCCAGCGCGGCACGGGTCAGCGGCTCGCCGCCCCGGGTTTCGGTGAACGTCTCGGCGCGTCCGGACGAGGAATAGACGCTGATCTGGGTGCAGCCGCGCTCGCGCAGCAGCGCCATGGTGGCTCCGGCATACGCGCCGGTGCCGAAGAGGACAACCCGCTTGCCCGACCAGTCCTTGTCGGCCGCCAGGTCGGTGGCCAAGTCGAGGGCGACGGAAACGATCGAGAGCCCGCGTCCGCCGAGGGCGGTCTGCGTGCCGACATCCTTGGCGGTACGGGAGGCGGTCTGGAACAAGCGGACCAGCCCGCCGCTGGCCGTGCCCTTCTCCTGGGCTTCGATCAGCGCCCGGCGCACCTGGCCGGCCACCTCGCGTTCGCCGACCACTGCGGAATCAAGGCCGGCCCCGACGGCGAACAAGTGACGGGCAACATCTTCGCCGGTATTCAGATCGAAGGAGTCGGCGACCAGCGATTCGTCCAGGCCCGAGCTGCGGCTGATCTGTTCGATGAGGGCGGCGCGGGCGGATTCCAGGTCGGATTCGTTCTCGGCCTCGCAGTACACCTCCACCCGGTTGCAGGTGGCCAGGACGACGGCGCCGGAGACCGGGGACCCGTCTGCGAGCACGCCTGTATCGATCCGGGAGGTGCCGGCGCTCAGGCGGGCCACCGTTTCCAGATCGACCTTGGAATGGGTTGCAACGAGTGAAAGTAAGACCACAGCGCCTCTATCTTAGCGGGAAGGAAGCCTCAGCTCATTCAAGCTTCGCCCATTAACCCTGTGTTAACCTGCCTTCCGCTCCGTCCGCGGCGGTGAGATTGCCCACTTCGGCCTGCGGGGGAGCGGCGTTGCGGCTGGAAGCGCGCCGCCCGGTTGGCCAGAAGTGTGGCCACTGGATGAGAATCTATGTCATGACACTGAATGCTTCCCATCCCTTGGTGGACGGGCGTACCGCTGACTCCGACCTGATCACTGCCTACCGCGGAGGCAAGCCCGGCCGCCGTCCTGTCTGGTTCATGCGGCAGGCCGGCCGGTCACTGCCCGAGTACCGGGAAGCACGCCAGGGCATCGCCATGCTGGATGCCTGCCTCAAGCCGGAGCTGGCCTCCGAGATCACGCTTCAGCCGGTGCGGCGCCACGACGTGGATGCCGGAATCTTCTTCTCCGATATTGTCATCCCCCTGAAGCTGGCCGGGGTTGATGTGGACATCGTCCCCGGTGTGGGGCCGGTCCTGGGTGCTCCGGTCCGCACCGCCGCCGACGTGGCCGCGTTGCCGGAGCTGACGGACGAGGCGCTGGAGCCGATCCGGGAAGCCGTCCGGCTGACCGTGGCGGAGCTCGGCAAGAAGCCGCTGATCGGGTTCGCCGGCGCACCGTTTACGCTCGCGGCATACATGGTGGAGGGCCGGCCGTCCCGCGACCATTTGGGCCCGCGCACCATGATGCATTCAGATCCGGAGACCTGGAACGCGCTGGCCGCCTGGGCCGCTGACGCGTCCGGCAAATTCCTGCGCGCCCAGCTCGAAGCCGGCGCCAGCGCCGGGCAGCTGTTCGATTCCTGGGCCGGTTCGCTCTCGCTGGCGGACTACCGGCGGCGGGTGGCCCCGGCGTCGACCCGCGCCCTGGACCATGTCCGCGATCTGGACGTCCCGCTGGTCCACTTCGGCACCGGCACCTCCGAGCTGCTTGTCGCCATGCGCGACGTTGGTGCCAATGTGATCGGCGTTGACTACCGGCTGCCGCTGGACGAGGCGAACCGCCGGTTGGGCGGCCGCACGCCGCTGCAGGGCAATATCGATCCCGCGCTGCTGTCGGCGCCCTGGGAGGTGCTCGAGGCGCATATCCGCGATGTGCTGGCCGCCGGCAGTGCCGCACCCGGCCACGTGGTCAACCTGGGCCACGGGGTGCCGCCGGAGACCGACCCGACGGTATTGACCCGCGTGGTCGAACTGATCCATTCGGTGGCCCCGTAACCATGCAGCACCCCGTCCCGCAGCACGCCTCCCGGCGCTCCGACCGGCAGGGCGGGCGCAAGCCCAGGCCGAGCACCGCCGTCGTCATCGGTGGCGGCATAGCCGGTCTGGTGTCCGCCCGCGAGCTGGCCCTGGCCGGCGTCGAGGTGACGGTCCTGGAACGCAGCGCCGGCTTCGGCGGCTGCGTGACGCGGCACGAACTTGGCGGGCTGACGCTCGACGCCGGCGCAGAGTCCTTCGCCACCCGCTCCAGCGTGGTCTCCGACCTGGTCGCCGAACTGGGGCTGGGCGCCGACCTGGTGCAGCCGAACCCCGCCGGGGCCTGGATCCAGCTGCCGGAGGGCGCGCAGCGGCTGCCCAAGACGGGTGTGCTCGGCATCCCGGCGGATCTGGCGGATCCGGACGTGGTCCGGGCCATCGGCCGCCGGGCAGCGCTGCGTGCCTCCGGCGACAAGGTCATGCCGCTGGGATCGCTGCTGCGCCGCGAGCAGCTAAGTCTGGGCGAACTGGTGCGAACCCGGATGGGCGATGCCGTGCTCCAGAAACTGGTGGCACCGGTGGTCGGCGGCGTTTACTCGGCGGATCCCGATGTGCTCGAAGTGGATTCGGTGATGCCGGGGCTGCGCGCTTCGGTGGCCTCGCACGGTTCGCTGACTGCTGCCGTGGGCGCCATCCGCAAGGCCGCCCCGGCCGGATCCAATGTGGCAGGCATCGCCGGCGGAATGGGGCGGCTGACCGAAGCGCTGCTGGCCGACCTGAAGACCCGCCACGTTTCCCTGCATGCGGGGGCGGCGGCCACTGCGGTCAGCAAGCACGACGACGGGTGGCTGGTGGAGTCTGAAGCGGGCACCTTCACGGCGGACGCGGTGATGATGGCCGCCGACGGCGGTGCCGCGGTCCGGCTGCTGGCAGGCCCGATGCCGGCGCTGGCCGGACTGGAACCCGAAGCCGGCCCTGCGGTGGCTCTGGTGACTCTGGTGGTGGATCTGCCGGAGCTGGACGCGATGCCGCGCGGCACCGGTCTGCTGGTGGCGCCCTCGGTGCGGGAGATCAAGGCGAAGGCCCTCACCCATGCCACTGCGAAGTGGCCGTGGCTGGCGGACGAGGCCGGCCCGGGCAGCCATGTGCTGCGGCTTTCTTACGGACGCGCGGTGGGGCAGCAGGGAGCCGAGGACTTTACCGGCTGGAACGACGACGCGCTCTACCGGCAGGCGCTGGCGGATGCCACCTCGCTGATGGGCGTGGGCATCGGGGACGACGACGTGGTGGGCTGGAAGGTGGTCCGCTGGGTCGGAGCGCTGCCGTCCGCGACGCTGGGACACCGCGACCGGGTGGCTGCCGTGCGCCGCGAACTGGCCTCCCAGGCGGGCATTGATGCGACCGGCGCTTGGCTTGCCGGCACCGGTTTGGTGGCCGTGGTGGGCGACGCACGCCGCCGCGCGCGGGAGCTCGCCGCCCGGCTGCAACCCGCAGATTGATCTTCTACAATGTGTAGAAGCAAAGTTTTCGATTAATTACGATGCAGAAGGCAGACTGGTAAGCATGAGCGAATCGGCAAAGTCAGAGTCAGCAACCCCCGCCTCCGGCGGCACCGACGAGGAGCTGTTCTACACCCTCTGGACGGTTTTCAAGCGCACCGGTGCGCCGGCGGATCCGTCCGCTGTAGCAGCGTTCGATGACACGGTTGCAGAACTGGCCGGCCGCAAAGTGACGCTGCGCGGCGCCTACGATGTTTCCGCCATGCGCGAAGATGCCGACGTGATGATCTGGCTGCACGGACCGCAGCCGGACGAGCTCCAGGCCGCCGTGCGCGCCATCCGCCGCACCGGGCTGTTCGCCGCCACCGAGCTGGTCTGGTCCGCCATGGGTGTGCATCGCGACGCCGAGTTCAGCAAGAACCATGCGCCGGCCTTCTCGCTGGGCAAGGAGCCGGAAGCCTGGCTCTGCGTCTACCCGTTCGTACGCTCCTACGAGTGGTACCTGCTGCCCGCCGAAGAGCGCGGCAAGATGCTGCGCGACCACGGCATGCTGGGCCGTGACTACCCGCAGGTGCTCGCCAACACCGTGGCCTCGTTCGCCCTGGGGGACTGGGAATGGATCCTGGGCCTGGAAGCTCCCGAGCTGATCGACCTGGTGGACCTGATGCGCCACCTGCGCTACACCGACGCCCGCAACCACGTGCGCGAAGAGATCCCGTTCTACACCGGGAAGCGCATCAGCACCGCCGAAATCGCCGAGGTGCTGCGGTGAGCCAGCCAACCGAACAGTCCTTCGACCCGCGGGCCGGCGTGGCCCCGGACGGGACGATGCAGCCGAAGAAGTACGACGCGCTGCTGCTGGCCTCCTTCGGCGGACCCGAGGGCCAGGACGATGTCATTCCGTTCCTGCGCAACGTCACCAGCGGCCGAGGCATCCCCGACGAACGGCTCGAGGAAGTCGCCACCCACTACCGGGCCAACGGCGGCATCAGCCCGATCAACGCGCAGAACCGTGCGCTGAAATCCGCCCTGGAAGCAGAGCTGGCCCGCCGCGGCATCAACCTCCCGGTGCTCTGGGGAAACCGGAACTGGGATCCCTACATCACCGACGTGTTCAAGGAAGCCTATGCTGCCGGCCACCGCCGGGTGCTCGCCGTGAGCACCAGCGCCTACGCCGGCTATTCCAGCTGCCGCCAGTACCGCGAGGACTTCGGCATGGCACTGGTGGAGACCGGGCTGGCCGGAAAACTGGAAGTGGACAAGGTCCGCCAGTACTTCGACCACCCGGGCTTCGTGGAGCCCTTCGTGGAAGGACTCGCCGACGGCCTGAACAGGGTCCGTGCCGACCTGGCCGCGCAAGGGGCTGCGGACGCTCCGATCCACATCCTGTTCGCCACCCACTCCATTCCGATCGGGGACGCCGAGAACGCCGGCCCGCGCGGTGTGGAGTACGAGGGCGGCAGCGCCTACGTGGCACAGCACCTGGCCACCGCCCGCGCGGTGCTCGAACGGGTGCCGGAAGCTGCCGGCGTCGATTGGTCGCTGGTCTACCAGTCCCGCTCCGGCGCGCCGCACGTGCCGTGGCTGGAACCGGACATTAACGACGCCATCGAGGAACTGCCGGCGCAAGGCGTCAAGGGCGTGGTCATCGTGCCGCTGGGCTTTGTCAGCGACCACATGGAGGTGGTCTGGGACCTGGACACCGAGGCGCTGGAAACATGCCGCACCCTCGGCCTGGCCGCCGCCCGCATCCCCACGCCCGGCGTGCACCAAAAATTCGTCGAGGGTTTGGTGGACCTCGTCTGCGAACGGACGCTGGACCGGCATCAGGCGGAGCGCCCCGCGCTGACCGCGTTGGGCCCGTGGATGGATGTCTGCATGCCCGGCTGCTGCGCCAACCGCCGCGGCGAGAAGCCGACCGTTGCCGGGATGGATTCGACCGTCGGGGTGGCGCAGCCATGACCGTGACCGTCCGCGTGGGCACCCGGGCCAGCGCCCTGGCCGTCACCCAGACCACTACGGTGGCCGAGGCCCTGGCCGCCGGCGGAGCGCTGCAGTACGAACTGGTCCGGATCAAGACCGAGGGCGATGTGCTCAAGGGTTCCTTGGCGCAGATCGGCGGCACCGGTGTGTTCGTCGCCGCGCTGCGCGAGGCCTTGTTGGACGACCGCTGCGACGTGGCCGTGCACTCGCTGAAGGACCTGCCCACCGGCGTCGCGGAGGGGCTGCAGATCGCAGCCATTCCGGTGCGGGTGGACGTCCGGGACGCGCTGTGCGCCCGCGACGGCCTGACCCTTGCCGAACTGCCGGCCGGGGCCAAGGTGGGCACGGGTTCGCCGCGCCGGGCCGCCCAGCTGCGCGCCGCCCGTCCGGATCTGGACGTGGTGGACATCCGCGGCAACGTGGACACCCGGCTGGGACGGGTCAAGGGACTGACCGGTGAGCCGAGGGTGGAAGGGAAGCACGCCGATCTTGATGCCGTCGTGCTCGCCGCCGCCGGACTGGCGCGCCTGGGCCGGACCGAGCATGTCACTGAACTGCTGGACCCGTCGGTCATGCTGCCCGCTCCCGGGCAGGGAGCCCTGGCGGTGGAATGCAGGGTGGCCGATGCCGCAGCCGGGACCGCGCTGGCGGGCGCGCTGGCCGACTACGACGACGCGGAAAGCCGCCTGGCCGTGACTGCCGAGCGCTCGCTGCTGGCGCGTCTGGAAGCCGGCTGCAGCGCTCCAGTGGGCGCGCTGGCACGGGTCGAGGGCGGCAGCCTGGTGCTCAAGGCAGTGGTCTGCAGCCCCGACGGCAGCCGGCTGCTGCACGGCGAGCAGCAGGTACAGGCCGCCGGCTCCGAGGACGCTGTGGCGCTGGGGGCCCGACTGGCTGAAGAGCTGCTGGGCAGGGGCGCCGGCGACCTGATGAGCCAGGCTGGCCGCTGACCATGGCGTTGCTGCGGCAGCGCGGAGCGCCGGAAAACCAGCTCGCCGGGCTGCGGGTGGTCTTGCCGCGCACCCCGGACCGTGCAGCCGGGATGGCTGCCGAACTGCGGCGGCGCGGCGCCTCGGCCAGCGTCATGCCGCTGATCGACTTTGAGCGGACCGACAATCCCGGCGAACTGGATGAAGCGCTCACGCTGCTGGCCCAGCACAAGGTGGACTGGCTGGTGATCACCAGCATCACCACGGTGCGGGCGCTGAAAGCCTGCGCACTGGACCGCGGAACCAGCCTGGCCGCCCTGGTCGGCGACACCAAGGTTGCCGCCGTCGGTACGCCGAGCGCCAGGGCGCTGGAAGCAGAAGGACTCTCGGTGGACCTGGTTCCGTCCGGCAGCATGGACGCCGTCGGCCTGGTGGATGCTTGGCCGCTGCCGCCCGAAGGCGGAAGCCGCTCGACGGAGCGGATGATGGTGTTGCTGCCGCAGGCGGACATCGCCGCCCCCACGGTGTTCGAGGGCCTGATGGCGAAAGGCTGGCAGGTGCTGCCCGTGACCGCCTACCGGACCGTGGACTATCCCGCCCGGCCCGAGCTCCGGCTGACGGCGGCGCTGGAGATCGCCTCGCTCGAGCGGGTCGACGGCCTGGAGCTGATCACGGTTGCCGATTTCCGCAGCCGCGCGCTCGACGGCGGTGTCGATGCCGTCATCCTGACCTCGCCCAGCGTGACGCGGCGGCTGTCCGGTCTGCTTGACCCCTGGCCGTCCGGCGTCCGGCTGATCGCCATCGGTGCCAGCTCGGCACGGCAGGCGGCCGAGCTGGGGCTGGAGATCGCGGCCACGGCTGCCGAACCGACGCCGTCGGGCATTGCCGACGCGCTCGCACAATCGCTGGGGCACCAGCCCACCGAAACGGAAGGAACGCCATGAGCTTCCCCTATCACCGGCCCCGTCGACTGCGGGCCACCGAAGCGATTCGCCGGATGACCGCGGAGGTCCGGACCCATCCGAACCAGTTGATCCTGCCCGCGTTCATCCGCGAAGGCATCAACGAACCGGTGCCGCTGCAGTCCATGCCGGGCGTGGTCCAGCACACCACGGACTCGCTCAAGCGGGCGGCCGCCGAGGCCGTGGAACTGGGGCTGGGCGGCATCATGCTCTTTGGTATTCCGGAGGTACGCGATGCCGTCGGCAGCGCGGGCGTGGACCCAAACGGCGTCCTGAACCGCGCCCTGGCCGATGTGAAGGCCGAGGTCGGCCACGACCTGGTGGTGATGGGCGACGTGTGCCTGGACGAATTCACAGACCACGGGCACTGTGGCGTCCTGGCCGAGGACGGCACGGTGGACAACGACGCCACGCTGCCGATCTACGCTCAGATGGCGGTGGTCCAGGCGGCGTCGGGAGCCGATGTGCTGGGTCCTTCCGGCATGATGGACGGCCAGGTGGCTGTGATTCGCCAGGCGCTGGACGAGGCCGGATACCAGGACACCGCGATTCTGGCCTACGCCGCCAAATATGCCTCGGCCTTCTATGGTCCGTTCCGCGAAGCGGTGGATTCACAGCTGACCGGAGACCGGCGGACCTACCAGATGGATGCCGCCAACCGGCGGGAGGCCATCCGCGAAGTGGAGCTGGATCTGGCCGAGGGCGCCGACATGATCATGGTCAAACCGGCGATGAGCTACCTGGACGTGCTGTCCGACGTGGCGGAAACGTCCCCGGTCCCGGTGGCTGCCTACCAGATCTCCGGCGAGTACGCGATGATCGAGGCGGCCGCCGCCAACGGCTGGATCGACCGGAAGGCAGCCATCCTTGAATCGGTCCTCGGCATCCGCCGCGCCGGTGCCGATATGGTGCTGACCTACTGGGCCCCGGAACTGGCCCGCTGGCTGAAGTAGCCACCCCGACGCCCTGCTTGCTGCGGACACCACACCCCGTCCGCAGCGGACTGAAAGCTGTGAGAAAAGGAACCATGACCATGACTGAAGCCGTCCGCTCCGAGGAACTCTTCGAACGTGCCCGCCAACTGATGCCCGGCGGCGTGAACTCGCCGGTGCGGGCCTTCGGCTCGGTCGGCGGAACCCCGCGCATGATGGTCAGCGGCAAGGGCGCCTACCTCACCGACGCCGATGGCCGTGAGTATGTGGACCTGGTCTGCTCGTGGGGGCCGGCCCTGCTGGGCCACGCCCACCCGGGTGTGCTGGAAGCCGTGCACTCCGCAGTGGACCGCGGCCTGTCCTTTGGGGCGTCGACGCCGGCCGAGTCCGAGCTGGCCGCGTTGGTGGTCGGCCGGGTCTCCGCCGTCGAACGGCTGCGGATGGTCTCCACCGGCACTGAGGCAACCATGACCGCGGTGCGTCTGGCCCGCGGCTATACCGGTCGCAACCTGATTGTGAAGTTCGCCGGCTGCTACCACGGCCACCTGGACGGACTATTGGCCGCCGCGGGTTCCGGAGTCGCCACGCTGGCGCTGCCCGGTTCGGCCGGTGTCACCGAGGCGACGGCTGCCGAGACGCTGGTGTTGCCGTACAACGACATCAGCGCCGTGGAAGAGGTCTTCGCCGCCCGCGGCAGCCAGATCGCCGCGGTCATCACCGAGGCGGCACCTGCCAACATGGGCGTGGTCACGCCGGGCGACGGCTTCAACGCGGCCCTGTCCCGGATCACCCGCGAACACGGGGCGCTGCTGATCCTGGACGAGGTGCTGACCGGGTTCCGCACCGGCTATGCCGGCTACTGGGGGCTGACCGGGGGCGCCGAGGGCGCCACCGATCCCTTCGTGCCCGACCTGCTGACCTTCGGCAAGGTGATCGGCGGCGGCATGCCCGTCGCAGCCTTGGGCGGCCGGGCGGACGTGATGGACTACCTGGCCCCGGTGGGCCCGGTTTACCAAGCCGGCACGCTCTCCGGCAACCCGATCGCCATGGCGGCCGGCGTCGCGACCCTGACCGCCGCAACGCAGGACGTCTACACGGCTATCGACTCCCGCTCGCGTGAACTGCAGGGCGCGCTGTCCGCTGCCTTGTCCGAGGCCGGTGTGGACCACAGCATCCAGACAGCCGGGAACCTGTTCAGCGTGGCCTTCGGCACCTCGGCCCACGGCGTGCGCAACTACGCCGACGCACAGGCCCAAGAGGCGTTCCGCTACGCGCCGTTCTTCCACTCAATGCTCGACGCCGGCGTCTACCTGCCGCCGTCGGTCTTCGAAGCCTGGTTCTTGTCCGCCGCGCATGACGACGCCGCGATGGACAAGATCTTCGCGGCCCTGCCGGCTGCCGCACGCGCCGCCGCGGCAGCCGAACCGATGGCCTAGTAACCGGTTTGGGTCCGGCGCTGGAGCGCGCCGGACCCTCCTGCGGCGTGCCCGGGCCGCCGATCGGCATGGCAGACTGGTGCAGAGGCCGGCCCCCTTTGGGCAGGCTGCCAAAACGTCTAACCAGGGGAGTGCTGATGGGCCTGTTGTCCAGGCGCAGGCAAATGCAGGAAAAGCACGACGGCGGTGCACGCACCATGCCGGAGGTGGCGCATCACGTACCGCCGCGGACCATGTGGTCGGACCATTTGGGCCGTACCGCCACCCGTTCGGCCCAGCTGCTGTTGGCGCTGGCGCTGGCCGTGGTGGTGATTTACGGGCTGCTGCAACTGCGGCTGCTGGTGATCCCCTTCTTGATTGCCCTGATCTTGGCCGCTGCCGTGAGTCCGGTGGTCGGGCTGCTCCGCCGCTGGGGATGGTCACCGGCGCTGGCGACGGCCACGGCGTTCCTCGGCATCCTCGCAGTACTCGGCGGAGTAGTGACCGGAATCGTCTTCGCGGTCCGCAGCGAATCGGATGAACTGGTCCGCTCCGCCAGCGAGGGCTGGCTGCAGCTGCAGGAGCTGATGGTCAATTTCCCGCTGCCGTTGAGCCAGGAGCAGATCGACGAAGGACTGGCCTCGGTGGTGGACTTCCTGACCAGCGCCGCCGCCGGACGCAGCGCACTCAGCGGGTTGTCGATGGCGGCGGAAATCATCACCGGCGCCGTCCTGATGGCCGTCATCCTGTTCTTCTTCCTGAAAGACGGCCCGCGGATCTGGAGCTTCCTGCTCAGCTGGTTCCCGGCGGCCCGCCGTCCCAAGCTGGAAGAAGCCGGAACCCGTGCCGTGGACGTGCTGGGCAGCTACGTGCGGGGCACCGCTACCGTAGCCGCTGTCGACGCTTTCTTCATCGGCCTGGCCCTGTTCATCCTGCAGGTGCCGCTGGCGCTGCCACTGTCGGTGCTGATCTTCATCGGCGGCTTCATCCCGATCGTCGGCGCCACCGTGGCCGGCGTCCTGGCAACCCTGGTTGCGCTGGTGGCCAACGGGCCGGTCGCCGCCCTGGTGGTGGTCGCCGTCGTGATTGTGGTGCAGCAATTGGAAGGCAACTTCCTGCAGCCGGTGGTGATGGGGCGCTCCGTGAGCCTGCATTCCCTGGTGATCCTGCTGGCACTGACCGCAGGGACCATCCTGGGCGGCATCATCGGTGCGGTCCTGGCGGTACCGGTGACGGCGGTGTCCTGGGTGGTCATCCAGGTGATGACGGGACGGAACTCCGGCGAGCCGCCTGCACCGGTCCGGCAGCGCCGCCAGCCAGCGATACGCTGACCAAGAACATGAGGTCCCCGGAAGCGGAAGCTTCCGGGGACCTCATGTTTCCGTTGCGGACGCTGAAGTCAGCGACCCAGGACGGGGATTAGAAAGCGGGGAACACGTCGCCGTTGGGCCAGGTCTCCTCGATGAACTTCTTCACATCCGGGCTGTGCAGCAGTTCGTCGAGCTTGGCGACGGCGGGGTTCTCGTCGCCGGCC
The DNA here is from genome assembly GCF_047607445.1 of Arthrobacter sulfonylureivorans. Lineage (GTDB taxonomy): Bacteria > Actinomycetota > Actinomycetes > Actinomycetales > Micrococcaceae > Crystallibacter > Crystallibacter sulfonylureivorans_A. The sequence goes on from NZ_JBLKRT010000001.1 coordinate 41,255, forward strand.
TTCCATACCAGGAAGTTGGCATAGGGGTTGTTCTCGGCGGATTCCACGATGACCGCATCCTCCGTCTTCAGGCCGGCATCCAGGATGAAGTTGCCGTTGATGATGGCCAAGTCGACCTTCGGATCATCGATCAGCTGGACCAGGATTTCGGGCTGGTTCTCCTCGAACTTCAGTCCCTTGGGGTTCTGCTCGTCGGTCAGCGTCAGCGCCGCCGAATCGTCCTCGATGCCGGTCAGCAGGCCCTCGGCTTCGAGCAGCTTCAGTGCCCGCGGCTGGTTGGCCGGATCATTGGTGACGGCAATGGTTGCGCCGTCGGGGATCTCGTCGACAGTCTTGTGCTTGGAGGAGAACCCGGCGTACGGCTCAATGTGGATGCCTTCGCCGTGTTCGAAGTCGTAGCCCTTGTCGGCCACCTGCTGCTCGAGGAAGGCCAGGTGCTGGTAGTAGTTGGCATCCAGCGAGCCATCGTTCAGGGCGATGTTCGGGGTCTGGTAATCGGTGAATTCCTTGATATCCAGGTCGATGCCGGCATCCTTGGCCAGGTTCTCGTCCACGAACTGCAGGATCCGGCCCTGCGGAACCGGGGTGGCTCCGACCGAGATGGTCGTGGGATTGGCCGGGTCCAGCGTGGCATCGGCGCTGGGGGTGGAATCTGAGCCACCGCAAGCCGTCAGCGCCAAGGCCGCGGCCAGGCCGGTACCAATGAGGGTTAGTGCTTTACGCATCTGCGTGCGTTCCTTTCAACTAACCGGGGCAGCCGAAGGCGGCTCATCCCGGATGTGGTGCAGCTAGCGGCTACTGGCTGCATTCCTCCGTGGCCTCACGGCCGGCGGGAGCATGGGGGAGCGGGACAGCGTTGTCCCCGAACTGACGGGTGACCGTTCAGACAGCGGCGACCGGCTCGTGGCGCCGTTTTTTGGTGCCCGCGGTGGCCGCGCTGCGGTGGTCCACCCGCCTGGCCGAGGCGTCGCCGATCCACTGGATCAGCTGGACGAGGACCACCATGATCACGATCGTGACCAGCATGACGGTGGTGTCGAAACGCTGGAAGCCGTAGTTGTAAGCGAGCTGGCCGAGGCCGCCGCCGCCGGTGAGGCCCGCCATGGCGGAGTAGCCCACCAAGGTGACCAACGTCGTCGTCAAGGCGGCTACCAGCCCGGGCAACGCTTCGGGTACCAGCACCTTGGCGACGATCTGCAGCCGGGTGGAGCCCATCACCATCGCGGCATCGATCTTGCCGGAGCTGACATCCCGCAGAGCGGTTTCCACCAAGCGGGCGAAGAACGGCACGGTGCCGATGGTCAGCGAGACACAGGCTGCCAGAGCGCCGATCGAGGTTCCGGTGATCGCCCGGGCCAGCGGGATCAACGCGATCATCAGGATGGCGAAGGGGATGGACCTGGTGATATTCACGATGACGTCGGACACAATCCGATTGGTGACCCGCATGGGCCGTAGGCCCCCCGGGGCACTCGTGTAGAGGAAGATGCCCAGCGGCAGCCCGATCAGCAGGACAAAGACGCCCGAGACACCCACCATCAGCAAGGTTTCGCCGAGGGCCTTGGGCAGGGCGTTGGTGAGGGCCGGGTTGGTCATCAGTTCGTCGATAAAGTTCATGCTGTCTCTTCCTGGACGACGCGTACGGCAACGCCCTGGCCGGTCAGGTGTCGGGACAAGGACGCGGTGTCCGCGCCGGCCGGCAACTGGATGCGCAGGTGGCCGAACTGGGTGCCGGCCAACGACTCCACACTGCCGGCCAGGACATTCAGGTCCATGCCGAAGGCGCGCGCGGCGCCGGTGAGGACCGGTTCCGACGCGCTGTCGCCTGAATACAGGATCTCCAACACCGTGCCGCTGCCGTTTGTTTCGGCCGGCGGCAGTGGCAGCAGCGTCGTCGACAGGCGGCCGCCGAGGTTCGCCGCCACATCGCGCAGCGGACCATGTTCGACGATTCGGCCCGCCTCCAGGAGCGAGACCGAGTCGCAAATGCGCTTGATGACCTGCATCTCGTGCGTGATCACCAGCACGGTGAGCTGTAGCCGCTGCGTGAGGTCGTGGATCAGCGTCAGGATTTCATCGGTGGTCTTCGGGTCCAGTGCCGAGGTGGGCTCATCACAGAGCAGGACGTCCGGATCAGAGGCGAGGGCGCGGGCAATGCCGACGCGCTGGCGCTGGCCGCCGGAGAGCTGGGACGGGTAGGCGTTCTCAAACCCCTCGAGCCCGACCAACTTGAGCAGTTCGGCCACCTTGGAACGGATCGCCGCTTTGGGCGTCCTGACGATTTCCAGCGGATGCGCCACGTTCTGGGCAGCGGTGCGCGAGTCCATCAGGTTGGCATGTTGGAAGATCATCCCGATGCGGCGCCGGGCCGTCCTCAGGTCGGCGTCCCGGGCAGCGCTCAGTTCCGCCCCGTTGATCGACACGGAGCCCGACGTCGGGCTGTCCAGCAGGGTAAGGCAGCGCACCAGGGTGGACTTGCCGGCACCCGAATGGCCGACGATGCCGTGGATGGACCCCTTGGGAACGGACAGGCTGACGCCGTCCAGGGCTACCACCTCGCGGTTGCCCTGGCGGTAGACCTTGCGCAGGTCGGTAACGGTGATCATGGAACCTCGGGGAATTGAAGTCAGGAAGCATTGGCGGACGCCATAGCACGCGTCGGCGCCAAGTCTTAATTATGACAGCCGCGCCAGTTCGCCGGAATTCGACAAGAGGTTGCGTCACACGGCGACCCGAAGTTGACAGAAGGGTGGCCCGTGGGTGCCACAGGGTTTCAGGCCGGGGGTTCCTCAAACGGCCACGGGCATCAAGCGGACGGGCCAGGCGCCGTCCACGACTGCTTCCGGATCAGTGCGCCGCAACCATTCCTGAAAGCTGGCTGCCTGTTGGGCGCACCAGCCGATTTGCCGTTCATGCAGTTCGACGGCGTCAATGCACAATCCTGCATAGCGGCTCGCGAGGGCATCCGCGACCCCGATGGTTGCCAGGGCGTCCGCCGCCGACGTGTGGGCAGCCTCCAAGCGCACCCCGTAAAGCTCGCACAGCGCTACCAGGGTGCGTTTCCCCCGCCGGTAGCGGTCCATCTGCTTGTCCAGGATAAACGGATCAATCACCGGAGCTGCCGTGGGGGCTGCGAGGCCGTAGCGCGAGCATTCGTTGGCCAGCACAGTGAAATCGTAGGCGGCGTTAAAGGCCATGACCGGAATGCCGGCGTCAAAGAGCGCTGCCAACGACTCGGCAATCCCTGCCGTGGCGGCGGCCGCGTCGAGGCCTTCGGCGCGTGCCCGCTCCGTGCTGATCCCGTGGATCGCTGCGGCTTCGGCGGGAATGTCGACGCCGGGGTCCACCAGCCACTCGCGCTCCTGCACGGGACGTCCCGCCTCGCCGACCACAACCAGGGAAGCCGTGACGATCCGGGCAGTATGCGGATCGCGGCCAGTGGTTTCCAGATCGAATGCGGCCCGGGGGCGTTCATGCCAGCTGTTCATGCCGGTAACCGTAGCCGCCGGGTCGGACGAAATCCGGGAGGCGCAGCGGCGCGTAGGAAAACCGGCGTTGGCCTTCGAGGCTTGGGGAGGGCACTCCGGGCGGATCAAATTACAATGGTGTAATGCGGGAAGCGGTAGTAGAGGCGGTCCTGGACCTCGCAGCGATCGTGCCGCGCGGCTGCGTGCTGTCGTACGGCGACGTGGCCGAGCTGCTTGATGCGGGCGGGCCCCGGTTGGTCGGCAGGATCATGTCCCTGCATGGGGATGCCGCTCCGTGGTGGCGCATCATCCGTGCCGATGGTTCGTTGCCCGATGAGCTGATGGCGCGGGCCGTGGCGCACTACCGCCGGGAGGGGACACCGCTGGCGGAGCCGGACGCCGGGCCGGCGAAGGTCCGGATGGCCCAGGCCCGCTGGATGCCCCGGCCCGAAGATTTGGCAGCGATCGAGCGGCTGCGGCGCAAAGTGTCCGAGCCGACTGATGGGATGGGCGCATGATGGAGACGAAGCCACCGGCGGGGTTGAAGCTGGTGCGGCCCGAAGCCACCTCTGCCGGTGCCCCGCTGCCGAGTGCCGACCAGGGCGACGTCATCGGCCTGCCTGCCGGCTGCGGCCCGGTGCTGGTGCTCGGCGGTCCTGGTACAGGGAAGACCACCGCCCTGGTGGAGCATGCGGTTCGGCGGGTGCAGGAGACCGGGTTGGACCCGGCGGGACTGCTCTTCATGGCCCCCAACCGGCTGGCTGCCTCGCGACTGCGGGATGCCCTGACGGCGCGGCTGGACCGCAGCCTGGGCACGTCCCCGGCCAGAACCTGGTCAGCGTACGCCTTTGACCTGATCCGCCGGGCCCGGATGGAGGGGCTGCTTCCGCTGGTGGAGCGGGCGCCCCGGCTTCTGTCCGGGCCGGAACAGGACCAGATCATCGCCGAGCTGCTGGCCGGCCACCGTGCGGGATATGGCCAAGGGGCGGGCTGGCCGGAAGACCTGCAGCAGGCGCTGGCTACCCGCGGCTTCCGGCAGGAGATCCGCCAGCTTTTCGACCGGTTGACCGAGTATGGCAGCACCGCCGCGCAGCTGGAACTCCTGGGCGCCGAGTGCGGCCGCCCGGACTGGACCGCGGCGGCACGGCTGTACCGCGAATACCGGGATCTGATCGACCTCCGGATGCCCGAGGCCTTCGACCCGGCCGGCATCATTACCTCGGCCCGCCAGCTGTTGCTGGAGCATCCGGGCCTCCTCGAGCGGGAGCGCAGCCGGCTGCAGCTGATCCTCGCGGATGACCTGCAGGAAGCCAATCCCGCCGTCTTCGAGCTGCTGGCGTTGCTCGTCGAGGGACAGGACGCCCTGCTCGCCGCCTCGCCGGACACGGTCGTCCAGGGGTTCCGTGGCGCCCGGCCCGACGTGATTGGCAAACTTCCAGGGCTCCTCGGCACCCGGGGGAAACCGCTGCGGACACTGGTCTTGACCACCTCGCACCGGATGGTGCCGGCGGTCGCCGCCGCCTGGCAATCCACCGCGGTCAGGATCTCCCAGGTTGCCGGCGCCCACCGCGCCCGCGAACTCGTCCATCCAGCGCCGAGGGCACACGCCGAAGCCGCTGCCGAAGCCGCTGCCGGAGCCGCCCCCGGCGCCCCGCTGCGGGCCGGAGCTCCGTCCGCCAGTGCGCATGTGGTGGCTTCGCCCGTCCACGAGCACCGCTATGTGGCCCAACGGATCCTGGAAGCCCGGTTGTTCGAGGGGTACAGGCTCAGTGAGATGGCCGTGATCGTCCGGACCGGCGGCCAGCTCTCCGCCCTGGCCCGCTATCTCACGGGGCAGGACATCGCGGTGAAAGTTCCGGTGGCAGAAACCGCTGTGCGCGATGAAGCCGCAGTCCGGCCGTTGCTGGACGCGTTGGCCATGGCGCTGGACCCGGACCTGCTCACCGCTGACAGCGCGGTCTCACTGCTGACCTCCCGGCTCGGGGGAGCCACGGCGATCGACCTGCGTCGCCTTCGCCAGGCCCTGCGGCGTGAAGAGTTGCTGGGCGGCGGGGGCCGCTCCAGCGATGCGCTGCTCGTGGAGGCCCTGGGCGACGCTGCATTCCTCAGCACCCTCGGAAGCGAAGGCGGGGCCGCACGCAGGGTGTCCCGCATGCTGCAGGCCGGCCGGGAGGCAGCGGCCGCGCCGGGGGCCAACGCGGAGACGGTGCTGTGGGCCTTGTGGTCCACAGCCGGGCTGGCGGACCGCTGGGCTGCACAGGCGCTGCAAGGCGGGCCGGCCGGGGTGCGGGCCGACCGGGATCTCGACGCAATGATGGCGTTGTTCCAGACAGCCGAACGGTATGTTGACCAGCTCCCCGGCTCTAGCCCACGGCAGTTCCTGGAGTACCTGCTCAACCAGGAACTGCCGATGGACAACCTGGCGCCGCGGGCACAAGTGCGGGAAGCGGTCGAACTGCTCACTCCCGCCTCGGCAGCTGGACGCGGCTGGCCGCTGGTCATCGTCGCAGGCGTCCAGGAGGGAGTGTGGCCGAACACCAGGCTGCGCGGTGAACTGTTGGGCAGCACCCAGTTCGTCGACGTCTTGGAGCACGGCGTCGAGGAAGCACGGCGGATCGACGCGGTGGCCCGGCTGCGCGAGATCCGGTACGACGAATTACGCAGCTTCTCCACCGCCATCTCCCGCGCCGAACGCCGGTTGATTTGCACGGCAGTCCAGTCAGAAGATGCCCAGCCGTCCCAGTTTCTGGACCTGGTTGATCCTTGGCTGGACCCGGAGACTCCGCGCCCGCTCACAGAAGTACTCCGGCCGCGCACCGTGCGGGCCTTGGCCGCGGAACTCCGCCAGGCCGCCCAGCAGGCAACGGACCGTCCGGAACAGGCTGCCGACGCTGCGGCCGTCCTCGCCATGCTGGCTGCCAGTCCGGTACCGGTGCCCGGGGCGCATCCCCGCGACTGGTGGGGACTGTTGCCCTTGAGCAGCACAGCACCGGTGGTGCCGGAAGGTGAACCTGTCCCGGTGTCCCCGTCGAAGGTGGAGGCCGTCCAAAAGTCCCCGCTGGACTGGTTCATCCAGGCCGCCGGGGGCGAGGCTGCCACCGATTTCGCCCGCAGCCTGGGCACGCTGGTCCACGGGATTGCCCAGGACTTTCCCGACGGCACGGGGACCGAATACGTGGCGGAACTGGTCCGCCGCTGGCCGCAGTTGGGCATGAAGGAAAACTGGGAAGGCCAGTTGGACTTTAAACGGGCCGAAGGCATGGTCCGCAGACTTGCCCAGTACGTGGTCCAGATGCGGGTGGAAGGCCGGAGCTTGGTCGGCGTCGAGCAGGACTTCTCCGTCGATTTGCAGGGGCCCGAGCGTGTGGCCAGACTGCGCGGACAAGTGGACCGTTTGGAGCTGGACGCCGACGGGCGGCTACATATTGTGGACCTGAAAACGGGCCGTTCTGCCCCGACGAAAGCGGACCTGGAACGGCACCCACAGCTCGGAAGCTACCAGGCGGCGGTGCAGGCCGGTGGTTTTTCCGGGCAACAACCGGCCCCCGGCGGGGCGTCCCTGGTCCAACTCGGCCAGGACCTGAAAACGGTCAAGGTCCAGCAGCAGGACAGCCTGTCCGACGGCGAAGACTGGGCTACGCCGATGATCCATGAGGCGGCGGCACTGATGTCTGCCGCGCAATTTGAAGCCCGGCACGACCCGCAGCGGTCCCGGAATGGCGGCCACGGCTGCCGGGCACCGGAAATTTGCCCGCTGTGCGCAGAAGGAAAGCAGGTCACCGAGTGAGCATCGGATCGGTCACCACCACGTACACCCCGGAAGAACTTGCCGGTTCGCTGGGCCAGCATCTTCCCACCGAGGAACAGTCCGCCATCATCAGTTCCCCGATGCAGCCGCTGCTGGTCATAGCCGGCGCCGGTTCCGGCAAGACGGCCACCATGGCCGACCGCGTCGTCTGGCTCGTGGCCAACGGACTCGTCCGGCCGGACGAAATCCTCGGCGTCACCTTCACCCGCAAGGCCGCCGGGGAACTTGCCGCCCGGATCCGCGCCCAGCTGGCCAGGCTGGACCGCAAGGGGCTGCTGCCGCAGGAGCCGGACAACGCCGCCGGGTTCGTGGAGCCCAAAGTCTCCACCTACCACTCATACGCCAACGGCCTGGTCAGCGACTACGGGCTGCGTCTGGGCATCGAACGCGACGTGGTCTTGCTGGGCACGGCGCAGTCCTGGCAACTGGCCAGCCACGTTGTGGAAGCCTACGACGGCCCGATCGAGCACCTGGCGGCCGCCAAGTCGACGCTGGTCGGCTCCGTCATGCAGTTCGCCGGAGAATGCTCGGAGCATCTGGTGACCCCTGAGCAGGCGGCCGACTACCTGACGGCGGAGGTGGAGCGGATAGCCGCCCTCCCTTATGTGGACGGCAGCACCAGGCCGGCCAAGCAGGACGTGCGGAAACTGCTGGACCGGCTGCGGACACGGATCACCGTGGCGGGCCTCGCCGGCGCGTACAACCGCGCCAAGCGGGAACGCGGTGTCCTGGACTACGGCGACCTGGTCTCGCTGGCTGCGCGCATCGCCCGGGAAGTGCCGCAGGCCCGCGAGCTCGAACGCAGCCGCTACAAGGTGGTGTTGCTGGACGAATTCCAGGACACCTCGCACGCGCAGATGGTGTTGTTCTCCGAACTGTTCGGCGACGGTCACGCCGTGACCGCGGTGGGGGACCCCAACCAATCCATATATGGCTTCCGCGGTGCTTCAGCCGGCCAACTCTTCGCTTTCCAAGAGCAATTCCCGCTGGTGGACGACGACGGACGCCGTGCCCCTGCTCCGGCCGGCTTCCTGACCGTGGCTTGGCGCAACAGCGAAAACATCCTGCGGATGGCCAACCGGATTTCCTCGCCGCTGAACAGCGAAGACCCGAACCGGCCGCGTCCCGGCCGGATCACTGTCCCGCCGCTGCGCCCCCGGCCCGGAGCCACGGAAGGGACGGTGGTGCTGGGGCGGTACGCGACGGAGGCGGACGAAACCAATGCCGTTGCCGACGCGATCGAACGTGCGAGGAAGACGGTCTTCGCCCGGGACCCGGAAACCGGCCGGGCGGAGCAGGTCAGCGCCGCGGTTTTGTGCCGGCGGCGGGCCCAAATCCCCGGGATCGCCAAGGCCCTGGAGGAACGGGGCATTCCGTACGAAATTGTCGGGCTGGCCGGACTGTTGGCCCAGCCGGACATCGTGGACCTCGTGGCCACGCTGCGGGTGCTGGCAGATCCGGGACGCTCCGATGCACTGATGCGGCTGCTGGCCGGTGCCCGATGGCGGATCGGCCCCGCCGACCTCATGGCCTTGGCCGACTGGTCGCGCTACCTGGAGCGCCAGCGCCTGAGCGCCGTCCGGGCCGGCGAAGCTCCGGAGTTGGACCGCGATGAGGGGGCAACGGAAACCGTCGTCGAACACGATCTGGCCGAGTCTGCGTCCCTGGTCGAGGCCCTCGACCGGCTGCCCAGGCCGGGGTGGACCTCCCGCTATGGACGCTCGTTGACGCCAGCCGCGCTCGAGCGGCTGGCACGTCTGGCGGACGAGGTCCGCTACCTGCGCAGCTTCATCGGCGATGACCTGACACTGCTGTTGGGTGAAGTGGAGCGCACCATGTTGCTGGACATCGAGGTCGCCTCCAAACCCGGCCAGAGCATCCACCAGGCGCGGCGCAATCTTGATGCTTTCCATGACGCTGCGGCTGCATTCATGCAGACCTCACAACGCGTTGACCTGCTCGCCTTCCTCGCCTGGCTGGAGGCCGCCGCCGCCGAGGAAGGCGGCCTGGACATGGCCCAGGTGGATGTGCGGCATGATGCCGTGCAGTTGCTCACCGTCCACGCGTCCAAGGGGCTGGAGTGGGATGCGGTCTTCGTGCCCGGGCTCAACGACGGCGCTTTCCCCTCGTCGTCGGACAGCCGGTGGAGCAGCGGCCACGCCGCGCTGCCCTGGCCGTTGCGCGGCGACCGCTCCGATCTGCCCCAGTGGGACACCGACCAGCCGGACCAGCTGTCCTGGTTGAACGCGGAAGCGGATTACAAGGCGGAGGTCCAAGCACACGGTGAAGATGAAGAGCGCCGGCTGGCCTACGTGGCCTACACCCGCGCCAAGCACCTGCTGGTCTGCAGTTCCGCCGGCTGGTCCGGCAGCAAGGTAAAGCCGACGGCAACCTCCGTCTTTCTGGCCGAACTGCACGAGTTATCGCAGAGCGAACCCGGCACGGTGCAGGTGGCGCAGTGGGTGCAGGACGAGGATCTTGGGCCGGAGAATCCGTTCCGCGCCAAAGTGGAAGCGGCACTGTGGCCCTACGACCCACTGGAAGGGCCGCGGATCTACCGCAATGGAGTCCCGCAGCGGCAACGTGCCGGCCGCCGCGCGGCGATGGAACAAGCAGCCCAGTCGGTTCTCGAATCGCTCGCACAGGACCGCACGCCTCCCGCGGATTCGGCGTGGGCGCACGAAGCCAGGCTGCTCCTGGAGCGGCATAATGCCGCGCCAACGGCGGGAGAAGTGCAGTTGCCCGCGCACATCTCGGCGTCGTTGCTGGTGGATCTGGCCGACGATCCGGACGAAGTCACACGGCGCCTGCGCCGCCCGGTGCCGCGCAAGCCCGGCATGGCAGCCAGGAAGGGCACGGCCTTCCACGGCTGGATCGAGGAATTCTTCGGTGCCACCGGAATGTTGGACCTCGAGGAGTATCCGGGGGCCGCCGATTCCTACGTCGACGAAGCGTACGACCTGGACGGGCTGATCACAACGTTCAAGAACTCCGAATGGGCCGACCGGGTGCCGACTGCCATCGAGGTACCCGTGGAGACCCGGGTCGGCGACGTGGTGGTGCGAGGGCGCATCGACGCGGTCTTCCGCGATGCCGACGGCTGCTGGGACCTTATTGACTGGAAGACCGGCACGGCGCCGACAGGCCGGCAGCTGGCCGTCAAGTCGGTGCAGCTGGCTGTCTACCGGCTCGCGTGGGCCAGGCTGCAGGGTATCGATCTGGACCAGGTCAAGGCCGCGTTCTACTACGTGCCCCAGGACAAGCTGGTGAGACCGCACGACCTCGCCGGTGAAGAGGAACTGGAAGCGGCCGTGCTACGGGCCTACGCCTAGAAGCCCTGTCCGGCGGTCGCGGCGACAGCTGCCGCAGCGCCGGTCACTGCTGGTTGATGACCGGCAAGGCGGTGGTATCGGCCGACGCGGGGCCGGTTTCCGGGGCATCTTCCCGGTCGGGGGATGCTGCCGGGCCGTTGTTCTCCGGACTGTTGTTCTCGGAAGCGCCGTTTTCCGGGCTGTTGCTCTCTGGAGCGCCGCTCTCCTGGCCGGACGGCGTGTGCCCGGACGGCGCGTGGCCAGCCGAAGCCACGTCAGCCGGAGGGGCGGCGACCGGAGCGTGGCCGGCTGGACCCTGGCTGGCGGGCAAGCCCGTGGGTGCTGACGACGCAACGGCGTCGGCAGCCGGTTCCTCAACCGGGAGCAAGGTGACCTTCCCGTGACCTGCGCCGTTGGAAAGGTGCACGCGGGGACCGCCAACGGTGGCGGGAGTCCCGCCCTCAGCTGCGGAATCCTCGTTCGCGGAACCGGATTCCCCAACCCTGTCCTTAGCGGCGCCGGTTGAGTTGCCGCCCTCCGGGATGGCCGCGGGAGCAGCGCTCGCCGCGCCGGCGGTGCCCGCGGAGGCCTCTGCAATCTGCGGCGCCGCCGCGAGGATAGTCGGGGGAACGGCGGGTGGCGGGGGAGCGGTGACGCTGATGGGCTGGCCGCCGTGCTCGGCAACGTCCGATTCGAGCTCGTTCAGCATCTCCACGGCTTCATCCACCATGGCCTGGTCGTCCGCTGCCAGACCTCGGACCAGCCACTGCGCCAAGGCGAATTCAGCGGCCAGCGCTGCCCGGCGCATCAAGTGCGGGTCCACCGGATCCTTGCGGTACTTCCGGTAGGACTCCAGCACGACGTCGGCGAACGACTGCTCGTGCACGGCCACCAGCCAGGCAAAGTCGTCGGCCGGATCGCCGATGCGCAGGTCGGTCCAACCGGTCACCGAAGAGACACTGCCGTCATGGACCAGCAGGTTGTCTTCATGCAGGTCACCGTGCACCACGCACGGGTTGAACTTCCACAGGGCCACGTCTTCCAGGGCGTGCTCCCAGCGGCGCAGCAGCGCGGGCGGTATTTTGCCGGTGGTGGCGGCCTGGTCCAATTCGTTGAGCTTGCGCTGGCGGAACTGGTCCGCGGTGTAACTGGGCAGGTCGGCGGCGTCGACCATGGACGGCGGCAGATCGTGGATGCCGGCGGTTGCCCGTCCGATCGACACCGGAACGGAGGCACCGGAGGCGACCAGCGCCTCCAGCCCGAGGGTGCTGCCGGGCACGTGGTTGTAGACAAACGTGCGCAGTTCGGTCTGTTGCACGGTTCCGGCGACAGTGGGCACCTGGAAGGGCAGCTCTGCACGGATGGCAGGGGAGAAGGCGCGGAGCACCAGCAGCTCCGTTTCCAGCCGCATGCTGGCCTCGGCGTGCTTGGGCGAACGTACCCGCCACCGCTTGCCGGCCGAGTCGGTGAGCACGGCGGACTGGAAATCCGCAGCATCGTCTGGCAAGCCGGCAACGCCCGTGGGCGTCAACCCGGGTACGGCCGCGCTGGCTATCGCCGCCAGCTCCAGAGGTGTCTTTCTCACGTAGTCCACCGTACGTGCAACCGGTACCGGCAGCCTGTCCACGGCCGCGGCGAGTCGCCGGAACGGTGACGCAGGCTGCACCCGAACCCACCGCCGTCGCGCATTCCACAGAAGCCGCTGTCCGAATAACGATCCGGGCCCCGCGGTGAGTACGGTAGATGCATGAGTCTTAGCACCGCCTCCGCCGGGTTCCCGCCGCTGGGCCAGTTGATGCTGGCGCGCACCACAATGGACCGCGGTTGCGAACGGCGCAGCCATCCCGGCCTGCTGGACGGTATCTGGGGCAGTGACAGCACCTATGTGATGCTTATCGCAAACGGCAAAACGCTGGTTCGCGGCGGCCGGATCGCGCTGCTCCCGAGCCGTGAACGGGCCGCCACCGAGCTGTCCGTCTACCTGGGCCGGGCGGTGGAAGGGGCGGACGTACCGGTCGGCACCGAGATTGTGCTGTCCGTGCTGCCCGAAGGCGCGGAACTGGAGGCGTACGACGGCGAGTGGCTGAGCCTGCGCGATGTGGCAGCGGAGCTCTCGGCCCAGGACGCCGGGCTGTTCGTGGAAGCCCTGGCCATTTCCAATTGGCATCTGACGCACACGCACTGTCCGCGCTGCGGGAAGCGTACGGAAATCGAGCAAGGCGGCTGGGTTCGCAGCTGCCCCGCCGACGACAGCCAGCACTTCCCGCGCACCGACCCCGCGATCATCGTCTCGGTGATTGACGAGGACGACCGGCTGCTGCTGGGCCGCAACAGCGCGTGGCCGGCCAGCCGGTATTCCACTTTGGCCGGATTCGTGGAGCCCGGGGAGTCGCTGGAGGCAGCGGTGGTGCGGGAGATTGAGGAGGAGTCCGGCGTCGTGGTGCATTCGCCCACATATCTTGGATCCCAGCCGTGGCCGTTCCCGGCGTCGTTGATGATCGGTTTCACCGCCGTGGCAACCAACGCAGTTTCGGTACCGGACGGGGTGGAGATCCTGGACACACGCTGGTTCAGCCGTGCGGAACTGGCCGCCGCGCTGGAGGCCGACGAGGTCCAGGTTGCCAGCGGCATCTCCATTGCGCGGGCGCTGATCGAGCACTGGTACGGCGGCGAACTGCCGCAGGCTGGGCAGTGAACGCTGCGGCGGCGGTGCCCCGCCCGGAGGGCAGCCTCGAGGAACAGATTCTGACCGGACTGGACGAGGAACAGCGGCAGGTGGCCACCAGTCTGGCCGGCCCGTTGTGCGTCCTCGCGGGTGCGGGCACCGGCAAAACCCGGGCGATTACCCACCGGATCGCCTACGGCGTGCACACCGGGGTGTATCAGCCGCAGCGGGTGCTGGCGGTGACCTTCACCGCCCGGGCGGCTGCCGAAATGCGGACGCGGCTGCGTGACCTGGGCGTCGGCGGCGTACAGGCCCGGACATTCCACGCTGCGGCACTGCGCCAGTTGCAGTTCTTCTGGCCGCAGGCGGTCGGCGGTCCGCTGCCCGGTTTGCTGGACCACAAAGCGAACGTGATCGCCGAAGCGGCACGGCGGTTGCGGCTGACCACGGACCGGGCCGCCATCCGCGACCTCGCCGCCGAAATCGAGTGGGCCAAGGTCTCCATGCTCACGCCGGAGAGCTACGTTCGCCGGGCGGCCGGGCGTGCGGCGCCGGCAGGCTACGACCAGACCACGGTGGCGCGGCTCTACCAGGCCTACGAGGACGTCAAAACGGACCGGAACATCATCGACTTTGAGGATGTCCTGCTGATCACCGTGGGGATCCTGCAGGAGGACGCGAAGGTCGCCGCCGCTGTACGGGACCAGTACCGGCACTTCGTGGTGGATGAATACCAGGACGTCTCGCCGCTGCAGCAGCGGATGCTGGATCTCTGGTTGGGTGACCGCGACGAACTGTGCGTGGTCGGCGACGCCAGCCAGACCATTTACTCCTTCACGGGCGCGACCTCGCGGCATCTGCTGGAGTTCACCAAACGCTTCCCCGGCGCCGATGTGGTGAAGCTGGTCCGGGACTACCGTTCGACACCCCAGGTGGTGCAGCTGGCCAATTCGCTGTTGGCCGCCCGTACCCGGCAGCCGTCCCGCGGCGGGGACAGCTGGCCGACGCCGCTGGAACTGATCGCCCAGCGCGCGGCGGGACCGGAGCCCTCCTTCACCGAATGCGCCGACGACGAGGCAGAAGCGGCGCAGGTGGCCACCCGCATCCGCGGTCTGCTCGACGACGGTGTTGCGGCCGCCCAGATTGCGGTGCTTTTCCGTACCAATGGCCAGTCGCAGGCTTACGAGCAGGCGCTGGCGAGTGCCGGCATCGGCTATCAGCTGCGCGGCGGCGAGCGGTTCTTCCAGCGCCGGGAGGTCCGCGATGCGATCCTGCAGCTGCGCGCCTCCTCCCGTGCTGCGGGAACCGAGCCGGTGCCGCAACTGGTCCGCGATGTGCTGGCGAACCTGGGCTATACCCGCGAAGCTCCGCAGGCCGGCGGGGCAGTGCGTGAGCGCTGGGAATCATTGGCCGCGCTGGTGGGGCTGGCCGATGAGCTGGACGCAGCCCGCGGTTCGGCGGCCGGCGGCGTGTTCACCATGCTGGACTTTGTCGCCGAGCTGGATGAACGCGCGGCGGCACAGCACGCTCCCACGGTGCAAGGCGTTACCCTCGCATCGCTGCACTCTGCCAAGGGCCTGGAATGGGACGCGGTGTTCCTGGTCGGCCTCAGCGAGGGACTGATGCCGATCTCCTTCGCCGATACCGATGAGGCCGTGGATGAAGAACGCCGCCTGCTCTACGTCGGCATCACCCGTGCCCGCCAGCATCTGGCACTGTCCTGGTCGCTGGCCCGGACTCCGGGCGGCCGCGCGAACCGCAAGCCGTCCCGGTTCCTGGACGGGCTGCGCCCGGCATCGTCATCCTCGGTGCGCAGCGTCGCCGGCCAGCGCCCGGCCCGCCGCAAGCAGGCCGCCCCGGCGGTTTGCCGGGTGTGCGGGACCCTGCTGGGCAGCGGTGCGGAGCGCAAAGTCGGCAGGTGCCACAACTGTCCGCCCACCTACGAGGAGTCGACGTTCGAGGCGCTGCGCGAGTGGCGCAAAGACACCGCCAGCAGCGCGTCGATGCCGGCTTTCGTAATCTTCACCGACGCCACTCTGGTGGCGATCGCCGAGGCCAGGCCGCAGTCGCTCCCCGAGCTGTCCAAGCTGGCCGGCGTGGGGCCCGCCAAACTGGAGCGCTACGGCGAAGACGTGCTGCGGATTCTCGCCGCGAACTGAGCCTGTCGGCCCCTGCCGCGGTTCCTGCCTGCCGGTGTCAGGATGCAACCGCCAGTACGCAGCCGCAGCCCGGGTGCGGGGGATAGGCGTGCCGGGACACGGTGCCGTCGCCGCTTTCGAGCTTGAGGACGGCGGAAAAGCTGCCCGGTTGGTTCCGTCCGTCCAGGAACAGCAGGGCCTGGTGGGCCGCCAAACCGGCGGCCGCTACCGACTGGGAGACCTCGTCGGCGGAAATCCGGCCGGCCGCTTTGCCCGGCGTGCCGGTCAGCCGGGCAACGACCTCCGGCCACGCCGGATCGGCATCCGTTCGGTGCTGTTCCACACAACCGAGGCAGCTGGTGTGACCCGGGACCACCAGCGGTCCGATCAAGGTGTCGTGTTCGCGGACCAGGACGCTCAGGTGCGGGTGGCCCCGGCTCATCAGCGCGGCCGAAACCCGAGGGTCTGCCACGTCGCGGTCGAGGTAGATGGCCAGGTTGAGCGCCCGCGGAAAGATGCCTGCGGCGCCTTGCTCCGCGGTCGAGCCCGGCAAGAGATGGCAGGCGACCGTCGGATCGATCTGGCGCGCCGTTCGCCTTACAGCCTGTCCTCTGGACAGCCCGATGTCGGTGATCCGGAAGGCGCCCGAGCCCACGTCCGCCGGGCCTACCACCGCCGGGTCCTCCAGTAGAAGCGTGCCCACGCCGGCGGCCGTCAGGGCTGTGGCCAACGCTGAACCGGTGCGACCCAGCCCGATGATCTGCACCACGCAGCGGCTCCGTGCGGCCAGCAATCCCTCGCTGTCGGCCGAGTAGACGGCAGACCAGTGGCGGGAGTCCGGTGCCAACCGGTCTGCGCGCAAACCGGACAAGCGTTCGCCGCCGGAATCCGGCACCAGCACCGGAGCCAGCGCCGCCAGCAGCGTCGTGGCCCGTTCGGCCGCCAGGCCACACTCCGTGCGCACTGCGTCCAGTTCTGCCGAGTCGAAACCCTGACGCAGCCGGCGCAGGAAGCGCCGGTCCGTTTCCCCGGTTCCTTCGAGCACCAGACCGCCGTCGCCTAGACCGAACTGCACACTGCCGGCTGCGATTTCGACCATGCGCAGGCCGGGATTGAGCTTCAGCCGAGCCATGGCGCCTCCTTTGTCCCCTGACCGGGAGTGAACTGATAGTCCATGCTGGCACGGCGCTCGCCGTTGCCGGATGGTTATCCACAGAAAACGGGGCTGGAGCGCTGGGCGGATGCGGCCGGTCGGAAGCACCCGGTAACCTCAACGCATGTCCCGAGCAGAACAGACGCAGAAATCCCGCGGTTCAGCAGCAACCTCACGGCCGGTGCCGCTGGTGGCCGGCGCCGGAGAGCGTGTGTCGTTGACCACATCCAGCGGTGCGCCCGTGGTGGTCAAACGCTCCGCGCGGAGGCGCCGGACGGTCTCGGCCGCATGGCGGGACGGGGCGGCAGTGATCTCCATTCCCGGGCACTTTAGCCAGGCGCAGGAGCAGGAGTGGGTGCGGCGGATGCTGGCCAAACTCGAGACCCGCACGGCACGTCCGGCGGGCCGGACTGCAGCCAACGACGCCGAGCTGGCCCGCCGCGCGGCAGAGCTGTCGGAGCGCTACTTGGCCGGCGACGCCGTGCCGGAAAGCATCCGCTGGGTGTCCAACCAGAACGACCGCTGGGGCTCGGCCACGCCGGCCCGCGGCACCATCCGCATTTCGGACAAGATCAAAGAGATGCCCGCGTGGGTGGTGGACTATGTGATCCTGCACGAGCTTGCGCACCTGCTGGAGGCAGGACACGGCCCGCGCTTCTGGGGGCTGCTGCAGCCCTACCCCCAGTTGGAACGGGCCAAGGCCTTCCTCTCCGGCGCAGCCTTTGCGATGGGCCGCGGCCTGCAGGACGACGACGGCGACGTGCTGGACGGCGAGAGCGAGAGCGACAGCTAGCTGTGGCGACGGCGACGTTCTCGACGGCGCCGACGAGAGCGCTAGCTAGCTGCGGTCGCCGTTGCCGGAGTTGTCCGGGCCGTCCTCCGAACCGTCATCCTCCCCGTCGGAGGATCCGCCCTGGTCCGGGGAACCGCCGTCATCCGGCTGCTCGTCGAATCCGCCGCTCAAGAGTTTCTGCAGTGCCTCATCGACTTCGGCTTCCGAGGCGTCCAGCAGTTTCCGACGGGCGCTGAAGCCGGCCGGGTCGTCCAGATCCTCGGGCGTCGGCAGCAGGTCAGGGTGGTTCCAGACGTCGTCGCGTCCCTCGATCCCGCGTTCCTCCTTCAGCGCAGCCCAGAGCGCTGCAGCGTCGCGCAACCGGCGGGGCCGCAGCTCCAGGCCCACCAAGGCCGCGAACGCGTGTTCGGCCGGGCCTCCGGTGGCACGGCGCCGCCGGACCGTTTCCCGCAGCGCCGGGGCCGAGGGCAGGTTGGCCGCGGCGCTGGCGGTGAGCTCATCCACCCAGCCCTCGACCAACGCGAGGGCTGTTTCCAGCTTGATCAGCGCGGCGTCCTGTTCCGGGGTGCGCTGCGGCATGAAAACGCCCTGCGAGAGCGCCTGCTGCATGGACTCGGGATTGCTGGGATCGATGTTGCGGGCGACTTCCTCGATCCGGCTCATATCGATGTGGATGCCGCGCGCGTAGCTTTCGATCGCGCCCAGCAGGTAGCCGGACAGCCAGGGAACGTGCGTGAACAACCGGGTGTGGGCCGCTTCCCGGATGGCCAGGAAGAGCAGTACGTCCTGCGCGGGGATGTCCAGCCCTTCACCAAAGGACTTGACGTTGGCCGGGAGCAGGGCCATCTTTCCCTCCACCAGCGGAACGCCGATGTCGCTGGAACTGACCACATCCTTGGCCAGCGCGCCGACAGCCTGGCCCAGCTGCATTCCGAACATCGCGCCGCCCAGGTTTTGCAGCATGGAGTGCGCCCCGCCGAGCATCTGCTTCATCTCTTCCGGCACCTGCTCGGTGAGCGCCGAGGTCAACGCAAACGCGATGCTGTTGGCAACCGGCTCGGTCAGCCGCTTCCAGGTGGGCAACGTCGCCTCGACCCATTCGGCTCGGGACCATGCCCGGCCAATCACTCCCGTGCCGGGAATGGTCGTGGCGGGATCGAGCCACATCTCCGCCAAACGGAGCGCCTCGTCAATCGCGCGGCTCTGCTGTGCGGATACCGAAGGGTCGCTGTCCGAGGCTGCCACCTTGCGGGCGTTTTCGTGGGCAAGTTTCCAGTTGACGGGCCCCTCCGACGGGGCGCTCATCATGGCTTGGACCTGCTGGAACATCTGGGCCAGCGCATTGGGGTCGGAAGGCAGGCCTGCGGCCTTGGCCATAGCTGCGGGATCCACGTCCCCTGCCTGACCGCCGAAGAGCCGGGCGAACATTTCCGACAGCGGATCCTGCGCGTCGTCATCTGGCTGCTTGGGGGTCATCACTACCACCGGTCCTCGAGGGGTTGGAACGGGCACGGGCCGCAGCGGCTGCCGCGGAGGCAGCGGCGACTATGCCCGGGATGTTGCGTCACTCCCACGTTACCGGCAGCCGGGATTCCTTGTCGCGCGGAGGACGGGCAGTTCGCTCTAGGCCGAGCAGCCCCAGGGCCGTCGATGCCGGGCCAACGGCGTACGCTAGAGCAGGCACCGTCAGCGCCATCAGGCGGCAGTGCGTCAGTAGGCATCCGGAGAGCTCCGAGAGGGAAACCATCAGGTGACACAGTCCACCAACAACGGCATTGAGCCGGGCATGGACGGCTGGGCCGGCGAGGGCGCCGGCCAGCAGCCGGTCGCGCCGCGTCCCCGGGAACGCAGGGGGCCGGTCATGGCCGCCGCCGCCGTCGTGGCCGTCGTGACCGGCGCGGTGGGACTGGCGCTGCCCGCGGGATATGTCATCGAGACGCCCGGCCCGGCGATCAACACCATTGGCGAAGTCTCCGGGACGCCGCTGATCGAGGTCCCGGACCATCAGACCTACAAGACGTCCGGCGCCCTGGACCTCACGACGGTGTACGTGGAGGGCGGACCCAACTCGCAGGTCAACATGCTGCAGGTCCTGGCCGCCTGGCTCAACCCGCAGCGTAGCGTCGCGCCCACCGACCTGGTCTACCCGCCGGACGTGACGCAGGACGATATCCAACAGCAGAACGCTGCGTTGATGGCGTCGTCGCAGGAGTCTTCCATCGCGGCGGCTTTGACGCAGCTGGATGTGAAGTACTCACAGACCCTGTCGGTAGCCGACTTCACTCCGGACGCCGCGGCAGCCGGGAAGCTGGAGGCCAAGGACACGATCCGGACGGTCAACGGCCGGCCGGTGACCGGTATCAACGTGTTGCGCGATGAGCTCAATGCCAGTGAAGGTGCGCCGGTGGAACTGGGCATCACGCGCGACGGCCGGAAGGAAACCGTGGCCGTCG
The DNA here is from genome assembly GCF_047607445.1 of Arthrobacter sulfonylureivorans. Taxonomy (GTDB): domain Bacteria; phylum Actinomycetota; class Actinomycetes; order Actinomycetales; family Micrococcaceae; genus Crystallibacter; species Crystallibacter sulfonylureivorans_A. The sequence continues at coordinate 61,043 of NZ_JBLKRT010000001.1, forward strand.
CTCCGAAGGAAAGCGGCGACGGCGTGTACCAATTGGGCGTCATGCTGGGCACCGAGTTCGACTTCCCGTTCCAGGTCAAGATCCAACTGGACAACGTGGGCGGCCCCAGCGCCGGCATGATGTTTGCGCTGGGCATCATCGACACCCTGACCGAAGGGGAAATGACCGGCGGCAAGCACTTCGCCGGGACCGGCACCATCGACGCCGACGGCACTGTCGGACCGATCGGCGGCATCCGGCAAAAACTGGTCGGCGCAGCAGAAGCCGGAGCTTCCGTATTCCTGGCGCCGGAGGCCAACTGCGCGGAGGTGGCCGGCCATGTTCCGGACGGGCTGCAGGTGGTCTCGGTGGCTACTTTGGACGAGGCCGTCCACGCCGTCACGCTGGCCGGCAAGGACGGGGACACGTCATCCCTGCCCGGCTGCAGCTGATTCGTTTCAGCTGACGGGCGGTCACATTCAGGCAACAGTCATGGGCTGACCCCCGCCGCGGTTCGCCCGGGCCGGTGCTGACAAGGCAGAATGGGGCAGGAACCCTCCGAGACGTCCGTTCGTGGTAACTAGGGGGTGTATCCCCGGCAGCGGCGGGTTCGCCGCGATGCTAAGCCCGCAAACAACGAGGTAACGAGTGACGTTCGGACAAGACCGGTCCTACAGCGACCGGCCAACACCGCCCAGCAATTCTGGCAAGAAACGCTCCGCACTGGTACCCACCCTGATTGTGGTGGCGGTCCTGGTGATCGGCTTCGTCTTCTTCTCCCAGATCTACGCAGACATCCTCTGGTACAACCAGCTGGGCTATCTGGAAGTCTTCCTCAAAGAAAACGGCACCAGGATTGCCATTTTCCTGGCGGCGTTCCTGATCATGGGCCTTGCCGTCTACTTCAGCCTGCGGATCGCCTACCGTTCGCGCCCGGTGTACGCGCCGGACAGCTCGCTGCAGGACAATCTGAACCGCTACCAGCAGCAGCTGGAGCCGGTCCGCCGCCTGCTGATGATCGGCATCCCGGTGGTGCTCGGTGCTTTCGCCGGCACCGCGGCTGCCTCGGCGTGGCAGACCGTGCTGCTGTTCTTCAACCAGCAGCCGTTCGGCCAGGCCGATCCTCAGTTCCTCCTGGACTACAGCTTCTACATGAACACGCTGCCGTTCCTGGGTTTCATCAACGGCTTCCTGATCAGCGTCGTGCTGATCGCCGGCATTGCCGGGCTGCTGACCCACTACCTTTACGGCGGCATCCGGCTGGAGGACAAGGGTTTCTTCGCGTCCACCGCTGCCAAGATCCATGTGGCCGTTTTCGCCGCGCTCTTCCTGATCCTGCAGGGCATCAACTACTGGCTGGACCGGTATGCCACGGTGCAGTCGGACGCCGGGAAGTGGACCGGTGCGCTGTACACGGACGTCCATGCGGTGATTCCTACCAAGGCCATCCTGGCTGTCGCCGCCGTGCTGGTGGCCATCCTGTTCATCGTTTCGGCGTTCGTCGGACGTTGGCGCCTGCCGATCGTCGGCACCGCGATGCTCATCGTGACCGCCATTCTGGCCGGCGGCGTCTACCCCTGGATCGTGCAGCGTTTCCAGGTGGAGCCCAACGAGCAGAAGGTGGAAGCCGATTACATTCAACGGAATATTGCGCTGACCCAGTTGGCGTACGGGCTGGATAAGATCGAGTCCACCAACTACAAGGCGACGTTGGAGGCCGAAGCCGGCGCGCTCCGCACGGATGCCGAGACCACGGCGAACATCCGCCTGCTGGACCCGAACCTGGTTTCCGACGCGTTTGCCCAGCTGGAACAGTTCCGCCAGTACTACCAGTTCGACAAGACCCTCAACGTGGACCGCTACAACATCGACGGCGAGGTGCAGGACACCGTCATCGCGGTCCGTGAACTGAACACCGCGGGTGTGCCTGCCGGCTGGGTCAACGAGCACCTGCTGTACACGCATGGCTATGGAGTGGTGGCCGCCGCCGGATCCAGGGTCGAGCCCGACGGGAAACCCTCCTTCCTGCTCTCCGGCATCCCGACCCAGGGTGCGCTGGCCAACGACTCCAGCTACGAGCCGAGGATCTATTTCGGCGAAAAGTCGCCGGACTATTCGATTGTCGGCGCGCCCGAGGGCAGCAACCCGATCGAGATCGACAGGCCGCAGAGCGCCAATGCCGAAACCGACACCCGGAATACGTTCGACGGCGACGGCGGTCCGCGGATCGGCAACTGGTTCAACCGGCTGGTGTACGCCCTGAAGTTCCAGTCCACCGACCTGATGGTTTCCGACGCCGTCAACTCCGAATCCCAGATCCTCTACGACCGCAATCCCCGCGAACGTGTCGAGAAGGTGGCGCCCTACCTGACGGTGGACGGCAACGCCTATCCGGCGATCGTGGACGGCAGGGTGAAGTGGATCGTCGACGCGTACACCACCAGCAAGGCTTTCCCGTACTCCACCCCGCAGCAGTTGGAATCGGCAACGACCGATTCGACCACCCGGGAAGGGGCCACGGTCGCCCTGCCGGCCGAGGACGTCAACTACATCCGCAACTCCGTCAAGGCAACCGTTGACGCCTACGACGGGTCGGTGGATCTGTACGCGTGGGATGACCACGACCCGCTGCTCAAGGCCTGGGAGAAGGTCTTCCCGACGACGATCAAGCCGTACAGCGAAATGTCGGCCGACCTGATGGCGCACGTCCGCTACCCGGAAGACCTTTTCAAGGTGCAGCGTGAACTGCTGACCCGCTACCACGTGACCGATGTCGGCCAGTTCTACGAGAACTCCGACGCGTGGAGCGTTCCCGCGGACCCGACGCTGGGCGAGGGATCGTCGATCAAGCAGCCGCCGTATTACCTGTCGCTGAAGATGCCCAACCAAGACGAGGCCTCGTTCTCCTTGACCACCCCGTTCATCCCGTTCACGCCGCCGGGCCAGCCGGCCCGCAACGTGCTGTACGGATTCCTGTCGGTCAACGCCGATGCCGGCACCGGTAAGGCCGGCGAGAAGGCGGAAGACTACGGCACCATGCGGCTGCTGGAAATGCCGCGCGACATCACCGTGCCCGGCCCCGGCCAGGCGCAGAACCTGTTCAACTCGGACACCGAAGTGTCGCAGGCGCTGAACCTGCTGCGCCAGGGTGCGTCCGAAGTGATCAACGGCAACCTGCTCAGCCTTCCGGTCGGCGGCGGCATGCTGTACGTGCAGCCGGTCTACGTCCAGTCCTCGGGCGCGTCCTCCTACCCGATCCTGCGCCGGGTGCTGGTGAGCTTCGGCGAGTCGGTGGGCTTTGCCCCGACGCTGTCCGAAGCGCTGGACCAGGTCTTCCAAGGCGACTCGGGTGCCACCACCGGCGACCAAGGCAACGTCGGCGAGACACCGGCGACGCCGGAGGCTCCGTCGACGACCACCTCCGAGGAAAAGCTGCAGACGGCGCTGCAAGCGGCCCGCACCGCCATCCAGGACGGGCAGGCAGCGCTGGCGAAGGGCGACTTCGCAGCGTACGGCGAAGCCCAGAAGCGCTTGCAGCAGGCGCTCCAGGATGCGATCGACGCCGAAGGCGCCATCTCGGGGAACGCCCCGGACGGCGCCGGCGGGGCAACCGAGCAGCCGTCGCCCCCGGCCACCGAGGGCAATTGATCGATTTGCTTCACCATCCCGCGGCCGGTAGAGTATTCACTGCGCCGCGGGGTGGAGCAGTTCGGTAGCTCGCTGGGCTCATAACCCAGAGGTCAGAGGTTCAAATCCTCTCCCCGCAACTAAATGCAAAAGCCCCGTCCGAGGCCGCCTCGGACGGGGCTTTGCATTCCCAGCAGCATTTCCGTACCGGATCACTGGGCTGGGCACGGCGGATAGAATGGTTTCACCCGTTCCGATTTTCCCCTGGAAAGATCGCTGTTTATCCCATGTTTGAATCAGTGCCCAGCTATGCCCTCGCCGCCGGAGTAGCAGCCCTATTCAATCCATGCAGCCTGCTGTTTTTGCCGGTATGGCTCGCGATGGTCGCCGCCCGTGCCTCCGACCAGTCGACGGCGGGCGGAACGCGCTGGTCTGCCGCCGCTGCGCTGGCCTTGACCGGCGGCTATGCTGCCTCATTTTCGCTGGCGCTGTCGGTGCCGGGCGGCCCGGCGGACGCGGCGGGCGCCTTGGCGTATGTCTCGGCCGGCACCGGGATGCTGGTCGTGCTGCTGGCATCCTTCCTGGTCGCGGGCGGCCGCGTGCCGCTGCTGCAGGCGGCGTCGCCGGTTGGTGGATCACGCATCCGGCTGACCGGCCTCGCAGTGGCCGGAGCAGTGACCGGACTGGCTTCATTGGCACCGCAGCTTCCGGAGCTGCTGGCGAGAATGGAAGGAGAACGGGGGACCGGTGCGGGCGCCGCCGCTGTGGAAATCGCCGCCTACCTCCTCGGCTTGCTCGCCGGCTTCGGTCTTCTCTGCGCCGCCGCATCATGGCTGGGTGGCGCCGCCGGGCGGCGATGGCCCGCCACCGGATCCGTGCTGGATAAAGCGCAAGACTACCTGCTCCTGCTCGCCGGCCTGGGCACCGCCTACTACGCCTTCTTCGCCGTGCGCGACGCCGCCGGAACCCAGGTCGAAGACCGGCTGATCGACGCCGCACACGGCGTCCACGGGGCACTGACCGATGTGCTCCAGGCCGTTCCAGTGTGGCTGATCCCAGCTGCCTATCTGGCACTGACCGGCTGGCTCCTGCTGCGCAAGCCACAGCCCCGTGATGGTCGGCGGGGGTCGCCGCGCGACCGTACTGCTGTTGCGGCAGTCGAGTCAGTTGCGGCATCGCCGGCAGCAACACCGCGGGCGGTATCCACCGGGCGTTCCCGCCAACCGCTGCCGAGGCAGGACGGGGGAGAGGCGGGGCTGCGGGAACAACCGGCCGGCCCGCTGGTGCAAGGCGAGCACCGGCCGCGGCATTTCAATCCGAAAGCCCTCCGCCGGGCCCCGGATGTCCCGGCCAAACGCGGACGCCCGGCAAACCACCGCTCCCTCCGGGCAGCGAAACCTCGCCGCTAAACTAAACGGCTCCGGCCGCACCTCTTCAGGCGCGGCCGGAGCCGTTCATCGCGTCCGCGTCGGCTAGCGGATCAGTAGGTTTCGGACGTTGCTTCCTTGCCCGCCTCGAGTGACGACGGCGCAGTGCTGCTGCCGGCCTTCAGGGCGGCGAGCCGCGCCTCCACTTCGGTCTGCTCACCGAGGTCTTCCAGGCTCTCGAACTGGGCATCCAGGCTGGAGGCAGCCAGTTCGGCCTGGCCGCGCACCTTCGCCTCTTCGCGGCGGATCTTTTCCTCGAATCGGCCAACTTCGCTGGTCGGGTCCAAAACATCGATGCTCTTGATCGCATCGTGGACCTGGGACTGGGCCTGAACAGTCTTGGAACGGGCGATCAGTTCATCGCGCTTGTTCTGCAACTCATTGAGCTTTGACTTCATCTGGTTGAGACCCTGCTTGAGCTTCTCAACGATCTCGGTTTGTGACGAGATGGTCGGCTCGGCGCCCTTGGCTTCGTTCTCAGACGAAATCTGCCGTTGGATCGCTACCTTGGCAAGGTTGTCGAACTTCTCGGCATCAGCTGCCTGTCCCGCGGAACGGTACTCGTCAGCCTTCCGGCTGGCAGCCAACGCCTTGTTGCCCCAACTGTTGGCGTTCTCGAGGTCCTGGTTGTAGTCGTCCTGCAGCATCCGCAGGTTGCCGATGGTCTGCGCGACGGCGCTTTCGGCTTCGGCGATGTTGTTCGTGTAGTCGCGGACCATCTGATCCAGCATTTTCTGCGGATCTTCGGCCTGGTCGATCAGTGAGTTGATGTTCGCCTTGGCCAGTTGTGCGATGCGGCCGAAAATGGAGTGCTTTACCACGGTGATGCCTTTCGATCTGGGTTACTCGAACTGTTTGCCTTCCGGGCAGCCGGTTGGCTGCCCAGCCTGTCTGGTCTAGAAGCTGCCGCCGGCGCCGTCTCCGCCACCGAAACCGCCGCCAAAGCCGCCGCCGAAGCCGCCGCCACCGCCGAAACCGCCGAAGCCGCCGCCTCCGAAAACGTCACCTCCGCCGCCGCCGAAGATCCCGCCGTCGCCGTGCGAGCCGTGGCCGCCGTGCAGGATGGAATCGATCAAGATGCCGCCGAGGATGGCTCCGCCCAAACCGCCGCCCCGGCCGCCGAACATGCCGCCGCCGCCGAATCCGCCCATGCCGCCGAAGCCGTCCACGTCCTGTTGGGCCATCTGGCTGGCCTGCTGGGCCAGGGCGTTGGCCTGCCGGGCGTAATTCAGGGCCTGCTCCGGATCGGAGTCAGCGATCGCCAGGGCATGGTCCAGGTTCCGTTCGGCCTCGGCCAGTCGGGTGCGGGCTTCGCTCCGGACCCCTCCGCGGCGGGCCTGGATGTAATCGGAAGTGCCGGAAATCTGCGCCTGCGCCGACATGATGGCGTGCTGCAGGGCCTCTCTGGCTCGCCGGTTGCGGTCCTGCGCGTCCCGAATGCCGGAGAGCGAGGCATCCAGCGGGCCCATGGCCTCCTCAAGCCGTTGCGCCATCATGATCGGGTCGATGCGCCCTCCGGCGACCTGCCGCTGCACCGCGGACAGAGCCGCTTCCAGACCGGCCACCGGACCGGCCAGCTCGGGATGCTGCCCAGACGCCATCATGGCTTTGGCCTGGGCAATGTCCTGTGCAGCATCGGAAACGGTCTGTTCCATGCTGTTCCGGGCGTCGTCGAGGTCCTTGGCCGTCTTGGCGATGGCCTCCAGCAGGATGTTGGCCTGGTGCAGGCTTTCCTCGGCGGCACGCACGGCGATCACGGCGGCGCTGCGGTCTCCCTCGTCCAACTTGCCCTGTGCAGTGGTGGCTGCGTTTTCAACGAAATCCAGCCGCTCTCCGGCCTGGTCGATGTTGTCGGCGACCTGTTGGAGCGCGGTGTCGGCGTAGCGGGCGCGGAGCTCCTGCAGACGCGCCGTGCCGTCAGCCAGTCGGCTGCGGGTTTCCCGGGCAGCAGCTCGTGCCTGCTCAAGTGCCTGCGGCGCGGTTTTCTCCAGCTCCCGCAGCGCGTCAAAGTCTTCCTTGTGCGCCTGCAGGGAATCATTGACCGCTTCACACCGGCGGATGATGTCGCCAAGCCAGGCGCGCTGCTCCTGTTCGGTGTCCGGGATATGGTCGTCGAGCTGCTGCTGCAGCTTGAACGACTCCATCATGTGGGACTTGGCCGCCGTGATGTCCTGGCGGAATGGCTGCACTGCTTCATCGCCGTACTGCGCCATGGCGAAGCCCAGTTCCTGCTCGCTGGACTTGATCGCGTCGTCCGCGGCCACCAGCAGGCTCCCGGCCTTCTTCCGCAGATCTTCAACGGACATGGCATCATGCGGATCGAGCGGACGGCCGTCGGGGCCGGGTACCAGCTGCGGCTGCTGCTGGAGCTTCTTGTTGCGCTTGGAACGGGTGTAGAGCAGGGCCGCACCGCCGCCCACCACCACTACGCCGCCGATCAGCAGCACCGGAGCCAGCGAGATACCTCCTCCGGAGGACACCGACCCGTCGCCGCCCGTGGCAGCGTCCTTGACGCCGGCCACCGCAGCGAGGGCGGCATCGGCCCACTGTTCCTGGCCTAGCAGGGGGCCGATTGACTGGGCGATCTCCTGGTCGTGCGGCTTGGCGGGATTGCCGCGCGCAGACTCGAAAAGGTATTGGCGGCTGTCGACGGCAACGGTCAGCACGCTGTCCACTGAGTCGAATGAGTTCAGCTCGGCGGTGCCATTCAACCATTGCTGCGGGTCGGACGGGTCGGTGAACTCGTCCACGTACACGATGAAGACGTTCAAGCCTTCAGACTGCTGCAGTTCGCGGACGGCGTCCTCGACTTCACCGGTCCGGGCACCCAGCACGCCGGCTTGGTCCACCACAAACTCGCCCGGCGGAAAGTCGACCGGAGGTACGGCGTGCGCCAGTGAAGCCGGCGCAAGGAAGACTGCGGTCAGGCCGGCTGTGGCCGCCAGACGCCTGAACGATGAACGCATGTAGGTCCCTTCGGCAAACGCAAACTGGGGCCGTGGTGCCCCGGCTCGTCAGCATGCTCCGGCCCCGAACGGGGACAGATCCGCCATTGTGATTCTATGGTCCTGTATTTGACGCAGTCCACCGATGCCCTCCGCCTGCGGCGAACGCGGCAGGCGGCACCGCGCCCCGGGCGGATCCGTTCCCTGCGCCGCTCTGGAGCCTTGCGGAGCCGCGATACCGCGCTACGCGCCGCCGTCGTGCGCATCCGGCTGCTTCCCAGAAACCTTTCAGGAAACGTGCGACGTTATCCCAGCGACGCCGTGCATAGTGGACTGCAGACCAGAAAGGACCTGCCATGACCGAGAACAATCAGGACCCGCAGCAGCGGCCCGCGCGGGCAGTACCGCCCCAGCCGCAGAACCCGCCGGCCTACGGGGCCGGAGAGCAGCGGTCCGCTGCCAACGACACCGAGCAGTTCAGTTCCCCGGCCCCAGATGCGGCCCGGCAGGTTCCCGGACAGGAACAGACGCAGCCCCTGACCTCCCCGACGCTGCAGTACGGCCAGTACGCTCCGGGCAGCTTTGGCCAGCATGCCGCGCCGCCCTACGGCCAGGACTCGTCATCCGGCCATGGTGGCTACGGCAGCCACGGATACGGGACAACGTCCGGCTACGGCGGCGGGCAGCAGAGCGCGGTCAGCGCCAAGAAGCGTTTCGGCACCGGGACGCTGATTGCCGGCATGCTGCTGGCGGGTCTGGCCGGCGGCGGCGTGGCCGTGGGGTCGCAGGCTCTGGCCGATGGAACAGCGGGCACGTCGATTACCGGCGACGCACCCAAGCAGTTGATCGTGAACAACACCGATTCGGTCAACGAAATCACCGCGGCCGCGGCCAAAGCTTCTCCGAGCGTGGTGACGATTTCGGTGGCCAGCGGCAACACCGGCGGTTCCGGCTCCGGCATCATCCTGGACACCGAGGGCCACATCCTCACCAACACGCACGTGGTGACGCTCGGCGGCCAAACGTCCAACCCGGACGTCGAAGTCCGCACCAGCGACGGCAAGGTGCACAAGGCCACGGTGGTGGGCACCGACCCGCTGTCGGATCTGGCCGTGATTAAGATCGACGCCGACGGCCTCACCCCCGCGGCGTTTGGCGACTCCGGGAAGCTCAATGTCGGCGACACCACGATCGCGATCGGCGCGCCGCTCGGCCTGGCGGGGACCGTCACCGACGGAATCGTGTCCACGCTGAGCCGGACCATCAGCGTCTCGTCCTCGGCGGTTCCGGAAAATTCCGGCGACAACGCCCAGCCCAGTCCCAACGACCAGTTCAACTTCCAGTTCCCCGGCGAGAAGCAGTCCGCCAACCAGGGCAGCATCTTCCTGAACGTGATCCAGACCGACGCGGCCATCAACCACGGCAACTCCGGCGGCGCGCTGGTGAACACCAAGGGCGAGGTGATCGGCGTCAACGTGGCCATCGCGTCCTCCAGCGAAGACAGCGGCAGCATCGGCGTCGGCTTCGCCGTCCCCAGCAACTACGCACAGCGAGTCGCCCAGGAACTGATCAAGGACGGGTCGGCAAGCCACGGCATGCTCGGGGTCTCGGTCACCGCCAAGGCGTCCGGCAATTCCTCCGGCAACACGCAATTCTCGGTCGGCGCGGACGTCGTCGAGGTAGTGAAGGATTCACCGGCGGCGAAGGCCGGACTGCAGAAGGGCGATGTGATCACCGGCGTGGAAAACCGGGCCATCGAGGACAGCCAGTCACTGACCGCCGCCATTCGTGAACATGCGGCCGGCAGCACGGTTAAGGTGACGTACCTGCGTGGCGGCGAAACCCACACCGCCGAGGTGACCCTGAGCGAAGGCCAGGCCTGACCTCCACCTTCCTGCGACGCTCCTGCGGCCCTGCCTCCCACGGCGGGGCCGCAAGTGTTTACCGGGCCTGCGTTCCCGGTAAGGTTAGGGTGTTTGCAGCGACCCGCAACACCCGCGCGGGCCGTGGACGGCGGAAGGAAGTTCAGCGAGGATGCAAAAAGCAGCAGGCACAGCCTTGAACATCGTGGTGCTGGTCAAATATGTACCGGATGCACAGTTCGACCGCCATCTGACCGGCGATCCGGCAACGGTGGACCGGTCCGAGAGCATCCTGTCCGAACTGGACGAATATGCCATTGAATCCGCCCTCCAGTTGGCGGAGGAGCGCGGCGGTCCGAAGGCTGGCAACCGGGTCATTGCGCTGACCATGGGGCCGGCAGCGGCCGCCACTGCAGTGAAGAAAGCCCTGCAGATCGGCGCCACCGAGGGCCTGCATGTGAACGACGACGCGCTGGCCGGCTCCGACGCCACCGGAACGTCGCTGGTCCTGGCCGCGGCCATCCGCAGCCTCGGCGACGTGGACCTGGTCCTCACCGGCATGGCATCCACCGACGGTGAAACCTCGCTGGTTCCGGCCCAGCTGGCCGAGCGGCTGGGCCTGCCGCAGCTGACCTTCGTCGCCAGCCTCGAACTGGACGGGACTACGGTGCGTGCCCGCCGCGACGGCGACACTCATGCCGACACGCTCGAAGCCGAACTTCCGGCGCTGGTATCCGTCACGGACCAGATCAACGAACCCCGCTATCCGAACTTCAAGGGCATCATCGCGGCCAAGAAAAAGACGGTTGCCACAGTGACACTGGCGGATCTGGGCATCCAGTCAACAGAGGTCGGCACCGCCGGCGCCTGGACCGCTGTCCGGACGGCCGAAGCACGCCCGCCGAGATCGCAGGGGACCATCATCAACGATGAGGGCGACGCCGGCATCCGCCTGGTGGACTTCCTGGCCGCCCAAAACCTGCTCTAGTCCGCCACGGAAACCGCGAAGGATACCGGCACCATGCCTACAGTTCTTGTCTTTATCGACCACCCCGGCCAAGCCCTGCACAAGGGCCAGTTGGAACTGCTCACGCTGGCGCGCACCATTGGCGAGCCGGTGGCAGCATTCAACGGAGATCTCACCGACGCCGTCCGGACCATGCTGGGGGACTACGGCGTCGGCACCATCTACCGGCCGTCTGCGGACCTGGACGCTGCGCTGGTGGCTCCGAAGGCCGCGTTCGTTGCCGCCGCCGCCCGTGCAGCCAACCCGGCCGCGGTGCTGCTGCCCAACACGTTCGAAGGCAAGGAGATTGCCGCCCGCACCGGGATCAAGCTGGACTCCGGCGTGATCACCGATGCGATCGGGGTCTCCGCCGACTTGACCGTGACCAAAAGCGTGCTCGCCGGTTCCTACACGGTGCAGGCACAGGTCGGCCGGGGTACGCCGATTATCACGGTGAAGGCCAACGCCGTCACCGAGGCTCCCGCGGACGCCGCGGCGGTGCCGGAAGTGACGACGGTCGACGTCGGGGACTTCGGCCCCGCGGCGCGCATCACGCACCGCGCGGAGAAGGCAGCCAGCGGGCGGCCGGCGCTGACCGAGGCCCGCGTGGTGGTTGCCGGCGGCCGCGGCACCGGCGGAGACTTCTCTCCGATCGAGGACCTGGCCGATGCGCTGGGCGGGGCCGTGGGCGCATCCCGGGCCGCCACCGATGCGGGTTGGATCGAGCACTCGGCACAGGTGGGCCAGACCGGCCAGACCGTCTCGCCGCAGCTCTACGTCTCCGCCGGCATCTCCGGCGCCATCCAGCAGAAGGCCGGCATGCAGACGGCCAAGGTGATCGTGGCGGTCAACAACGACGCCGACTCGCCGGTCTTCGAGATTGCCGACTTCGGCATCATCGGCGACCTGGCTGAGGTGCTGCCCCAGGCCGCCGCCGAGATCCGCCGGCGGAAGGGCTAGCCGCGGTGACGGCTGCTGAGTTCAATCCGGCGCGGGTCCTGGTGTTTGCCGCCCACCCGGACGATCTGGATTTCGGCGCGGCGGGCACCATCGCCCGCTGGACGGCCGCGGGCGTGCAGGTGAGTTACTGCATCATGACCGACGGCGACGCCGGAGGCTTCGACGATGCGCAGCGCGCCGGCATCGTGGAGCTGCGGGCGGCCGAGCAGGCGAAGGCAGCCGCATTGGCCGGCGTGACGGACCTGCATTTCCTGCACCAGCCCGACGGCTACCTGGAGCCCACCCATGAAGTCATCCGGCAGACGGTGGCGTTGATGCGGCGGATCCGTCCCGACATCGTGCTGTCCATGCACCCGGAGCGGGCCTGGGACCGGATCCAAAAGAGCCACCCGGACCACTTGGCCTGCGGCGAAATCGTGACCCGTGCTATTTACCCGGCAGTGGAGAACCCCTACGCCTATCCGGAACTGCTCGAGGAAGGCCTGGCAGCCTACAAGGTGCCCTATCTGTGGTTCTACGGTGGCCCCCGGGAACGGGAGAACCACCACGTGGACATCACCGACTGGGTTGACACCAAGCTGGCAGCCATCCGGATCCATGCAAGCCAGCACCCGGACCTGGCCGCGATGGACGCCCGGGTGCGACAGAACCTGACCGAGAACGCCGCACGCGGCGGCCTTCCCGCGGGCCGCAGCTCGGAGGCTTTCCACGTGGTCGGAATCAACACTCCGGAGACGATCGCCGGCTTCTGACGCCGGGCGTATCCCGATTCGGCGGCAGTGCCCCGGTACCGCAGCGGGCCGGGCACTGCTGAGGGATACCAAAAGCCGCGGACTGCGCCGCTTGGCGCGGGCTGGCCAGCGGTTGCGGCGGCCCGACGCTGCGGTCCGGCCGGCGGGTTAGCCCGCCGGGGTGGGAATGATGACGGCGAACGGCAGGCTGGGGGACTCCGCCCCGCCGGGTGCCTCGACCGAGATAGCCAGTTCGCGGGTCGTGGAGATGCCGTCAATCACCACGGGATTGCCGGCAGAGATGTCGGCGGCATCAATCGTTCCGGCTGATACCGGCGCGGAGCCGTCCAGCGGAACCCGCCACACCTGGTAGGTGCGTCCCTCGGACGCCGCAACATCATTGAACGTCAGGACAGCGGCATTCTTGCCCAGCGAGATTGAGGCGTCGACGGTGCCGCCGCCTTCGACGTCCTGCTGGCTGGTGACGACGTCGGGAGCGTCGGCGACGTCCTGGTCGGAGGTTCCGCCGAGGGCACCCGCCACGGCGATGGCGCCGATGATCACCACAATGGCGGCCAGGGCCAACAACAGCCACTTGGTCACCGCGGGCATTTGCCGCCGCCCGTTCTCTTCCGGTCCGCCGGTCAACTGGTCGGCGTGCAGTACGGAATGGTCCTCATCCGCTGCTGCGTAGTCGTTCCCCTCGGAGTCTGCGGGGCTGGCCAGGCGATCAGATGGCTGTGGCGTATCCATAGGGTTCCAGTCTATCGGTCCCCAAGCGCGGCGGCTCCTTCGCCGACGACACGCTGCTTATTCAGGCGGCCTCTACAGCTTTGCGCCGGCGAAGCCGTGCTGCCGCCAGGCTTCGTAGATAGCGATCGAGGCCGAGTTGGCCAGGTTCAGCGACCGCAGCGACGGCAGCATGGGCAGGCGCAGGCGTGCGGTCACGTGGGCATCCTGCTTGACCGCATCCGGCAGCCCAACGGACTCTGGGCCAAACATCAGGACGTCGCCGGGAAGGTAGGCGACGTCGGTGTAGGAGGTCTCACCGTCCGAGGTAAACGCGAAGACCCGCTCCGGCTGCAGGGCTTGCCAGGCCGCCTCCAGATTGGCGTGGACGTGGACCACGGCCAGATCGTGGTAGTCCAGACCGGCGCGGCGGAGTTTGGAGTCTTCGAAGGTGAAGCCCAGCGGTTCAACCAGGTGCAGTTCGGCCCCGGTGACCGCGGCAAGGCGGATGGCGTTGCCGGTATTGCCGGGGATCTCGGGAGTGTAGAAGAGGATGCGGAACACGGATTCCATCCTAAGCGCGCCGAAGCAGCGGTGAAGCACCGGCCGGCACCGACCCGCCTCGAAGCACCGGCCGTGCGGACCGGCCCGGGCACTGACGCCGGTTAGCTGTGCATGCCTGCCAGCAGCCGCGCCAGCGAGGGGACGTGCACGGTGTTCGGTGCCGGTCCGGAGGACAGGAACTGCTTGACTTCGCGCACCAGCCGGGCGGCGTTGACCACGTGCACCGGGGCGATTCCGTCCGGGTCGTAGCCGCGCGTGTAGTCGATCACCGGTTCGTGCAGATTTCCGTCCGCCGAGTGGAGCACGATCCAACCGGTGACATTGAGCTCCGGGAACAGCTCCTGCATCCGCCGGACCGCCGGTGCCAGCAGCGGCGGTTCCACCACGCGGCCGTCCTTGTGCAAGGTCCGCCCGTCCCAGCGGAAGTTCCCGCGCGGCAGCAGCATCGAATCGATCAGAGCCAGCCGGTAGCCGGCCAGCAGCGCATGGTCGATGAAGCCGTTGTCGGCCGGCGAGTGCAGACCGTTGACCAAGCGCGCCGACGGAATGGCGGGCAGGATCTGCCGGCTGATCAGTTGCACGCTCAGCGCCTCGCGGCGCAGCCGGGCGCCGGCACCGAAGATTCCGCGTTTGCGCGGCACACCGTGGATTTGCTGGCGGGCGATGTTCTCGGCCAGCCCGGTGGAAGCCTCGGCCGAGCCATAGGCAGGAACGTAGATGGGCGCGTCCGCGGCCGAGGGCCCGCGCTGTCCGGGCGCACGCCGGGGCGCGGCTGGGGCGGCGGACGCCGCAAAGGATTCGGCGCTGTCCGTCCGTGCCGGCGGGGCCGTTGCAGCGCCGTAGGACCGGTCATAGCGGGACCGGGTCTGCGGGTTGCTCAGCACTTCATAGGCAAGGCTCACGCGGCGGAACTCGGCGGGGTCCCCGCCGTGGTCGGGATGCGTGGCACGTGCGGCCCTGCGGTACGCGGCCTTGATCTGCTGGGCGGTGGCATTGACCGGCAGCCCCAAGGCATCGTAGTGGGATGGGGGAGTCACCGGCCGCCTCTCTGTAGGGTCTGGGGGTCCTGCGCGAAGCCCAGTGTAACCGCCGGAACGGGCGGGAACCGGCCGACTGTGTCGTGCCGCGGCTGCAGCCGGCCGTGCTGCCAGAATGAACTGCTGTGACTTCGCTGCCGTCCTCCGCCCCGATCGCCGTCGCCATCAATCCCCATGCCGCGTTCGGGGCCACGGCCCGCGCCGGTGCGGAGGTGATGGCAGAGTTGGCCCGGTACGGCCGGAATGCCGTCGAGCTGCGGGCAGAGACATGGTCCGCGCTCGCGGACCGTGTGGCCGGCGAGCTGCGCCGGGGGATCTCCGCCCTGTTGGTAGTGGGCGGGGACGGAATGGTTCATTTAGCAGTCAACGCGCTGGCGGGCACGCAGGTTCCGCTGGGCATAGTGCCCACGGGGACCGGAAACGATTTTGCCCGGTTGTTCAACCTGCCCGCAGAGCCGCGCACCGCCGTCGGGCACTTCCTGCAGTCACTGGAGCAGCCGCAAAGGGTGGACCTGGGCCGGGTGACCCGTGAGGACGGAACCACGTGCTGGTTCGCCGGGGTCCTCTCCGCCGGCTTCGACGCCGCGGTCAACGACCGGGCCAACCGCTGGCGCTTTCCGCGCGGCCGCCTGCGCTACCCGCTGGCGATGCTGCGCGAACTGGCCTCCTTCCGCCCGCTGAGCTACAGCCTGGTGGTGGACGGGGTGCCGCGGCAGACCGACGCGATGCTGGTTGCCATTGCCAACGGCCGGTCGATTGGCGGCGGGATGCGCATTGTTCCGCAGGCCGCGTACGACGACGGCGCGCTGGACCTGTTCATCGTCTCGCCGCTGTCCCGTCCCGCCTTTTTGGGCATCTTTCCGCGCGTCTACGCGGGCCGGCACACCAGCCATCCCGCGGTCCACATCGAGCGGGTGCGGACGGTCCAGTTGGAGGCCACCGGTGTCACCGCTTATGCCGACGGCGAGCCGGTCGGCAGGCTGCCGCTGTCGGTCGACGTGGTGCCCGGGGCGTTGCGGGCCGCGGTGTAGCGCAACAGCAGCATGGATCCTGACTCCAGCACCTGGCGCAATTCCAGCCGCTGCAGCGACTGGCCCGGCACATGGTCCACGATCCGCTTGGCGGTGCCACCGGCCAGCAGCGGGCTGATGGTCAGGCACAGCTCGTCGACCAGTCCTGCGGCCTGGAAGCTGCCGAAGAGGGTGGGCCCGCCCTCGCTGTGCAGCTGCTTGTATCCGCGGTCCGCCAGTGCCTTCACGATCAACGCCGGTTCCACCCGGCTGGTGCCGGCGTCGACCACGTCCGCCACCGGCTCCAGTGCGCGGCGCCGCGTTGCGGGGGAGGCCGCGCTGGTCAACACGATCGGCCGCACCGGCGCCGCCGTGAAGAACTCGCTGTCCGGATCGAGATCCAGCGAGGCGGAGACCACCGCCACCGGGGGATGCGGGCTCATGCCCCGGGCGGTGCGCCAGGCCTGCGACTCGGCTGAGAGCAGCTCGCCGCCATACCCTTCTGCCCGAATGGTTCCAGCCCCGACCACCAGGACGTCGGCCAGCCGCCGCAGCAGCAGGAACACCCGCTGGTCCACCTCGTCGCCCAGCGTTCCGGAGCGGCCCTGGTAGGTGGCCGCGCCGTCCAGGCTGGAAACGAAGTTGAACCGGACCCATGGCCCGGTCCGGGGGAGTTCGCCGTACCAGTCCAGCAGGTCCTGGTCGCTGGCCTGCTCCGGTCCCGGCGGCAGGATGCGCCGGATTGGCCGCGTCACGGCGCCGCCGGTTCGTTGGCTTCGCCCATGTTGTGCTTGAGATAGGACGGTTCGCGCCAGCCCAGCACGGCCTCGGCCATCCGGATGGCGGCACTGGCTTCGGGTACGTTGTGCATGCGCAGAATCCGCGCGCCGTTCATGACGCAGATGACGGCGGCCGCCAGCGATCCGGACAGCCGTTCCTGTTTGGGCTGATCCAGCGTTTCGCCGATGAAGTCCTTGTTGGACACCGCCGCCAACGCCGGATAGCCGAGCGCGGCGATTTCGCCGAAACGGCGGGTGATTTCCAGTGAGTGCAGCGTGTTCTTGTTCAGGTCGTGGCCGGGGTCGATGATGATTTTCTCCGCGGGGATGCCCAGGTCCATGGCCAGGTCCACCTTGCGGCGGAGGAAGCCGACAACGTCCTCGACCACGTCGCCGTAGCGGGGCCGCGGATACACCGTGCGGGGAGCGGCCAGCGAGTGGGTGATGACCAGATGGGCTCCGCCTTCCGCCACGACCGCCGCCATGTCCGGATCGTGCAGTCCGGTGGTGTCGTTGATGACGTTGGCTCCGGCCCGGAGGCTCGCCGCGGCCACTTCCGGCAGGAAGGTATCGGCGGAGATCACTACGTCCGACGCTGCCCGCACGGCCTCGATTACCGGGACAATCCGTTCCGCTTCTTCGCGCGCGGACAGGGCCGGTCCCGGCGCGAAGGGCACACCGCCAATGTCCACCCAGTCCGCCCCCGCCGCCACCGCCTGCAGCGAGGCATCGATGGCGGCTTCCAGCGCGAACGTCCGGCCGCCGTCGTAGAACGAATCCGGCGTCCGGTTGACGATGGCCATCAGCGCCACCTGCGAGCGGAAATCGATCCGGCGGGCGCCGAATTCGTGCACCGGGTGGTGCAATTCGGGCAGGAAGGCGCCGGACGGCGTCTGGTCCGTCGCAGGTTGGCTCACAGGCTGGTCAGCTCCTTGTCAGGGTTGGACAGGTCCGCGGCCGCCACGGTGCGGCCGGACCGGATCAGGTCCTGGATGGGTTCCTGGACGTCCCAGATGTTTACATTCATACCAGCCACTACCTTGCCATTGCGCAGCCAAAACGCAATGAATTCCAGCTTGTCCGGGTCCTGGTAGCTGCCACGGAATACCGGTTCGGTTTCTGCCGCCCACGGGAAATAACCGGAGTATTCCATCCCGATGCCAAACTGGTCGGTGTAGAAGTACGGGATGTCGTCGTTGGACGCATCCCGGCCCAGCATGGCGGCAGCGGCAGTCTTGCCCTGCGCAATGGCATTCGCCCAGTGCTCGCTGCGCAGCGGCGCACCATAGACCGGATGGAAGGCGCGGGCCACGTCGCCGGCGGCAAAGACGTGTTCGGCTGAAGTGCGCAGCTGCTGGTCGGTGGTGATGCCGTCGGAGACCGCCAGGCCGGCGGCTTCGGCCACTGCCGTGTTCGGGACGGCGCCGATGGCTGCCAGCACCAGATCCGCGGGGAGGCGCTCGCCGTCGTCCAGCAGAACGCCGCTGACTTTGCCGGCCTCGTCGAGGATTTCCACTGGCCTGCGCCCGGTGCGCAGCAGCACGCCCTCGCGGCGGTGCGTTTCCGCGAAAATGCTGCCTATGGTTCCGCCCAGTGCCGAGGCCAGCGGGATCTTGCCGCGGCCCACGAGGGTCACCTCGTTGCCCAGCTGGCGTGCGGTGGCGGCCACCTCCAGGCCAATCCAGCCCATGCCGAGCACCACCAGCCGCTGGGCCCCGGTGGCCAGCACGGTGTGCAGCGATTCGCTCTCACCCAGCGTCCGCAAGTAGTGCACGCCTTCCAGCTCGGCGCCGGGAAGCTGCAGCCGCCGCGGCGACGCCCCGGTGGCCAACAGCAGTTCCGAATACCGAAGGGTGATGGCGTCGGAGAACGTCACGGTGCGGGCGGCGGGATCGAAGGACTCCACCGTGGTACCGCGCAGCAGCCGGACGCCGTGCTCGGCATACCAGCCGGGCGGCTGCACCAGCGCCGCCTGCGCGTCCTCGCGCCCGGCCAGGAAATCCTTGGACAGCGGCGGCCGGATATAAGGGTGCTGGTCCTCGGTGCCGGCAAGCACCAGTTCACCGCTGTAGCCGCCAGCGCGCAGCGCCTCGGCTGCGGTGGCGCCGGTGAGTCCGGCTCCGGCAATGACGATCGGGTTCTCTGCCATGGCAGCGCTCCTTCACAATGCCGGCAGGCACTTTGCGGGCCGAACCCCGGCGGCTGCCGATCTGATGGAAGCACCGGCAGCTGCCTGTTGGGGCAGGGCCAGATGTTCTAAAATAGGTATGTTCGACTTTAGAAATCCGCACCGCATAAGTCAATGCACCCGCCACCGGAAAGATTGTCATGACCCACCAGCCGTCACCCGGACTTTCGGCCGTCACCGCTCTGGGCGACGACGTCCGCCGCCGGCTGTTCGAGTTTGTCCGGCACAGCGCCGAACCGGTGACGCGGGACCAGGCCGCCGCCGCCTTGGATCTGCCGCGCAGCACCGTGTCCCTCCAATTGGACGCCTTGGCCGGGCACGGGTTGCTGAACGTCGAGTTCCGCAAACTCAGCGGCAAATCCGGGCCGGGCTCCGGCCGGCCGTCCAAGGTCTACACGGCCGCGGTGCCGGAAGTCTCCGCCTCGGTGCCGGAACGCTCCTACGACCTGGCCGGTGACCTGTTGGCCACAGCGGTGGAGGAATCGGCCAAAACGGCTCGGCCGGCGCATGAGCTGGTGGCCGAGGCGGCCCGGGCCAAAGGCCAGGAGCTCGGGGCCGGGGCGGCCGGCCTGGAAGCCGCGCTGGCATCGGCGGGCTACCGGCCGTTGCCCGATGCGGCCGGCTTTGCGTTGGGAAACTGCCCGTTCCACTTGCTGGCCCGGAGCCATACCCAGACCGTGTGCGGGCTGAACCTGGCCCTGCTGGAAGGGATGCTGGACGGCTGCGCCGACCGGGACCACAGCGTCGCCGCAGATCCGGACGGGCCGTTCTGCTGCGCCAGAATCAACCGCCACCGGCCTGCTTGACGCCCGGGCCAGCACCGGGGACAGGCCGGGCATGTAAAATGTTGGCGTGCCCGTGTACCTTGACCACGCGGCGACCACGCCCATTCTGGCGCAGGCCCTGGCCGCACTCACCCATGAACTCAGCCGCAGCGGCAACCCCTCATCGCTGCACGGCTCCGGCCGCCGCGCCCGCAGGGTGGTCGAGGACGCCCGCGAGACCATCGCCGCCGCCACCGGAGCCCATCCGTCCGAAGTGATTTTCACCTCCGGCGGTACCGAGGCCGACAATCTGGCCGTCAAGGGGCTCTACTGGGCGCGGCACGACGCCGATCCCCGGCGCCGGCGGATTCTGTGTTCGCCGGTGGAGCACCATGCAGTGCTGGACACGGTGGAATGGCTGGAGAAGCACGAGGGGGCCGAGGCGGTCTGGCTGCCGGTCGATTCCAACGGCGTGGTCCCGGTGGAGGCCGTGCAGCGGGAGATCGAAGCGGACCCCGCAGCGGTGGCCTTGATTACCGTTATGTGGGCCAACAACGAGGTCGGCAGCGTCCAGCCGGTGGCGGAGATCGTTGCTGCCGCCCAGACACAGGGGATCCCGGTCCACTCCGACGCCGTCCAGGCCTTCGGGCACCTGCCGGTGGACTTCAAGGCATCAGGACTGGACACGATGGCGATCACCGGGCACAAGATCGGCGGCCCGGTGGGCGTGGGCGCGCTGCTGGTCCGCCGGGACGTGAAGCTGACCCCGGTGCAGCACGGCGGCGGACAGGAACGCGACATCAGGTCCGGCACCCTGGACACCCCGGCGATCGCCGCCTTCGCCGCCGCGGCGGAGACCGTCGTCGGACACTTGCCGGAAGAAGCCCGGCGGTTGGCGGGGCTGCGCGAAAAACTCATTGCCGGCGTCGTACAATCCGTGCCGGAGGCGGTCCTGCGAGGGACTCCGGACCCGGAACAGCAAGGCCGCCGGCTGCCGGGCAACGCGCACTTCACGTTTCCGGGCTGCGAGGGGGATTCGCTGCTGTTCCTGCTGGACCTGGCCGGCGTCGAGTCCTCCACCGGCTCGGCGTGCACCGCTGGAGTGCCGCGGCCCTCGCATGTGCTGCTGGCCATGGGGCTGAGCGAAGACGAGGCCCGTGGCGCACAACGCTTCACGCTCGGGCATACAACCACCGACTCCGACGTTGACGCTTTGGTGGCTGCGCTGCCGGAGGCGTACGCGCGTGCCAAAAAGGCCGGCATGGCCGGGCACGTCTCCAGCATCCAGACCGCCGGTACGCAGGCGGGCTGACCCGGCGCTGCGGCGCGGGCCGACGGCGCAAACGGCGTGCCGCGGCTGACACAGACAACACATCAGTAGGGAAACGAATTCATGAAGGTACTGGCAGCGATGAGCGGCGGCGTGGACTCCGCCGTGGCAGCGGCACGGGCGGTGGAGGCCGGCCACGACGTGGTGGGCGTGCATCTGGCCCTGAGCCGGATGCCCGGCACGCTCCGCACCGGCAGCCGCGGCTGCTGCACCATCGAGGATTCGCGGGACGCCTGGCGCGCCTGCGACATCCTCGGCATCCCGTACTACGTCTGGGACTTCTCCGAACGGTTCAAGGAAGACGTGGTGGATGATTTCATCGCCGAATACGCTGCCGGCCGGACGCCGAACCCCTGCATGCGCTGCAACGAGCGGATCAAGTTCGCCGCCCTGCTGGAGAAGGCGCTGGCGCTGGGCTTCGACGCCGTGTGCACCGGCCACTACGCCAAGGTCATCGAGGATGAGCACGGCAACCGCGAACTGCACCGCGCCGCCGACTGGGCCAAGGACCAGTCCTACGTGCTGGGCGTGCTGACCCACGAGCAGCTCAAGCATTCGATGTTCCCGCTGGCTGAAACGCCGTCCAAGGCCGAAGTGCGTGCCGAAGCTGCGCGGCGCGGGCTCTCCGTGGCGAACAAGCCGGACAGCCACGACATTTGCTTCATTTCCGACGGCGACACCCGGGGCTGGCTGGCCGAGAAGATCGAGATGGAGTCCGGATCCATCGTCGACCAGGACGGCCAGGTCGTCGGCGAACACGAGGGGGCGAACGCCTTCACCGTCGGCCAGCGCCGGGGACTGAAACTGGGCCGGCCGGCGCCGGACGGCAAGCCGCGGTTCGTGCTGGAGATCCGGCCCAAGGAGAACAAGGTGGTGGTGGGGCCGGAGGCCTTGCTGGCCGTGGACCAGATGCGCGGCATCAAGGTGTCCTGGGCCGGCCTGCCGCTGCCCGAGGTGGAAGCGCAGACAGCTTTCGACTGCATGGTGCAGGTCCGGGCCCACGGCGACCCGGTGGCCGCGCGGGCCCAGTCGGAGCTCGACGACGACGGCCGGCAGCAGCTGGTGGTCACGCTGATCGAACCGATGCGCGGTGTGGCTCCCGGCCAGACCATGGTCCTCTACCAGGGGACCCGGGTGCTGGGCCAGGCCACGATTGATTCGGCGCGTTCGCTGAGCTGGGACCCGGCCAAGGTTTCCTGACACTCGCTGCCCCGGGCTTCACACAGGAGTAACCGGTGCAAGGCCGGTGCGGGCCGAACCATAAACTGGGACCATGACCGAGCCCCACCTTGCCGATGACTTTGACCCGACCGCCAGCTCACTCTCCGACCAGGTGGCCCCCGAGGTGATGGCGGAGCTGCTGGCGGTGCGCGGCAGCATCGACAACATCGACGCAACCTTGGTGTATCTGTTGGCCGAGCGGTTCAAGGCGACGCAGCGGGTGGGCTACCTCAAGGCCAGGCACAAGCTGCCGCCGGCCGATCCCGACCGCGAAACCGCCCAGATCGCCCGCTTGCGGCGGCTCGCCGAGGAAGCGCACCTGGACCCTGCCTTCGCCGAGAAATTCCTGAACTTCATCATCTCCGAGGTCATCAGGCACCACCAGGCGATCTCCGATGAGCACAACGGCGGCAACTGACGTGACAGCCGGCTCCGATGCGGCCGCCGCCGAGGCGCGGCCCGGCCAGGTAAGCGCCACCGGACTGGGCAGCTGGCCCGGAACGGATCCGGCGGAGGCGGCCCGGATTATCCGCGGTGAACTGGGCGAGCCGAACCTGCCGCATCTGGTGGAGTTGCCGGACCGCGGTGCCGGGGCCGATCCGGTCGCGCGGACCGCCGGATTCCTGGCGGAACTCTTCATTGACCTGCAGCCGCACGGCTGGCGCCTGGTAAACCGCCCGGGCCAGGACCACCGCCGGGCTGTTTCCGCGTTACGCACCGACCTGAACGTGCTGGCCGATGTGGTTGGCGCCGAGGACAGGCCGGGCAACCACTTCAAAGTCCAGTTGCGCGGTCCGATGTCGCTGGCCGCCAACCTCTACCTTCACAACGGCGAACGTGCCCTGATCGACGCCGGCGCGCGGCGCGACCTTGCCCAATCGCTGGCGGCCGGCGCGGCGGGGCACCTTGCCCAGGTCAAGGCCTCGCTGCCGGCCGGCACGGAGCTGGTGGTCCAGCTGGACGAGCCGGACGTCGACGCCGTCCTGGCCGGCAGCATTCCCACCGCCAGCGGCTACCGGACCCTGCGTTCGGTAGCAGCGTCGGAAGTATTTTCCGCATGGGACTTGCTGGCGTCCGCCCTGCGCGACGCCGGTGCCATGGAAGTGGTGGCACAGATACCGGCCGCCGATTCCGCACTGGACGCGGTGGCAAGCAGCAGCCTGGACGGCTTTGCGATCCCGGCGGGCGGGCTGAATGCCCGGCAATGGGAAGCCATTGCCGCGGCGGTGGAAGCCGACCGGCGCATCTGGACGGGCCTGATCGACCCTGCGGCCGAAAGCATCCCGCAGGTGACGGCCCTGGTTGATTCAGTAGTGCGGCCCTGGCGGCAGCTGGGTTTGCCCTTGAAACGCCTGCCCCAGCTGAGGATCACGCCGTCCGACGGACTGGCAGGGACCGCCCCTGAGACAGCACGCTCGGTGGTGAAGCGGTTGACGCAGACGGCCGATGCACTGAACCAGGTTGTCGCGGAAGCGTGAGCATGCCGGCCGGGACCGTGTCCGGCGTGTCGCCCGGCCCTCGGCTGTGTTCGGGGGCGCAGGCGTGGACAGTGTCCGGCGTGTTCCGCGGGGCCGCAGACTTGGACTACACCGGTGCCGAATAGGTGAAGGCCCCGTCGTATTCGAGCACGGTCCCGAATTGCCGTTGAATGACCTTCGTGCGGATTCGGAAGCGCTGGTCAAATTCGTCCCACCATTGTTCGGTGAAGGCCGCCGCGTCGAACAAGAGCGGCAGCCGGACCGAGCGGCGGCCGGCGGCCAGGCGGCTGCGGCGCGAGACGATCCGCATTCTGCCCCCGCTACCGACCGAGCACGTCACGTCCGTCAGCAAACGGCCGCTCCGCCCCAGCGCACCGACCGCAGTGCCCAGGACATCGTCCCAACCCGTCCGGTCCTCCATGATCCGGGTCCGGTTTTCGAAGTGAAGCGTCCTGACCGCGGTGAGCTGCGGCTGGCCGCCCGGAGCCAGCGAGGCCCGATTCTCGATGGTGAAGGGCACCTGGTGCTGGTATTCGGGGAACAACGCGTTGTCGCTGCTGGCCAGGCCGAGGAATGGCCGCAGCACCGGGACCGGGCAGCCTGCCACGTCGAACGTTCCGGAACCGACGCCGCTGACTGTCGCACCGCCGTCGTTCCCCATAGCGGGCGACAGCGAGAAGTACTGCTGCAACTCGGGCTGGAGCAGCCGGAAGTCCGGTCCCAGCGCTAATTGGTAGACAGAGGCCATTGCCTCACCTCCGGAGCCAGATTCGTGGCGCGGCGTTTCATTGACGGATCCCATGGTGGCTAGAGCCTGCCGGCGGCTTTGAGCCGGATGTACATATCGGCCAGTTGGGGCGGCAGCTCGTGCGGGGGAGCGTCCACCACTTCGGCGCCGAGCTGGCGGATCTGGGCCGCAACGGCGGCCCGTTCCAGCATGGCCCGTTCCGCGGCTGCGGCCCGGAACGTGTCGTCCGCGGTGTCGCGGACGGTGCGCAGCCGGTCCACGTGCGGATCGTTGACCGAGGCGACCACCACGGTGTGCTTCGCGGTCAGCTGGGCCAGCACCGGCAGCAGCCCCTCTTCGGCCGCGCCGGAATCCAGTGCGGTGAGCAGCACCACCAGGGACCGGTGCGAGGACAGGGCATGGATCTCGGCAGGTATTTGCGACCAGTCCGCTTCGATCAGCTCCGGGTCCAGCGGGGCCATGGCGTTGACCAGCTGGTTGAGCAGATTGCCCTTGGCCGCGGAGGCGACTTTGGCGCGCGGTCGCCGGTCGAAGGCCAGGAAGTCCACCCGGTCGCCGCCGCGTTCGGCGAGCACCGCCAGCAGCAGGGACGCTTCGATCCCGGTGTCCAGCCGCGGCTCGTCTTCGATCCGGGCGGCTGAGGTGCGGGAGGTATCCAGCACGATCACCACGCGGCGGTCGCGTTCCGGCCGCCAGGTGCGCACGACGACGGCCTGCCGCCGGGCGGTGGCGCGCCAGTCGATGGAGCGCACGTCGTCGCCGCGCACATAGTCGCGGAGTGAGTCGAACTCCGTGCCTGCGCCGCGGATCTGCACCGCAACGCGTCCGTCCAATTCGCGCAACTTGCGCAGCTTGGACGGCAGATGCCGCTTGGAGTGGAAAGGCGGCAGCACCCGCAGCCGGCCCGGCAGGCTGATGGTGATCTGCCGGGCGGCCACGCCGAGCGGGCCGAGCGACCGGATGGCCCCATGGTGCGCCAGGAGGTCGCCGCGGCGCTGGGGCATCAACTGGACTTGCAGCAGCCGCCGTTCGCCCGGGGATATCCGCACCCGCTGGTCGGGATTCGCGGCACCGGCCGAGGGCTGCCAGCCGTCGCGCACCACGGCGCGCAGTTGGCGGCGGCCATGATTGGCCATCAAGAGCTGGGCCGTCACGGATTCGCCCAGCCGGACATTCGCCGGCAGCCGCCGCTGCAGCCCCACCCGGCGCGGAGAGACGGCCAGCGCCAGGTCCACGGCTACTGCAACTGCCAGGAGCAGGCACCACGTCAGCGCCGTGGCCGGTCGCGGAAAGAGCAGCAGCGGGAGAACGCCCGCCAGGGCCAGCAGGACGAAACGCCCGGTAATCGCCACGGCGTGCTCAGCGGGGGACCGGCACGGTGGCCAGGATGCTCTGCAGCACGTCGTCGGCCTGGACCCCGTCCATCTGCGCTTCCGGCCGCAGGCTGACCCGGTGCCGCAGCGCAGGCAGGGCCAGCGCCTTGACGTCGTCCGGAGTGACGAAGCCGCGCCCGTTCAGCCAGGCCCAGGCCCGGGAGGTGTTGAGCAGCGCGGTGGCGCCGCGGGGCGAGACGCCCAGCTGGAAGGACGGCGCCGACCGGGTGGCCCGGACCAGGTCCACGATGTAGCCGACAACCTCGGGCGCGATCGCCACCCTGGCCACGGCAGCCCTGGCCTGGACCAGGTCCTCGGCGGAGGCGACGGCCCGCACTCCGGCGCCCTGCAGGTCGCGCGGGTCAAAGCCCAGGCTGTGGCGGCGGATGATTTCGATTTCGGCGTCGCGGTCCGGGAGGTTCATGGTCAGCTTCAGCAGGAAGCGGTCCAGCTGGGCTTCCGGCAGCGGGTAGGTGCCCTCGTATTCCACCGGGTTCTGGGTGGCCGCCACGATGAACGGTTCGGGAAGCTTCCGCGACGTGCCGTCCACCGAGACCTGGCGCTCTTCCATGGCCTCCAGCAGCGAGGCCTGGGTCTTCGGCGGCGTGCGGTTAATCTCGTCCGCCAGCAGGATATTGGTGAACACCGGCCCCTCTCGGAAGCGGAATTCGGAGGTGTGGGTGTCGTAGATCATCGAGCCGGTCACGTCGCCCGGCATCAGGTCCGGGGTGAACTGGATCCGCTTGGTATCCAGACTCAGCGCGGCGGAGAGGGAACGGACCAGCAGCGTTTTCGCCACCCCGGGCACGCCTTCGAGCAGCACATGCCCGTGCGAGAGCAGCGCGATCAGCAGTCCGGTCACGGTGGAGTCCTGGCCCACCACGGCTTTGGCCACTTCGCCGCGCACATCATGCAGGGCCTGGCGCAGGCGGTCGTCGGGCGGTGTGGCCACGGCGGGGCCGCCGCCGTACTGGGCTGCCTGCCACTGTCCAGTCTGTTCGCTCATCGGTGCGTTACCTCTTTCTCTAGCTGCTGAAGTTCTTGGGCCCAGGCCACCAGCCGGGCTTCGGTCCCGGGCTCCTCGTGGCGCAGCAGGCGTTCCAGTTCCGCCCGTGTGCGGCCGCTGTTCCGGGCTACCGCATTCACGACGTCGGCGCTGCTGGCTCCCGCAGGCAGGCGCAGTTGGGCGGCCAGCCGGGTCATTGTGGCGGCGCGCAGGTTGTCCGCGGCGTGATTCACCGCCTTGGCGTTCTGGTAGAGCCGCGCGCGGCCCTCGATCGTCTCGGCCGAGCGGACCAAAACCGGCAGCGGCTCCGACACCAGCGGACCGAGCCGTCGGCCGCGCCAGAACATGGCAACCACGCCGACAGCCATCAGCCACAGGGATACCGGCAGCACCCACTCCGGCAGCAGGCTCATGGGGTTGACCGGTGCGTCGGCCACGGGCACGTCCTGCGGGCCCGCCCGGTACCAGACCAGCCGGTCCGTGGCGTCCAAAGTGTTCAGGGCCAGCGCCGCATTGCCTGCCTGGACGATGGCTTCGTTGCTGAGCACGTGGCCGGCCCCCAGCACAACGGTGGCACCGTCGTCGGAGAGCACGTAGGGCGCCGCGTCCCCGGCGGCCGTGTCGACGGCGAAGCACATGTCGCTGCCACCGCGGTAGGAGAATCCGCCCCGGGTGATCTCGCCGGCAGTGGTGGGGCCGGGCTGACGGCATTCGGCGGGCAAGTTTCCGCCGTCGGCAGGGATGACGCCTGCTGCCCGGACACCCGGGGCAAGCGCCCGCAGGGCCTCAAAACCGGGCTCCAGCAGCACAATCCGGCCAGCCTGTGCTTTCAGCGGTTCCAGTTGCTCCGCTGACAGGTAACTGTCCGGATCATGGATCAGCAGAGTGCCGCCGGCGGCGTGGAGTTGGTCGCGCGTTTCCTGCAGAGAGCCGGTGGCGACAACCTGGACGCCTTGCTGGCGGAGTACCTCGGCCACGGCCTTGGCGCCGTTGGGTGCGGCGTTCCCGGGGGAGAGGTCGGCGCGGTCGGCCGCCGGGCCGCGGAGCAACTCCAGTGCGACGACGCCGCAGAGCAGCACCAGCAGGACGAGCCAGAAGCTCCACCGGCGGAGCCGGTTACGGAGCGTGGACCACACGCTGCCGCCGTCGCCCACCGTTTCCGGCCGGTCCGCTGATTCGTGGTCCGCTGCTCCGGCGGCTGGGCTTCCGGGCCGACCGGCGGGAACCGCTGCCGGTGCCGCCGTTGTTCCGGTCGGCGTCATCGCGGAACCGCCAGCGGCGGAAGGCTGGCGTCGCCGGCCGAAACCGGCGACGCTGCAGCCAAGGAATCATCCAGGCCTGCCAGCCGCTCGACATCGTCGCGGGACGCAGGCACCTTGCCGTAGCGCACCGAGTCGAAACGGTTGGCCGCGGCCCGCAGCCGGCCCGCCTCGGCACTGAACGCAGCAGCGATCCCGGCGGCAGCCTCGTCGGCGGTCCGGCCGGGCTGCGGATCCAGCACCACGCGCTCTTCCATCGAGCGCACCAGCGCGCGGAACCGCTCGGTGAGCGCGGTGTCCCAATCGCCTCGGGCGGCCGCCTCGCGGGAATTCCTGCGATGTTCGTCGGCGGTGAGGGGGGCGGCGGCGTCGAAAATTTCCGCTGCTGCCCGACGGCGGGCGTTGCGCCGTGGCTTGACCACCCACACGGCCGCGCCGATCAGCAACAGGGCGGCGAGCACCAGGATCAGGGTGCCGAGGTTCGGGCTGAAGCCGTTCAGCTGCGAGATCACCTCGGCGAACCAGTCGAGGATGCCCTGCAGCACCGATTCCAAGACACCGGGGCGGGCGTCCTGGTATTCCTCCTTGGCCAGTTCGCGGACCAGCAGTTCGCGTGCTTCCTCCGGGCCCGGATTGACCAGCGCGGCCGCGAACGCGAATGCCGCCGGAACCGCAGTCACGGCGCCCACGGCCCGGACCGCCCCGGGACCGCGGAGCCGTGCGCTGATCCGGTGCCCAGTCCCGGGATGCTGCGGGTGTCCTGGCCGCCGGAGGCTTCGTGCTCGCGCAGCAGCACCACGTCGAAGCCCTCGCGGCGGATCCGCAGGTCGATGTAGACCAGGGCGATCACTGCGGCTTGGAAGGCGTAGCCGATCGCCGAGAAGATCGACGAGAGCAGCATCGATACCAGCGTCAGCGGGCCCATGGTGGCCAGCATGCTCTCGGCCGACGTCGGATCGCCCATCAGCGGGCCGGCCAGCCCAATGATGAACGAAATCGGCATGCTGACCACGGAGGTGATCACGGTGACGATGATGGTGCACAGCAGGATGATGCCGAAGGTCCGCCACCAGCTGCGGTTGGTCAGCTGCCACGACCGGGCGAGC
This sequence comes from Arthrobacter sulfonylureivorans, assembly GCF_047607445.1. Lineage (GTDB taxonomy): Bacteria > Actinomycetota > Actinomycetes > Actinomycetales > Micrococcaceae > Crystallibacter > Crystallibacter sulfonylureivorans_A. Next base: position 90,172 of record NZ_JBLKRT010000001.1, read on the forward strand.
GCGCGGAAGAGCGGTGCCCGTTCCATGATGATGACTGCGGGGGCCAGCATCAGTTTGATGCCGATCCAGATGGACACCGCCGTCAGGCCGAGAATGATCAGCACGATGATCCAGACCGAGGAAACGCCCAGCTGGTCGGCCAGGAAGAACGAGCCGGCGATAATTACCACCAGCGCGACGGCTGTCAGGGCCAGATACAGCAGGCCCAGCACGGCCAAGGCTCCGATCCGGCCCTTGGCGAGCGCGAACATCAGGCGGAAGCCGGTTTTCTGGTTGACCGCGGCCCTGGCCGTGGGGATGGCAAGCACGCCTTGCAGGACCAGGACCCCGACGCTGGACAACAGGCCCAGGACCAGGGAGGAGATGATGATGGAGAGGCCGAAAGCCACCGCGGATTCGTCGGTGAGTTCCTCGTTGGCCATGACCTGCAGGCCGCCGAAGGCCGAAATGATCAGTCCGCCGACCAGCCAGGCCAGCGCGCTGACCACTACTTGGAGCAGCACCGCCGTGCCGAAGACGGCCCCGGCGTTCTTGCGGGCAGCTTGGAAAGCGCCGTCAAGGATCTCGCCCACGCCGAGCGGACGCAGCGGGATGACACCCGGTTTCGGCGGAGCCACGTAGCCGCGGTACGGGCCGGGGCCGGCCGGAACGGGCCAGCCGCCGCCTTGCTGCCCCTGCCACGGCCCGGGCTGCTGTCCCCACGCCTGGCCGGGTGCGGGCTGCCCCCACTGCTGGCCGGCTTGCCCGGACGGCTGGCCGGGCGCCGGGTGACCCCACGCCTGGCCGGGCGCGGACTGACCGGGCGCGGACTGACCGGATGTCTGGCCGGGCTGGCCCCACGGCTCCCCGGCTTGCCCGGGCTGCCCCCACTGCTGCTGCTGGTTCCAGCCGGCCTGGGCGGGCGGCGGCTGATGGCCCGGCTGCGCCCATGTCGGCTGCTGCGGCGCCGGTCCCGGTTGTCCCCACACCGGTTGCTGTCCCCAAGCGGGCTGCTGTCTCCACGTCGGCTGACCGGGCGTGGCTGGCGCTGCCGGCTGGCTCCAGGGCTGCTGCGCGGCCGCATCCGGCTGGGCGGGCTGCTGCAGGCCTGCGTCGTTGCCCTGCCAGCCCGATTCGGAGCGCCCGGTGCCGTTGCCGGCTCCATGGGACCCGGTGCCGTTGGACTCAGTGCCTTGAGGCTCAGTGCCATCAGGGCCAGCGCCATTGGGCCCGGCGCCGCCGGAGCCCTGCCGTTGCGGATTCCTGCTGTCATGCCCGGCGTCGTTGGCCCCGTGGCTCATCGCGTTCCGTCTTTCTGGTCTCGTGTGGCCGACTGCGGGACGCCGTCGGCGAAGTGTTAGCCTCTCATCAGCCTATAGTTTCGGTCCGCGAGTTCCTAGAATCCCGGGGCCGGGCCGGCCGTGGGTCGCTTTTCGTGCGCCCGGTGCGCCGTTGCGGCAGGATCTCAGTGAAATAGGGGACAATTAGGAGATATGAAGGCACGCATTCTGGTCGTAGACGACGACGAGGCCCTGGCCGAGATGATCGGCATCGTGCTGCGCAACGACGGTTTTGATCCGGTGTTCTGCGCGGACGGTTCCCAGGCCCTTGAGGTTTTTCGCAGCAGCAAGCCCGATCTGGTGCTGCTCGACCTGATGCTGCCGGGTTTGGATGGGATCGAGGTCTGCCGGCAGGTCCGCGGCGAATCGGATGTCCCGATTGTCATGCTGACGGCCAAGGCGGACACCTCGGACGTGGTCCGCGGGCTGGAATCAGGCGCCGACGATTACGTGCCCAAGCCGTTCAAGCCGGCCGAACTCGTCGCCCGCGTGCGGGCGCGGCTGCGCCCGGGAGACCAGCGGGCCCCGGAGACACTGCGGATTGCCGACGTCGTCATCGATGTTGCCGGCCACGTGGTGCACCGCGGGGACGAGAGAATTTCGCTGACCCCGCTCGAATTCGACCTGTTGGTGGCACTCGCCCGGAAACCGTGGCAGGTGTTCACCCGTGAATTGCTGCTGGAGCAGGTCTGGGGCTACCGCCACGCCGCAGACACCCGGCTGGTCAACGTGCATGTCCAGCGGCTTCGCTCCAAGATCGAGCGCGATCCGGAAGCCCCCGAAGTGGTGCTCACGGTGCGCGGCGTCGGATACAAGGCCGGCCAAGGGTAAGTGGAGCCGGTTCTCAACCGGTGGAAAGCCAAGCTGAAGGCGGCAGCTGAGGCCGCTTGGCATGCCACGTTGCAGGGCCGCGATTTCCTGAATCGGAAATGGCGGCGCTCGCTGCAGTTCCGAACGGTCACCGCGGCCGTCCTGCTCACCGCCTTCGCGTTCTTGGGTGTGGGCGCGTTCCTCTCCAGCCAGATCGCCTCCGGGCTCTACCAGGAGCGGGTGAACCAGGCCGAGGCGGAGTCGAGGCGCGGCCTGTCCCAGGTCAAGACCATCTTCGAGAGTTCGTCCGCCAGCGACCGTGCCACGGTGGCCAGCATGGTGGGGGATACGCTGAAGCTGCTGGAGGGCACCGGCGCGGAAGCCCCGCGCTACTACCTGCTGACACCGCTGCCCGGCGGGCAGAACCTCTACGTGTTCAGCCAGTCCAACACCTCCATCACCGCCAACATCATCCCGGAGGGGCTGGCAAATGAGGTCGCCACCGGCAGCGGCCAGTACCGCCAAGCCCTGGCGTTGCCGGTCGGTGACAGCGACGTGCCGGCCATCGGCTTCGGCACCCAGGTGCAGCTGCCGCCGGGCAACGCCTACGCGTTGTACCTGGTCTATGACCTCTCCTCCGTGCAGCAGACGCTGGACTTTATCCACCGGGTGCTCTGGATTGGCGGCGCACTGCTGCTGCTGCTGGTCGGCGGCATCGTTTGGCTGCTGACCCGGGCGGTGGTGCACCCGGTCAGCCAGGCAGCCATCGTGTCGGAGAAACTGGCCGCCGGTCAGCTGCAGGAGCGGCTGGAAGTCCGGGGCGAGGATGAGCTGGCCCGGCTGGGGGCCTCCTTCAACCACATGGCCGGCAGCCTGCAGGAGCAGATTACGCAGCTGGCCACGCTGTCCGAGATGCAGCAGCGGTTCGTCTCCGATGTCTCGCATGAACTGCGCACTCCGCTGACCACGGTCCGGATGGCCGCCGAGGTACTGTACGAATCGCGCGAGGACTTCGATCCGATCAACGCCCGGTCCACCGAACTGCTGTACAACCAGGTGGAGCGGTTCCAGGCGCTGCTGGCCGACCTGCTGGAAATCTCGCGGTTCGACGCCGGCGCCGCGGCGCTCGACGCCGAGCCGACCGATGTGGTGGAAATTGCCCGCACCGCGCTGGACGCCGCCCAGCCGCTGGCGGACAACTGCGGTTCCGAACTGCGCCTGATCGCGCTGGAACCGCGCTGCATTGCGGACATGGACCGCCGCCGGATCGAACGCATCCTGCGGAACCTGATCGTTAACGCCCTGGAACATGGAGAGGGCAACCCGGTGGAGCTCACCGTCGGAGCTACCGAGGACGCGGTGGCCGTCGCGGTCCGGGACTACGGCATCGGCATGACGCCGATGGAAGCGTCCAGGGTCTTCGACCGCTTCTGGCGCGCCGATCCCGCCCGGGCGCGGACCACCGGCGGCAGCGGCCTGGGACTGTCGATCTCCACCGAGGACGCGCGGCTGCACGGCGGCTGGCTCCAGGCCTGGGGTGAGCCCGGCAACGGTGCCTGCTTCCGGCTGACCTTGCCGCGGCACAGCGGCGGCACGCTGACCCATTCGCCGCTGCCGTTGCCGCCGGCCGGCGCCAACGGCCTGCACGGGCACCTGGCGGCGGAGAACGTACTTCTTGAACAGCAGGAGGAAAACGGTGTTCCGGACCCCAGCTGACCCCGCCCGCATCAGCCGGCTGCGCACCGTCGTCGTTATGGTCTTGGCCATGCTGGCGCTGGCCTCCTGCTCCTCGATTCCGATGTCGGGGCCGGTGGCGACGGTCCAAGCCGACTCCGGCGAGAGCCAGGGGACCGGATACACCTTCAACCCGCCGGGGCCGACGCCCGGGGACGACCCCAAGGAGATCGTCGAAGGGTTCATCCAGGCGGGCACGGCGCCCCAGGACGACTACCGGATTGCGCGGGAATTCCTGGCCCCCGATCTGGCCGGCGAATGGCAACCGGTGCAACGGACGCTGGTGTACCGAAACGTCGTGAAGACTGTCGGTTCGCCGTCCGAAACCGAGTTCGTCCTCCAAGTGGAAGTCGACACCTCCATCAACGAATCGGGCGTGCGGACGGTGGCAGAGGAGGGCGCCACCGAATCGCTGCCGGTGGAATTGACGGAGGTGGACGGCGAATGGCGGATCTCCAGCATTCCGGACGGAACCATGGTCTCCACCGTCGACTTCCGCACGTTGTTCTCCCCCTACAACCTGTACTTCTACGACCCCACCTACACCTACGCCGTCCCGGATGTGCGCTGGTTCGCCAACCGGCAGGGAATTACTGCGGCGATCGTGGCGGCCATGTTGGAGGGGCCGGCACCCTATCTGGCCGGCGCGGTGATCAGCGCCTTCCCGGAGGGGTCCCAGCTGGTGCGCCGTGCCGTGCCCATCGAATCAGGTGCTGCCAGTGTTGACCTCTCCGCCGAAGTCCTGACCGGCACCACGTTCCTGCGCCGCCAGCAGATGCAGCAGCAGCTGGAACTGACGCTCGGCGAGCTCAATACGGTCTCCACCGTGCGGATGACCGTGGACCAGCGGGACGTGGATCTGGGCACGGGGCCGGATCCCGAGTTCCAAGCCGCGGTGACGGACCCGGCCGTCGGCAATGTACAGATCGGGATCCTGAATGAGGAACTGGTCTTCTACGAGGGGTCGCGGCCGGTCGAGCCCGAGGGCCTGCCCTCGGTCGACCAGCTGAGCCCCCGCGAACCGGCGATGTCGCTGGATCAGGAGCGCTTCGCGTTCTTGACCGCCGAGCACAACCGGATGTTTGTGATCGGCGAGGACCGCAAGGCGGTGCAGGCGGCTTCAGGGAGGGAACTGACCGGCCCCAGCGTCGATCCCTTCGGTTGGGCCTGGACGGCCGCCGGCGATGCCAGCGGGAAAGTATTTGCGGTCTCCGTGGAGGAGCCGGACAAAGTGGTCGCCGTAGGTGCACAGTGGCTGAACGAGCGGACGGTGACTGAGCTGCAGATCTCCCGCGAAGGCTCCAGGGCTTTGATCATCGCCCGTGAAGGCGAGAGCGCTGCCGTCTACATCGCAGGTGTGGTCCGGGACCGGGACGGGCGGCCGCGCGGCATCACCACCCCCAAGCGGCTGAAGGCGTCGGTCCCGGTCGACACCGGCGTCTGGGCAGATGAGGATACCGTCATCGTCCTGAAGTCCTCGGTGGAAGAGGCAGTAACCGCGGAAATTCTGCATCTGGACGGCAGCAGCCTGAGGACCGCGCCACTGCAGGGCATGGTGGAGATCAGCGCGGGCAACGGCGACCAGGACGTCTACGCCCAAACGAACGAGATGCTCTACATCCGGGTGGGCAACAGCTGGGCCCCGCAGCGCAATTCGCCGCTGGTCATCGATCCGTCCTTCCCCGGGTAAGCCGCTCCTTCCTTCCCCGGGTAAGCCGCTCCTGCACAGGCCGCGCCGGCCACAGTCTTGTCCACATCCGCTGCGTACCGGTGGCCGGAAGGAACCGGCGCGGCAAGGCTTGGTGCATGGCAGGACAACGGCGGTGATAACGACGACGGAAGTGGGCAGCAGGTTGGACCGGCTGTACTTCAGCCGGACCGTCCAGGCACTGCGGATCTGGTCCGGGCAGTTTGGACGGCTGCTGCTGCCGACAGACTGCGTGGCGTGCGGCGCGCCGGACCAAGTGCTGTGCGCAGGCTGCAGGAGGAGACTGCGCCGCGCCACGGTGCGCCCCGTGGCGGCCGAGGAGACGGCCGAATCGCTGCCGCTGGACGGGGCCGGCCAGCCTCTGCCGGTGACGGCCGGGGGACCCTACCGGCGCGAATTATCGCGGGCGATCCTGGCCTTCAAGAACCATGGCCGGACCGAGCTGGCCCAGGTGCTGGCCGTGGTCTTGGCGGCCGCCCTGGACGCGGCCGCCGAGCGTGCCGGACGGCCAGCCGCCGCGGTGCTGGTGCAGGTGCCCGCACGCGGAACGTCCCGCCGTCGCCGCGGCTATGATCCGCTGCAGCTGCTGCTCACCCGGATGGAACGCCAGGACCTGCTGCCAGCCGGACTCCAGTTGCTGCCGGCCGTACGCCCGGTGGCAAGCGGGAAACGCCTGATGCGGTGGCGGACTTCGGCCGGGCAGAAGTCGCTGGGCCGGACCGCCCGGCAGCGGAACGTGGCCGGCAGCATGGCCGTGCCGCCTCGTTACATCCCGCTGATCGCCGACCGTGGCTGCCTTCTGGTGGACGACGTGCTCACCACCGGGGCAACCATGGCCGAGCTGGCCAGAGCGCTCCGTGCCGCCGGCGGAGTCCCCTTGGGAGGAGCGGTGCTGGCAGCAGCCTCGGCGCCGGCTGGACACCCCGACGCGCCTTCCCCTCAAGCGCCGGGCCGTTCGGGTGACCGGGAGAATCCGCAGGAAAATGTTGGAGATAAATCGTCTAAAGGGTGAATAAAAGGCATCCGTGATCTAACGTGAGGTATGGGCTCCCGTAAGGGAGGGTTCCCGTCTTCAGCGGCTGAAAGGAGTTTCTCTTTCGGTCGCTGTTGTGTCATCTAGGCAACTATGGAGGGCACCATGGAATTCAACATCAACGGCCGCAACCTGTCTGTTTCCGATAGGTTCCGCGAGTACGCTGAGGAGAAGATCTCCAAGATCGAGCAACTGGGCGACAAGGTCCAACGGCTTGATGCCAAAGTCACCAAAGAAGCCAATGCCCGCAATGCCGAGAGCTCGATGACGGTTGAGCTCACCGTGCTCGGTCGAGGCACCGTGGTCCGCGCCGAGGCCAAGGCAGCGGACAAGTTCGCGGCTTTTGACATCGCCTACAACAAGCTTCTGGAGCGCCTGCGCCGCGCCCGGGACCGCCGGAAGGTCCATCACGGTCGCCACACTCCGACCGCCGTCCACCAGGCCACCGCCACGCTGGAACCAGCCAGTACAAACGTGCCGCTGCACGAAATGATGGCCTCCGCGGCCGCCCGCCAGGAACCGGCCGAGGAACGGACCGGCTACGAGATCGAAAACGACGTCCCTGCCGGAGACTCCCCGGTGCTGATTCGCCGCAAAGTCTTCCCGGCTGCGGCAATGACCCTCGACGATGCCGTCGACAATATGGAACTGGTGGGACACGACTTCTACCTGTTCATTGACAAGGAGACCAGCGCGCCCAGCGTGGTGTACCGCCGCCGCGGCTGGACCTACGGCGTGATTACCCTCGATGCCGATTGCAGCGCCGAAGAAGCCAAGGCGCGCGAAGAGTTGCTGGCCTACCGCTCCCGTGAGGGCGCCACCGCCTGAGTGCCGCAGTGGCTGCCTTATGGATGCCTAATATGAAGGCATGACAGCCCGCATCAGTCCGGCCCAAGCCCGCCGCATTGCGCTGGCAGCCCAGGGATTGGCCAAGGAACGGCCCACCGGCCTTGTTACCGCAAGGACGGTGGGCCGGACCTTTGACCGCATCCGGCTGCTGCAGATCGATTCGGTGAATGTGCTGGTGCGCTCCCACTACCTGCCATTCTTCTCCCGGCTCGGCGGCTACGACGTCGAGATCGTGCACCGGTTGGCCGGGAAGGCGCCGCGCCGGATGATGGAGTACTGGGCCCACGAAGCCAGTTACATCAAGCCGGAGGATTTTGCCGATCTGCTCCAATGGCAGCGGCGCCACTGGGTGGGCGCTGCCGGCATGGATCCGGAACTTGTCCAGGATTTGACCGCTCGGATCCTGGACGTGCTGGCCTCGTCGCGCGGCCTGACCGCGCGGGCGGTGGCAGACCGGATCGGCCATGAAGAGACCCGGTCCACCACCGACTGGGGCTGGAACTGGAACGCGGTCAAGCGGGTTCTGGAGGCGCTGTTCGAACAGGGACTGGTCAGTGCTGCCGCCCGGACACCGCAATTCGAACGGCTCTACACCCTGACTGAGAAAGTGCTGCCGGCACCGTACGAGGCCACGCACCGGCCTGATCCGGAGGAAGCGATGCTGCGGTTGATGGACGCCGCGGCCCGCGCCCACGGCATTGGGACGGTCAAGTGTTTTGCCGACTATTACCGGGTCCCGGCACGCGCCGCGGCCGGCGCGGTGCGGGCGCTGGAGGCCGATGGCACGTTGGAACGCGTACAGGTGGATGGGTGGAAGGCAGATGTCTACCTGCACGGAGATGCCGCGCGGCCGCGCCGGGTCTCCGGCCGGGCGCTGCTGAGCCCCTTCGATTCAATGGTTTTTGAACGTCAGCGGGTCGAACAACTGTTTGACTTCCGCTACCGGATCGAAATCTATACTCCGGCGGAGAAGCGGACTTACGGCTACTACGTTTTGCCGTTCCTGCTGGGGGACCGGTTGTGCGCCCGGGTGGATTTGAAGGCAGACCGGTCCACCGGCCGGCTGGTGGTCAGGTCTGCGCATTCCGAAGAGGACGCTCCGGCCGAAACGGCTGCGGAGTTGGCAGCCGAGCTAGCAGCGATGGCCGGGTGGCTGAAGCTGGACAGCGTGGCGGTTGAGGACCGCGGGGATCTGGCTGCCGGGCTGGGCCGGGAAGTGGCGAGACGGGCTCGGGGGAACCAAAACAGTGCGCGGCACGTCTCTCACGTAGACTGAACAAGCCAGAATTCTGCGCGACTGACTGGGAGCAATGTAGTGCCAACGATTCTCGAGCGTGTGCTTCGTACCGGCGACAAGAAGACGCTGAAGAGGCTGCGCGGTTACGCCGATGCGATCAACGTGCTGGAAGAGGACTTCAAGTCCCTCACAGACGCCGAGTTGCGCGGGGAAACCGACACGCTGAAACAGCGCTACCAAGACGGGGAGCTGCTGGATGACCTGCTCCCTGAAGCATTCGCAGCGGTCCGCGAAGCCGCCAGCCGTACCCTCGGGCTGCGCCACTTCGACGTCCAGCTCATGGGCGGGGCTGCCTTGCACCTGGGCAACATCGCGGAGATGAAGACCGGTGAAGGCAAGACGCTGGTGGCTACCGCACCGGCCTACCTGAACGCGCTCACCGGCAAGGGCGTTCACGTCGTGACGGTCAACGACTATCTGGCCGAGTACCAGTCCGACCTGATGGGCCGCGTCTACCGCTTCCTCGGCCTGACCAGCGGCTGCATCCTGGCGAACCAGAACCCGGCCACCCGGCGCGAACAGTATGCCGCGGACATCACCTACGGCACGAACAACGAGTTCGGCTTCGACTACCTGCGCGACAACATGGCCTGGAGCCGCGACGAACTGGTGCAGCGCGGACACCACTTCGCGATCGTGGACGAGGTTGACTCGATCCTGATCGACGAGGCTCGCACCCCGTTGATCATTTCCGGCCAGGCCTCCGGCGACGTCAACCGCTGGTACACGGAATTCGCCCGCGTGGTAATGCGGCTGAAGGACACCGAAGACTACGAAGTCGACGAGAAGAAGCGCACGGTTGGCGTGCTCGAGTCCGGCATCGAAAAAGTCGAGGACTACCTCGGCATCGACAACCTCTACGAGTCGGCCAACACACCGCTGATCGGGTTCCTGAACAACGCCATCAAGGCCAAGGAACTGTTCAAGCGGGACAAGGACTACGTGGTGCTCAAGGGCGAGGTGCTCATCGTCGATGAGCACACCGGCCGCATTCTGGCCGGCCGCCGCTACAACGAAGGCATGCACCAGGCGATCGAGGCCAAAGAAGGCGTTGAGATCAAGGCCGAGAACCAGACCTTGGCCACTGTGACGCTGCAGAACTACTTCCGCCTCTACGGGAAGCTGTCCGGCATGACCGGTACGGCCGAAACGGAAGCCGCTGAGTTCATGAGCACGTACAAGCTGGGCGTGGTGCCGATCCCGACCAACAAGCCGATGGCCCGCATCGACCAGTCGGATCTGATCTACAAGAACGAGATCGCCAAGTTTGACGCGGTGGTGAAGGACATCGCCTCGCGCCATGAGAAGGGCCAGCCGGTCCTGGTCGGCACCACCAGCGTGGAGAAGAGCGAGTACCTGTCCAAGCAGTTGGCCAAGCAGGGCATCCGCCACGAAGTGCTCAACGCGAAGAACCACGCGCGTGAAGCGGCGATCGTCGCACAGGCCGGCCGCAAGGGTGCGGTCACGGTGGCCACCAACATGGCCGGCCGCGGCACCGACATCATGCTCGGCGGCAACGCCGAGTTCAACGCCGTCGCCGAACTGGAACGCCGCGGCCTGGACCCGGCGGAGAATCCGGAGGAGTACGAGGCCGCGTGGCCCGCGGTGCTGGAATCGACGCAGAAGGCAGTGCAGGCCGAGCACGACGAGGTCAGGGCGCTGGGCGGACTCTACGTGCTGGGTACGGAACGGCATGAGTCGCGCCGCATCGACAACCAGCTCCGCGGCCGTTCGGGCCGACAGGGCGATCCCGGCGAATCGCGCTTCTACCTTTCCCTGACCGACGACCTGATGCGGCTGTTCAACGCCGGTGCCGCCGAGCGGATCATGAACTCCTCGCGGATGCCCGACGACGTGGCGCTGGAGTCCAAAATGGTCTCCAAGGCCATCCAGAACGCCCAGGCCCAGGTCGAGGGCCGCAACGCCGAGCAGCGCAAGAACGTGCTGAAGTACGACGACGTGCTCAACCGGCAGCGCGAGGCCATCTACAACGACCGGCGGCGCATCCTGGAGGGTGACGACCTGCACGAGAAGGTCTCCTTCTTCCTCGAAGACGTGGTGACCGCGATGGTCAACGAAGCCACCCAGGAAGGCCACGGCGACGACTGGGACTATGAGCAGCTGTGGACCAACCTCAAGCAGCTCTACCCGATTGAACTGACGATCGACGAAGTGCTGGAGGAAGCAGGCGGCCGGTCCAAGGTCACGGCGGATTTCCTGCGCGCAGAAATTGTCTCCGACGCCAAGGTCTCCTACGCTCAGCGCGAGCAGACCCTCGGATCGGAGACCATGCGCGAGTTGGAACGGCGCGTCGTGCTGTCGGTGATCGGCCGGAAGTGGCAGGAACATCTCTACGAGATGGACTACCTCAAGGAAGGCATCGGCCTGCGCGCCATGGCGCAGCGCGATCCGCTGGTTGAATACCAGCGCGAAGGATTCGTCATGTTCCAGACCATGATGGAGTCCATCCGGGAAGAGAGCATCGGCTACCTCTTCAACCTTGAGGTCCAGGTCCAGCAGCCCGCCGAGGTCTCCGCACCGGGAGTGGCTGACGCCCGGGCGGCAGCGGGTCCGCAGATCACGGCGGCAGGTTTGGAAGCGCCGCAGCGTCCTGCCTCGCTGCAGTTCACGGCACCGACTGCATCCGGAGAGGCCGAGACCCGGGTTGAGCGCCAGAACTCAGCCAAGACCGCCGATTCCGCCAAGGACAAGCGGCCTGCGAAGAGCGGCAAACGGCGGAAGTAGCAAGCCTGCTGGCGGTCAGCCGATTTCCAGCGCGGTGACTTTCCACAGCCCGCGGACCAGTTCCAGCCGCAGGGCTATGGCGCGTACGCGCCTGGCTTCGGCGACCACCAGCGACGCTTCGTAGGCGCCCTCGGCGGCCCGGCAGATCCGGGAGGACCTCACTAGGGTGCTGCGGTGCAGCCGCAGTGGCGCGCCGCCGGTGGACCGCAGCCTGGCTTGGTGCGCCTTGACGATGTCTGCCCGGTGCACCAGCTTTTCGTAGCTTGCGGGGTCGAGCCAGCGGGCCAACTGCTGGACAGGCCGCGTACCGGCGACCGCTTCCAGACAGGCCTGCGCCACGGACCGGGCCGTAGCCGTCACCTGGCGCACTTCGGCCTCCGCCTCCGGGTCAGCAGGGGGATGCAGCGGGACCGGCTGAGCCGCAGTCCTGGGCCCGGCTGGCCGGTCCGCTGCAGGGTCCGTTCTTCTGGGTTGCAGCCGGATGACGGGGGCGTAGTAACTGTCAGGTCCCGGCGGAGTGACCCGCCGGACCGTCAGCGGCCGGGGCGCTCCGCTGGCGGGTGCCAGCGCGCCGGCCTGGTCCGCAGCTTCCGCGTGTTCTGCTGGTAGCGCCGGGAGCCGTCGTACGTTGTCCATGTCCTGCCCTTTCTTTCCACTGGTGGTGCCTGGTGTCCTATCGCGGCGGGGGAACGGCGAGAACCTGTCCCGGCCGGATCAGTGAGGGGTCTTGGCCGATGGTGACCCGGTTGGCGGCATGCCAGTCCGGCCACCGTTCGGCTATTTCCACATCCGTCGCCAGCGGGCCGAGCTCGGCAGCCGCGAGCTGCCACAGGGAGTCCCCGGCCACGACGGTTACGGTCCGCACGCTGCGAGGGTCATGCCGTGTGAGCGGTTTGGCGACCAGGCCGGGTGACGCCGCCGGAGGGGCGGGTTGCCACGCAGGGTCCACGGCGTCGCCGGCGGGACCAGCCGGTTGCCACCGTGGATCGATGACACCCGCATCGGCTGGGGCGGTGGAAGCCTGCGGTCCAGCCCCGCCCGCCTCAGCGGAACCATGGGCGACCGGAAGAACCAACAGGTTCAGTCCGACGACAGCGCCCGCCAACCGCAGCAGGAAAGCCGGACTCGCTGCGGCGGAGAGCGCTGCCAGCCGAAGGTGTCCGGACTTCGCCAACATGGCGCCGGCGGCAGCTGCCGAGAGGCCCAGGAGAAGCCAGCACAGCACAGCGGCACCGGCCCCGAGGGACAGAAGCGCCAGTGCGTCCTGGTAGTTGCGCGGCGGCCACAACGAACCGGGGCTGATCCTCGTCCCGGCGAGGATCAGCACCGCGCCGCTTGCCGTGATCAGCCCGGTGGTGACGAGATCGGAGATCGTTCTGCGCATCGGATGCCTTTCCCTGCCCGTCTGAATGGTCTTTGGTGTCATTTGATGTTGTTTAGTGACGTTTGAATGCCAGAGAGTTCATAGCGTGGCATTCAGTACAGTTGGTTGTAAAGGGCTGTGGACGATTGACGTTGTTTAGCTGGCGTTCTTAGGCTTGCGCCATGCGATGGGACGCCCTGTTCGAGGATCTGGAGGCGCAGTTGCACGCCGCAGACCGGCTGGAACTGGAAGCCGAGGTCAACGAACGCGCCCGGATTGAGCTGGCCGCCGTGGATCTCGCCAACAGGCTGCGCGGACAACTGGGGACACAGCTGCGCGTCAGCGTCGGCAACCAGCTCGGGTTCGACGGAGCGCTCTCCCACGTCGGGTCTACTTGGCTGGTACTCAACGAGGGCAGCCGGAGCGTGCTCGTGCCGTTGGCTGCCGTGCAGTTGATCGAAGGCATGGGCCGGCATGCGGCGGCGGAGGCATCTGCAGCCCGCCGGCTGGGGCTCGGCTCGGCGCTGCGCGGGCTGGGCCGGGACCGAGCGGCGATCGGCGTCTATCTGGCCGGCAGTTCCGGCACGGTGGCGGCCGAGGGAGTGATCGACAGGGTCGGCGCCGATTCCTTCGACCTCGCTGCTGTGCCGTCCGGAGAGGACCGGCGCGCGGCAAACGTCCGTTCGGTTTTGACCGTGCCATTCACTGCTATTGCGGCGCTCGTTTCGCGACGCCTGACGTGACCGTGGCGTTCACGGCAGTTGCGGCACTCGTTGTGCGACGCCGTGTCCGAACGCTCACTCGGTGTTCGACTTGGCTTCTTCGATCAGCCGTCGCGTCTGCGCGTACTTGTCCTGGATGTATTGGTCCAGCACGACCTGCTCCACCCGCCACTGGCCCCGGCCGCCGATCTGTATGGCCGGCAGCTCTCCGCTGCGCACCAGGGCGTAGGTCTGGGACGAGGAAATCTGCAGTTCTTCGGCCACGTCGGCCAAAGTGAGGAACCGTGGCATGGGCAGATCCTTTGGAACGGGAACGAGTTTCCACCATTATGGCACCGTTTGATGCCGTTTGACGGAGCTGAGGCCCAGTTGTTCATACCGGGGGTTTTTCCACAGTTGGCGCCCTGTACAGGCGGGCGTGGTTCCCAAGCGGCACCGGCTCGACCAGAATGGTGCCACCCGCGGTCCCGGGGCACAGGTTCGGACCGCAGCATCGCTGTCCGTCCGGGCGCGGGGGACTGAGGGGGAGAACCTTGACCGCTGCCATCGCGGAAAAAGCCGCAGCGCCACGCTTGAAGCGCCCGTCCTGGAAAGACCCACGGCTGCTGGTGGGACTGCTGCTGGTGCTGGCTTCAGTCGCCGGGGTCTCCGCGCTGGTGGCCACGGCGGACCAGACCGTAGGTGTCTTGGCGGCCAAGACGGACCTTGCGGTGGGCCAGCCCGTCTCCGCTGATGACCTGATGGTTGTGGACGTCAGGTTGGGCGAGGCCGCATCCCGCTACCTGCCGGCGGACACCGGGTTGCCGGCAGGCGCGGTCGCCACCGGGCTGGTCCGCGGCGGGGAACTGCTGCCGGCGTCGGTGCTGGGCACAGCTGACGCCCTGGACCGGAAACCAATCGGACTGAACATTGACAGCCCGCTGCCGGAGGGCGCCGGCCCCGGCTCCAGGGTGGACGTCTGGGTGTCCATGCCCGATGGCCGCAACGGCTTCGACCAGCCGGAACGGCTGCTCGCCGCGGCCGAGGTGTCGCAGTTGGCCGACGCCGCCTCGGCGTTCGGTTCGTCGGGTGCGGAACGGCTGCACGTGCTGGTCGGTGATGACTCCATGCCGGCGCTGCTGCACGCGCTTGCCAATGGTGCCCGCATCACGGTGGTGCTCAATCCCGGCGGCACGTCGTGAGCCTGCCGGTGCTGACCCTGGGCACGGCGGCCGCGGACTTCGTTTCCGGGCTGGAGCGGCTGCACGGGCCGGTGACGGTGGTCCGGCGCTGCACCGAACTGGCGGAAATGCTGGCGGCGGCGCAGTCCGGACTGGCCCGGGCTGCCATTGTCGCCGGCCAAACCCAGGACCTTGACGGCGGGGTGGTGGAGCGGCTGCACAGCGCAGAGGTCTCCGTGGTGGCGCTCACCGACGACGACGGCGAACGGCGCCGGCTTGAGGGGCTTGGTATCCGCACCGGCGCCGAATCGGTCGAGCCTGAGGCCTTGGCAGCCCTGGTAGCCGAGTCGGCCGCCCAGCTGCAGGGCTTAGGGGCACCGGCCCAAGCAGCGGGGTCCGGCACCCAGCGACTGGTGGGGCTGGCCGACCCAGCCAGGGCACTGCAGCCACGCGACGCCGACCCTGTGCCACCCGGACTGCCGGCCGCGCAGGGCGAACTGGTGGCGGTGTGGGGTCCGGCCGGGGCTCCCGGCCGCACCACGGTGGCGGTCAACCTCGCCGCCGAATTCGCAGCCGCCGGGCAACGCGCGCTGCTGGTTGATGCGGATACCTATGGGGCAAGCGTGGCGGCTTTCCTGGGCCTGCTGGACGAATCTGCGGCCTTGGCCCACGCCTGCCGGATGGCGGACCAGGGCGTGCTGGACCGGGAGGCCTTCGAGCGGGTCTGCCTGAAGGTGGCGGTGACCGGCACGACGCTGCGGGTGCTGACCGGGATTACCCGGGTGGACCGCTGGACCGAGCTGCGGCCAGCGGCTTTGGCAACCGTGCTGGAGCTGGCGCGCGGCGTGGCGGACGTCGTCGTGGTGGATTGCGGGTTTTCGCTGGAACACGACGAGGAGCTGAGCTTCGATTCGATGGCTCCGCGGCGCAACGGTGCCACCTTGCGGGTGCTGGAACTCGCCGACCGGGTGGTGGCCGTGGGAAGCGCCGATGCGGTCGGGCTGCCGCGCCTGGTGCGGGCCCTGGACGAACTGGAACACGCCGTGCCTTCAGCGTCCGCGGAGGTGGTGCTCAACAAGGTCCGGTCGGCGGCAGTGGGTGCCCGGCCGGAGGCACAGTTGCGGGAAGCGTGGGAACGGTTCGGGCCGGTGCGCGAAATCCGTGCCCTGCTCCCGGCCGATCCGGCGGCCGCCGACGCCGCGTTGCTGGGCGGCTCGGTCCTGCTGGAGTCTGCGCCGAACTCCGCGCTGCGCCATGCCATCGCCGGGTTGGCAGGCAGCCAACTGCAGGCACCGAGGCGGGGACTCCGCCGTCGGGCCTTGGCCAAAGTGAAGTTTTGAACCTGCCGGGTTAGGCTTGCGAAAGGACCGCAAAGGCGCGGTTTGGACACACCTATCGGAGGCGTTTTACATGTCGACTGGATCCAGCATGGCGGATCTGTCCAGCTCAGCAACGAACGATGAGGAATTCATCGCCAAATACTACGAGCACCTGGCCGCGGACGATGCGGCCAGCTACAGTCCCGATGTGCTCAGTTCCCGGGCGCTGGCACACCGCGACCTGGCCGCCCACCGGCCGCCGGCCCAACCAGTGATCGGGATCCACGACGAACCCGACGCCAGCGTCGTCATGATCGTCACCGATGACATGCCGTTCCTGGTGGATTCCGTCACGGCCGAGGTGGTCCGGCATGGCATCGCCATCCGGATGATCATGCACCCCACTTTTGTGGCAACCCGCGATCGGGACAGCCACAACCTGACCGGCGTGGAGCGGGTTCCAACCAGCGCCGGAGTCTCCAGCGGCGACACGGCGGCGCTGCCCAACCTGGCCTCGTTCGAGGCCGGCGGCGACAAGGTCCTGCGGATCGAATCCTGGATGGCGGTGGAAACCGCCCGGATCGACCCGGCGAAGGCCGCGGAGCTGGAAGCCGGGCTCAAGAGCGTGCTGGCTGACGTCCGCGCCTCGGTTGAGGACTGGCCGGCCATGCGGCGGCAGGTGCGGCAGGTCGCCGCGTCGCTGGATTCGGTGGTCGGCGCCGAGGAGGTACCGGACCTGGATGAGGCCAAGGCCCTGCTGGAATGGCTCGACGACGGCAATTTCACCTTCCTGGGCTACCGCGAGTACGACCTCGTGACCCAGGACGGCGAGGATGTCCTGCTGGTCCGCCAGGACAGCGGCCTGGGCATGATGCGCCGCACCAGCGATGCACGGCGCGTCCAGCACCTCACCGCAGAAGGCCGCGCCAGGGCTCGGGAGAAGCGCGCCCTGGTGATCACCAAGGCGAACTCGCGTTCCACCGTGCACCGCGCCGCGTATCTGGACTACATCGGAGTCAAAAGCTTCGACGCGCAGGGCAACGTCGACGGCGAGCGCCGCTTTATCGGCCTCTTCGCCACCAGCGCCTACAACCGCTCGGTGAAGAGCGTCCCGATTGTCCGGCAGAAGGTCGCGGCAGTGCTGCGGCACAGCGGTTTCCCGGCCGATTCCCACTCCGGCAAGGACCTGCTCTCGATCCTGGAAACCTATCCGCGCGACGAGTTGTTCCAGATGGACACCGAGGAGCTGGCCGCAACGGCGATGGGCATCCTGCGGCTGCAGGAGCGGCGCCGGACCCGTCTGTTCCTGCGTGCCGACGTCTACGGCCGGTTTGTCTCCGCGCTGGTGTTCCTGCCGCGCGACCGCTACACCACCGCGGTCCGCCTGCGCATCCAGGACGAGCTGCGCCGCACTTTTGACCCCCAGAGCATTGACTACGAGGCGCGGATGTCCGAATCCGCCCTGGCCCGGCTGTTTTTCCGCATCCGGCTGAAGCGGGACTCCGCGGTGCCCAAGGTGGATGCCGCAGACCTTGAGCGCCGGCTGGCGCAGGCCTCCCGGTCCTGGTCGGAGGGCATCGACGAGGTGCTCCGCGCGAACTTCGACGCCGAGAGCGCCGCCCGGCTTTCGGCGGACTGGAAGGATGCGTTCCCGCCCAGCTACCGGGTGGACTATGAAGTGGAAGACGCGCTGGAAGACATCAGCCGCTTCCGCAGCTACGAAGACGGCGAAGCCGGGGCCGCCCCGGTCCTGCATGTCTATGTGCCGGAGAAGCGGAACGATGTGCTGGCCGCCGACGCCCGGCTGAAGCTGTACTTGCCGGAAGCGCGGTCGCTGAGCAACATCATGCCGGTGCTGCAGAACACTGGCCTGGAAGTGCTGGACGAGCGGCCGTTTGAGATCCTGACGGCCGGCGGCGAGGACTACTTCCTGTACGACTTCGGCCTCCGGTACCCTGCCGGCGTTGATCCCATCGCCACCGGCGGCCTGCTCGAAGAAGCCTTCGGCGCCGCCATCACCGGGCTCAGCGAATCGGACGGCTTCGACCGCCTGGTGTTGGCCGAGGGAATCGGCTGGCGCCAGGTGGCTGTGCTGCGCGCCTACACCCGCTATTTGCGCCAGCTGGGCAACCTGGTGTCCTACGCGTTCGTTTCGGACACGCTGTTGGCCAACCCCGCCGTGGCCCGGGCACTGCTGGCGGTGTTCAACACCACCTTTGATCCGGATCTCGACGGTGACCGCGAGGCCGCTATCGAGGCTGCCCGTTCCGACCTGGCAGCTGGCCTGGAAGCCGTGCCGACCCTGGACGCCGATCGGGTGCTGCGCTCGCTGGCCAATCTGATCGAGGCAACGCTGCGCACCAACTATTTCCAGAACAAGCCGTACTTCAGTTTCAAAATCAGTCCCGCGCAGATTGAAGGAGCACCGTTCCCGCGGCCGAAGTATGAGATCTGGGTCTATTCGCCGCGCGTCGAAGGCGTCCACCTGCGGTTCGGCGACGTGGCCCGCGGCGGCCTGCGCTGGTCCGACCGGCGCGAGGATTTCCGCACCGAAATCCTTGGACTGGTCAAGGCACAGACGGTCAAGAACGCGGTGATCGTGCCGACCGGCGCCAAGGGCGGGTTCTACGCCAAGCGACTGCCGGACCCGACGGTGGATCGCGCGGCCTGGATGGCGGAAGGACAGGACAGCTACCGCACCTTCATCCGCGGCTTGCTGGACATCACCGACAACCTGGTCCGGACCGAATCCGGCCAGGAAGTGGTGCCACCCGAGCGGGTGGTTCGGATGGACGGCGACGATACCTATCTGGTGGTCGCAGCCGACAAGGGAACCGCGAGCTTCTCCGACATCGCCAACGACATCTCGTTGGAGTACGGACACTGGCTGGGCGACGCCTTCGCATCCGGCGGCTCGGTGGGCTACGACCACAAGGAAATGGGCATCACTGCCCGCGGCGCGTGGGAATCGGTCAAGCGGCACTTCAGCGAACTCGGCGTCGACACACAGGCCGAGGATTTCACCGTCGTCGGGGTGGGAGACATGAGCGGCGACGTGTTCGGTAACGGGATGCTGCTGTCCGAGCACATCCGGCTGGTCGCTGCCTTCGACCACCGGCACATCTTCCTGGACCCGGACCCCGACGCCGCTGCCTCCTTCAAGGAGCGCCGCCGGCTGTTCGAGCTGCCCCGGTCGTCCTGGGCCGACTACGACGACAAACTGATCAGCACCGGTGGCGGGGTCTACCCGCGGTCGGTGAAGTCGATTCCGGTCTCCGAGCAGGTCCGGGCCGTGCTCGGATTGGACCCGCAGGTCACCAGCATGAGCCCGCCCGAACTGCTGCAGGCCATCCTGCGCGCGCCGGTGGATCTGCTGTACAACGGCGGCATCGGCACCTACGTGAAGGCGTCGACCGAGTCGAATGCCGAGGTGGGGGACAAGGCCAATGACGCCATCCGGGTGAACGGTAACGAGCTCCGGGTCAAGGTGATCGGCGAGGGCGGCAACCTGGGCATGACCCAGCGCGGACGGATCGAAGCCGCCAGCCAGGGGATCATCCTCAACACCGACGCCATCGACAACTCCGCCGGTGTGGACTGCTCCGACCACGAGGTCAACATCAAGATTTTGGTGGACCAGATGGTCGCCGCCGGGAAACTGCCGATGGCGGAGCGGGCCGACCTGCTGCACTCGATGACCGAGGAAGTCGGCCGGCTGGTGATCCAGGACAACATCGACCAGAACGTCCTGCTGCTCAATGACCGCCAGCAGATTATCAAGGCAAGCCCGAGCTTCGAACGCCTGATGGACTGGCTGGAGAACCATGCGGAACTGGACCGGCAGCTGGAGGCGCTGCCGACCACCGAAGAACTGCACGAACGGATCGACGCCGGCCTGGGCCTGACCTCGCCGGAGCTGTCCGTGCTGGCGGCCTACGCCAAGATTGAATTGACCCATGCGCTGAGCATCAGCAATTTGGCCGACGACCCGTACTTCGATCGTGTATTGCGCGGCTACTTCCCGCAAGAGTTGGTGGAGCGGTTCGGCGACGACCTGTCCGGCCACCCGCTGCGACGGGAAATCATTGCCACCGTGGTGGCCAACGACATGATCAACATGGGCGGCATTACCTTCGCCTTCCGCGTCTTGGAGGAGACCTCGGTCTCGGAGGCCGAGGTGGCACGGGCCTTCGTGGCGCTGCGCGAGATCTTTGAATTCGACAAGCTCGTGGAGGAGCTGAACGAGCTGCCGGCCAGCTTCCCGACGGAGCTGTGGTGCACGGTGCACCTGGACATGCGCCGTCTGCTGGACAGGACGGTGCGCTGGTACATCAACCATGTTGACAGCGGCACGCCGGTTGCCGAGGGCATCGCCGCGTTCAAGCCCCAGATGGACCCGTTGCGCAGCCAACTGGTCAAGTACCTGCGCGGTGAGGACCTGGAACGGGTGCGCGGATGGCTTGCCAGGGCGGAAGAGCGGGGGCTTCCCGAGGAGATCGCCCGGCAGTGGGCCGAGCAGTTCGAGAGCTTCGGGTTGCTCGACGTCGCCCGGATCGCCGGGCAGGTGGACGAACCGGTCGAGTCGGTCGCACACGTCTACTACACGATCTACGACCGGTTCGACGTCGACAATTTGCTTGAACGCATCACGGCACTGCCGCGGGAGGACCGCTGGCAGTCGCTGGCCCGGGCCGCCATGCGCGACGATCTGTACACCACGGTCACCGACATCACCGTTGCGGTGATGCAAAGCACCCGGCCGGACGAGCAGGCAGAAGCCAGGCTCGACGAGTGGGAGCAGGCCAACGCCGAGAACATCAAGCGTGCCAGGGACATGTTCGAAGAAGTGAACAAGCTTGAGCAAGACGACATGGCCTCCTTGTCGGTGGCCTTGCGCCTGATGCGTTCGACAGTGCGGCGGTAGCTTGGCGATCTTCACCGACCCCATCCGCGACTACGCCGATTTCCGGCCGGGCGATGCAGAGTGGCTGCATCTGCTGGTCGGCGACTGGCAGTTGATCGCGGACCTGGCCTTCGCCGATCTGGCCCTCTGGTTCCCGACGCCGGACGGCAGCTACGTGGCCCTGGCACACGTGCGGCCGTCGACCACCCACACCGTGTTCCACCGCGACTTTGTCGGGGAGCGCATCCGCGCGGACCTGAAGCCGCTGGTGGACGCGGCGCGGGAGTCGCAGACGATCGAGCGGTCGTCGGAGGCCGACTGGACCACGGAGATGGCCATGCGCGTCGAAGCGGTTCCCATGGTCCGCAACGGCCGGACCCTGGCGATCGTGACATCGCACATGGACCTGTCCAGCTCCCGGATGCCGTCCAGGCTGGAGCTGACCTACCGGCAGTGCGCCTACGATCTGCTGAAGATGGGCACGCTGGGATTGTGGCCGGACTTCGCGTCTCCGACCGGGTCGCGCCGCGGCGCTCCCCGTGTCGGAGACGGGCTGATCCGGCTGGACGCCGACGGAGTGGTGGAGTACGCCAGCCCGAACGGCGTCTCCGCCTTCCGCCGGCTCGGCGACGTCGAGTCCTTGGAAGGCCGTTCCCTCGCGGAAGTGACCACGGCCCTGCTCAAGGACCGCCGGATGGTCGATGAGACCCTGCCGTTGGTCGTGACCGGACGCATGCCATGGCGCACCGAGATCGAATCCCGCGGCGTTTCGCTCTCGCTCCGGGCCATCCCGTTGAGGAACGAACGGGAGCGGTTCGGCGCCCTGGTGCTCTGCCGGGACGTCTCCGAACTGCGCCGGCGGGAGATGGAGCTGGTCTCGAAGGACGCCACCATTCGGGAGATCCACCACCGGGTGAAGAACAATTTGCAGACGGTGGCGGCGCTGCTGCGCATGCAATCGCGGCGGATGGTCAGCGACGAGGCCAAGCAGGGGCTCGAGCAGGCCATGCGTCGCGTGGCAACGATCGCGTTGGTGCACGAGACGCTCTCGCAGGGCCTGGCGCAGAACGTCGACTTCGACGAACTGATCGGCCGGCAGTTCCGGCTCTCGGCGGAAGTCGCTTCACCCACCCAGTCCGTCCGCACTGAACGCAGCGGCGAGTTCGGCGAGTTGCCCAGCGAATTCGCCACCCCACTGGCGCTGGTCATCAACGAATTGGTCACCAACGCCGTCGAGCACGGCTTGGCCGGGCGGCACGGCACGGTCCTGCTGACGGCCGAGCGGTCCCGGCGTGGAGAAGAAGAGCTGCTCACCGTCTCGGTGGAAGACGACGGTGTGGGGCTGCCCGATGAACCTCGGCGGGAGGGCCTGGGGCTGCAGATTGTGCGGACCCTGGTCACCAGCGAACTGGGCGGCCGGATCGAATGGACGGCCCGGGAGGGTGGCGGAACCTGCGTGCGAATCGATCTGGTGCTGAAATACAACGCGGCCCGTTAGGCCGGAGCCTGCCGGGCCTGGAGACACCAGAGGCCGCTGCCGGTATCGGCAGCGGCCTCTGGTAAAACCTGGGTTCGGGTCAGGACGCCCGACGGGCCCGGGCAGCGCGGCGCTTGAGCGCACGGCGCTCGTCCTCGCTCATGCCGCCCCACACACCGGCGTCCTGGCCGGATTCGATGGCCCACTGCAGGCAGGTATCGATTACCGGGCAGCGTCGGCATACGCTCTTGGCCTCTTCGATCTGCAGGAGTGCCGGCCCGGTGTTCCCCACGGGGAAGAACAGTTCGGGGTCCTTATCCAGGCATGCCGCGCGGCTACGCCAATCCATGCTGATCACATACTCCTCTAAATGGTGTCCGGGTTAAATAGTGTCCGGCTGGGGGATTCGTGAAAACATTCACGAACAGAGTCACAGAAAAGGGAGCCGGACCGGCCCCCTTTGCTTCGCCATCCAGCGTTTCATGTTAAATCCATGTAAACAAGGGGTCATGCCGACTTATCCGGCAGTAGATCGTGAGTCATTCATCACACGGGTGGTTGGTGTGGTTCCGGCCCGGAAGCCGATACCTGACTATCTAAGGTAGGGTGCGAATGTGTCAATGCCTGCCCCGCCGTCCAGCCCTGCCTCCCGCCCGATTGCCATAAAGATCATCGCCGCCGCCGTCGTTCTGGAGGCGCTCGTGTTGTTGGCCGGGGCAGCCCTGTATGGCTACGGTCTGGCCACGCAAACCCCGATATCTTTCGCCGGCAGCGTCTTCCTGCTGGTCCTGATGCTGGTGTTCGGCAGCTGGCTGCTGGTGGTCGGGCATTTCCTGTTCCGCGGCTACCGCTGGACCCGGGCAGCTGCCCTGGTGTGGCAGGTGTTCGTTGTGGTGGTGGCCATCTCGATGATCCAGGCCGGCCAGCTGGTGCTTGGCCCGATCCTGCTGGCGGCAGCCGGGGCCTCGTTCGTGCTGCTGCTGACCAAGCCCGTGACGGCGTTCCTGGTCAAAGGCGCCGCTCCGCGCGCCCTTTAGCCAACGCGACCTGCAACGGCACGACCCGTCCGGAGCCGATCCGGTAGGCACGCCCTGGCGGTCGCCACCCGTCGTCCAGCCTAACGCCAAAGAACTCCGCATCCGCTGCTGCCCGCGGAGCCAAAACCATGCCGCGTCCACCGGCCCGGGCCTGCAGGGCCAGCGGGACTTGCTGCAGCAGCATCGGCCCCGGACAGGTTGCCACGACGGCCGATGCGCCGCCGGCCACCAGGGCGGCGATAGATTCCTGCGCCCGGGCACCGAGGCCGGCGGCGTCGTCGACCAGCAGCACGGTGCCCCGCGCCACGGGAGAGTGGCAGGACCAGAAACCGTCAGCGTCGGCGCCGTCGGGTGGGACCGAGCACGGCCGCACTCCGTCGAGCGCCCGCCGCAGGAGCGCCAGCAAGTTCGTTTTCCCGCTGCCCTCCGGGCCGAGGACCAGATACACCTCACCGGCCGGCAACGGCAGCGTGGAAGGCTCCAGTTCGTCGCCTTCCACACCGATCACCGGGTGTCCCTCCCGAACGCGCGGCAGCGTGCCCGCGGGAACCGACCGTGGCAGCGCTTCAACCCGGAACGGACGGATCCGGGTCCCGGCCCGCGGGGGAGCACCCGCCGCGCCGGTGATCAGCTGGCAGACACCGCCCTCGCCGCCGATCCGCCCCAGCACCAGCGCCCTGCCGGGTACCGGCTCCATCGGCGGAAGCCGCGGCCAACTCATCAAGGTCTCCGCTCCGGCGCCGGCCGGAAGGTGGAGCCTATTGGCCAGCAGCGGCAGGAACCGGCTGCTGGCCAACTCGCGCTCGCCGGTCACGGCCAGGGCGACCCCGGTCGCCGGGCCGTCGCGGGCGATGTCCTGCAGGCAGTCTTCGGCCCAGCCGAGCCGGCCGGAGCGGAAGCCACCGAGCCAACGGCCCGAGCCGCTCACCAGCAGGACCAACGGAACACCGGCCGCCGGTCCGCCCGGATCCGGCGCCGCTGCCAAGGCGCCCAGCCGGGAGGAGACCTCGCCGGCCAGCCGGCGTAGGACCCGTGCCGCCCGCTCGACGTCCTCCGGCCCGACGTAGGCTCCGGTGCGCGCCGCGCCGCACACCGGCCCCAGCGAACCGTCACCGTCCAGCACATAGCAGTGCCGCTCCGCCGGACTGCCGAGGACCTGGGCGGCCAGTGCCCGCAGGAACTCCCGATGTCCGCCGCCGTCGACGCCGAGAATCGCCAGATGCCCGTCGCGCTCCGGCAGCCAGCGCAACAGCTCCTGCCGCTGCCGTGAGGGCAGATCCAGCAGCCCGATGGCGATGCTGCCGCCCGCGTCGCGCGGGAACCGGTCACCGGACAGATCGGAGACCGCCAGCTCAGCCGGCAGCGCCGGCAGCAACTGCCGGGCGCCGGCCAAACCCAGGCGGGTCGCGGCACTGGCGGCTTCGGCCACGAGTTGCTCGAGCTGCCCGGCGCCGTGCGGGTCGTCCGGAGCCGGCACGTCTTCCGCCCGCAGCCATTCGTCCACGGTCCGGAAGAGCGCATCGGAACCTGGCACCGGCAAGGTGCTGGAGGCTGATTGAAACGGCATGGCATCCCCGGTGCCGATGCGCAGAAAAGCCCTGCCCCGTGCAGTCACCGGGATCTCCGCCGCCGCCGGCGAGTCAAGCAGGTCCCGCGACTCGGCCGCGTTCTGTGTCCGCAACGCAATCATGGCGGTCACATTGGCACGGATGTCGGAGGACACCGCACCCTGCGGCCGCTGGGTGGCCAGCACCAGATGGATGCCCAAGGCGCGGCCGACCGTGGCCACGCGCATCAGTTCCGGAAGCGCCTGCGGCGCGTCCTCGCCGAGCATCCGGAATTCATCCACCACCACAACGAGCCGGGGCAAGCTGCCCGGCGTGCAGTCGGCAACGTCGCTCACGCCGAGGCCGGCCAGCAGCGTTTCGCGGCGGCGTACTTCCGCCTGCAGCCAAGCCAGCGCCCGGTTCACTGCCTCAAGGGTGAGATCGGTCAGCAGGCCGGCGCAGTGCGGCAGGCGGACGAGCGGGCCGAGGCCCGAACCGCCCTTGAAGTCCAGCAGCAGGAAGTTGACTGCGTCCGGAGACCGGGCCAAGGCCAGCGAGAGGACCAGGCTGCGCAACAGCTCCGACTTGCCCGACCCGGTGGTACCGGCGACCAGCAGATGCGGCCCGTGCACGGCCAAGTCGAGCGCCAGCGGTCCGCCGGCGCCGGCGCCGAGCATAGCGGCCAGGCCGGGACTGCGGTCGCCGCGGGACCAGCGCTGGGCGAGTGGCTCCGGTGGAAGCAGCGCCTGCAGCCGGCAGCTGGCGGGCACGGAACCTGTGGCCTGCGCGCCGCCACCGAAGACTGCCGCCGCCCGCCGGGCGAACCGGTCCAGCACCACCGTGGAAGCCAGGTCGGCTGCAAACCGGACGCTGGGCCCCTCGCGGGTCAGCAGGCTCTCCGTCCCCGCCACCACGATCCGCGGCGCCGGTCCGGCGGGCCCGCCGAACCACAGCACCGCCGCCGGCGCAGCGCAGTCCGCCAGCACCCGGGCCGCCTCGGCATGGCGGCCGGCTACCAGCAGCACGGCGCCGCCGCTTCCGGCGGACAGCAGCTCCGCCAGCTGGCCGGGCCGCTCCGCGAGCCCGACCCCGGGCAGGAACCGGGCCGACGATCGGATCGGCTCCGGCATGGCATAGCAGACCACCTGCAGGGCGCTGCCACCGGCCCGGGCGGCCAGCTGCAGCAGCGCCGACCTCAGCATGCCGCCCAGCCCTGCCGCTGTGCCCTCGAACTTCAGCCCGTGCTCGGCCAGCAAGTCCACGCAGACCGGGACATTTTCCAGCAGCGGAGGCTCCGCGACCGGTGCCTCCGCCGAGCCGATGTGCGCCGGCAGGCTGGCCGTCCCCAGACGTATCCAGACATGGTCCGGACGCGGCTGGTGTTCGCGCGGCCGCGCTGTTGGGCTGCGGACCGGGGCACCGCAACGCAGCAGGGACAGCGTCAGGGCAGCGGCGTCCGGGGCTGCCAGACGACGGCGGCGGGCATCGGCTTCCGCCGCCGCGGCCACCGCCGCCCGGTAGCGTCGGCGCTGGCGGCGCCCGGCGGCGTACGGCACGGCGGCGGCCAGCAGGGACATTGCGCTGAAGACCAGGAAGAACCACATGCCCGTCAGCAGGGCCAGGGCCACGCCGGCGATGAGCGGGAGTCCGGCCAGCAGCAGGGTCATGGTGGTCCGCGGTTCCGGCCGTTTTTCCGCCACCGGGACCGGATCGGACAGCTCGGCGTCGGGTCGGAACGGTTCGCCGGGGTCGCTGCCCACGACCAGCCGAAGCTGGCTGTTGCCGATCCACACGGAGCATCCCGACGCCAGCGCCACCTGCCGGGTACGCTTGCCGCCGCAGATGATGCCATTGGCCGACCCGGCGTCGCGCAGCAGCACCTGGCGGTCGGTCACGTCCAGCGTGGCATGCAGCCGGGACAAGGACGGATCCGCGATCGTCACCGCGCAAGCGTGCCGGCCGATGGTGAAGGTGCCGCGCTGCAGGCCGAACAGCCGGCCGGCGTCCGGCCCGGCGGTCACGGCCAGCACCAGCGGTGGCAGCGGGGCAGTATCCCGCCGCGGAAAAGAGGCGTCCTCCGGGGCACAGACCACGACGGCGCCGTCCACCAGCGGGTGCGCCCCGGCGGTCAGCGAAGCCAGGCTGTGGCCGGCCACAGTGAAAGCAACACCGGCCAGCCGCCCGCGCAGCCACGCATCCAGCGGGGCAGCGCTGCTTCCGGCCTGCAGTCCGCAGACCGCTTCGGCATTCCCGGCGATCCAGGCAGCCGCTGCGGCAGGGATCCCGGGCGCGGCCGCCAGGGTCAGGTGAAGGACCATGACAAGAACCTAGACAGATTGCCACGGCCCTTTCCTCCACGGCCACCCGAGCTGTGGATAACGTCCGGACCTCAAGGCTGCCGGTTCAAGCGATACGCTTGACTCTGGGCCGGAAGCGGCCGCCACGTTGACCTAACGAGAAAAGGCCTTAGCTCTTGAAGATCGCTGTCATTGCTCTGGGAAAGATCGGGCTGCCGTTGGCTGCCCAGTTTGCTTCGAAGGGGCACCAGGTCATCGGCGTGGATGTGAACGCCGCCGTGGTGGACCTGGTCAACGCGGGCACCGAGCCGTTCCCGGGCGAGGCGGGGCTGCAGGAAAAGCTGGCCGAACTGGTGCCGGCCGGCCGTTTGCGTGCCACCACCGACTATGCCGAAGCGGTGCCCGGAGCGGATGCGGTGGTGCTGGTGGTGCCGCTGTTCGTGGACGCCGAGGCCAAGCCGGACTTCGGCTGGATGGACGCCGCCACCCAGGAACTGGCCCGGCATCTGACCCCGGGCACGCTGGTGTCCTACGAGACCACGCTGCCGGTGGGCACCACCCGGACCAGATGGAAGCCGATGCTGGAAGCCGGTTCCGGACTGGTCGAGGGGCAGGACTTCCACGTGGTCTTTTCCCCGGAGCGGGTGCTCACCGGGCGGGTGTTCGAGGACCTGCGCAAATACCCCAAGCTGATCGGCGGGCTGTCCGAGACCGGGGCCGCCGTGGCGCAGAAGTTCTACGAGGCCGTGCTGGATTTTGACGAGCGCCCCGATCTGGCGCGCGGCAACGGCGTCTGGGACCTGGGCTCGGCCGAGGCCTCCGAGCTGGCCAAACTGGCCGAGACCACCTACCGCGACGTGAACATCGGACTGGCCAACCAATTCGCCCGCTACGCCGCCACCGCCGGCATCGACATCTACCAGGTCATCGAGGCCTCCAACTCCCAGCCGTACAGCCACATCCACCAGCCCGGCATCGCCGTCGGCGGGCACTGCATTCCGGTGTATCCGCGGCTGTATTTGTGGAACGACCCGTCGGCCACGGTGGTGGCGGCCGCGCGCGCAGCCAATGCCGGCATGCCGGACTACACCATCGGCCTGCTGGAGGGTGCCTACGGCGACCTGGCCGGCGCCCGGGTGGTGGTGCTCGGCGCGGCCTACCGGGGCGGCGTCAAGGAAACGGCGTTTTCCGGGGTGTTCGGCGCGGTGGAGGCGATCACCGCGCGCGGAGGCACCGCTGTCGTGCATGATCCGCTGTTCAGTGATGCGGAACTCAGCGCACTGGGCTTTACGCCCTACCATCTGGGCGAGCCGGCCGACGCCGCCGTGGTGCAGGCCAACCACGCCGCGTATGCGGAGTTAGGCCCCGACGACCTGCCCGGCGTGAAGGTGTTCATCGACGGCCGGCGGGTCAGCTCGGCCGAGCGCTGGCCGGGCGTGGCGTACCGGGTGATCGGCAAGGCCTGAACCCGCTGCCGCGGGAGAAGAATTGACGACGGCGGCTGCGGCCGTGAGCGGAAAGAGGGAAGCTATGGCGTTCATCGCCGATTCGGCAGATGTGGCCGCCGCCGCCCGGTTGGGCGAGGGCACCAAAATCTGGCATCTGGCGCAGGTCCGCGAGGATGCGGTGCTGGGCGAAAACTGCATCGTGGGCCGCGGCGCCTACATCGGCACCGGCGTGCAGGCCGGGGACAACTGCAAGGTGCAGAACTACGCGCTGGTGTACGAGCCGGCGCGGCTGGGCCACGGCGTGTTCATCGGCCCGGCCGTGGTGCTGACCAATGACACCTACCCGCGCGCCGTCTCGCCCGACGGGTCGCTGAAGAGCGCCGACGACTGGACGCCGGTGGGCGTGGAGATCCGCGACGGCGCGTCGATCGGTGCACGGGCGGTCTGCGTGGCGCCGGTGACCATCGGCGCCTGGGCCACGGTGGCTGCCGGGTCCGTAGTGACCCGCGACGTGCCGGATTTTGCGCTGGTGGCCGGGGTGCCGGCCAAACGGATCGGCTGGGTGGGCCGGGCCGGGCAGCGGCTGGGCCAGGACCCGGCGGACCCTGCGCTGTGGGTGTGCCCGGCCACCGGTGCGCAGTACCGGGAGGAAGCGGGCATCTTGCAGGAAGTTGGCCACGAAACGCGAGGAGAACAGCAGTGAGCAAGGACTTCATACCGGCGGCCAAACCGATCATCGGCGACGAAGAGCGGGCCGCAGTGGACGCGGTGCTGGTCTCCGGCATGCTCGCCCAGGGGTCCGAGGTGGCCGCCTTCGAGCAGGAGTTCTCGCAGGTGCTGCTGGACGGCCGGCACGCGGTGGCGGTCAATTCCGGCACCTCGGGCCTGCATCTGGGCCTGCTGGCCGCCGGCATCGGACCCGGGGACGAAGTGATCGTGCCGTCGTTCACCTTCGCCGCCACCGCCAACTCGGTGGCCCTGACCGGTGCCACGCCCGTGTTCGCGGACATCGAGCCGGAGCACTACTGCCTGGACCCGGAGGCGGTCGCTGCCGCCGTGACGCCGCGGACCAAGGCGATCATGCCGGTGCACCTGTACGGGCACCCGGCCAACATGGACGCGCTGGGGGCGCTGGCCGCGGAGAAGTCACTGCTGCTCTTCGAGGACGCAGCCCAGGCCCACGGCGCGTCGCTGCATGGCCGTCCGGTGGGCACGTTTGGTGAGTTCGCCATGTTCAGCCTGTACCCGACGAAGAACATGACCTCGGGCGAAGGCGGCATGGTGTCCACCGGCAGCGACGAGGTGGCCCGGCGGCTGAAGCTGCTGCGCAACCAGGGCATGGAACGCCAGTACGAAAACGAACTGGTGGGCTTCAACGCGCGGATGACCAACCTGCACGCCGCAATCGGCCGGGTGCAGCTGGGCAAGGTCGGCGGCTGGACCGGACAACGCCAGGCCAACGCCGCGTTCCTGGACGCGAACCTGGCCGGCGTCGGAACCCCGAAGGTGGCCGCCGGGGCGGTGCACGTGTACCACCAGTACACCGTGCGGATCAGCGCGGGGGAGCGGGACCGCTTCGCCGCGGCGCTGAAGGACGAATACAACATCGGCTCCGGCGTCTACTACCCGATCCCGAACCACCGGCTGCCCTCCTTCAACATCACCGCGGACCTGCCGGCCACCGAGGCCGCCGCCGCGGAGGTGCTCTCGCTGCCGGTGCACCCGTCGCTGGACGCCGAGGACCTGGACCGGATCGCCACCGCGGTCAACGCCCTGGCGAAGGCGGGAGCCTGAGCATGGCAGCGAACGGGAAAACCGTGCTCCGCGCCGGACTGATCGGGCTGGGCATGATGGGCCGGCACCACGCCCGCGTGCTCCGCGAGACCGACGGCGTGGAACTGGTGGCCGTCGCCGACGCCTACGGCGACCCGCACGGCGCCGCGCCCGGCCTGCCGGTCTACTCCGGGGTGGAGGAACTGATCAACGCCGGGATCGACATCGCCATGTGCGCGGTGCCCACCGGCTTGCACGTGGAGGTCGGATTGGCCCTCGCCGAAGCCGGCGTCCACACCATGGTGGAGAAGCCGATCGCGGACACCGTCGCCGGCGGGGAGAAGCTGGCTGCTGCGTTCGAAGCCCGCGGACTGGTCGGCGCGGTCGGCCACATCGAGCGCTATAACCCCGCGCTGCAGTCGCTGCGGGCGCGGCTGGAAGCCGGCGAACTGGGCCGGATCTTCCAGATCGCCACCCGCCGTCAGGGTCCCTTCCCGGCGCGGATTGCCGACGTCGGTGTGATCAAGGACCTGGGCACGCACGACATCGACCTGACCGCCTGGCTGGCGCAGGCCGCCTATTCCTCGGTCAGCGCCAACACCACCATCCGCTCCGGCCGCGAGCATGAGGACATGGTGGCGGCCACCGGACTGCTGGACAACGGCGTGATCACCAGCCATCTGGTCAACTGGCTCTCGCCGACGAAGGAACGCGTCACCGTGGTCACCGGCGAACGCGGCGCGTTCGTAGCCGACACCCTGACAGCCGACCTGACCTTCCATGAAAACGGCACCTTCAACACCGAGTGGGAGTCCGTGGCCAACTTCCGCGGCGTCTCCGAAGGCAACATCACCCGTCTGGCGATCCCCAAGCGCGAACCGCTGAAGGTGGAGCACGAAGCGTTCCGCGACGCCGTGCTGGCCAACCGGGGGCTGCTGCCGGAAGCTGCCCACGGCAGCGCGGCTGCGGAGCACGACGGCGGTGACCGCCCCGAGCGTCCTGCCGCCGGGATCGTCACCATGCGGGAAGGGCTGAACACGCTGCGCGTGGCCGAAGCGATGATCGCCAGCGCAAAGGAATCCCGCACCGTCGGGCTGCACGCCTGATGGGCCTGCGGATCCTGCTGGCCAGCCGGATTTACCTGCCGGAAGCCGGCGCCGCCGCGTACCGGCTGGCCGCTACGGTGCGGGCGCTGACCGCGGCCGGCCATGAGGTGACGGTGCTGACCACCCGGCCGCCGCGCGGACTTCGCGCCGCGGGAGGTGCCGCTGCCGGTGCCGGGGCGGCGGCCTCGGAGGGTGCGGCGGCCAGTGCCTCGGAAGAGGCAACGGCCGGCGTCTGTGCCCCGGCCGGTGGCGGCGCCCCGGCCGGCGACGGCGCCCGGATCCTGCGCTGGCCCGTGCTCCGTGATGCCAGCGGCGCGGTGCGCGGCTATCTGCAGTACGCCAGCTTCGACATTCCGCTGTTCTTCCGCCTGCTGGCGCAGAAACCGTTCGATCTGCTGCTGGTGGAACCACCGCCGACCACCGGCGTGGTGGTCCGGCTGGCTGCCGCGCTGCGCCGCCGTCCCTACGTCTACTTCTCCGCGGACGTCAGCTCCGACGCTGCGGCCGGGATCGGGGTGGATCCGCGGGTGGTCGCGGTGCTGCGCGCGGTGGAGCGCTGGGTGATCACCGGCGCGTCCGGCGTGCTCAGTATTTCCACCGGCGTGACGCTGGCGCTGGCCCGGCTGACTTCCGGGCGGGCCAAGGTGGCGGAAGTCGGCACCGGCATCGATACGGATACCTTCAGCCTGGCCGGGCCCGCAGATCCTCATCCCGGCCCCACCTTCGTCTACGCGGGGACCATGTCCGAAATCCAGGGCGCCGGCGTCTTCGTGGACGGCTTCCTCAAGATCCTGGACCGCTACCCCGATGCCCGGCTGCTGATGTACGGCGGCGGAGTAGAGCTGGAGGAGCTGCGCCGGCGTGCGGCGCCGGCGGGGGAGCGCATCCGTTTCATGGGAACGGCCGACGGCGGCACCATCGCCAGGGCGCTGCGCACCGCCACCGCGGGGCTCGCCTCAGTGCGGCCGGCCCGGGGCTATGACTTCGCTTTCGCCACCAAAGCCTTCGTCTCGCTCAGCTGCGGAGCCCCGGTTGTCTACGCCGGCGTCGGACCGCTGCGCCAGTTGGTCGCCGACCACAGGCTGGGGCAGAGCGTGGACTGGGATGCCGGCCAAGCGGCCGAGGCGATGGCCACGGCCCTGGAACAGCCCGTGTCCGACGCCGAACGCCGCCGGCTGTCCGAATGGGTGGAGCGAAACTACTCGCTGCGCAGCGTCGGCAACCGCGCGGCCACAGCCATCGCCGACGCAGCCGCGGCCTTCCGCCTGCGCTGAGCTGCGCCTGGCTGGCCCGGATGTAGGTCAGGGGGTGAGCACCGCGGCGAGGATGCCGCGGGTGACTGCCTCGTCTTCGGCGGAGCTGAGGGCCGCGGCGGCGCCGTGCGCATTGGACTTGTACTTGTCCACCTGCTCCGTGGTCAGCGATGCCAGCGCGCGCGCCAGCGACTCCGTGCTGAAGTCTTCGGTCACCACGCCCAGATCGTAGGTCTGCATCAAGGCCGCGGTCTCCGGGGACGGGCTGAACACCAGGGCCAGCCGGGCCTGGACGAAATCGAAAAACTTGTTCGGCAGCATGAAATGGTGGTTCATGGTCTGCGGCGGCAGCGAGAAGACCCCCACGTCGTAGGCGTTGAGCGTTGCAGGCAGCTCTTCCGGCGGGACCGCATCGTGGAAGGTGATGCGGGGGTCGCTGGCAGCCAGATCCTTGAGCTGCTGCCAGTAGCGTCCGCCATCGCGTGCCTTGACCAGGTAAAGGTCCAGGGTGAAGCGGTCATCGAGCATCTTGACCGCCTCGATGGTTCCCTCCAGATTCCGGCCCGGCACCGCGGCACCGCTGTGCACCAGCCGGATCTTCCCGGGCAGCGGCGGGGACGGCTCCAAACGCCGGAACGGCCCCGCGTTGCGGACCACTTCGACGGTGCAGCCGAACTGTTCCGCATACATCCGGGCGATGGACGCGTTGACGGCCGTGATCGCGGTGGTGCGCGGCAGGTACTTGGCGCAGATGCTGCGCATGTACGGGGCGACCAACAGCTTCCAGGGCAGCACATGCGAGCGTTCCTCCGGAGCCCACTCGTGCATGTCGCCCCAGACCGGTGCTCCCTGGGCCAGAGCGTGGGCCAGCGGCAAGGCCCTGGCCTCGTTCGCCACCACCAGGTCGAAGCGGCGGCCTGCAACCAGGGCGCGGGCCTGCTTGACCGCAGGAGCGCTGAGCTCCACCGCGGAATGCTGGCGCAGCGCCAGCAGCAGGACGCCCAGCGGCGTCTGCGGAAGCGACGGCAGCGAGGCGTCGACTCCCAGATGGTGGGTGGCGCCGGGCGGACGCTCGCCGTAGCTGAGCGTGGTGACTTCACCTGCTTCGGCCAGCAGTTTCAGCTGCCGCAACACGCGGGAATCGGCCTGGATATCCGAGAAAGAGATACACAGGATCTGCTGGGCCACTACTGCTCCTTGTCACCGATGCCTGGCGAATGCCGGACAGTGAAAGATTACCGTCCGGCGATCGGCTGGCGGCGCGGCAGCGCACCCGGGCGCGCCGACCGCCGCACCCTAAGCGCCCACCGCCATCACGCGGCGGCCACCCCGCGGCGGCCGGAGCCTGGCTGCCGGAGCCCAGCTGGCCGACCTTGGCGCAGGTCGGAGCACCAGATCGCGTGCAGGACGCCGGGCTAGGATGGCGATGGAAGCCGGACGCAGCCGGCTGCAGCCGAAAAGGTCCAGGAGCCCAGTGAAGATCGCCATCACCAAGAGCACGTTGCGGATTCCGCCAACGTACTTCGCCACGGCGCACGCCGAGCGGTTGAAGGACCGGCACGACTTCCACGTCTTCACCTTGGTGGCCCAGATCGAGGACTCTTCGGTCACGATCCCGGTCACCGACTTTGTCCCGGCTCCCGGGCTGGGCTTCCGCCGCCGCGAGCTGGTGATGCCCGCGTTCATGCGGTCCATGGCCGTGGCAGTGACCCGCTTTAACCCGGACATCATCCACCAGCACTTCGCCACTTGGTCGGAGCCGGCGGTCAAGGCCTCCACCGTCTCCGGAGCCCCGCTGCTCACCACCATGCACGGGTCCGATCTGGTGTCGCTGGCGAATCCGGCGGACACCATGATGGCCCGCTGGCACCACCGCAACGTCCTGTCCGCAGCGGCGCACAGCTCCCGTCTGCTGGTGGTCAGCAATTACATGGCCGGGCGGGCCGCCGACCTAGAACTCGATACCGGAAAAATCCATGTGCACTACCAAGGCGTGGACACCGATTACTTTGTACCCACCCGCCATCAGTCCGACGAGACGCCGGTGGTGCTGTTCGTCGGCGCGCTGAACATGCAAAAGGGCATCCGTGACCTGCTGGACGCCTCACTGGCCGTGTGGCGCAAAGCCAGGCACCGGCTGGTGGTGATCGGCGACGGGCCGTTGCGTGACGCCGTGGCCGAGCACGCGGCCAGCCATCCGCACATCGATTTTGTGGGCAGACAGGACCGGGCCGGTGTCCGCGCCTGGATGCAGCAGGCACAGATCCTGGTGGCTCCCAGCCAGGAAGCCGGCGGCGCACGGGAAGCTGCCGGCTTGGTGCTGCTGGAAGCCCAGGCCTGCGGCACCCCGGTGCTGGCATACCGTAGCGGCGGCATTCCGGAAATGATGGAGGACGGCGTCACGGGTGTGCTGGCGCCGGAAGCGGACTTCCGCCAGCTGCAGGACGGCCTGCAGCAATTGCTGCAGCTGGGCAGCGCCGAATACCTGGCCATGCGCCGGGATGCCCGCAAGTTTGTGGTCGACCAGCGGAGCCTGGCCGGCAGCGTCCGGGAGCTGGATGGCCACTATCGGGATCTGGCAGCGCAGGCGCTTGCCCCGCGGCGGCCTTAGGTGCCGGTGCTGCTGCGGCCTGGACCATTCCCATTGTGGAATACTAGGCGGGTGAGTCGCTGCTGGGTCGTCGTGCCGATGTATAACGAGGCCACCGTTGTCGGCTCGGTCATCCAGGAGCTGCTGCAGACCTTTCCGAACGTGGTCTGCGTTGACGACGGCAGCAGCGACGATTCCGCCGCCATGGCGCGCAAGGCGGGCGCCGTCGTCGTGGTCCATCCGGTGAATCTTGGTCAGGGCGCCGCGCTGCAAACCGGATTCGAATATGCCGCCCAGGATCCGGACTTGGACGCGGTCATCACCTTCGACGCCGACGGCCAGCACCGGGTCCAGGACGCGGCCACCATGCTGGAACGGGTCCGGGCCGGCGAGGCGGACGTGGTGCTGGGCTCCCGGTTCCTCGACGGCCGGGGGGAGGTCTCGGCACTCAAGCGGCTGGTGCTGCGCACGGCCGCTGTCCAGTCCAGGTTGTCCACCGGCTACCGCCTCACCGATGCGCACAACGGACTGCGCGCGCTGTCCGCCGAGGTGGTACGCAACATCCACCTGTCGCAGAACCGGATGGCGCACGCCTCCGAGCTGATCCATCAATTCTCCGCGCTCGAGGCCCGGGTGGTGGAGCAGCCGGTACACATCGTCTATACGGAATATTCCAAATCCAAGGGGCAGTCGCTGCTCAATGGAGTCAACATCCTCGCAGACCTCTTCTTCCGGTGAACCCATGCTCATAGTCGTCCAAATTGTCCTGGTCCTGGCCGTCGCCCTCGGCGCCCTGGCGCTCATGCGCGGCGGCCAAAATGCCCGCCACCAGGCCGTGCGCCGGATCCTGCTGATGCTCTTCGCCGTGCTGGCGGCGCTGTCCGTGTTCTTCCCCGGCATGCTGACCGCCGCCGCGAATGCGCTGGGCATTGGCCGCGGCACCGACCTGGTGCTGTACGGACTCATCGTGTGTTTCCTGATCTTCATGGCCAGCTCTTTCCAGCGGACGCGCCAGTTGGAGGCCCGGATTACCAAGCTGGCCCGCCGGATTGCGCTGGACGAAGCGCCGCGCCCGGAAGAGGCAGCCGGCCCCGATGACGCGGCACGGCCGGGGGAAAACCCGTGACGGCTCCGGAAGCCGAAATCGTCATTGCCGTCCACACGGCGGACCGGCCCGTCAGGCGGGCGGTGGAATCCGTGCTGGCTGCCGCGCCGGGACGGGTGGGCGCCACGGTGGTGTGCCACAACATGGACCCCGGGCCGGTGCGCGAACAACTGGCCGGCTTCCCGGAGACCGTGCGGCTGCTCGAACTGGCCGACGGCATTCCGTCCCCGGCCGGTCCGTTCAACTTTGGCCTGGACCAAGCGCGTGCCGGGTTCGTCGGGATCATGGGGTCGGACGACACACTGGAACCGGGAGCGGTGTCCGCCTGGCTGGACGTTGCGCAGGCCACCGGCGCTGCCGCCGTCATCGCGCCGGTCCGCTACCGCGGTGGCGCACGGATCCTGACTCCGCGCGCCCGTGTGTTCCGCGGCGCGCTGGTGGATCCGCTGCGCGACCGGCTGGCCTACCGGACGGCGCCGCTGGGACTGATCCGGCGTGAGGCACTCGATCGGCTCGGGCTGCGGCTGCGCCAGGGGCTGCGCACCGGCGAGGACCTGGAGTTTGGCCTCCGGCTGTGGTTTTCCGGTGAAAAGATCGCCTACCCGGCCCACGCCCCGGCCTACCTGGTGGGACAGGACGCGGACGAACGCGTGACGTCCGCCGTGCTGCCGCTGGACACCCAGTTCCAGGACGTCACCGCGCTGATTTCCGGCGCCTGGTTCCCGGCACTGCCCGCCGCCCAGCGCGAAGCCATCGCGGTGAAGCTGCTGCGC
Organism: Arthrobacter sulfonylureivorans; assembly: GCF_047607445.1. Taxonomy (GTDB): domain Bacteria; phylum Actinomycetota; class Actinomycetes; order Actinomycetales; family Micrococcaceae; genus Crystallibacter; species Crystallibacter sulfonylureivorans_A. The sequence goes on from NZ_JBLKRT010000001.1 coordinate 127,540, forward strand.
GGCCACGTGATCAGCGCGGCCGTCCGCCGAGGCGCGGAGTTCAGCTGGGGAGCCGAGGACCGGAAGGCCATCTCCGCCGTCGTGCGTTCCCTGACCGCAGCCGCACCGGGCGCGCCGCACCTGCTCAGCGCCCCGGACGAACGCTTGTTGCTGGCGCTGCGCGATGCGGTATCCGGCACGGACATAGCAGCAGAAGTACGACGGCGGGCGGCCGCCGGGGCGCTGCAGCGCACCTTGACCCGGCGCTGGCTGGCGAACCTCCGGCGTGAAGCACCGCCGCGGACCAACCTGAACTCGCTCGTTTTCAGCGCCGCCGGCCGGCTGCACGGCATGCGGCCTACGGCACGCGCCGCGGCCGCAGGTGCGGCAACATCCGGCGCACCGGCACCCGACAGAACCGACGGAAGGCAGCCTCGTTGACCGGACCCCGCTCCCTGCTGATCCTCTCGCTCTCGCCGCTGCGCAGCGACCCGCGGGTGCTCAAGCAGATCACACTGTTCCGTGACCAGTACCGGGTCTTCACCTGCGGGTTCGGCCCGGCGCCGGACGGCGTCGCGGGACACATTGGACTGGACACCGGGTTGGCCAGCTGGCCGCGCGATCCGCAGCGGCTGGCCCTGCGGCGCTACACCGACGTGTACTGGAACATTGCCGCCGTGGCGCAGGCGCGCAAGCTGCTGCGCGGCCAGCAATTTGACGCCGTGCTGGCCAACGACACCAACACCGTGCCGCTGGCGCTGAGCCTTGAGCCGAAGCACGGCGTGCACGCGGACCTGCATGAATTCGCGCCGAAGGAACACTTCAACAAGCCGGCCTGGCGGGCGCTGGTGGCCCCGTACGTGCGCTGGCTCTGCCGCACCTACCTGCCGGCGGTCCGCTCCGTCACCACGGTGGCCGAGGGCATTGCGGAGCAGTACACCAAGGACTTCGGCGTCGCGGCCTCGGTGGTCACCAACGCGGCCCCGTACGCGGACAAGCAACCGCGGCCCACCGGCGACAAGATCCGGATGATCTACAGCTCCGCCGGTCAGCGGTACCGCAAGATCGAAGACATCATGGAAGCCATGCGCGGCGCGCCGGAGCACCTGGAACTGGACCTGATCGTGATGCCGAACGAACCGGCCTACGTCGCCGAGCTCAAGGCACTCGGCGAGGAGCTGCCGAGGGTGCGCTTCCGTGAACCGGTCCCGTACGACCAACTGGTGGACACCGTGGCCGAATACGACGTTGCCATCTCCATCATTCCGCCCACCAACTTCAACCTGGCGCACGCCCTGCCGAACAAGTTCTTCGAGGCGGTCCAAGCCCGCACCGGGCTGATCATCGGCCCATCGCCGGCGATGGAAACCCTGCTGCGCCGGCACGGGCTGGGCGCCGTCACCGCAGACTTCAGTCCGGCGGCGCTGGTGGAGGTGCTCAAGACGCTGACGCCGGAGATGGTGGACGGCTGGAAAGCGAACGCACACGCCGCCGCCCGGGAGCTGTCCTCCGAGCACCAGATCAAGGGCTGGGAGCACGCGGTGGCCGGCCTGTTCACCCCGCAGGAGGCCTGAGCGGTGGCCGCAGACCCGCGCGTCCTGCACATCTATGATGCGGCCGACGTCGGTGCCACCTTGATCAAATACGGCCGGCGCGAGGGGCGGCCATGGCGCCACTTCACCGCGATACCGCCCGAGGGCGCAGCACCGTCAGCGGCCGCCCGCGCCGGGAAACTCGCCGCCGGTTCGCTCTGGCAAGCCCGGCGGGCGGCCGCCATCCTGCGGTCGGACCTGCTGCATGTGCATTCCGGCTCGCGGATCGGCGTCGTCCGGTCCCGCCCGGTCAAACCGTTCCTGCTGCATTTCCACGGCACGGACATCCGCACCCAGTACTACGAGCCCGCTCGCCGGCCCGCGCTGCAGTGGGGCGCTGACCACGCGGTCACGGTGCTGTACTCCACCCCGGACCTGCGCGAACACGCCGAGTCCGCCCGGTCCGACGCGGTCTACCTGCCGAACCCGGTGGACCTGGAGGAACTGCCCCAGTGGTGGCCCGCAGGCCGGCCCCGCATTGTTTTCGCCTCCCGCTGGCATTCCTCCAAGGGAGGCCAGCAGCAGCTGGAGTTGGCGCGGGTGCTGCGCGCCGCCGTCGGGCCGGACGTGGAACTGCAGGGGCTGGACTGGGGCGACGGCGCGCCGCAGGCGGCCGAGCTCGGCGTCATCCTGGTGCCGAAGATGCCCAAGCCGGAGTACCTGCGCTGGCTGGCGTCGGCCCACGTAGTGATCGGCCAGAGCGCCGGAATCCTGGCCATGAGCGAACTGCAGGCCATGGGCATCGGCGTTCCCGTCGTCATGCCGTTGGGGGAGGGGTACTACCAGTCGCCCCCGGTGCTACAGGGCGACTCCGCCGAGGCGCTGGCCGCTGCGGCCGCCGCCGCCCTGGCTGACCCGGCCGGCACCTCCGCCACCCTGGCTGCGCGAACCTGGCTCCAGGAACACCACGATCCGGTCCGCTTAGTGCACCGGCTGGCCGGGATCTACGCCGCCGCGGGATAGTTTCCCGGTCCGCTTCGCCGCGCGGCCGCCGGAGCAGGGCCGCTCCGCGGGCCGCCGCCGGACAGTCCGCCGTGCCGCTGCGCCGGGCGCTGCACCGGCCGCTTCGCAGGGTCCGCTGAGCCGCGCGCTGCACCGGCCGCTTCGCAGGGTCCGCTTCGCTCGGCCGCTCCGCCGGGCGCATTGTCCGCCGCTGCAGCTGGGCTGAATCAGCCGCAAGCGTGATGGCTGTGGTTAAAGGATGCCAACCACCAGCCCCTATTGACGCCCTTCCGCGGGCCCGCCTAGACTCGCTCAAACTTCCAGCTCGTTCCATTTTCGTGACATTTCCTCGTATCTACATGAAATGGTGCAAAATGACCCCCACCTTAATGCGGCGGCTTGCAGCAGAAGTGATCGGCACGGCAATACTGGTGACCTTCGGAGTCGGGTCGGTGATCGCGGCGTTCACGGTCGGCGCAGGGGAGATCACCTATCCTGGCATCGGGTTTATCTCCCTGGCATTCGCCATTGCCATTGCCGTGGCCATCTATGCATTCCTGGCGGTTTCCGGTGCCCACATCAATCCGGCCGTGACCTTCGCACTGGCGGTGACCAGACGCTTTTCCTGGGTAGAAGTGGTTCCCTACATCGTTGCCCAGCTGGTCGGAGCCACGATCGGGAGCCTGCTGCTGGTCGCGTCATTCGGGACCCGGGCGGTGGACTTTGGCGGAGGCGCGACCGCGCTGGGGCCGGACGTCTCTTACGGCCAAGGCATCGTTGCGGAGGCGGTGGGAACCTTCCTGCTGATGCTCTCGATCATGGCCGTGGCGGTGGATAAGCGGGCACCGAAGGGCTGGGCCGGCCTGATCATCGGGCTCGCTGTCGCCGCCGCCATTTTTGTGATGGCTCCGCTGACCGGCGGGTCGCTCAACCCGGCCCGGACCTTCGGCCCCAACGTGGTGCAGTCCATCTTCGGCGGCGCGGTCGAGTGGTACCAGTACCCGCTGTACATCCTCGGGCCCTTCATCGGCAGCGTTGCCGCCGCCGTTACCTACGACTTGGTGGCCCGCCCGCGCGAAGTCCCGGAAGGCGAACCGCGCGCCGACGATCGGACAGTCTCGGCAGAGAAGGACAAGAAACCACATTCCGACAAAGGATAGAAAACACGCTGGGAGAAATAACGCGGCTGCGCGGGCTCGTCGGCTTGAGCGCGGTTGAGGGATAAATACGAAAGGGAAAACCATGACGGGAAATCGTGTAGTTGTCTACAAGGGCCCAGGGGAAGTTGCGGTTGAAACGATCGACTACCCCAAGCTGGAACTGCCGTCCGAAGTTGCCAGCAAGATGGGAATCCAGCAGAAGGCACCGCACGCCGCGATCCTCAAGCTGGTTACCACCAACATCTGCGGCAGTGACCAGCACATGGTCCGCGGGCGCACCACCGCACCGGTTGGCCAGTCACTTGGCCACGAGATCACCGGGGAAGTCGTCGAGACCGGCGACGACGTGCTCTTCGTGAAGGAGGGCGATATTTGCTCGGTACCCTTCAACATCGCTTGCGGCCGCTGCCGGATGTGCAACGAAGGCAAAACCGGCGTCTGCCTCAACGTGAACCCGGCCCGGCCCGGCGCAGCCTACGGCTATGTAGACATGGGAGGCTGGATCGGTGGGCAGGCCGAGTACGTAATGGTGCCGTACGCGGACTTTAACCTGCTCAAGTTCCCGGACCGGGACCAGGCGCTGGAGAAGATCCTGGACCTGACCATGCTCTCCGACATCTTCCCCACCGGCTACCACGGCGCCTTTACCGCCGGTGTCACCACAGGTTCCACGGTCTACGTCGCCGGAGCAGGGCCGGTGGGACTGGCCGCGGCTTTCTCCGCCCATGTGCTGGGCGCCTCGGCGGTCGTCGTTGGCGACATGAACGCCGACCGGCTGAAGCAGGCCGCAAGCTTCGGCTGCGAGACCGTCGACCTGAGCCAGGAAGGCTCGCTGCCGGACAAGCTCGAGCAAATCCTCGGCGTCCCGCTGGTCGATGCCGCCGTGGACGCGGTCGGCTTCGAGGCCCGCGGGCACGGCGCCAATGCCGCGGAGGCGCCAGCCACGGTGCTGAACGACATCATGTCGGTGACCCAGGTGGGCGGTGCCCTCGGCATCCCGGGCCTCTACGTCACAGGTGACCCGGGCGGCATCGACGAGAACGCCAAGGTGGGCCAAATCGGCGTGCAACTGGGCACCGGCTGGGCGAAGTCGCTTTCGTTCACCACCGGACAGTGTCCGGTGAAGCGGTACAACCGTAGGCTGATGGACCTGATCCTGGCCGGTAAGGCCAACATTTCCAAGGCGGTGAACGCCACCACCATCAGCCTGGACGAGGCGCCTGAGAGTTACCAGGCGTTCGACAAGGGCGCGGCCAAGAAGTACGTCATCGATCCGCACGGGATGGTCCCCGCGTAGGACGGCTGTCCAGACAAACAGCGGTGGCTGCGCCCAGGTCCGGTACCTGGGCGCAGCCACCGCCGCCTTAGCGGCGTTCGTCCACCGGTTTCTCGGTCTTTCCCAGTCCCGCCAGCGCGGCCTGTTCGGCGAAGTCGGGAACGCTGGCGACCACCTCGTCGAAGGTCCCGGCTGCGGCCACCGTCCCGCCGCGCATAAAGAACACAATGTCCGCATCCCGGATGGTCGCCAGCCGGTGCGCCACGGTGATGACGGTGACGTCGCCGTGCAGCTGCCGGATCGCCGTCGTTACCGCGGCCTCGGTGGCGGTGTCGAGGGCGGAAGTGGCCTCGTCCATAACCAGCACCCGGGGATTGTCGTAGAGCGCGCGGGCAATGCCGAGCCGCTGGCGCTGACCGCCGGAGAGGGCCATACCGCGCTCACCCACCAAGGCGTCCAGACCGCCGTCGCGCTCCATCACCGTGTCCAGCAACTGTGCGCGGCGCAGCGCAACAGTGACGCGCTCCGGGTCCACCCGGTCCCGGTCCCAGGCCAGAGCGACGTTCTGCGCGATCGACGCGTCAAAGAGCGAGACCTCCTGCGGCACGTAGCCGATCCGCCGCCGCCAGGAATCCAGCACGAACTCCATCGGCTCGCCACCCACCATGACGTGTCCATGGCTGGGCTCGAGCAGCCCCAACAGGAGATCCACCATGGTTGATTTCCCGGCGCCGGAAGCACCGACGAAGGCCACATGGCTGCCGGCCGGAATCCTGATGTTCACCGCATGCAGGGCCGGAGCCGCCGCACCCGGATAGCTGAAGGCAACGTCCCGCAGCTCAATGTCCGCGGCGTTCTCCGGCAGTTCGTGCTGCGGACGCTCATCCCGCTGCCGGTGCATTTCGGCTTCGCCCTCGTGGATGTCTTCGACAATCTGCCGGGCAAAGGATGCGCTGGTATTCACCGAGGACTGCACCGCCTGCATCCGCGTCAGCGACGGAATCAGGCGGAAACCCGCGACGGCGAACAGGCCCACGGCGCTGACGGCGCCGGCCGGTCCGCCGGTCAGGTAGCCCACCCCACCGAGCAGCGCGAAGCCGAGGACCAACGCGGTCTCCAGCACGTAGCGCGGGATCTGCGAGATCTGAATGGCACCGGCGCGGGCGATCGAGGATTTGGTGCGGGTGCCGTGCACCTGTTCCTGTACCTCGGGTCCGCGGCCGGCCAGCGTGATTTCCTTCAGCGCGCCCAGCGCCTCGTACAGGGTCTTGGCCGTCCGGTTGGACCATTCGCGGTTTTCCCGGCCAATGGCGACGGCGCGGGGCGAAATCACCTTGGCCAGCAGCAGCGCCACCAGGCCAAGGTAGATCATGGTCACCACCGCGATCAGCGGCTGCGCCACGAAGAGCACGACGACGACCGCCGCCAACGTGCCCAGCTCGCCGAACAGGCTCATCGCCGGCATCAGCACGCCGGAGACGGTGATGCCCACGCCGACGTCAACGGAGCGCACAATCTCGGCGGAGTTGCGTCCCAGCCGCTTCTCCCACGGCGAGGCCAGATAGGCGGCAAACAACCGGTCACCGATGGCCACCTCGTGCTTGGCAAAGCGCTTGGTCGCGAAGCGCAGCAGCAGCACCGCCAAGATCCCTTTGAGCACAATCAGCAGGCAGATGAACACCAGGATCGGCAGCGCCATCCCGTTCTCGGTCACATTGCCGACCAGCGGCAGCTCGGCGTCGGATCTTCCCACCAGAGCCGGCAGCAGCGCGGCAATGAGGCCCAGCGCGACCACGTCCAGCAGGGCCAACGCCGCGGACGCCGCGCCGTAGCCGGTGAGGAAACGCCGGCTGCCGGCCGGCAAGGTACGCAACAGCGGCACGAGGACGTCGAAGATGCTTTTCATACTGCCCCTCAGCCTATTGCATCGCGCCATTACCACCCGCGACGGGCTTCTGGCCAGAGACGAAGGAAAGTTGGGACGGGTTTTCCACAATCCGCCTGCCGGGGCTAGCCCGCCGGAAGATACGTCGCCTAGGGTTCACTGCAAACGACTGCCCGCGGTCTCAACGTTGCGGGGCGGTTGCGCTTGGGGGTTGCAAAGGGGGAACGGATGGATGCCATCCGGATCGTCGAGGGTGAGGTCCGCGAACTGATCCGCCAACGCGGGTTGGACCCTGCCCGCCAAGGCCCGGAGGTCCGGCGCCTGGTCGAAGCAGCGGTGACTGACTACGACGAACGCTCCCTGTTGGGAACCCTTCCGCCGCTCGGGCAACTGGACCGTGCACGCAAGTACATTTTTGATGCCGTGGCCGGATTCGGGCCGTTGCAGCCGCTGCTGGACGATCCCTCCATCGAGGAAATTTGGATCAACTCGCCGTCGGAAGTGTATGTAGCCAGAAGCGGCGAGTCTGAGCTGACATCGGTGACGCTCACGCAACAACAAGTGAGGGATTTGGTGGAGCGGATGCTGAAGTCCTCCGGCCGCCGTTTGGACTTGTCCTCGCCTTTTGTGGATGCCGCCCTGCCGGATGGATCGCGGCTGCATGTGGTGATTCCGGACATCACGCGTCAGCACTGGGCCGTGAACGTCAGAAAGTTCATCGCGCGCGCTTCCCGGTTGGAGCACTTGGTGGATCTGGGTTCACTGACTCCCGAAGCCGCCCGGTTTCTCGCCGCGGCCGTCAGCAGCGGGCTGAACATCCTCGTGTCCGGAGCTACGCAGGCGGGGAAGACCACGATGCTCAACTGCCTGGCGGCTGCCATTGGCAGCCGTGAGCGGGTGGTCACGGTGGAGGAGATTTTCGAACTGCAGTTGCCGCTGCGCGACGTTGTCGGGCTGCAGTGCCGGCAGCCGAACCTGGAAGGCGAAGGCGCCATCCCGCTGCGCCGATTGGTGAAAGAGGCCCTGCGGATGAGACCCGACCGGTTGATTGTCGGCGAGGTCAGGGAAGCGGAAAGTCTGGATATGCTCGTGGCACTCAACAGCGGCATGCCCGGCATGTGCACGGTCCACGCAAATAGTGCCCACGACGCAATCACTAAGATTTGTACACTGCCGCTGCTCGCGGGCCAGAACATCTCATCCGCCTTCGTGGTCCCCACGGTGGCGTCCTGTATTGATCTTGTCGTCCATTGTGCCCGTAGGCCCGACGGCCGGAGGCATGTGGTGGAGATCGTCTCGCTGGGCCGCCGAGTGGAAAACGGCATTATCGAGACGTCCACCGTCTTCAGTCGACAAAGCGGCAGGTTGGAAGTCAGCCCTTCCGCGAGTCCGGCCGAGGAAAAGTTTGCGCGTGCCGGATACGAGGTCATGCAGTTGCTGGAACCTGTGCCATGACCGCAGCGACGGGACTTGTAGGCGGTATCGGGCTGTTTTTGGTGTGGTGGTCTTGCTGGGAAAAACCACCGGCCACAGCACCGCGGCAGCAACGGCCTGGCCGGCTCCAACTCGTGATCAACCAAGCCGGCATCGAGAAGGTCTCGTCGAAGGCGCTCCTGGCCAGCTGTGTAGGCATGGCCGCCGCAACCTCCCTGGTCGTTTTCGCGCTAACGTCATCCGGCCCGATCGCAGCCTGTTTCGGACTGTTCGGAGGCTGGCTCCCCCTCGTTCTCGTGCGATGGAGGGCACGCCGCCGTACCGCCGCTCTCCGCGAAATCTGGCCGGACGTCGTCGACCATCTGCGGTCCGCGATCCGGGCGGGGCTGTCCCTGCCCGAGGCCCTGGTTCAGTTGGGAACGCGCGGACCGGTGGAGTTGCGGCCGGCCTTCAGCGGATTCGCCGCCGACTACCGGGCAGGAGGTCATTTCGACGATGCATTGGAACGGCTCAAGGCCAGGCTGTCTGATCCCGTAGCTGACCGGATCGTGGAGGCGCTGCGCATGACGCGGGAGGTCGGTGGTACCGATCTGGGCAGATTACTCGGAACCTTGGCGGACTTCCTCCGCGACAGCGCAAGGACCCGCAGCGAACTTGAGGCACGCCAATCGTGGACGATCAATGCCGCCCGGCTCGCCGTTGCTGCGCCGTGGATCATATTGATGCTGCTGGCCACACGGCCGGAAGCTGTGGCTGCCTACAACACGGCGCCCGGAGCCGCCGTCCTGTTGAGCGGGCTGGTGGTATCGGTAGTTTGCTATCGCATCATGCTGCGCATCGGATCGCTCCCGGAAGAGGAACGGGTACTCCGATGAGCCACACGGCGGCTTTGACGGTGTTGGTCGGCATGGCCCTGGGTGCGGGCCTGTGGCTGACGGTAATGCGGTTGCCGTTCTTCCGCCCCACGAGATTTACCGATCGTATTGCGCCTCAGTTAAAGGCGATTGAACTGAAGTCACGACTGCTGGACAGCGCGCCGGCAAATGTCACGCCGTTCGGCCCCTTGGAACGAATCTTCCGCCCGGTGCTTCGTGACTCGGTCGCCTGGCTCGGGCAATTCAATTTCGGGTCGACCTTGTTGTCGAAGCGGTTGCTGCAAGCTGGCCGCAAGCAGAGCACGGTGGATTTTCGCGCAGAGCAATTGCTCTGGGCGGCGGCGGGCTTCCTCATGGGCATCGCGTGGACGATGACATCTGCGGCAGGAGGCTCGCTGGATCCAGTACTCGCAGTCATTCTGACCGTGGGGCTGGCTGCCGGCGGTTTCATGCTGCGGGACTACTTCTTGACCGCCCAGATTCATCGCCGCGAAGCAAAGATGCTGGCAGAGTTCCCCAGCTTGGCGGAACTGATGGCACTTGCAGTCAGCGCTGGGGAAAGCGCGACCGGTGCACTGGAGAGAGTCTGCCGCAGCGCTCACGGCGAACTGGCCGAGGAATTTGCCGTGGTGCTTGCCCAGACCCGATCCGGTACTCCGGTATTGACGGCGCTGCAGGAGTTTTCGCATCGGACCCGTTTGCCCGCGCTGGTGCGCTTCGTCGACGGGATCACGGTGGCTGTTGAACGCGGGACCCCGCTGGCCGATGTCTTGCGGGCCCAAGCGCAGGATGTACGGGACATGGCGAAACGAAATCTCATGGAATCGGCCGGAAAAAAGGAAATCGGCATGATGGTGCCGCTCGTTTTCGGTGTTCTACCGCTGACGGTGCTGTTTGCGGTGTATCCGGGCATTGCGCTGATCAATCTCGGATGGTGAAGCGCAGAAGGAGCCTCATGAGCCAAATCGCATATTGGGAAGGAACGAGGACATGACGAAACTATCGCTCAGGGTCGTTGCCACGCTGGAGCTGATGTGGAGCGGGGGACTGGATCGCTTGAGAAATTCGGTTCGATCCGACGACGGCGAACGCGGGGATGTCCCCGGGTGGGTGATGATCACTCTGATGTCGGCAGTCCTCGTGGCCGGTATCTTGGCTCTAGCCAAACCTGCGTTGGAAGGGCTGTTCAATGACGCAATTGGCCGCGTGACGCAGCCCTGACGTGGGATTGAGTCGCTGGGTCCGCCGCGTGCGGCGGTCAACTGAATGTGTGGTTTGCCGTAGTCCAGGCGATGCGCTGGGCCGCCAGACCGATCGTGGCTCGGCCAGCGTGGACTTCATTTTGGTGGGCGGAGTCCTCACCCTGATCTTTGTGTCGATCATGCAGTTGACCTTGGTCCTGCACGTGCGCAACACGCTGATTGACGCCGCAGGGTCCGGTGCCCGCTACGGAACCCTGGCCGATCGAGGCGCGGCCGACGCCCAGCAACGGACCGTTGCCTTGATCTCCGCTGCGCTGACCGACGATTATGCGCAAGATGTCCACGTTGAGGAGGTGCTCCGGTCCGGCGTGCGGACGATGCGGGTCACGGTCCGCGCGCCACTGCCGGCGCTGGGGCTTGTCGGCCCGAGCGGTGCCTTGGAAGTCCACGGTCATGCGGCGCTCCCACGCTGACCGCCTGCGACGGCGGCTCAGGGATTGCCTGAGCGACGGGCGGGGAGGCGAGGCGGGAAGTGCGGTGGTTGAGTTCGTCTTCTTGGGAACGTTGCTTTTGGTGCCGGTGGTCTACTTCGTTATCGCCGTTTCGCAAGTCCAAGCCGCCTCTTTTGCGGTGGTGAACGCGGCCGACCAAGCGGCGAAAGTGTATGCCGGATCCGATGAGGCCGCTGCTGGAAGCCAGGCCGCGCATCAGGCAGCGCTCTTTGCTGCCGGAGACTTCGGTATTGACCCGGATCAACTGGAGCTCAGGATCAGCTGCGCCAACGGGGCGTGTCTGGAACCCGGCTCGTCAGTTACGGCGCAGGCATCAATTTCGGTGCCCCTGCCCCTGCTGCACGGCACTGGGCTCAGCATGGCCACGGTGAACTCCTCGGCGACGCAGGTTGTGGAGCGGTACGGATGACGGCCGGAGCAGCCGCGCACACCAGAGCGAAGCGCGGCCGTGCAGGAGCCGGCAAACCGCAGGTGAGGAATGACGACGGCGGCCAAGTCATGGTTCTGCTGATCGGCTTCGTCCTATTGAGCCTGCTGATCCTGACGGTGGTGATGGGAGCATCCACCGTCTACGTGGAAACGAAGAAGCTGCTGTCCGTCGCGGACGGGGCGGCGCTGGCAGCGGCAGACACTTTCGCATTGGCCGACGTCGAGGCTGGCTCAGGCGCTCCTGTCCCATCGCTGGACGCCGAATCCGTGCGGGGATCGGTCCTGCGCTACTTGTCAGAGACGGATGCTTACGGCAGATTCGACCAGTTGGCGGTTGGCCATGGCACCGGCTCGCCGGAGCGGCGCACGGCCCATGTCGAGCTGAGCGCGGTAGTCCGGCCACCATTGGTCAATTTCTTGGTCCCCGCGGGCATTCCGGTGACCGTGTCCAGCGACGCACGCTCCGAGCTCAGGCGCTGACGCGGACGGGGAATCCGCACCGGTTCGGCTGGCTATGGCCCGGCCTGTCGTTGAGCAGTTACCGAAGCGCTTGTTGGTGGAGCTGCTCGAGGACCGTTTCGGCGGAGGCATCCAGTACGGAGATGTGCCCGCCGTCCTCAACCAGCTTCAGCTGAGCGGAAGGCAACCGCTCGGAGAGCCAGCGCGCCGTCGCCACCGGAACATTCCGGTCCACCGTTCCGTGCCGGATGAACGCCGGCACACCGGAGTCTGCCACGGTGAAGCCCCACGGCGACGCGGCGAGCCTCATGTCGTCGCGCACTCCAGTGGTACCGTTCCGCATCGCGTCCGCGAGGAAGGCGGCGAAGCGGGGTGCGGCTCCGGACCGGGCCGCGACTGCCTGGTCCGCGTCCGGCATGCTCTTGCCGGACGCGGCGATCATCTTCTCCGGGCTGCGGGTGCCGAACTTCATAAAGGCCAGCACGGCGGACGTCAGGCGCGGGCGGTGCTGCGCGAACTTGAGGACCCGGGCGACGTCGGGCGACCGGCCGTCGGCCAGGCCGGGGATGTCGGAGGGGCCGGATCCGGAGACGATGCTGATGCCGTTAAGGCGGTGCGGAATACGGTGCAGGCAGGCGAGGGCAGACGGGGTTCCCATCGAATACCCCATCACGCTGAACTTCTCCAGGCCGAGCCTGTCCGCGAATGCTTCGACGTCGTCGGCCCATTTAAGAAGGGTGCGGCCCGCTTTGGGTGTTGAGCCGCCGATTCCCGGCCGGTCCACCGCCAGCAGTCGCACACCGGCCTTGGCGGCGGCGTCGCCGAGTTTGAAGAACGCGGTTTCCAGCTTGCCGCTGGGGGCCCCATGGTGGTGCAGCACCGGCGGGCCGGAGGGGTCGCCAAGATCGAAGTAGGCCAACGTGCGGCCATCACCCAGAGTGCAGGACTTTTCCTCGTACACGGTTCCCCCGTTCAAACCCGCCAAAACCCGATTAGCCTAACAGCACCGCGGCCGGAATAGCCCGCTTCTTCAGCTAGGGCTGGAGTCGCACGCACCCGGAGAGCCACGCGTGAGCGGCGTGTCGCAGTGGCTCCGGTGGGAGCCTTAATCCGGGGGCTTTTAGAACCGAGGAAAGGAATCGGAAATGGCTGGCGGATCAGGACTGATTGAGCGGTTCTACCGGGAAGTCATGGAGGAAGGAAATCTTGACCTGATTGACGAGTTAGGCAGCGAAAACTACACCGATCATGAAGAACCCATGCCCGGGCAGCCGTCCGGACTGGACGGCATCAAGTTCTACGTGAAGACGTTCAGATCGGCATTCCCGGACATCAAGGCGAAGGCTATCGAGCCCACGATGGTCGACGGAGATCTGGAGGCGGCCCGCGTCGTCCTCACCGGTACCCACGAGGGTGAACTGATGGGTAGGGCTGCCACCGGCAACACGGTGGAGTTCAGCGGCATCGACATCATCCGCATCCAGGACGGGAAAGTAGTGGAGCACTGGGGCTTGACCGACATGCTGAAGCTGCTTCAGCAGACCGGCGCCGTCCAGATGTAGCTCCCATAGCTCCAGCTGCCGGCCGGGAGCTCGTGCCCCCGCCCGGCAGCACGGCAAGGCCTCGTCCCGGCGCGGAAGAGACGCACCGCGCTGGGATCCCCTAGAACCCTAGGGTGGACGTGGTGAGGTAGCCGAAGTACTGGCCGGACGCCGGCCGAAGCGGGTCCCCGGTGAACCCGAAGCGAGGCTCCTCGTTGTTGTATTGCTCGACGGCGGCAAGGAATTGTTGCATCACGGACGACCCGCCGCCTTGGCACACCCCGCTATAGATACAGCGGGCCACCGAGCCGGCAACTGCCGGACTGGCGAAGCTGGTGCCGTGCGCCGTGTTGTAGAGGCCGCCAGGGTAGGTGGAGGTAATGCAGACTCCGGGCCCTGCAACGGTGTGCTGCTGGTCTGCTGCTTGGGTGGCGAAGTTGGAGAAGTTGGCGAAATCGTCGTCGGCGCTTGGAACGGACCCGCCGCTACAGATCGGAGTTGCCCTTCCGCCGGGGCGGCCGTCGTAGTCTGCCATGGCGGTGGCGGTGAGCACTTCGTCATACGTGGCCGGGACCGTGGTCGCGAGGTCCGCGGCCGCGTTGCCGGCCGCAACCGTCCAGGTGATGCCCTGCTCGACCCCCTGGCAAATCATCTGGTGCAGCGGATCGACTCCTTTGCCGCAGGGGCCCTGGTCTTGGCCGGGTCCGCCGATGCTGATGTTGGCCACCTGGATGTCATTCTGCTCGTCTGAATCCGTGCGGGTGGAGACCACCCAGTCGGCGGCGCACAGCAGGGCGGCCTCTGAGATCGTGCCGCTGTCAGTCATCACGCGGACGGACCAGAGCGGTGCGCCGTAGGCGGTGCCGATCACCCCAAAGGTGTTGTTCTTCGCGGCAATAACTCCGGCGACCATCGTTCCGTGGCCGTTCCGGTCAACGGGAGTTACTTCGACCGCGGTGCCGGACGAGCAGTCCACGCCGCCAACGACGTTCAGGTCCGGGTGCGAGCTGTCGATGCCGGAGTCGATGACCGCGGTATTGACCGAGATCTCCGTCCCGTTATCAGCTGCCTCCTCCTCTGTGCCGCCGACCCGCAGCCACCACGTGGGCAGGAACCCGGTGACTGCGGGTGGCTCAGGGCCATCCGCTTCGTCGTCGGCCAAGGTGAATTTTCGCTCCGGCGCGATGAATGCAATGGCGGGATCGGCACCGAGCTCTGCTTGCTCCGCGGACGTCATGGTGCCCGAGTAACCCTTCAGCCCGTGCTCATAGGTGCTGGAGAGCGTGAACCCGTATTTCTTCTCCTGCGCTGCGGCGGTGGAGTCGACATTCGTGACGTTGTCCTTCAGGACGACGGTGTAGCCGCTTTCTTCCTCAGCTGCTGCTGGGCCGGAGGCTGCGACAATTGTTGCGGCGGCCAAGACCAGCGCGCTGAAAGCCCCCAACAGGTTTCGAAATCTTTTTGTATGCGGCGGCCGGCTTTCCTGCCGGTTTTCGGGCTTGTGCCGCTGTCGCCGGCTTTGAGCCGGACGGTGACTTTGACTGGACATTGCAGCCTCCCCACAAGGTGGAATGTAAATCAGGATGCCCTCGTCCCCGTACGCGGCGCGTGAACAACCTGCACCTTCGCACTCCCAAAGGTTATTGCAAGCTACGCGCGGGAGCTAGAGGCAGGCAGGAAGAGCAGGCAAGTTTTGCCGTGGTGGCAACGGGATCGGCCACGGGGCCGGTGCCGTGGTATCGCAGCGGCCGGGCCTACGCGCGGAGGGGCTTGGACGAAGTCCAGACCTGCCGGGGGAGAGGATTCCCCGCCATGGCGTACGCTTGAAGAACCATGGCTGAGATCGACTTTCCCGCTGAAATCCGCGCATTGCGCGCCACGTATGACTCCATTGAAGCAGTCTCCGATGTGGAGACTATCCGCAAGGATATCGCCGAGTTGAGCGAGCAGGCAGGCGCGCCGGATCTGTGGGACGACCCGGCCGCGGCGCAGAAGATCACGTCCAAACTGTCGCACCGTCAGAGCGAACTGGAGCGGCTGGAGAAGCTCGCGGCGCGGATCGACGATCTTGAGGTCCTGGTGGAACTGGGCCAGGACGCCGGCGACGAAGACTCCATGGCCGAGGCCGCCAGCGAACTGAACGCGCTCAAGAAGGCACTGTCGGAACTCGAAGTCGTCACCTTGCTTTCGGGGGAGTACGACGAGCGCGAGGCCGTGGTGACCATCCGCTCCGGCGCCGGTGGCGTTGACGCTGCCGACTTCGCGGAAATGCTGATGCGTATGTACCTCCGGTGGGCCGAACGCCATGGTTATGCAACGCAGGTGCTGGACACGTCCTATGCCGAAGAGGCCGGGCTGAAGTCGGCCACCTTCGAAGTCAAGGCGCCGTTTGCCTTCGGCACGCTCTCGGTGGAGGCCGGCACCCACCGCCTGGTCCGGATCAGCCCGTTCGACAACCAGGGCCGCCGCCAGACCTCGTTCGCCGCCGTCGAAGTCATTCCGCTGATCGAACAGACCGACTCGATCGACATCCCGGACAACGAGATCAAGGTGGACGTGTTCCGCTCCTCGGGTCCGGGCGGCCAGTCGGTGAACACCACCGACTCCGCGGTCCGGCTGACCCACCTTCCCACCGGGATCGTGGTGTCGATGCAGAACGAAAAGTCGCAGATCCAGAACCGCGCCGCCGCCTTGCGCGTGCTGCAGTCCCGGCTGCTGCTGCTGAAGAAGGAGCAGCAGGATGCGGAGAAGAAGGCGCTCGCCGGCGACGTCAAGGCCTCGTGGGGCGACCAGATGCGCTCCTACGTGCTGAACCCCTACCAAATGGTCAAGGACCTGCGCACCGAGCATGAGGTCGGGAACACCGGTGCCGTCCTGGACGGCGAGATCGACGACTTCATCGACGCCGGCATCCGCTGGCGCGCCAATAGCCGCAACGCTGAAAACTAACCCAAACGTCCCGCCAAAGCCCGGCAGCTCCCTCTGGAGCGGCCGGGCTTTCGCTGTCAATGGGGCAGATCGGCACAAGGGTTGCGGCCCGGGGAGGTGGCCCTCGACGGGGGTCACCTCGGGTCCGCGGCCCGACCACGGGAGAGCTCCGCAGCCCAGGAGTCGAGGCCCACGGAAGGGGCCGCGACGGGTTCACCCTGGGGTCGCAGCCCCGCCTCCGAGCGAGCTCTGCAGCGCGCCCGGCCTAGCTCTGCAACCGAATCGTGACCTTGTCCTCGGGCGCTGATGTTGACACTGCTGTGAGCCGCGCCATAGATTTGCTGTAATCTGAATCACCTTTCAGGTTTGGGTTACCCGACCATCAGGTTCAGACAGTTCCAGTTTTCTCCTCAGCAGATTCTTCAACGAAAGGCATCGGAGTGAAGGCAACAAAGAAGTTCCTGATGGCCGCAGCACTGGCCACCGGACTTGCCGTGAGCGCATGCGCGCCGACTACCGGCGGCGATACTGCCGGTGCGGCCGGCGAGGCGAGCAGTGCGCCCGAGAGCATCAACGTGGGCATCGTCTATTCCGAATCCGGCCCGCTTGCCGCCTATGGCGCGGCCTACCATGCGGGCCTGCAGGCCGGCATCGACTATGCCACCGAGGGCACCGGCGAGGTCAACGGCACCAAGCTGAACCTGACCTACCACGACGACGGCGGCGACCCCGACAAGGCGGTCAACGTCGCCAAGGACCTGATCGGCAAGGACTACAAGATCCTGGCCGGCACCGTGGTCTCCGGCATCGCACTCAAGCTCGCCGAGCAGGCCGCGCAGAACAAGGTGCTGTACATTTCCGGCCCGGCCGCCACCGACGCGCTGCAGGGCATCAACGAATACACCTTCCGTTCCGGCCGCCAGAGCCTGCAGGACGTGGCCACCGCGGGAACCTTCGTGGATGACCTGAAGGGCAAGAAGGTCGTGGTGTTCGGCCAGGACAACGCGTTCGGCCAAGGCAACCTCGCCGCCGTCAAGGCCGTGCTCGGCGAGCAGGGCGCCGAGGTCGACGACGTCCTGGTGCCCGAAGACGCCACCGAATTCACCCCGTTCGCCCGCCAGCTGATCGATGCGAAGCCCGATCTGGTCTTCGTTGCCTGGGCCGGAGCCACCTCGGGTTCCATGTGGCAGGCACTGAGCCAGCAGGGCGCGTTTGATGCCGCTCCGATCGTGACCGGCTTGGGCGACGCCGCCACCTTCGGCGCTTACGGCGCCGCTTCGGACAAGATCAGCTTCCTGAACCACTACTTCCCCGGCGCAGCCGGAAACGACGTGGAGAAGGCCATGGTCGAAAAGGTCGAAGCCGAGGGCAAGAAGGCCGACCTGTTCACCCCGGACGGCTTTGTTGCCGGCCAGATGATTGTCCAGGCCGTGAAGGAAGGCGGCAACGACGTCGACGCCATGGTTGCCGCACTGGAGGGCTACACCTTCGACGGCCCGAAGGGCGAGACGACCGTCCGCGCTTCCGACCACGCGCTGCTGCAGGAGATGTACCAGGCCAAGCTGGTGGAGCAGGGCGGCGACTGGGTGCCCGAGCTGATCAAGGCGATTCCGGCAGACGAAGTGGCTCCGCCGGAAGCCAAGTAACCGCAGCCGCACCGCTCCGGCGACCGGTACCGCACGTCCAGAGGCGCCGCCCGACCCACATGGCGGGCGGCGTCCCTGGGCTCGGACCCCTGCAACAACCACGGTCCGCGACCGCACAGAAAGTGACATGATGACCTCCCCAGATCAGCCCGCGCTCCTGGTGCACGGCCTCGGCCTGCAGATCGGCGGCGCCCGCATCCTTGAGGATGTCGGATTCTCGGTGGCGACCGGCGAAATGGTCGGCGTGATCGGCCCCAACGGCGCCGGCAAAACCACCTTGTTCAATCTCATCTCCGGCGTGCTCAAGCCCACCGAAGGAGCCGTCAAGCTCAACGGCGCGGACGTCACCTCGGCGTCGATCCATCACCGGGCACGGGCCGGGCTGGGCCGGACCTTCCAGACCTCCAGCCTGTTTCCGCGGCTGAGCGTGCTGGAAAACGTCCGGCTGGCAGCGCAGGCCGCCCTCGGCGGAAGCCTGTCGGTTTTCCGGTTCCCGTCGCGGACGGATTCCGCAACGTCGGTCGCCCAGCAGAATGTGGCCGAGGTCGGGCTGGAGGACAAGCTGCATACCGCCGCCGGAGACCTCTCCCACGGCGACAAGCGCAAGGTGGAAATCGCCATGCTCCTGGCCGGCGATCCCGCCGTCATCCTGCTGGACGAGCCGATGGCCGGCGTGGCTTCCGGCGATGTCCCGGGACTTAGCGCGATTATCCGCCGGATGCACCGGGACCGCGGCTGCACGGTGATGATGGTGGAGCACCACATGGATGTGGTCCTCGGGCTGGTGGACCGGGTGGCGGTCATGCACCACGGCAAGCTGCTGGCCATTGACACCCCGGACGCGGTGATGGCCAATCCCACCGTCCAGAGCGCCTACCTGGGAGAACCCGTATGAGCCAGCAACCGCAGCCCCATCCGGAGGCAGCGAACGCCGCAGCAACCGGCGGCCCGGCCCCGGCCACAGCGCATGCAACGGCGCAGCCCACAACCCAGGCCACGGCCCTGCAACCGGCGGCCACGCAGCCCGGAGGCAACGCCCGTCCGGTACTGGAAATTGCCGGCCTGACCGCCCACATTGCCGGCCAGCAGGTGGTGGAAGACGTCAGCTTCTCCGTCCCGGCCACCGGCATCACCGCCCTGCTCGGGCGCAACGGCGTGGGCAAGACCAGCACCATCAAGGCCGTGATCGGCCTGATCTCGCGTACCGGCAGCGTCACGCTGGACGGGGAGCGGATCGACAAGGAACCCACGTTCAAGATCATCCGCCGCGGCGTCGGCTACGTCCCCGAGGACCGGGAGGTCTTCTCCAAGCTCACCGTGGCGGAGAACCTGCGGCTGGCCGAACGGGACGCCTCCCCGCGCCGCCAACTGGTGGAGGAACTCTTCCCCGACCTGCTCAAGCGCGCCGCGCAGATGGCCGGCACGCTCTCCGGCGGCCAGCAGCAGATGGTCTCGCTGGCGCGGGCGCTGCTCAACGAGAACAAGCTGCTGCTGATCGACGAACCCACCAAGGGCCTGGCCCCCAAGATCGTGCAGGAAGTCGCCGAGACCCTGGAACGGGCCGCGGAGACGGTGCCGATCCTGCTGGTGGAGCAGAACCTGCAGGTGGTCCGCCAGCTGGCCGCCGGCGCAGTAGTGCTCTCCGGCGGCAAGGTGGTCCACACCACCGACAGCGCGCTGGATTTCCTGGACAACGAAGACCTGACCCAGCGGCTGCTGGGCGTCCACGCCGACGCAGGGCACGGCGAAGAAGCCGACCGGAACGGAGCACAGAAGTGAGCACCATCGTCTTGCTGACCGTCACCGGCTTGGGCCTGGGCGCGCTGTACTTCCTGGTGGCCTCCGGGCTGAGCCTGATCTACGGCCTGATGGGCGTGCTGAACTTCGCGCACGGCTCCTTCCTGACCCTGGGCGCCTTCGCCGGCTGGGAATTCGCCCGCCGCGCCGGGGCGGACAACTGGTGGACCTTCCTCGGCTCGCTCC
The DNA here is from genome assembly GCF_047607445.1 of Arthrobacter sulfonylureivorans. Classification (GTDB taxonomy): domain Bacteria; phylum Actinomycetota; class Actinomycetes; order Actinomycetales; family Micrococcaceae; genus Crystallibacter; species Crystallibacter sulfonylureivorans_A. Next base: position 147,383 of record NZ_JBLKRT010000001.1, read on the forward strand.
TGATAGGTGCCGTGGTGGGTGCGCTGTTTGCCGCCTTCACGGAGTTCGTGCTGATCCGCAAACTCTACGAGCGGCATATCGAACAGGTGCTGGTCACCGTCGGCCTCTCGCTGGCGTCGGTCGCGCTGTTCGACGGCATCTGGGGCACCGACCCGATCCACATCTCCGGCCCGGAGTGGTTCCGCGAAACCACCGGCATCCTCGGAGCGCAGATCGCGAACGACCGCTTCGTGGCCATCATCGCCGCCGTGTTCGTGCTGCTGGGCCTGGTGTTCTTCCTCAAGCGCACCCGCTACGGCATGATCATCCGCGCCGGTGTGGAAAGCCGCTCCATGGTCACCGCGCTGGGCATCGACGTCCGCAAAGCCTTCACCCTGGTCTTCGCCATCGGCGGCGCTGCGGCAGGCCTGGGCGGAGTGCTGGCCAGCCACTACTTCCAGTACGTCTCCCCGCTGCTGGGCGGTTCGCTGCTGATCTTCGCCTTCATCGTCACCGTGATCGGCGGCCTGGGCTCGCTCACCGGCGCGGCCATCGCGTCCGTGGTGGTGGCGCTGCTGCAACAGTTCGCCAACTTTTACCTTTTCGGCACCGGGGATTTCGTCGTCGTCGTGGCCCTGGCCCTTGTCCTGCTCTTCCGGCCCTCCGGCCTGCTCGGGAGGAAATCATGACCACCAGCAAGACCGACCCGCAGTCCGAAGCACAGCCGAACCCGCAGCAGGCAACGGCCGGCTCCGCCGCGCAGAGCGGCCCGGCCGCCACAACCGCGGGGCAGCGGCGCAACCGAAAAGGCCAGCACGACGGCGGTGCTGCCGCCGGCGGCCGCACCCTGCTCAAGTGGGGCGCCGGCGGGGCCGGGGTGGTCCTGCTGGCGCTGCTGCCGCTGCTGAACCTGTCCCTGCCGGGCGTGCTGCCCGGGCCCACCTACACGCCGGGGTCGCTGCAGCTGCTCGCCATGTGCATGCTGATGGCCGCTGCGGCGCTCAGCTACCACCTGCTGCTGGGCGTCACCGGGCTGCTGTCCTTCGGCCACGCGCTGTATTTCGGTGCCGGGGTGTACGGGCTCGGCGTCATCCTGGACACCTTCGACATCCCGCTGTTGCCGGCCATGGGTTTGACCCTGCTGCTGGTGATCGTGCTGGCCCACGTGGTCGGCGCGGTGGGGCTGCGCGTGACCGGCATCCCGTTCGCCATGGTGACGCTGGCCTTCGCCGAGGCCGGCCACGTGCTGGTGGGCCGCAACCCGGGCCAGGCCACCGGCGGCGAAGAGGGCCTGACCCTGGCCACCGACAACCTGCCCGAAGCCCTGCTGGGCGTGGCCAACACCCGCAACCTGTACTGGCTGGCGCTGATCGTGCTGCTGGTGGTCTTCGCCGTGGTGACCTGGGTGCAGTTCAGCCGGGCCGGCCATGTAGCCGCGGCCGTGCGGGAGAACGAACTGCGCGTGCGGGTGATCGGCCTGCAGCCCTACCTGATCAAGCTGCTGGTGTTTGTGGTGGGCGGTGTGCTGGCGTCGGCGGTGGGCATGGTCTACCTGCTGCTGCAGTCCGGGGCCGTGCCGCGCAGCCTCTCCGCCGACTTCACCATCACCCTGCTGGTCATGGTGGTGCTCGGCGGCGTGGGGTCGCGCTGGGGCGCCATCATCGGCGGCGTGTTCTACACACTGCTGGACCAGCGGCTCACATCGCTGGCGCAGTCCGAGGCCATCGCCGGCCTGCCGGACATCCTGCGGATTCCGCTCTCCGAGCCGCTGTTCATCCTCGGTACACTGTTCATCCTGGTGGTCCTCTTCCTGCCCGGCGGCATCACCGGGGCGGTGCAGCGGGCCACCCTCAGCCGCGGCCAGCGCCGCCAGGCAGCCGCCCGGCAGCGCCAAGCACTGGAGAATGCCGAGTGAACCAGCAGCACAACCAGCAGGACGGGCTCCACACCCTGGGCCGCTGGACCGCGGACCGCGCCGTGTCCACACCGGACCGGGTGGCCATCGACGACCGCGGGGTGGTCCTGCGCTACCGCGAGCTCGACGCCCGGGCCGTTGCGCTGGCCGGCCGGCTCCGCGCCGCCGGCTACGGGGTGGGGGACCGGATCGCCACCCTGACCGGCAACTCCGCCGACCACGTGGTGCTGTTCTTCGCCTGCGCCAAGGCCGGGCTGGTCCTGGTGCCGCTGTCCTGGCGGCTGTCGCCGCGGGAGATCGCCGAGCAGCTGCAGCTGGCCGACCCGGCGCTGCTGCTGGTGGAGCACGAGTTCGATGCGCTCGCCGCGGCCGCCGCCGCGATGCTGCCGCTGCCGCCGCGCACCGCGGCGCCCGGACCTTCCGGGGTAGAGCGGCAGGTGCCGGGTCCCACCCGGCGGGCGGCCGGCACGGCGGCCGAGGCCGCAGTGCAGCGGGAGGTGCACGACGACGATGCGCTCCTGATGATTTTCACTTCCGGCACCGAGGGGCAGAGCAAGGCCGCCATCCTCACGCATGCCAACTGCTTCTGGACCAACCTCTCGCTGTCCCGGACCATGGAGCTGTCCAGCGCCGACGTGGTGCTGGCGGCGCTGCCGCAGTTCCATGTGGGCGGCTGGAACATCCAGCCGCTGCTGGCCTGGTGGACCGGAGCCACGGTGGTGTTGGAACGGACCTTCGATGCGGGCCGGGTGCTGCAGCTGATCGCCGAACGCAGGGTCACCACCATGATGGGCGTGCCCGCCCAATACGCCATGCTGGCCGAGCATCCCGACTTCGCGTCCGCCGACCTCTCCAGCCTGCAGCACGCCATCGTCGGCGGGGCATCCATGCCGGCACCGCTGCTGCGGATCTGGCACAAGCGCGGCGTGGCGCTGAGCCAGGGCTACGGGCTGACCGAGGCGTCGCCGAACGTGCTCTGCCTGCCCAATGAAGACGCCGCGTCCATGATCGGCTACGCGGGCAAGCCGTACCCGCACGTCAGTGTGTCGGTGGCGGATCCGGCCACCGGCCAGATCCTGCAAGGCGAGGCCACCGGCGAGCTGCTGGTTTCGGGTCCGGGCGTCTTCGCCGGCTACTTCCGCAATCCGGAGGCCACGGCGGCGGCGCTCGCCGGCGGCTGGCTGCGCACCGGGGACCTGGTGGAACGCACCGCGGACGGCTTCTACCGGATCGTGGACCGGATCAAGGACCTGTACATCTCCGGCGGCGAGAATGTGGCGCCGGCCCAGGTGGAGCAGGCCCTGCTGACACACCCCGCGGTTGCGGAGGCCGCCGTCGTCGGTGTCCCTGACCCACGCTGGGGGGAGACGGGACTGGCCTACGTGGTGGTCCGCCCGGGCCGGATCACCGACGCCGAAGAGCTGGCCGAGCACTGCAAGGCGCAGCTGGCCTCCTTCAAGGTGCCGGGACGTTTTGACTTTGTGCCAACCCTGCCGCGGACGGCCCTGAACAAGGTGGCGCGGGGGCGGCTGCGGCAGGCCGCGCTGCAGCCCGAGCACGCCGGATCGGCCGCGGCGTCTGCAGGATCGGAGCAGGACGCATGAGCGCTGCACCACGCACCGCCCGGGGCACCCGGACCCGCGCCAAACTGCTGGCGGCGGCGGAGACCGTGTTCGCCTCGGTGGGCTACCACGACGCCTCGATCGTCAAGATCACCGAGCAGGCCGACGTCGGCCTGGGCACGTTCTACCTCTACTTCCAGGGCAAGCAGGCGATCTTCGACGAAGTGGTCGAGGACCTCAACCGGCGGGTCCGCCACGCGATGACCGAGGCCGCCAAGTCGGCCGGCAACCGGATGGAGGCCGAGCGCGCCGGCTTCAAGGCGTTCTTCCGCTTCACCGCGGAGCATCCGGCGCTCTACCGGATAGTCCGGCAGGCCGAGTTCGTCTCGCCGGGCGCACTGCGGATGCACTACACCCGGATTGTCAACGGCTACATCGAGGGGCTCAAGGCGGCGCAGGCCACCGGCGACGTCCGGCCGATGGACCCGGACGTGGCGGCCTGGGCGCTGATGGGCATCGGCGAGCTGATCGGCATGCGCTGGGTGCTCTGGGAGGACGACGACGGTGCGCAGCCCGTTCCGCGGGAAGTGCCAGACCATGTTTTCGAAGAAATGATGCAGTTTATCGAGCGGGCGCTGGCCCCCGGACAACCGCACGGGACGGAAGGACAACTCCATGGCTGAACAGACTTTGACGGGCCGCAGCGCCGTGGTCACGGGCGGGGCCAGCGGCATCGGCGAGGCCTGCGCCCGGGCGCTGGCCGAGCGCGGCGCCAAGGTCACCGTGGCGGACCTGGACGGCGCGGCCGCCGAACGCGTGGCGCAGGAGATCGGCGGCGTCCCGTGGCAGGTGGACCTCAGCGACACCCGGGCGCTGGAGACGGCGACCGTGGATACGGACATCCTGGTCAACAACGCCGGCATCCAGCGGATCAACCCGATCGAGGAGTTCGCACCGGAGGACTTCCGGCTGATGCTGCGCCTGATGCTGGAGTCCCCGTTCCTGCTGATCCGCGCGGCGCTGCCGGGCATGTACCAGCGCGGCTTCGGCCGGATCATCAACATCTCCTCGGTGCACGGACTGCGGGCGTCGGCCTACAAATCGGCGTACGTCTCGGCCAAGCACGGCCTGGAAGGCCTGTCCAAGGTCACCGCGCTGGAGGGTGGGGCGCACGGCGTCACCAGCAACTGCATCAACCCCGGCTACGTCAAGACGCCGCTGGTCGAGAAGCAGATTGCCGACCAGGCCCGGCTGCACCAGTTGCCGGAAGAAGAGGTGGTGGCCCAGGTGATGCTCACCGAGAGCGCGGTCAAACGCCTGACCGAACCGCACGAAGTGGCCTCGCTGGCCTGCTGGCTGGCCAGCGCCGACGCCGGCATGGTCACCGGTGCGTCTTACACGATGGACGGCGGGTGGTCCAGCCGATGAGCACTCAACCGGCAACCCTGCCCTACGCCACGCTGGACGTCGCGGTCCGCGGCGGCACCCTGCGCACCGGAGTCTGGGGGCCGCAGAACCCGGAGGCACCGGCGGTGCTGGCCGTGCACGGTGTGACGGCGTCGCACCGCACCTGGGGCCTGCTGGCGCAGGAGCTCGACGGCGTGCGGCTGATCGCCCCGGACTTGCGCGGCCGCGGCCGCAGCAACCAGCTGCCCGGCCCGTTCGGCATGGCGGCCCACGCCGACGACCTCGCCGAGGTGCTGGCCGCCCACCAGGTGCGCAGCGCCGTCGTCGTCGGCCATTCGATGGGCGCGTTCGCCTCCGTGGTGCTGGCGCGCCGGCACCCGGAGCTGGTGCAGTCGCTGGTGCTGGTGGACGGCGGGCTGCCGCTGCAGGTGCCCGCCGGGCTCAGCGACGACGAGGTCATCCAGTCCGTGCTGGGACCGGCGGCCGAACGGCTGGCGGCGACCTTCCCCAGCCGGGAAGCGTACCGGGACTTCTGGCGCGTGCACCCGGCCTTCGCCGACCACTGGAACGCGCTGGTGGAGGACTACGTTGACTACGACCTGGCCGGTGAACCGCCGCTGCTGCGGCCGTCCACCAACTACGAGGCGATGGCCCGCGACACCGCCGACCTGAACGGCGGGGCCGCCCTGATGGACGCGCTGGAATCGCTGGCGGTGCCGGCCGTGCTGCTGCGCGCGCCGCGTGGTTTGCTGAACGAAGAGGCGGGCCTGTACACACCGGGCTACGTGCAGCAGTGGGCCGGCCGACTGCCGAACCTGCAGGTCCGCGACGTGCCCGAAACGAACCACTACACGATCGTGATGGACAGCCCGGGCGCCGCCGCGGTGGCCGGTGCCGTGCGGCAGGCGGTGGCCAGCAGGTGAAACGACACACCCGGAACCCTGCAGGGTAAACCCAAGACTGCGTGCCTATAGTCGAGAGGCTGAGGTTTCTTCCCCCAAGCACAGGCCCTCGTCCTCGGCACTGAGGCACAAAGTAGTCATGATTCGATTCGATAACGTCACGAAGATCTACGATCAGAACTCGCGTCCTGCCCTGGACAGGATCAGCCTGGAGATTGACCGCGGGGACTTCGCGTTCTTGGTCGGCTCCTCCGGCTCCGGAAAATCAACGTTCATCCGGCTGGTTCTGAAAGAAGACCGTGCCACCCGCGGCGCCGTGTATGTCGCCGGCCAGAATGTGGCCAACATTCCCAGCTGGCGCGTGCCCAAACTGCGCCGCGGCATCGGCGTCGTGTTCCAGGACTTCCGGCTGCTGCCCAACAAGACGGTGTTCGCGAACGTGGCGTTTGCGATGCAGGTGATCGGACGCAGCCGCGCGGTGATCCGCGAGACGGTGCCTGAGGTGCTCAAGACGGTGGGCCTGGAAGGCAAAGACCACCGCATGCCGCACGAACTCTCCGGCGGCGAGCAGCAGCGCGTTGCGATTGCGCGGGCCGTGGTGAACAAGCCCGGGATCCTGCTGGCCGACGAACCCACCGGCAACCTGGACCCGACCACATCGATGGGCATCATGAAGGTGCTGGACCGGATCAACCAGAACGGCACCACGGTGGTGATGGCCACGCACGACGACGTGATCGTCAACGAAATGCGCAAGCGCGTAATCGAACTGCGCGACGGCGTGATGGTCCGTGACCAGGCCGAAGGTATCTACCTCGGCGAGCCGGAGGAGGCCAAATGAGACTGGCTTTTATCCTCGGCGAAATCGGGTCCGGCCTGCGCCGGAATCTGTCCATGGTGGTCTCCGTGGTGCTGGTGACGTTCATTTCGCTCACTTTCGTCGGCGCGGCGGGCATGCTGCAGATGCAGATCAACCAGATGAAGGGCTACTGGTACGACAAGGTCCAGGTGGCCGTCTTCCTGTGTGTTGATACCTCGACGGCGGCCAGTTGCGCGTCCGGCCCGGTGACGGATGAACAGCGTGCCGAGATCGAGGCCACGCTGACCAGCCCGGCGGTGGAGCAGTACGTGGACACCTACCTGTACGAATCGCAGGACGACGCGCTGGGCCACTTCCGCGACCAGTTCGCGAATTCGCCGATTGTTGATTCGGTGACCGCGGACCAGCTGCCGGAGTCCTTCCGGATCTCGCTGGTGGATCCGCAGAAGTACGAGGTCATCAACGAAATCTTCTCCTCGCTGCCCGGCGTGGAGGTGGTGGTGGACCAGCGGGAGATCCTGGAAAAGGTCTTCAACGTCATGAACATCGCTTCGCTGGTGGCGGTGGGCATCGCCGTCATCATGATCGTCTGCGCCATCCTGCTGATCGCCACCACCATCCGGCTCTCGGCCTTCAGCCGCCGCCGGGAAACCGGCATCATGCGACTGGTCGGCGCCTCGAAGGCAGTGATCCAGCTGCCGTTCGTGCTGGAAGGCGTGATCGCCGCCGTGGTCGGTGCCCTGCTGGCCTCGGTCACGCTGTGGGCCGTGGCGCACTTCTTCATCGGCGACTGGCTCGCCAGCCAGTACCCGGATACTGCGTTTATTTCCTCCAACACCATGCTGGTCATCGGCCCCGCGCTGGTGCTCTTGGGGGCTGTCCTGGCAGGAATATCGTCCCTGCTGACCCTGCGTCGCTACCTGAAGGTCTAGAATCATGAAACGTGAGCAGAACTTGACAATGGGGAGCCAGGCTGTGAGCCGTTCGACGCCGCGGAAGAAATGTCTTCCGCAGGGGATACTGAGTGCAGCCATGGCGGCATTGCTCGCCTTCTCGCTGGGCTCTGCCGGGCCGGCCCAGGCCGATGACCTCGACGACCGCAAGGCGGCGCTGGAACAGGAAATCGAAGAGATCGAGCACTCCCTGGAGTTCCTCGACGCGGACATCGTGGAGACGGTCAAGGAACTCAAGCAGTACCAGAGCCGGCTGCCCGGAGCCCAGCAGAAGCTCACCGAGGCCGAGGGCCGGGTGGACGCAGCTGCGAACAAGGTGGCAGCCCTGGCCCAGCGGGTGGATCTGGCCCTGCAGACCAAGGACAAGATCAACCAGCAGCTGGCCAGCGACGCCGAAGAGCTCAAAGAAACCAAGAAGGTCATCGGCCAGATCGCCACCCAGGCCTACAAACAGGGCGGTGTGCCGTCCAACCTGTCGCTGTTCTTCGGATCCGACGGCGATGCCAGCCTGGCCAGTACCATCGACCTGGCGGACCAAGCGCTGCGCAGCCAGAACGCCGCGCTGAACAAGCTGTCCCAGCAGAACGCCACCAACGTGAACTCCCAGGCGCGGCTGGAGGCCGTGGAAGAGGAAATCCGGGGACTGAAGGCACAGGCCGAGGAAGCGCTGGCGGCGGAACAGACCGCCCGCGACGAGGCGGCGGCCGAGAAGCAGAAGGTCGACCAGTTGATTGCCGAGACCTCGGCACTGTCGGACAGCCTGCAGGCGCGCAAGCCGGAGATCGAGCAGGAACTGGCCAAGACCGAACAGGCCCAGCAGCAAGTGCTCGCGCAGATCAAGGAGCGGCAGGAACGGCTGCGCCGCGAGGCGGAGGAAAAGGCCCGGCGCGAGGCCGAAGAGCAGCGCAAGGCGCAGGAAGCGTGGGAGCGCGAGCAGGCCCGGATCAAGGCAGCACAGCAGGCGGCGCGGAACAACGGCCAGCCGGTGCCGCAGATCATTCCCAAGGTCAAGCCGCCCAAGCAGGTCAGCTCGTCGCCGTCGTCCTTCGGTTTGATCGCGCCGACCAGCGGGGTCATCACCTCCGGGTTCGGCTGGCGGTCCACCCCGCCCGGCACCATCGACTTTTTCGGCACCGGCGGCTACCTGCACAGCGGGATCGATTACGGACCCGGCTGCAACGCGCCTGTCTACGCACCCGCCGCCGGCGTGGTGGTACGGGCGGACGGCTCGGTGTGGGGCGGCGGCAACAGCGTTACGATGAGCCACGGCGTGGTCGGCGGCAACGCGCTGGACACGAACTACTACCACCTCAACAAATACGTGGTGTACGCCGGCCAGAGCGTCTCCCGTGGCCAGCTGATCGGCTACGTGGGCAGCACCGGAAACTCCACCGGCTGCCACCTGCACTTCGAAACCATTGTCAACGGCGACTTCGTGAATCCGATGGGCCTGCTCTAAAGCCTCGCAGCGGCGGGCGCAGCGGGCGCTGCGGGACGAAACGCCCCGGCGCCGTTATAATAGAACGTTCCGACGACGAAGGAGTTACCCCGTGCCCAGAGAAAGTGGCCGAAAGGTAGTGGCCACCAATCGAAAGGCCCGGCACGACTACCACATCATGGATACCTACGAGGCAGGGATGGCCTTGATGGGGACCGAAGTGAAGTCCCTGCGCGAGGGCCGGGCTTCGCTGGTGGATGGCTTTGCCATCTTCTACAACAATGAGCTGTACCTGGAGTCCGTCTACATTCCGGAGTACCTCAACGGGAGCTGGACGAACCACGCCGCCCGGCGCCGCCGGAAACTGTTGCTGCACCGGGCCGAGCTGGAGAAGATCGCCCGCCAGACCCGGGAATCCGGCTACACCATTGTGCCGCTGCAGCTGTACTTCAATGACGGCCTGGCCAAAGTAGAGATCGGCGTGGGCCGCGGCAAGAAGGACTACGACAAGCGGCAGACGCTGCGCGAGAAGCAGGACAACCGCGAGGCCCTGCGCGCCATGCGGGAAAAGAACCGCGGGGCCTGATCCCACGAATCTCCGGGGCGGCTGTCCGGCCGCTCCGGCACCGTCGGGCGGGGCACCGTCAGCCCGTGCACCGTCAGCCCGCCGTGATCGACCGGCTCACCAAATCCAGCCATGACGGCAGTCCGCCGCTGGCCAGCGCCACCCGCTGACGCTGCGCGCCGTTGCCCTCCAACCGCAGCCGTGCGCACTGCTCATGCACCCAACCGCGGTCGCCATGTTGTTCCAAGGCGTCGTCGATGTGCCGAAGCAGCAGCTCCAGAACATCGAACGCCGGCCAAAGAGTGGCCGAGTCCAGATGCACCAGCTTGTCCGACAGCCCGTACCGGGCGGCCTGCCAGAGCGCCACGTCCAGATGCTCGGGGAAGTGGTTGGCAGCGGGGTTGCCGGCGACGGCGTCGGCCTGTTCGGTAGCGACCAGCGCCCGGACCAGTCCGGCCAGCAGCACGCTGTCGGCGGCCGTGAGCTGGCTGTCGGAAGCCCGGACCTCGATGGTGGGGAACTGGTCCGACAGCCGCGCGAGCCAGGAGATGTGTCCCGGGTCCGGTGCCACACCGGAGGCATACAACTTCCGCACGCGGACGCGGTAGTCATGCAGGTCGGCAAAAAACGGCGGACAGCCCTGGATCTGCCAGCGGCGGTACAGGATGGTCCGCCAGCTGGCGAAGCCGCTGTCCGCATGGCGCCAGAACGGCGAGTTGGCCGCGACCGCAGTCAGCAGGGGCAGCCAGGGCCGCAGCCGGTTAAGGACCTGCAGCCGGACCTCCGGGTCGGGCACTTCAACGTGGATGTGCATGCCAGTGACGTACTGATCCGCCACAAGTGCCGGCGCGCGTTCTGCGATGCCGCGGTATCGGGGAGAGTCTGTCACGGACGCGGGCCGCAGATCGGCGTCGAAAATCACTCCGATTCCGGCCGCGGCTGCCCCGGTAGCGATCGCGCTAGTGGCTAAGTCGCGGCGGAAGTCCAGCAAGGCCTCGGCCGCCTCCGCCAGCGTGCGGCATACCGGTGTGGCGGTCTCCACCTGGCAGTCGAGCAGTTCGGTGCTGACCCAGTCCGGGTTAGTGTCCAGGCGCAGGGCCGCCCGTACTGCCGGCCCCGTGGGCACCGGCTGTGCTGATCGGGGATCCATCAACAGAAATTCTTCCTCGACGCCGAACGTCGCCGAGATGGACGCCGGTCCCGACGGTGTGCCTTCCGCTGCGCGCACGACCATGGTTCGAGAGTAATCTCGCCCGCGCATGCTGGCTAGAACGGGACGGGAATAGACAGCTGAGCGGATGGGTTACACTGGATGGTCCGGACAAGTAACTGACCGGCACAAATGGTTATTTTGATAACTACATACGGGGATGACAGGTTTCGACGATGTTAGTCGCGCCAGGGGAAGCGGGCCGAGGATGCAGAGTTATCTCGGAAACGCTCTCTGCAAACCAATAAGTGCCGAATCTAAGCGCACTGACTTCGCACTCGCTGCCTAAGTAGCGTTGCAAGTCCGTCAGCCCGGGGATGCTCTCGCCCCGGATGCTGGCGTCATTAAGAGAGCCACTGCTGAATACCTTCGCCGTTGGGGTATTCGGAACATTTAGACGGCTGGGCCCGGGTCAGCCACCTGTTTGCAGGATGGTTGGGGCCAAGAAAACCCGACGCAAACTGCGCCCGGAGAAGTCCTGGCAACACAACATCGGACGGGGGTTCAATTCCCCCCATCTCCACTGATCTAGCCCCGGGTTCTCCGGGGCTTTTTCTTTGCCTGGCTTCTGCCGCAGGGCCGGTTCCTGTTTTCAGGAACCGGGCAGCGCCACGTCGACGACCCCGATGAACCTGGTGCCGATGCCGTCATACTCGCTGCGGACCCATTCCGCCGGCAATTCCGGCAGCTCGCCGGGATCGTGGTGCTGGCAGTAGACATAGGTGAACTCCGGCCACCATTTCTTCGGCCGGGCGGTCTCCGTTTGGCCGCAGATGACGCATTCCAACGTTGTCCAGACAGGCCGCTTGCCGGTTCGATTGGCACGCGACTGGGCCAGCCAGGCCGGCGGGTTCTCATCCATCGCGGCAAGCTCCTCCTGCGATATGCGGGCCGGGATGCCGTGGCGTTTCGCCATCTCCGGTGGGATATCGAGGAACTGGGCCGCTTCGCGTCTGGTGATCATCACCTACAACCATGGACCGGGACCCCGACTGCCGCAACTTTGTGCCCGTTTTCCGGGGCGACGTTGCCAAGCGCCTGGCTGTGGGGCGGGCTGCGCCGTGTGGGAGGTGACTGCAGGACGCTGACTGAAGGGCGCTGGCCGCAACCGGGTGGGCTCCGTTCAGCTTTCGCCAGCAGAAAGGCGTTCTCAAGGATTGGACTCAGGTTATTTTCAGGATGAATCCTTTAGCTGCGTTGACAACGCCGGACAGGATGGGAAGCTGATCAGGAAGGTGTTTCGGCAGTGGGTTGGGGTGCGCATCAAGATGCCTGGGGGGCACAAAAATGAATGCAATAGAACACATCTGGGAAGTCCAATTGCTAGGGGGATGGCAGATTCGCCGAGGGACGACTCCCGTCAAAGTAACCATTCGACAGCAGCGACTCATCGCCGTTTTGGCCTTGTACGGCAGTGCGCCACGAGCGTTTTTGGCCGGGCTTCTTTGGCCTGACAGTCCCGACCGGCAGGCAACGGGGAGCCTGCGGGAGACCATCTGGATGATCTCCCATCAGCTGCCTGGCTTGCTGGTGGAAAGCCGGGATCCGCTGGCGCTCGCTCCGGACGTGGTGGTGGATGTTCATGAAATCGGCCGGCGCGTAGCTGCGCTGGAAGGGGACCGGAGTGCAGGCCTGCCGCCGGCCATGCTCGATCGACTGCGCACCGCCGAGCTGCTGCCCGGATGGTACGAGGACTGGGTCGTGGCAGAGCAGGAGCGGTGGAAGCAGCTGAGGCTCTCGGCGCTGGAACGTCTCGCCAGCCGGTACCTGGAGCGCGGCGAGACCGATCAGGCCAACGATGCGGCCGGATTCGCCATCGCCATTGAGCCACTGCGGGAAAGCGCCCAGCGCCTGTTGCTGGAAACACACATTGCCGATGGCAACTATGCCCAGGCTTTGCGGGCGTTCGAAGTCTTCAAGTCCCGGCTCTGGAGGGAATTCGGCGTGGAGCCTTCGGCCAAGATCACGAAGATCATGGCGCCCTTGCTGACCTAGCCGGGTTCGGCGCCGCGGACTACGGCTCGGCGGTCAGCGACGTCGCGTAAAGATCCATCAGCGCCGGCAGACCGCCGGTCTCCATCGCCTTCCGCTGCCGTTCGGCGCCGGTTCCCGTGGCGAAAAGCCGTTCTATGCTGGCATCCACCCAGGCAGAATCGCCCTCCTCCTCCAACGCGGGCCGGATGTAGCGCAGCAGCATGCCCACCACGTCCCGCGCCGGCAGCAACAGGCCCGACTCCGGGTCCACCAGCCGGTCGGACAGGCCCTGACGGCCGGCCTGCCACACAGCGGCATCCAGCAACTCGGGCTCCGGCTGCAGGAAAGTCCGCGAGGCAGCTTCATCGGCCAGCACCGTCGTGATCAGGCACCGGATTACTGCCGCGATCAACACGGCGTCCTGGGCCTCGAGCTGTACATCTGCCGCCCGGACTTCCAGCGTGGGGTAGCGGTCGGATAGCCGGGCCAGCCAGGTGAGGACACCCCGGTCAATAATGACGCCCGAGTCCACCAGGCGCTGGATGCGACGCTCGTAGTCGGCGGCGTCGCGGAAGACCGGTGCGCAGCCCTGGACCGGCCATCGGCGGTAGTGCACAATCCGCCAACTGCCGAAGCCGCTGTCGCGGTCCAGCCAGTAGGGTGAGTTGGCGCTGAGCGCCACCACCGCCGGCATCCACGGCCGGATCCGGTTCAAGGCCTGCACTCCGGCTTCCTTGTCCGGGACGGATACATGGACGTGCTGGCCGTTGACGAACTGGTCGGCCACAATGCCCTTCGCGCTGGCCTTGAGCTGGTGGTAGCGCTGGTTGTCCGTGACTTCCGGGTAGTCGTCCTGGATCCGCGGTGCGGTGCCGGTGGCAGCGGCCCTGACGCCGGTCTTCCGGGCAGCAGCATCCAGTTCCCGGCGGAAGTTCAGGAGCGACTCCTCGGCTTCGGTAAGCGTGGCGCAGACCGCGGTTGCGGTTTCAATCTGGCAAGTGAGCAGCTCCCGCTGGATGTCCCCGCGGGCAACATGCAGCGATCCTTCAAGGTTTTCGGCGACCTTGTCGGCCATCGGGACGGGCATCCCGGTTGCCGGATCCAGCAGCAGGTATTCTTCCTCAATTCCCAGAGTTGCCATGGGACACCTTTCTTCTGCCGACGTCGGTATTGCCGAGCCTAACCGATAGGTAGCCGCTTATGTGCGCCGTCCCGACGGCCCGACCCCGGAAAATCCCCCTTCAGCGGGGTGCTTGGGAGCGCTCGGGAGGGCCCTGAACCTCCGCCGGCCAGCGCAAGGCGCGCGGGCGCCGTCGTACTCAGGAGGCGAGCAGGCAGCCCGGGTGCGGATCGCTGTGCACCCACAGCGCCGCGGCCGCCTGGTCGCCCAGGTCAAGCTCGCGGGCGGATCCGCTGGGGCCAAAACGCACCACCAAGGCACCGCCGAAGGGTCGCCGGCCAACAACCTCCACGCGGTCGTCGAGCCTGATCTGCTCGGAGCTGAAGAAGCGCAGCAGATCGGCGTCGGCGTCGCTGATCCGGGTGATGCGGCCGGTGTGCCCGCCGTCGAGTTCTTCCAGTTGCACGGCGTGAGGCACATGCACTGTGCCGTCCGCGGCGGGGATCGGGTCGCCGTGCGGATCGCGCTGTGGATCGCCCAGCTTGGCTGCCATTCGGTTGATGAAAGTGTCGGAGACGGTGTGTTCGAGCAACTCCGCCTCGTCGTGGACCTCGTCCCAGGCATAGCCGAGTTCCTGGACCAGAAAGGTCTCCAGGACCCGGTGCCGGCGGACCATGGTCAGTGCCAGCCGGCGGCCGGCGCTGGTCAGTTCAATGGCGCTGTACGGCCGGTGGTCGACCAGTTGCAGGTCCACCAGCTTGCGCACCATCTCGGAGACCGACGAGTTGGCCACGCCCAGGCGCACGGCTAGCTGGGAGGACGTGATGGGCTTGTCCTGCCACTCGGTGAAGGCATAGATGACCTTGACGTAGTCCTGCACACTGGACGAGCCGCTACTGAGCGCGGATTTTTTGGCCGGTGGCATTGCGGTTTCACCCTTTCTCCGTACGTCCTCAAAGGACTGCAGACTTACAGCGTGGCGCTGCTGGTATCCGGCTGTAAGGCGTCGCTCCGCCGGGCGGACCGGCGGCGTACCAACTGCCAGATTACCCCGGTTCGCGGCGCGGACAGGTAGACCACCAGGAAGACCAGCGCCTGGGCCAGGACCACGGCCGCGCCGGTCGCGACGTCCAGATAGTAGCTGGCATAAATGCCGGCGATCGAGGCCGCGGCAGTGACTGAGGCGGCGATGACGAGCATCGCGTCAAACCGTCGGGTCAGCAGGAAGGCCGTGGCGCCCGGAGTAATCAGCATGGCCACCACCAGCACGATGCCCACCGCCTGCAGGCCGACGACGACGGTGAGCGCCAGCAACCCGAGCAGCAGCACCGACAACCATCGAGTGTTGAGCCCGATGGCGTGGGCGTGGACGCGGTCGAAGGCGAACAGGGTGAGATCGCGGCGTTTGAACAGCAGGACGCACAGTGTGACGGCGCCCAGGCCGAGCACCTGCAGCAGTTCGCCGTCGCTGACGCCCAGAACGTTGCCGAACAGGATGTGCTGCAGGTCGGTTTGGCTCGGGGTTTTGGAGATGATCGCCAGGCCGGCCGCGAAGAACGCGGTGAAGACCACGCCGATGACGGTGTCGCCCTTCAACCGGGTGGAGGAGCGCACACCTCCGATCAGCGCCACCGCGGCCGCGCCGAAAATGAACGCGCCGAGCGAGAACGGGATGCCGATGATGTAGGCCAACGCGACGCCGGGCAGCACGGCGTGGGAGACCGCATCGCCCATCAGCGACCAGCCCATCAAGATCAGCCAGCAGGACAACACCGCGGAGACGATGGACGCTGCCAGTGTGACCAGCAGGGCACGGGTCAGGAAACCGTACTGCAGCGGTTCCAGCAGCCAGTTAAGCAAGTCCACGGTGGGCTCCTTCCGCGGGGCCGATCAGCGCGGAGCCGAATGCCAGGGCCAGGTTATCGTTGGTCAACACTTCCGCCGGCGATCCGTGCGCCAGTACTTTTTGGTGCAGCAGGATCGCCTCGTCGCACAGTTGCGGAATGCCGGCCAGATCGTGGGTGGAGATCAGGATCGTCTTGCCCTCGTGGCGCAGCTCCTTCAGCAGCGAGATCAGGCCGGCTTCGGAGGCCTTGTCCACGCCTGCGAAGGGCTCGTCGAGCAGCAGCAGCCCGGCGTCCTGCGCGATGCCGCGGGCCACAAAAGCACGTTTCCGCTGGCCCCCCGACAGCTCGCCGATCTGCCGTTGCTGCAGGTGGCTCAGTCCCGTCCGTTCCAGCGCCGCATCCACGGCTTCGCGATCCCCGCGGTGCGGCCGGCGCATCGGGCCCAGCCTGCCGTAGCGGCCCATCATCACCACATCCCGCACCGACACCGGGAAGGTCCAATCGACATCTTCGGACTGTGGAACGTAGCTGACCAGATTCAACTTCCGTGCCTGCCGGGGCGGAAGACCGAACAGTTCCACGGTGCCGGAGGTGGGATGCGCCAGACCCATCAGCGACTTGAACAGCGTGGACTTGCCGGAGCCGTTGACGCCGATCAGCCCGCAGATGGTCCCCAGGGCCACCGTTGCGCTGACGTCATCCAGCGCGACGACGTCGTTATAGGCCACATGCAGGCCGGCCACGGAGATAGCAGGGGACCCGGCCGGGATGACGTGTGTGCTCACGGCGCCAGTCCTTCCTTGATCAGGGAGATGTCGTGCTTGATCAGCTCCAGATGGGTGGGCACCGGTCCATTGGGTCCGGAGAGCGAATCTACGTACAGCGGCGTGACGAACCGGGCGCCGGTGGCTTTCGCCACCTGGCGCATCGATTCCGGGTTGACGGTCGATTCGCAGAACACCGTCGGGATCCGGTGTTCGCGGACCTGTCCGATGACTTCTTTGATCTGCCGGGGCGTGCCCTCGGCGTCCGAGTTCACCGGCCAGAGGTAGGCCTCGTGCAGCCCCGCGTCGCGGGCCAGGTACGAGAATGCCCCTTCACAGCTGACCAGGGCGGGAACGGCCGCCGGATCGGCGAAGGCGGTCTTCAGCCCGTCCATCAGCTTGTCCAGTTCCCCGCGGTAGGCCGCGCCGTTGCGCTGGAAATCATCGGCGTGCCCAGGCACCAGGTCGCTGAAGGCGCGCACGATGTTGTCCACGTAGATTTTGGCGGCTTCCGGCGACATCCAGGCGTGCGGATTGGGGCGGCCTTCATAGTTTCCGGCAGTGATATTCACCGGCTCCACGCCGTCGCTGAGCACCACGTGCGGGGCCGGGACTGCGTTCAGGAACCGCGCGAACCAGCGTTCCAACCCCAGCCCGTTGTCCAGGATCAGGTCGGCATCCTGCGCTTTGATCAAGTCCGACGGCGTGGGCTGGTAGCCGTGGATTTCCGCGCCGATCTTGGTGATGGAGATGACCTCCACGTGTCCGCCGCCAATCTTGTTGGCCATGTCCGCCAGCACGGTGAAGGTGGTCAGGACCAGCGGCCGGTCGTCGGCCGCGGCGGCGGTTGGTGCGGGAGGAGGGGCGCAGCCGGCCACCGCCAGCACGGCGGCAACGGCCAACAGGCATACCTTCACCCAATATTTCGGCATGCCTAAATTTTGCCGGACGGCTGGCCTGATGACAAGCTGCGGCAGGTCTGTGACGGCGCCCGGGGTGCGTCCGGGGCAGCGTCCCGGAGCTCAGGCCGCCCGTGCCCGCCAGCTGTGGGTCAGATAGGGCAGCCCGATCGGTGCTCCGGGGGAGTGGCCCAGATGGTCGTGGAGGTACCAGTCCAGGTTGGCCAACACTTTGGTCCTGGTTGCCTCGTTGGCGCGCAAGTAATAGCTGCGGGTTTTGGCCAGCTCCATCACATCCAGCGTGCTGAGCGGGTCCTGCCAGTGGGTGTCGTGCCCTTCCAGTCCGCTGAACTCCGGTCCGATCCGGGGACGAAAATCCGGTTTGAGCACATCGCCGGCATGCATGATGCGGGTGAGCCGGTGTACCCACGGCACGCCGGTATCCAACTGGTTCCACACCAATCCCAAGACACCGCCGGGCTTCAGGATGCGGGCGGCCTCGGTACTGGCCCGGAGCGGGTCGGTCCAGTGCCAGGCTTGGGCCACAGTGACAACATCCATGCTGGCATCGGCGATCCCGGTCTGCTCCGCGGTACCCACCACGGTGGCCACGCCGGGCAGGTTGCGTCGCAGCTGGGCGAGCATGTCGGCAGACGGGTCCACCGCAATCACCTGCAGTCCCCGCGCGGCCAACGCGGCGGTGTACTTTCCGGTGCCGGCACCCAGATCAGCGGCGGTGCGGGCGTGGGCCGGCAGCAGCCAGTCCACTGCGTCGTCCGGGTAGCCGGGACGGATGCGGTCGTAGTGTTCGCCGCCCTGCTGGAAGGTGTCGCCGTAGGCCCGGCGCCGCTCATCGTCCATCCGGGGGCCGCCGTGTGCCACGTGGTGCTCCTTGTACAGCGGCCGGTTACCGGCCCTCGCCGCCGGCTTCGGTGCCGCCGGCTGCTTCGTCGTCGTATGCCGCGGTGGCCGACCCGGCCGGGCGCTGGCCACGCAGTTCGGGGTTCAGGCGGTGCAGTGCGGTCTGGTGCAGTAGGCCGTTGGTAGCCAGCGCGTTGCCGCCGAACGGGCCGTCCTCGCCCTCCAGCGAGCTGAACCTGCCGCCGGCTTCGGTGACGATCGGGACCAGGGCGGCCATGTCGTAGAGGTTCAGCTCCGGTTCGCAGGCAATGTCCACGGCGCCTTCGGCCACCAGGCAGTAGGACCAGAAATCGCCGAACGCGCGGGTGCGCCAGACCGATTCGGTCAGCTCGAGGAAGTCGTCCAGGTTCCCGCGTTCCTTCCAACCGCCCAGACTGGAATAGGACATCGACGCATCCTCCAGCCGGTCCACGGCGGAAACCTGCAGCCTAGTGGCAGCGGCCAGCGAACGCCCGGTGTAGGCGCCGGTTCCCTTGGCGGCCCACCACCGCTTGCCCAGTGCCGGCGCACTGACCAGGCCCACCACCGGCTGTCCCTCGTCCACCAGGGCGATCAGGGTGGCCCAGACGGGTACGCCGCGGACAAAGTTCTTGGTGCCGTCAATCGGGTCGATGATCCACCGGCGGGTGCCGTGCCCGCTGCTGCCGAACTCTTCACCCAGCACCGCATCCCGCGGCCGGGACCGGGAGAGCTGCCCGCGGATGGCTTCTTCGGCGGCGCGGTCGGCGTCGGTGACCGGAGTGAGGTCCGGCTTGGTCTCCACCTTCAGGTCGAGGGCCTTGAACCGGGCCATGGTCTGCGCATCCACGGAGTCGGCCATCACGTGGGCCAGGCGCAGATCGTCGTTGTAGGTTTGCGGAGCGTGGGTCATAGGTTTCAACCTATCGGTAAGTGCAGCGCGGACGCGGGAGGCAGCGCCCGCAACCGGGCGGCAAACCTAGACCGTGCCGAGCTCCTTGGCCTCCGGCCGTTCCTCGGCGCCCAACAAGCGGCGCAGGGACGCCAGCCGGACCGTCCCGGCGTCGCCGGCACCGCCGTCAGCCACATAGGCGTCCAGACCGCAGTCGATGGCGGACGCGTCGTGCTTGCAGCCGCGCGCACAGTCGGCCGTGCCGGGCCCCAGATCAGGGAAGGCCGACAGGATGCGGTCGGGATCCACGTGGGCCAATCCGAAGGAGCGGATGCCGGGAGTATCGATGATCCAGGTGCCGGCCGGCGCGTCCAGGACTTTCAGCGCCAACGCCGACGACGAGGTGTGGCGGCCGCGCCCGGTGACGGCGTTGACCCCGCCGGTGGCACGCTGGGCGCCGGTCAGCGCGTTGACCATGGTGGACTTGCCGACGCCCGAATGACCCAGGGTAACGGTGACCTTGCCGTCGAGGTAACCGCGCAGCTCTGCCACGGCCTCGGTATCTAGCCGGGCGGACAGGCCCTCGTCGGAGAGCGTATCCACGCCGGCAGCGTCCACGGCCGCCGTGCGGCTGACGATCACCGGCAGGTCCAGATGCGTGTAGTTGGACAGCAGTTCGGCGG
Source organism: Arthrobacter sulfonylureivorans (assembly GCF_047607445.1). Classification (GTDB taxonomy): domain Bacteria; phylum Actinomycetota; class Actinomycetes; order Actinomycetales; family Micrococcaceae; genus Crystallibacter; species Crystallibacter sulfonylureivorans_A. The sequence continues at coordinate 167,192 of NZ_JBLKRT010000001.1, forward strand.
GATCCTTCAGGTCCGCTTTGGTCACGCACAGCAGCGGACTGATCCCGGCGTCGTACGCCGCCACCAGTGCCCGGTCGATGAAGCCGGTCCGGGGTTCGGGATTGGCCGCGGCCACCACAATGATCAGTTGGTCCGCATTCGCCACCACCACGCGCTCCACCGGGTCGGTGTCATCCGCGCTGCGGCGCAGCAGCGTCCGTCGTTCCTCCACCCGGACCAGCCGGGCCAGGCTGTCCGGTTCGCCGGACACGTCCCCGACCAGGGCCACGAAATCTCCGGCCACCACCGGAGTGCGGCGCAACTCCCGGGCGCGGGCCGCGACGACGGTGCGCTCCTCGGGGGTGTCTTCGGCGACGACGGCGGTGTAGCGGCCACGGTCGACGGTCACGATCCGGCCGAGCTCGGCGTCTTCGTGGGCGGGGCGGTCCTTGGTGCGTGGACGTGTGCCGCGCTTGTTGGGGCGGATGCGCACATCCGACTCGTCCCAGCTTCCAGTACTACGCGCCACCGTCAGCCTTCGGTGGGTGCCGGTGCGGCAGCGTACATTTCCTGCCAGAGCTGCGGGAACTCGGGCATGGTCTTCGCCGTCGTCCCGATGTCCTCCACCTCCACGCCGCGCACAGCCAGGCCGATGATGGCTCCGGCCGTAGCCATGCGGTGGTCTTCGTAGGAGTGGAACAACCCGCCGTGCAGCGGCCGGGGCCGGATCAGCAGCCCGTCGGCCGTCTCTTCGGCGTCGCCGCCCAGCCGGTTGATTTCCGCCACGAGGGCAGCCAAGCGATCGGTTTCGTGCCCGCGCAGGTGGGCAATACCGCTCAGCCGGGACTCGCCGTCGGCCAGCGCGCACAGGGCCGCCGCAGTGGGAGCCAGTTCGCTGGTATCGGCAAGGTCCGCGCCGGTGATCTTTTCGCCGCCGACTACTGTAAGCGTCCCGTCTTCCAGCGTGACCGTGGCGCCGAGCCGGGGCAGGATGTCCCGCCAGGCGTCGCCCACCTGGGTGGTGGAAGCCGGCCAATTCGGCACCCTGATCCGGCCGCGGGTGGCCAACGCGGCGGCCAGGAACGGTCCGGCGTTGGAGAGGTCTTGCTCAATCCGGGTATCGAAGGCGCGGATCGGACCGGGGGAGACCACCCAGTGGTTCGGGCGGGAGTCGTCCACGGCCACGCCGAGGTCGCGCAGCAGCCGGACCGTCATGGCGATGTGGTCCAGGCTCGGCACGCGCTCGCCGACGTGCTCCAGATGCAGGCCGTCGCGGAAGCGCGGAGCCACCAGCAGCAGGGCGGAGACAAACTGTGAGGACGCGCTGGCATCAATCGCCAGATGACCGCCGGGCACGCTGCCGGTGCCGGTGATGCGGAAGGGGAGGCTGCCGCGTCCGCTGTCGTCCACTTCCACACCCAGTTGGCGCAGCGCGTCGATGGTGGGGGACATCGGCCGGCGCCGTGCCGCCGGGTCGCCGTCGAACTCAACCTGTCCCGTGCACAGTGCTGCCAGCGGCGGCACGAAGCGCATGACGGTGCCGGCCAGACCGCAATCGATACCGGCACCCCCCAGCGGGTGCGCCGGGTCAATCGGCTCCACCAGCAGGTCGGGGCCGAACCGGCCGTCTCCCTCCGCCTCGGTAATCCGGGCGCCCAAGGACCGAAGCGCATCCACCATCAGGAAGGTGTCACGTGAGTGCAGCGGGGCGCGGAGCCGGGACGGGCCGTCGGCCAACGCCGCGAGCACCAGATACCGGTTGGTCAGGGACTTGGAAGCAGGGATCTGGACCGTTGCGTCGATCGGTTTCTCTGCATAGGGAGCCGGCCAGCTCTGGGCAACCATGGGCATTTCGTTCAGGATCCCACCACGTCCGCGGTGGCTTCCCGCACGGTGCGCTCTGCCTTCTTCAGGTGCTTGCGGGCGTCTTTGCCCATCGACGCGGCATTGCGGCGCGCGTCCTTGCTGATCGAGCGGACGTTGCGCCGGGCGTCGGCCGCCAGATGCTCGGCACGCCAGACCAGGCCCGGCTTGCCGGCGGTGTCGACTGCTGCCAGCATGACCGCTCCGGCCAGCGACAGGTTCTTCAGGAGCCGGTTGCGGCGGTCTCGTCTGGCTTCCGGAGTGGTGGAATCGGCAGCCCGGTATTCCACCAGCGTGTTAACCGCGGTGGTGCCGGCCAGCAGTGCCGCTGCAAGGCGGGAGAACTTGCCCATGCCCAGCAGGACGCCTGCGCCGACCTGGGCTGCGCCGATGACGCGTGCAATCGTCTTCTCTTGCCCGGCCAACGCTCCTGCCGCGGGAAAGACGGATTCTGTCTGCTGAACCAGCGGCCGCAAGGAGGCAGCTGTTTCCTCTGTGTGGCGCAAGCGGTCGATGCCGGTGGCTATAAAACTGGTGGCCAGCAGCGGACGGGCGGCAAGGCGGACGATTGACATGGAAGCCTCCTGGGCGTCGGCGTGCGTCGAAGGAATCTGTACCTTTCCCCTCGGCCGGACCGCGGGGAGGCGGCACTGGACACTAGTCTGGCACTTTTGTTGGCACCGCACACCTTGCCTGAGGGTTTGTCCATCATCGGAAGGGAATAGCGGTCCCGCATCGAGTGTTACCCATCAGAGGAACAACCGGTGCATTGTCTCCGGTCCACCATGTGTCGGAACGAAGGGAAAACCTGTGACTACAGCGCTTGCCGAGCCGGCCCCCGCGGGGTCGGTAGACGGCGCGGCACCGGCCCAGGGGGTCGTGAAGCTCAGCGTAGACTGGGAGCCAATGACGACTGACAATTCGGACGCCGCCACAAACCGCAGCAGCCCAGAAACAACGGGGCAGCCGGACGAGGTTGACGTCCAGACGGAAACTGCCGAAGAGCGCCGCGCCCGCTTTGAGCGCGACGCCATGCAGTATGTGGACCAGCTGTACTCTGCCGCGATGCGGATGGCACGCAATCCCAGCGATGCCGAGGATCTGGTGCAGGAGGCCTACACCAAGGCGTTTTCGGCTTTTCACCAGTACAAGCCCGGGACCAACCTCAAGGCCTGGCTGTACCGGATCCTGACGAACACTTACATCAACCTCTACCGGAAGCGCCAGCGCGAACCGCAACAGTCCAATACGGACCAGGTAGAGGACTGGCAGATGTTCCAGGCGGCCTCCCACACTTCCTCGGGACTGCGGTCTGCGGAAGCGGAGGCACTGGACCACCTGCCGGATTCTGATGTGAAGAACGCCCTCCAGGCCATTCCGGAGGAATTCCGGCTGGCCGTCTACTTCTCGGATGTAGAGGGCTTCGCGTACAAGGAAATATCGGAAATCATGAACACCCCCATTGGTACCGTGATGTCCCGTTTGCACCGGGGACGCAAGCTGTTGCGCGAGCTGCTTGCGGACTACGCGCACGAACGCGGCATGGGCAGTACCAAGGACAGGAAAGACGCCGCGGCGGCGGTGGGGACACAACAGGAGAACGTCAAATGAGCGACTGCCACGGACTGGGCGACTGCGAAGACGACCGGATGCAACGGATTTACGAGTACGTTGACGGCGCACTCTCCCGCGACGACCTCGCGGAGATCAAGGCGCATCTCGACAGTTGCCAAGAGTGCGCCGAAGAACACAATCTGGAATGCCTGATCCGCTCGGTGGTGAAGCGCTCCTGCCAGGAAGCCGCACCGCAGACCCTTAAGGAGCGCATCTTGGACAAGATCGGCCACATCAGGGAATCCGACACCGTTTAGCTTGATCGGCCGGCCGGACTCCCAGGGGCTGCCGGCCCGCAGCAACAACGGAAGAACCCCCGCCGCCCAGATGGGCACGGGGGTTCTTTCGTCAGCAGCATCAGCCGCGCGGGCTGGTGCCCAACCGCTTAGGTGTTGGGGCGCTTGCTGTGGTTTGCGCCGCCGCGCTTACGGTCACGGCGCTTGCGTGCACGCTTGCTCATAGCTGCCTCCTTTGCTGGATGAAAAAGAACTGCGCACCAGTCTTTCACATGCCCGCGCCTGCTCCTAACTGACGGAGCTCTGCGCAGAGCGGGCTGCGCCTGGAAGTCAGCGCAAGGCTGCGGTGATGGACGCTTTGGCCTGATCCAGCACCGTCCGTATGGTCTGCACGGCAACTTCGTCGACGGATCCGGTGGCGCTGCGCCGGCGCAGGCGCACCCGGACGTCGTCGCGGAAGTCATTGAGCAGGTGTTCCAGCTCCTTCACCGTACGGGCCCCGGCAGCATCAGCCGCCCGCGGAGAATTCCTGGCCGTGCTGCGGGCGGCCTCGGCCGAGGCCGCAAGATCGGCGCGCAGCCCTTTCATGGAGCTGCGCAGTTCGTCCCGCAGCCCGTCGGCCAGCCGCCGCACCGAGGCCGAGATGTCAGCTTCGACGTCGGCCAGCTCGCCCTGTCGGGCGGCCAGTTCCCGCCGTCCGGCATCGGTGATGCTGTAGACCGTGCGCCGTCCGTCCGAGACCGTGGCAACCAGTCCTTCTTCCTCAAGTTTCGCCAGCCGGGGATAGACGGTGCCCGCGCTGGGGGAGTAGGTGCCGCCAAACCGGTCGCTGAGGGCACGGATGATGTCATAACCGTGCTTGTCTCCCTCTGCCACCAGGGCGAGCAGGTAGAGCCGCAGGGCACCGTGGGCGAATACCGGAGGCATCAGTTCACCTGGCTTCCGGCCGTGTCCCGGTGGAAAACCGCCAAGGTGCCCGAGACGGTACTGGACCGGACGGTGAGCCCGCGGCCTTCGGGACCTATCCGGGTCTTCACTTTCTCCGAGAAGCCGAAGAACTTTTGGTCGTTGACGGTGATGCTGCCTGTGGCCGAGGAAGCCGCCACGTCCACGCCGTAGTGCTCGGGCACCCGAACGGTGACGTTGCCGGATACGGAATTGACGGCCAGATCCTGGGGGGCGCCCTGCAGGTCAAAGCTCAGGTCGCCGCTGACCGTGCTGGCCCGGATATGACCCAAATCGCCCGACGCCGTGACCTCGCCGGAGACACTCTTCACCGCCAACGTGCCGCTGTGGTGTCGCACGATGATTTCGCCGCTGACGGTGTTGACCGTGAGCACGCCGGTGGTCTGGTCAGCCATCATGGAGCCGGACACCGTATTCAAATCCACGTTGGCAGCGGTGCCACTGACCAGGCCGTCCCCGCTGACGGTGGACGCCTTGACCGCAACGTCCCGGGGCAGCGCGATGCTGATCACGGCTTCCTCCCGGTAGCCGGAGACCGCCAGATTGACCTGCCGCGCCAAAAAACCCCAAGCGCCCTCGCCGCCCTTGTGGTGGCTGATCTCCAGCACGCCGCCGCGCAGGGTCATTTCCAGTGGTGCGCCGATGACCTCGGAGACCTCCACCCTGACGGCCGGCTCATCGTGCACGATGATGTCCAGCCGCCCCTTGACGATGGAGGCTTTGAGTGCGCGAACCTCGTCAACCTCGATGGTCTGTGGACCGCCGATGCTCCACGTATCGTTCATGACTTGTCCTGCCTGTAGCGACACACCGCTCCCAACGCGATATATCTCGTTATGGGAGACACGATATATCGCGATATGGCCGAGGGCAAGGGGTGTGCCGTGCGGAGCAGCAGGTTCGGCAAGAAGAGCAACAGGTTCAGCAACAGGAGCAGACACAGAACGGCGGAACCGGAGCAGGGCCGGTCCCGCCGTCTGGGAACTGAAAGGAGTTGCCCCGAGGTTCTTCGGGGTGTGGTCGCTAGAAGGGTTCGGGCAGGTCCAGCCACGGATACCAGCCCCGGTGCAGGACCAGCCATGCCAGCAGGCCATAGCCCGCCTGGCCCGGGGTTCCGCCGTTGCCGGCCAGGTCGGTGCGCCACTGCTCGTGGTTGAGCAGGGGCGTGAAGGTGTCCACGAAGACGTGTTTGCGGCGCGTGGTGACGTCGCCGAAAGCGGTCGACAGTTCGGCGAGCTGGGAATTGCGCGCGGCGTCCAGCCCGGGCGGCGGACCGACCACGAAGACCTTGACGCTGAGCTGCGCCGCGCCGTCGAGAATGTTCGCCAGGTTGAGCCTGCTGCGGGCCGTGGACAAGCCGAGGTCGAGGTCGCGGCCGGACAGGCCGATGATCAGCCGGTTTTCGAAGCCGTCATCGAAACGCCGGCCGGCTTCCTGGAGCCAGCGGCCGGCCAGTTCCTCCGTCCCTTCGTTCGGCGATGCCAGGACGAAGGACTCCAGGGTGGCTGGTTCAGGGTTGGTCCGGGCCAGGGTGCGGCCCAACCATCCGAGGGCGCGCGGGTCTCCCACGCCGGCCAGCAGTTGTTCACCTACGGCGGCGATCCTGATTCTGCGTTGCTCCACAAGTAGCTTTCTGGTTCGACGGGCTGGAGACAGTGCTTGGAACGGGGCTTAAAAGAAAGTGGGCGGGGCGCCCTGCGGCCCCCCGCCCACTATCCTACTTACCGGCGCTCAAAGGCCTTCTTGACCAGAACGTCCTGCTCCACGGCGTGACGCTTGGCCGAGCCGGTGGAGGTCGCAGCGGACGCCGGGCGGGACACCAGGCGCAGCTTCCGGTCCAAAGCCTCCGGCAGGTACAGGCCCATGAACGGCCACGGGCCCTGGTTGGCGGGCTCGTCCTGAGCCCAGACCACCTCGGCGTTCGGGTACTTCGCCAGTTCCGCCTGGATCTCCTCAACCGGCAGCGGGTACAGCTGCTCCACCCGGATGAGTGCGGTCTTGGTGTCCGAGTTCTTCTGGCGAGCGGCCAGCAGATCGTAGTAGAGCCGGCCGGAGACCAGCACCACGCGGTCCACGTCCTGGCCGTTGAGGTCCTGGACATCCCCGATGACCGGCTGGAACGTGCCGGTGGTGAAGTCCTCGACCTTGGCGGCGGCGGCCTTCAACCGCAGCAGCTGCTTCGGCGTGAAGATGATCAGCGGCTTGCGGGGCCGGTTGTAGGCCTGGCGGCGCAGCAGGTGGAAGTGCGAGGCCGGGGTGGTCGGGTTGGCCACGATCATGTTGTCCTCGGCGCACATCTGCAGGAAGCGCTCGATCCGGGCGGACGAGTGGTCCGGGCCCTGGCCTTCGTAGCCGTGCGGCAGCATCAGCACCAGCGAGGAACGCTGGCCCCACTTCTGCTCGGCGGAGGAGAGGAACTCGTCGATCACGGTCTGGGCGCCGTTGACGAAGTCGCCGAACTGCGCCTCCCAGAGCACCAGCGCATCCGGCCGCTCCACCGAATAGCCGTATTCGAAGCCCATGGCCGCGTACTCGGACAGCAGCGAGTCGTAGATCCACAGCTTCGCTTGGTCATCGGACAGATGGCTCAGCGGTGCCCACTCTTCGCCGCTCACGCGGTCGTGGAAGACGGCGTGGCGCTGCACGAAGGTGCCGCGTCGGGAGTCCTGGCCGGCCAGGCGCACCGGGACGCCTTCCATCAGCAGCGAGCCGAAGGCGGCCAGTTCGCCGAAGCCCCAGTCGATGTTGCCTTCGCGGGACATCTGCTCGCGGCGCTCCAGCAGGGCCTTCAGCTTCGGGTGGACGGTGAAGCTTTCCGGGATGGCCAGATGCGCCTGGCCGATCTTCGCCAGCGTCTCCGCGGAGATGGCGGTGCCGGAGGGCACATTGTCCTTATCCTCGGCCTGCTGCGACAGCGGGCGCTCCAGATCGGAGACGGCTGCCGAGTCCTTGGTGATGATCGGGATCGGCGAGGTCTGCGCGGCGTGGGTTTCGGCGAAGACGCGCTCCAGCCGTTCCTGGTAGTCGCGCAGTGCCTGGTCCGCCTCGTCCTGCGTGATGTCGCCGCGACCCACCAGGGCCTCGGTGTACAGCTTGCGGGTGGATCGCTTGGCCTCGATCAGGTTGTACATCATCGGCTGCGTCATCGAGGGATCGTCGCCCTCGTTGTGCCCGCGGCGGCGGTAGCAGACCATGTCGATGACGACATCCTTGTGGAAGCGCTGGCGGTACTCGTAGGCCATCTGGCCCACGCGGACCACGGCTTCCGGATCATCGCCGTTCACGTGGAAGACCGGAGCCTGGATCATCTTCGCCACGTCGGTCGAGTACACCGACGACCGCGAGGAGTGCGGCGAGGTGGTGAAACCGACCTGGTTGTTGACCACAATGTGCACGGTGCCGCCGGTGCGGTAGCCGCGCAGCTGGGAGAGGTTCAGGGTTTCCGCCACCACGCCCTGGCCGGCGAAGGCCGCGTCGCCGTGGATCATGATCGGCAGCACCGGGAACTCGTCGCCGCGGTCCAGGCGGTCCTGCTTGGCACGGACGATGCCCTCCAGCACCGGGTCAACGGCCTCCAAGTGGGAGGGGTTGGCGGCCAGGTAGACCTTGGTCTCGTTGCCGTTGTCGGAGGTGAATTTCCCTTCGGTGCCCAGGTGGTACTTCACGTCACCGGAGCCCTGGACGCTGCGCGGGTCCTGGGTGCCCTCGAACTCGCGGAAGACCTGTGCGTAGGTCTTGCCGGCAATGTTCGTCAGCACGTTCAGCCGGCCGCGGTGGGCCATGCCGATGGCCACTTCGTCCAGGCCGTCGTCGGCGGCGTCGGAAATGACTGCATCCAGCAGCGGAATCAGGGATTCGCCGCCCTCCAGGGAGAAGCGCTTCTGGCCCACGAACTTGGTCTGCAGGAAGGTCTCGAACGCTTCGGCGGCGTTCAGCTTGCCCAGGACGCGCAGCTGCTCTTCCCGGCTGGGCTTCGCGTAGGGGCGCTCCAGCTCGTTCTGGAACCACTCGCGCTCGGCCGGATCCTGGATGTGCATGTACTCGATGCCGGTGGTGCGGCAGTAGGCGTCGCGGAGCACACCGAGGATGTCGCGCAGCTTCAGGCGGTCGGCGCCGCCGAATCCGCCGGTGACCCACTCGCGGTCCAGGTCCCACAGGGTCAGCCCGTAGGTATTGATGTCCAGGTCCGGGTGCTTGCGCTGGACGTATTCCAGCGGGTTGGTGTCCGCCATCAGGTGGCCGCGGACGCGGTAGGCGTGGACCAGCTGCTGGATGCGGGCAATCTTGTTGACCTGCAGCTCGACGTCCACCTGGTTGTCCGCGCGCCAGCGGACCGGCTCGTAGGGGATACGCAGCGCTTCGAAGATTTCGTCGTAGAAGCCCTGCTCGCCCAGCAGCAGCGATTCGACCAGGCGCAGGAACTCGCCGGAGCCCGCGCCCTGGATCACACGGTGGTCATAGGTGGAGGTCAGCGTGATGATCTTGCCGACGCCTTGGGCGGCAATGGTCTTCTCGCTGGCGCCGCGGAATTCGGCCGGGTACTCGAGGGCGCCGACGCCCACGATGGTGGCCTGGCCCTTGGACAGCCTGGGCACGGAGTGGACGGTCCCGATGCCGCCCGGGTTCGTCAGCGAGACTGTGGTGCCGGCGTAGTCGTCCGCGGTCAGCTTGCCGGCGCGGGCCCGCTTGATCAGGTCCTCGTAGGTATGCCAGAACTCGGAGAAGTTCATCGTCTCGGCGCGCTTGATGTTCGGCACCACCAGCAGGCGGGTGCCGTCCGGCTTGGGCATGTCAATGGCAATGCCGAAGTTCACGTGGGCCGGCTGGACCGCCGCGGGCTTGCCGTCGATCTCGTCGTAGTGGACGTTCTGGCTGGGGAACTGGCCCAGCGCCTTGACCACGGCGTAGCCGATCAGGTGGGTGAAGGAGACCTTGCCACCACGGGCGCGCGCCAGGTTTGAGTTGATCACCACGCGGTTGTCGATCAGCAGCTTGGCCGGAACTGCGCGCACCGTCGTTGCGGTGGGCACGCTGAGGCTGGCGTCCATGTTGGTGGCGATGGCCTTGGCCGGTCCGCGGAGCACGGAGACGGTGTCCTCTTCGGCGACGGCGCTGGGCGCGGACTTGGGCAGCTGGGCCGGGATCGGTGCCGGCTTCGGCTCCGCCTTCGCGGCGGGCTTGGCCGGGGCAGCGGCCTTATCGGTGGAGGTGTTGGGTGCCGGCCGGGTGTCGGCGGGAATGGGCTTGGTTCCGGCCCGATCGGTGGCAGTGCTCTCACCCGAGGCCTTCGGGGTGTCCTTCACCGGAGCGGGGCGGGACGGGGACTGCGCGGAAGCAGCAGTGTCGTTCGAACTGCCGGCGCCATTGGCCGCTTCGAAGATGCTCCACCATTTCTTGTCCACGGAATTCTTGTCTTGGAGGTACTGCTCGTAGATTTCGTCAACGAGCCATTCGTTACCGCCAAATTCCTCGGGTAGACGAAGGTTGGGATGCTCTGGCACTTGTAATACGCCTCTTCCGTGAGTTGCCGCTTGCCCTGCAGATCACACGCTTCCCTGGCTGCCTTCCGGACCTGCCGTCAGCAGCGGAATTGCGAGCGCGCGTCTGGCGCGCACTAGATCTGGACCAGTAGCCAGTCTAATGACACTTTCGCAACGCAGGCTAATCTTTACCGCCCGCGCCGCCGAACATCTCTGCGATTCGTTCCCGGCGCCGCTGCCTCTAGACTTTCCGGGGGAGCCTGGCCGGTCCACTGCGGTGCGCTGCCGCAGGCTCCCGGGGTACCGTACGGTTCCCGAACCACCTGCACCGGCCGTTCCGCCGGCCTGCACGGCGACGAGGAAAGTGAGCAGCCATGCGCCTGATCAACCAGCCGATGACCGACCTGACCTATTCAGACGTCTTCCTGGTGCCTTCGCGCTCCGACGTCACCTCCAGGCTGGACGTGGACTTGTCCGCCGGCGACGGCACGGGCAGCACCATTCCGCTGGTGGTGGCGAACATGACCGCCGTGAGCGGGCGCCGGATGGCGGAGACGATGGCGCGCCGGGGCGGGCTTGCCGTGCTGCCGCAGGACGTGCCGCTGGAGGTGCTTGCGGAGGTCACCGGCTGGGTCAAAGACCGCCACACCGTCTTCGAAACCCCGTTGAAACTGACCGCGGGGAACACCGTCATTGACGCCCTGCACTTGATGGACAAGCGGTCGCACGGCGCCGTCGCGGTAGTGGACGACGCCGGCAAGTGCGTGGGCGTGGTGCGCGCCGAGGACTGCGAGGGCGTAGACCGCTATGCCGCGCTGGAGTCGGTGATGGCGGCCCACCCGCTGCTGCTGGAGGCGTCCATGTTCGACGCCGGGATGGAGGCCTCGTTGCGCCAGGCCTTCGATTTGTTCGACTCGGCGTCGGCGCACTTCGCCCCGGTGGTGGACGACGACGGCATGCTGCTGGGCGCGCTTACCCGTTCGGGCGCGCTCCGGTCCACCATCTACACCCCCACGCTGGACCCGCAGGGCAGACTGCGGGTGGCGGCCGCCGTCGGAATCAATGGCGATGTTAAGGGCAAGACCGAGGCGCTGCTGGAGGCGGGAGTGGACGTGCTGGTGGTGGATACCGCGCACGGGCACCAGCGCAAGATGTTCGACGCCCTTGACGCCGTACGCAGTCTGGATCCGCAGGTTCCCGTGGTGGCCGGCAACGTGGTCAGCGCCGAAGGGGTCCGCGACCTAGTGGAAGCCGGCGCTGACATCGTCAAGGTCGGCGTGGGGCCGGGCGCCATGTGCACCACGCGGATGATGACTGCGGTGGGCCGTCCGCAGTTCTCAGCCGTCCAGGAATGCGCGGAGGCTGCACGCGAGCTTGGCGCGCATGTCTGGGCCGACGGCGGGGTCCGCTATCCGCGCGACGTGGCGCTGGCGCTGGCGGCCGGGGCCAGCCAGGTGATGATCGGCTCCTGGTTCGCCGGCACGCACGAAAGTCCGGGGGACCTGCTCACGGACAGCAGCGGTCGCAAATACAAGGAGAGTTTCGGCATGGCCTCGGCCCGTGCCGTGCAGAACCGGACCCGCCGCGACGACGCCTTCGAGCGGGCGCGCAAGGCACTTTTCGAGGAAGGCATTTCGTCCTCGAAGATGTACCTTGACCCGCTGCGTCCCGGTGTAGAGGACCTGCTGGACGAGATCACCGCCGGTTTGCGCAGCTCGCTGACCTATGCCGGCGCGCAGAATTTGGTGCAGTTCCGCGAGCAGGCCATCGTTGGTGTGCAGTCGGCCGCTGGCTATGAGGAGGGGCGCCCGGTACCGCAGAGCTGGTAGCGGAGCAGGGGGGCCCGCGGCGGGGTCTGGCTGCTACGCTAGTGCGCATAATGGACAGCTATTCTAGGAGCCGGTCCGTGACGCGCCCCGCAAGTGCATGCCGCACTGCGGGGGCCGCCCAAGCGGTGGTCAATTGCGAGGCGTCACCCAGCACCGGCAAATCCCGTGCACGTGCCCATCACACACTTGCCGCCAATGCGGCCGGTCAGGAGCCCTCTAGTCCGGGCTCGGACGACCACCCTCCATCTGACCGCCTGATCTGCAGGACGGCGGCGCGCTGATGGAATGGATCCAAATCGCCGCCGGCATGCTCTTAATCCTCGGCACCGGCTTCTTCGTTGCCGTTGAATTCGCCCTGGTGGCCCTCGACCAGCCCACTGTGCAGCGCGCCGTCGACAAAGGCGACCGTGGCGCAGTGCCGCTGATGAAATGCCTGAAGTCCCTCTCCACGCAGCTGTCCAGCTGCCAGCTCGGCATCACGTTGACCACGCTGCTGACCGGTTTCTTGATGGAACCGGCGATCAGCAGCCTGCTGCGTCCGCCGTTGGCGGCGCTCGGCCTGGCCGAGGCGGTAATTCAGCCGATCGGGGCTGTGGTCGCCATGGTGATCGCCACCCTGCTCTCCATGCTGCTGGGCGAACTGGTCCCGAAGAACGCTTCCATCGCGCTGCCGATGGCAGTCGGCAAGCTGGTGGCGCGGCCCCAGCTGATCTTCACCGCGGTCTTCAAGCCCTTCGTGCTGATGCTCAACGGCTTTGCCAACAAGGTGCTCCACCTGTTCGGGCTGGAGGCCAAGGAAGAGCTTTCCGGCGCGCGGACTCCCTCCGAGCTCGCGTCGCTGGTGCGCCGCTCCGCCGAGATGGGCACGCTGGACGCCGGGACCGCGAACTTCCTGGCCAAGACGCTGTCCTTCTCCGGCCGGACCGCTGCAGATGTCATGACCCCGCGGATCCGTGTGGAGTTCATCGATGCCGACCAGACCGTGGCCGATCTGATTGCCGCTGCCCGCCGGACCGGCTACTCCCGGTTCCCGGTTCTCGGCGATTCGCCCGACGACGTCCGCGGCGTCGCGCACATCAAGAAGGCCATCGGCGTCCCGCGCCAGAAGCGTGGGGCCCTGCCAGCGGCCACCATCATGACCGATGTGCTGCGCGTGCCGGAGACGGTGCACCTGGACTCGCTGCTCTCCGAACTGCGTGCCGCGAACCTGCAGTTCGCCGTCGTCCTGGACGAATACGGCGGAACCGCAGGCGTTGTCACGCTGGAGGATCTGGTGGAGGAAATCGTCGGCGAGGTCGCAGACGAACACGACCGGGTCAAGCCGGGAGTGCTGCAGAGCGCCGCCGGGAACTGGTATTTCCCCGGTTTGATGCGTCCGGACGAGGTCACCGAGCAGATTCCGCAGCTGACCGTGCCCGACGAGGCCAGCTATGAAACGGTGGGCGGCTTCATCATGGCCGAGCTGGGCCGGATTGCCGTTGTTGGCGATACCGTCGCGGTGGAGGGCGGCACGCTGGAGGTCGAGCGGCTGGACGGACGGCGGGTGGACCGCGTGCGCTTTATCCCCGACCCGGCAGCCGAGGCCGGGCTGCCCGACGCCGGCAAGGCGGGTGAGCTCTGATGGCGGCCATGGGTATTTTCTGGCTGGTGGTGCTGCTGCTGGGCAACGCCTTCTTCGTCGGCGCCGAGTTCGCCGTCATGTCCGCCCGCCGAAGCCAGATCGAGCCCTTGGCAGAGGGCGGATCCAAGCGTGCCAAGACCACCTTGTGGGCCATGGAACACGTCTCCCTGATGCTGGCGTGCGCCCAGCTGGGCATCACCGTGTGTTCGCTGCTGATCCTGAACGTGGCTGAACCGGCGATCAAGGAACTGCTGCTGCTGCCGCTGGAGGGCTGGCTGGGCATTCCGCATGAGGTTTCCTACGGGATCTCCTTTGCCGTGGCGCTGCTGCTGGTGACCTTCCTGCACGTGACCTTTGGCGAAATGGTGCCGAAGAACATCTCCGTTTCCGTGGCGGACAAAGCTGCGTTGCTGCTCGCCCCGCCGTTGGTGGCCGTGTCCAAGGTGGTGCGGCCAGTCATCGCCACGCTGAACTGGTCGGCGAACCACATTCTCCGGGCCATGCGGATCGAACCGAAGGACGAGGTGTCCTCCACCTTCACGCTGGAGGAAGTCCAGTCGATCGTGCAGGAGTCCACGAAGCACGGGCTGGTGGACGACGACGCCGGACTGATCTCCAGCTCGCTGGAGTTCTCGGCCGTCACCGCGGCCACCGTGATGGTGCCCCTTGACCAGCTGGTGACCATCGGCGTCGATACCACCCCGGAGCAGTTCGAGCGGGTGGTGGGCCGGACCGGGTTCTCCCGGTTCGCGGTGGCCGATGCGGAGGACAACCTGACCGGATACCTGCACCTGAAGGACGTCATGACCATCCCGGAGGACCGGTTCAACAAGACGATCCCGGTCACCAAGGTCCGCACCTTGGCCAATCTGGCGCTCGATGAGGAAATCGAGGACGCGCTGGGGGTCATGCAGCGCACGGGCTCGCACCTGGCCCGTGTGCTGGGCACCGACGGCAGCACCCACGGCGTGCTGTTCCTCGAGGATGTGATCGAAGTGCTGGTGGGCGAGATCCGCGACGAGACGCAGGCCCAGGGCCTCCGCCGGACCGGCGAATAACCCACTGAAGAGGGCGCGGAACTGCTAGGCGGTTCCGCGCCCTCGGCGTGCGGTAATGCGAACGGTTCGCAATGCGCTATTCTGGAAACCCTTATTGTTACTGATTCTCATCTGTGAGTAGAACCGAGGTCGCCCGTGAGGCACTCCCGCACCACCCCCGTCCTGGCCGGTCTGGCCGCCACAGCACTGCTGTTGTCCGGTTGCGCGGCTGCCGGAGGCGGGGCCGCAGGTGAGGACACAGCGCAGGGAACGTTGAGTGTGGTGGCTTCCACGAATGTCTACGGAGACGTGGCGCGCAGCATCGGCGGCGACCGGGTTGAGGTCACGTCGATCATTGACCGGATGGCCCAGGACCCGCACTCCTATGAAGCATCGGCCCGCGACAAGCTGGCGGTTTCCAAGGCTGACGTCGTACTGGAAAACGGCGGCGGCTATGACACGTTCATGCACACCCTCGCCGACGATACCGGCGTCGACCACAACAACATCATCACTGCGGTGGACCTGTCGCCGCTGCCCGGTGCACAAGAGGCGGCACACACTCCTGCCTCCACCGGCACCGACGACGGCGACGCCGGTGCCGGCCAGGGCGACCACAGCCACGGGGAGGAGGACCACGCCGGCCACGACCACGGCGGCTTCAACGAACACGTCTGGTACGACCTCGCCACCATGGCCAAGGTGGCCGATGCCGTCGCCGGAAAGTTGTCCGCGCTGGACCCGGATCAGGCCGATACCTACAAAGCCAACGCCGAGCAGTTCCATGCCGGGCTGGACAAGCTGAGTGCCGAAGCGGACGAAGTGGCCGGCTCTGCCGACGGGGTGGCCGTAGCGGCCACGGACCCGGTGCCGTTGCACCTGTTCGATGCCCTGGGGCTGGAAAACAAGACGCCCGAGGACTTCATGGAGGCTGCCGAGGAAGGCAACGACGCCGCCCCGCAGGCCCTCAAAGAAGCCGAAGACCTGGTCACCGGCGGGTCGGTCCGGTTTGTCGCCTACAACGAACAGACCGAGGGCCCGCAAACGCAGCGCCTCCGCTTGCTGGCGGAGAAGGCGGGCATCGCCGTCGTCAATTTCACTGAGACCCTGCCGGAAGGCCAGGACTACCTGGGCTGGATGAGCGGCAACCTCCACGCTGTGGAAAAGGCACTGCGCGGATGAGCGCGGCTGCGACCGCCGCCGTCCGCCTGCAGGGTGCTTCGCTGTCCTTCGGCCAGCGCGTGCTGTGGCATGACCTGGATTTGACCATCAGGCCGGGGGAGTTCTTCGCCGTGCTGGGCCCGAACGGCTCGGGCAAGACCAGCTTCCTGCGCGTGCTGCTGGGCCTGCAGCCGTTGAGCCACGGCTCGGCCGAGATCAATGGGCGGCCGCTGGAACGTGGCAGCCGGGAGATTGGCTACATTCCGCAGCAGAAGACCTTCGCCCCCGAGACGCCGCTGCGGGCCCGCGACCTGGTGGGTTTGGGCCTGGATGGCCACCGCTGGGGCATCCGGCTGAACACCCGCAAGCATCGCCGGCGGGTGGATGAGCTGCTGGACATGGTGGGCGCCTCAGAGTACGCGGAGGCCCCGGTGGGGCAGCTGTCCGGCGGCGAGCAACAGCGGCTCCGGGCGGCCCAGGCGCTGGCGTCTGACCCCAGGGTTCTGCTCTGCGACGAGCCGCTGCTTTCACTGGACCTGCACCACCAGCAGGCCGTCAGCGCCATGATCAACCGGCAATGCCACGAGAAGAACAGTGCCGTGGTCTTTGTGACGCATGAGATCAACCCGATCATCGATTACGTGGACCGGGTGTTGTACCTGGCCGGCGGGCAGTTCCGCGTGGGGACGCCGGAAGAGGTGATGACGACGGAGGTGCTGTCGCGGATGTACAACAGCCACGTGGAAGTCATCCACAACCAGGGACGCATCATCGTGGTCGGCCTGCCGGACGCCACCACCCACCACCACGGAGAGGGGGCGTAGGGATGGACCTCTCGGAACTGCTGAACTCGGTCTTCAATTTCAGCGACTATGGTGACTTGCTTCCGCTGGTGCGCAACTCGTTGATCGCCGGCGCCGTGCTGGGCTTGGTCGGCGGCCTGATCGGCGTGTTCGTGATGATGCGGGACCTGGCCTTTGCCGTGCATGGCATCGCCGAGCTGTCCTTCGCCGGGGCCGCGTTCGCGCTGCTCATCGGGGCCAACGTGGTGTTCGGGTCGCTGGTGGGCTCGGTGATCGCGGCCGTTGTGCTGGGCGTGCTGGGCATGCGCGCCAGGGACCGGAATTCGATCACCGGCGTGATCATGTCCTTCGGCCTGGGCCTGGGCATCCTGTTCCTTTCGCTCTACGAGGGCCGCTCGGCGAACAAGTTCGGCCTGCTGACCGGGCAGATCGTCTCCGTGGACACCGTGCAGCTGAACCTGCTGGCCGCGGGGTCGGCTGTGGTGGTGCTGGGACTGCTGGCCATTTGGCGTCCGCTAACCTTTGCCAGCGCCGATCCGGACCTGGCCGAGGCACGCGGCGTACCGGTCGGAGCGCTGGCCATCGTGTTCATGTTCCTGCTGGGGCTGGCCGTGGCGCTGTCCATCCAGGTGGTCGGGGCGCTGTTGGTGCTGTCCCTGGTGATCACCCCGGCGGCAGCCGCGCTCCGGGTGAGCAGTTCGCCCCGGGTGGTGGTGCTGCTCAGCGTGCTGTTCGCGGTGACCGCGACCTTGGGCGGGATCCTGCTGGCGCTGGGCGGCAGCCTGCCGATCAGCCCCTACGTGACCACGATTTCGTTCCTGATCTACGTGGTGTGCCGGTTGACCGGAGCCCGGCGGCAGCGCCGCGGCCGGGTGGGGCGGCGCACGGTGGCCGCGGTCAAGGTGAACGTAGGCTAGCGCAGAGTTACTGCGCCGCGCTGCAGTCCGGGCACAGCCCGTACATTTCCACGGTGTGCGCCACCTGCGTGAAGCCGTGCTCCCTTGCCATCCGCTGCGCCCATTGTTCCACCGCCGGGGCCTCGATCTCCACGGTCTTGCCGCAGTTCCGGCAGAGCAGGTGATGGTGGTGGTGCTCGACGGCGCAGCGGCGGTAGACCGCTTCGCCCTCTCCGTTGCGCATCACGTCCAGTTGACCGTCGTCGGCCATGGACTGCAGGACCCGGTAGGTGGTGGCCAGCGAGACGGGCTCGCCGCGCGCCTGCAGCAGCCGGTGCAGTTCCTGGGTGCTGACGAAGTCCTCCAGGCTGTCCAAAGCGGTGGCCACCGCTACGCGCTGGCGGGTCACTCGCTGCTCCGAACCGCGGCGCTGCGCCTGCGGTTTGGCTGACGGGACGGACATGTCCGCTTCGGCTCCTTGCTGCTGGTTCTGGACGCCCGTGGGCTCTCTCCAGCCTACCAGCAGGCCCGATTTGCCGGGCCAAAGAGGCTGCCATGCCTGTGCCCGAGAGGCTGCCATGCCCGGGCCGGGGAGGCTGCCATACCCGGGCCGGAGAGGCTGCCGTGCCCGGGCCGGAGAGGCTGCCATACCGCCGATCGGGCGGCGCAGTTAGGGTTGGTGCCATGCAGCTGACAAAATTCACCCACTCCTGCGTCCGGCTCGAAGAGAACGGACACGTCCTGGTGATCGACCCCGGCAATTTTTCCGAGGTGGAGCAGGCTCTCGACGGCGCCTCCACCGTCCTGGTGACCCACGAGCACGCGGACCACCTGGACCGGGACCGGGTGCTGGGCCCGCTCGCGGGGACGGATGGAATGAATCTGTATGCTCCGGCCTCAGTGGCGGCCGAACTCCGGGCTCTCGCTCCCGAGGCTGCGGCGCGGATCCACGCCGCCGAGCCGGAGACGGAGTTCGAGGTGCCGGGGTTCCGCGTCCGTACCTTCGGCGGCCAGCATGCGTTGATCCATCCACACATCCCGGTGGTGGCCAACATCGGCTACGTCATCAACGACAACCTCTACCACCCGGGGGATTCGTTCATCGTGCCGCACGGGCTGATGGTGAAGAACGTGCTGGTGCCCATCCACGCGCCGTGGTCGAAGACCGCCGAGGTGATCGACTTCGTCACCGCCATGCGCGCGGAGCACGCTTACCCGATCCACGACGCCGGGCTCAGCGACCGCGGCCTGCCGCTGGTGGAAAAGCACGTGACCCTCTTTGGCGGCCACTACGGCACCAGCTACCAGCACCTGTCGCCGGGGGAGAGCGTGGAGCTGGCCTGACGCGCAAGGCGGACGGCGTCCGTCGACAGCTTGGCCCGGTGCCTGCTGCTGTGATGGACTGGCCGGACACGGCGGACAACGAGGCCCGCCGGCAGTCAAGAGGAGATCTCATGAGGACTCTGATGGACGTGCAGACGCTGCGGGAACGGATGACCTCCGGACAGCGCACCGTACTGCTGGATGTCCGCTGGAAACTCGGCGACGGAGACGGCGACGGCCAACGCCGCTACCGCCAGGCCCATATTCCCGGCGCAGTCTATGTGGACCTGCCGTCCCAACTGGCGTCCGCACCGACCATGGCCGCTGGACGCCACCCGCTGCCGGAGCCGGAGGTCCTCCGCGAGGCCGCACGGGACTGGGGCATCAATAACGGGGACGTGGTGGTGGCCTATGACGACAGCGGCGGCTTGTCCGCAGCCCGGGTGTGGTGGCTGTTGCGCGACGGCGGATTAGACACCGTGTATCTGCTGGACGGCGGACTGGCCGCGTGGCGCGCCGAAGGCTTCGAAGTGGACAGCGGCGACGAGCTGGCGTCACTGGGCAACGTTGAACTGGGCAGCGGCCACATGCCCCGGTTGGAACTGGACAACGTGCTGCACTTCGCCAGGACCTCGCTGCTGCTTGATGCCCGCGCCGCCGAGCGCTACCGCGGTGAACTGGAGCCGGTGGACCCGCGCGCGGGCCACATTCCCGGCGCAGTGAGCGCACCGACCACAGGGAATCTTGCCGCCACCGGACATTTCCTGCCAGCAACGGAACTCGCCGTGCGGTTCAAGGACCTGGGCGCCGGTGACCGGGATGTCGCGGTCTACTGCGGCTCGGGTATCAACGCTGCGCACCAAATCGCGGCCTTGGCGGAGGCCGGCATCGAGGCGGCGTTGTACCCCGGCTCGTGGTCCCAGTGGTGCGGCCACCCCGAGCTGCCGATAGCAACGGGCGACCAGCCGTGACCGGCGGCAGGCCGGCGTGGTGCACCGCGGTGTCGTGCACCGCGAGACCCAGAGCGTCACGCAGGGTGCGTCCCGGTGGCATGGCGGACCGGCAAACGGTAGCGTCAAGCTCATGACACTTGGCCGTCCGGCACCACCGCCGCTGGGAAAACCGCTTTCTCTTCAGCAGGAACAGATGGCCCACGCGGCCGCGGTCCGCCAGACACCGAGGAGCAGTATGAACACGGCCTTGGCCTATGGCGTGGAGGCCCCCGGTTCCGGTCTGGTGCCGCTGCAGGTGGAACGCCGGGAACCGGATGCGCACGACGTGGAGATCGCCATCGCGTTCTGCGGACTCTGCCATTCCGATGTGCACACCGTCCGCGGGGAGTGGCGCGAGATCGACTACCCGCTGGTGCCCGGCCACGAGATCGTCGGCCGGGTCACCGCCATCGGTCAGGACGTGACGCTCCATGCCATCGGCGACCTGGTGGGCGTGGGCTGCATGATCGACTCCTGCCGCGACTGCGCCTCTTGCGACGAGGGGCTCGAACAGTACTGCGAGAAAGGCGCGGTGGGCACTTACGGCGCCCGCGACCGGCGCCACGGCGGCGAGGTGACACAGGGCGGATACGCAAGCTCCGTCGTCGTCGATGAAAACTTTGTGCTGCGGATGCCGCCGGAGCTGGACCCGGCCGCGGCGGCACCGCTGTTGTGCGCGGGCATCACCACGTACTCGCCGATGCGTTACTTCGGCGTGGAAGCCGGCGATTCTGTGGGCGTGGTGGGACTTGGCGGGCTGGGCCACATGGCCGTCAAGCTGGCCAAAGCCATGGGTGCGTCCGTAACCGTCTTCACCAGTTCGGCGGACAAAGTCGATTCCGCCCGCGCGCTTGGCGCCGACCATGTGGTGGTGACCAGCGACGACGAAGCGCTCGCCGCCGCCCGGCGCAGTGTGGACCTGGTCATCGATACGGTGTCCGCGGCCCACGACCTGGCGCCGTTATTGCGGACCATCCGGCGCGACGGCGCGCTGATCCAGCTGGGTGTGCCGCCCGAGCCGATGCCGCCGGTGCCGGTCAACCTGCTGATGCGGCACCGGATTGCCTACGGCGCGTCCAACATCGGCGGCATCGCCGAGACCCAGGAGATGCTCGATTTCTGCGCCGAGCACGGCATCACCGCCGACGTGGAACTGGTACGCGCGCCGGACCTCAACCTGGCCTACGACCGGATGGTGGCCGGCGACGTCGCCTACCGGTTTGTGCTGGACATCGCCTCGCTCAACGACTGAACACCCCCAGCGGTCGCTGGTCCGCGGGCGGCTGCCCAACTTCCTGGCTAACTGACTGACTGACTCCCTGACTGACTGACTCACTGACAAGGATGGCGTACATGAGCACACTCTTCACCAAGATTATCGACGGCGAGATCCCCGGCCGCTTCGTCTGGAAGGAC
This sequence comes from Arthrobacter sulfonylureivorans, assembly GCF_047607445.1. Lineage (GTDB taxonomy): Bacteria > Actinomycetota > Actinomycetes > Actinomycetales > Micrococcaceae > Crystallibacter > Crystallibacter sulfonylureivorans_A. The sequence goes on from NZ_JBLKRT010000001.1 coordinate 188,408, forward strand.
GACGACGTGGTGGCTTTCCTGAGTATCGGCCCGCTCGCGGACGGGCATGCGCTGGTGGTGCCGCGGCAGGAAGTGGACCGCTGGACCGATGCCCCGGCCGACCTGCTGCAGAAGCTCACCTCGGTCGCGCAGACCATCGGCAAGGCCCAGGTGGAGGCCTTCGGCGCCGAGCGTGCCGGCTTGATCATTGCTGGCTTCGAGGTGGACCACCTGCACCTGCATGTCTGGCCGTCGAATTCCCAGGAAGAGTTCGACTTCAAACGGGCCCAGCAGAATCCCGATCCGGACGTGATGGAGGAATCCGCCAAGCGACTCCGGGCGGCGCTTCGCGACGCCGGCCACGGGGACTTCGTCCCGGCAGACTAACTGGCGGCAGGCCCTACGCGAGCGCCTCGTGCAGGGCCTGCCGGACGCGCTTCTCGGACACCGAGAAGGCGGTGCCGAGTTCCTGCGCGAAGAAGCTGATCCGCAGTTCCTCGAGCATCCAGCGCACCTTGTCCAGGCCGGAACCGTCCAGGTTGCCGGGCTTCAGCGCGGCCCGGGCGTCGTCATACTCGTCTTCGAGGCGTTGCACCACGGCCATGTGCTGCGCGTCCCGGCCGACGGCCGTGGGCAGTTTCTGCAGCCTGCGTTCAATTCCGGCCAGGTAGCGCGGTAGCTGGCTCAGCTGGGCGTAGCCGGTGGCTGCCACAAACCCGGGGTAGACCAGCTGCTCCAGTTGGCTCTTGATGTCGGAGAGCGGGCTGATCAGGGCCAGGCTGGCGTTGGATTTCAGTTCCTTCTGGATCCGCCGTGCACTGGAGAGGATCTTCTCCACGATCGCGGTCACGGTGAACACGGTGTCGATCAGTTCGGCGCGGACCTGCTCGTACAGCGCATCAAACCCTGCCTTGGTGAACGGCAGCTCGGCGGGCACCAGCTTGTCCACCGCTGCCTGCGTGCAGTCGTCGATCAACGACGCCACCGAACCGTGCGGGTTCTGCGTGAACGTCAGTTTCTCCGTGTTGTTCAGGTGGTCCAGCACGTACCGCTGCGGCGAGGGAACGCGCAGCACCAGCAACCGGATGAGACCTGCGCGCATGGCGGCCTGCTGGCTGGACGGGGTCTGGAAGACCCGCACGCCCGCGGTGGCGCCCTCGTCCACCAGCGCCGGATATCCGGTCACGGTGTGGCCGGCCACGTCGCGCTTTACCTCCCGGGGAAGGTCGCCGTCCGGCCAGACGGTCAGCCCGCTGCGTTCCTGCACACCGGCCTGCGTGGGGGAGTCCGACGACGGTGCGCCTGCACCGGGGGCGGCTACAGCCGCAGCTGCCTGCCTGCCTGCCTGCTTGCCATGTTTCTTGCCGGCGGCGCCGCGGCCCGGTGGTCGACCAAGGCCGCTCGCGGCCGCGTGGAGACCCGGTGTCGCGCCCAGCGACTCGGCGATCGCTCGCCGGTTGGCCGGCGCCAAGTCCTGCTGCAGCGCCGCCAGGTCCTTGGACTCGTCCAGCACTTTGCCCTTGCCGTCCTGCACCTGGAAGGTCACCCTCAGGTGCGGCGGCACGGTGTCCCAGTTCCAGGAACCGGGCGGGATGATGTGACCCTTCAGCCGGCGCAGCACCAGTTCCAGCGAGGGCTCCAGCGCGTCCTCGGCCGGATTGAAGTCCGCCGCCAGGGCTGCCGCCGCGCTCCGGGCGACGTCGGGAGCCGGGACAAAGTTCTTACGGATCTGCTTCGGCAGCGACTTGATCAGCGCGGTCAGCAATTCCACCCGCAGCCCCGGGATCTGCCAGCGGAAGGGGGCATCATCGAGCTGGTTCAGGAACAGGACCGGCACGTGCACGGTCACGCCGTCGGACGGATTCGGGGCGGCGCCGGGTGCCACCGGTGAGAATTCGTAGCTCAGCGGCAGCTCGAAGGATCCCTGCTGCCAGACCTTCGGGAACGCCGAGGCATCCAGTTCCTCGGCATCGGCGGCCAGCACGGCGTCGGGATCGAAATCGAGCAGCGTCGGATCGTTCGCACGCGCGTCCTTCCACCACTTGTCGAAGTGCCGTTCCGAGACCACGTCGGGGCCGATCCGCTCGTTGTAGAACTCGAACAGCGTTTCGTCGTCCACGCGCAGGTCGCGGCGGCGCATCCGGGTCTCCAGTTCCTCCACCTCGGCCAGCAGCCTGCGGTTGCGGTGGAAGAACTTGTGGTGCGTGCGCCAGTCGCCCTCCACCAGGGCATGGCGGATGAACAGCTCGCGGCTGAGTTCCCGGTCGATCCGGCCGTACTGGATCCGCCGCTGCGGCACGATCGGCACGCCGTACAGCGTGACCTTCTCGTAGGCCATCACCGAGCCCGTCTTCTTGGACCAGTGCGGTTCCGAATACGTTCGCTTGCACAGCTGCGGCGCAATCTCTTCGGCCCAGCCGGGGTCGAAGGTCGCCGCCACCCGGGCCCAGAGCCGCGACGTTTCCACCAGTTCGGCCGCCATCACCCAGTCCGGGGACTTCTTGAACAGCGCGGAGCCAGGGAAGATGGCGAACCGGGTCCCGCGGGCGCCGGCGTATTCGCGTTTGCGTTCCTCGTACACGCCGATGTGGCTGAGCAAACCGGCCAGCAGGGACTTGTGGATGTCATCGTGCTTGCCCACCGGGTCCACGTCCCGCCCGGACCCCAGCGTGATGCCCAGCGGCTTGGCCAGCTGCCGCAGCTGCGCAAACAGGTCCTGCCACTCCCGGACCCGCAGGTAGTTGATGAACTCAGTACGGCAGAGTTTGCGGAACTGGGTGGAGGAGAGCTCCTGCTGCTTCTCCTGCAGATAGCGCCACAGGTTCAGCACGCCGGTGAAGTCGGACTTCTCGTCCACGAAGCGCTTGTGCTTCTCGGTGGCCTGCTGCTGCTGATCGGTAGGGCGTTCCCTCGGGTCCTGGATGGTCAGCGCCGCTGCCAGCACCATCACCTCGCGCACGCATCCGCGCTGGCCGGCCTCGACAATCATCCGGCCCAACCGCGGGTCCACCGGCAACAGCGCCAGCTTACGTCCGACGGCGGTGAGCCCGGGTTTCGCCCGGTCTCCACGCGGCGCCGGCGCGCCCGGTGATCGACCAAGCGCAGCGCGTGGAGATCCGACCACCGAAGTGCCGGGTTCGGGCAGGGCGCCAAGTTCACGCAGGAGCGTGACGCCGTCGTTGATGGCGCGGGTCTCGGGCGGTTCCACGAACGGGAACGCCTCGATGTCCTTGGAGTCCCGTGCCACGCCCATGGCGGTCATCTGCAGGATGACGGCGGCCAGGTTGGTGCGCAGGATCTCCGGGTCGGTGAATTCGGGCCGGGAGTCGTAGTCCTCTTCGGAATAGAGCCGGATGGCAATGCCGTCGCTGACGCGGCCGCAGCGGCCCGAGCGCTGGTTGGCCGAGGCCTGCGAGATCCGTTCGATCGGCAGCCGCTGTACCTTGGTGCGGTGCGAGTAGCGGGAGATGCGCGCCGTGCCGGTGTCGATCACGTACTTGATCCCCGGGACCGTCAGCGAGGTCTCGGCCACGTTGGTGGCCAGCACAATCCGGCGCTGGCCGCCGGGGGAGAAGACACGGTGCTGCTCTGCCAGTGAGAGCCGGGCGTACAGCGGCAGGATCTGGGTGCCCGCCAGCCGGCGGTTGGTTTTCGTCCTGGCCGCCAGGGCATCGGCGGCATCGCGGATTTCGCGCTCGCCGGAGAAGAAGACCAAAATGTCCCCGGGCGCTTCCAGGGACAGTTCGTCCACGGCGTCGCAGACGGCGTCCAGCGGGTCCCGGTCTTCCTCCAGTTCATCCGCGTCCGGATCCTCGGCGGCGGAACCTGCCGGCTGGTTGAGCGGGCGGTAGCGGATCTCCACCGGGTAGGTCCGGCCGGAGACCTCGATGACGGGGGCTGGTTCGTCGTCGCTGCCGAAGTGGCGCGCGAACCGCTCCGGATCGATGGTGGCCGAGGTGATGATCACCTTCAGGTCCGGGCGCTTTGGCAGGATGCGTTTGAGGTACCCGAGGATGAAGTCGATGTTGAGGCTGCGTTCATGCGCCTCGTCGATGATGATGGTGCTGTATTTCTTCAGCAGCTTGTCGTGCTGGATCTCGGCCAGCAGGATGCCGTCGGTCATCAGCTTGATCCGGGTATCGCGTCCAACTTCACCCGTGAAACGGACCTGGAAGCCCACTTCCTGGCCGATCTTGACGTCCAGCTCTTCGGCGATCCGCTCGGCCACGGTCCTGGCCGCCAGCCGCCGGGGCTGGGTGTGGCCGATCAGGCCCTTCTCGCCCAGACCGAGCTCCAGGCACATTTTCGGGATCTGGGTGGTTTTGCCGGAACCGGTTTCGCCGGCGATGACGGTCACTTGGTTCGCGGCAATGGCCGCCATGATGTCCTCGCGCCGCTCCGAAACCGGCAGGGCAGAGGGATACGTGATATTCACAGCCATGATTGATCACAGTCTAGCGGCTGGACCGGCGGCTCCTGCCCGTCGGACGGGGGTCCAGAGCACAAGGCGTCTGGTAGACGAAAATAACTATCCGGCGACAAAGGATTGCAATTTGTCCGGTAGGAGAGACGTATCTCATATGGTTGTCCTGACCCCGCGGTCCTGATTAGACAATGTGACTCGGTTCACAGGTAAGATCTTCAGGACGCTTTCCGCAGGGATCGCCTGCCATATCTCCGGCGCCGAGGACGATGCCGTGTGTGGCGGACCGCAACAGCTGCGCCGGGGAGGGGCAGTGAGGCGGGAATGTGCCGGAGGACCGGTACGTGATGGACATTCGAAAGGAACACCGTGAAGAAACGTTCGACCATGTTTGGCCTGGGTGCAGGCCTGCTGGCCACCACCCTGCTGGTTTCCGCGTGCGGCAGCTCGGCATCGTCCGAAGGCAACGCCGCCGAAGGGGCTCCCGAATCCGTAGAAATCGGCATCAGCCAGATCGTCTCGCATCCGTCCCTGGACGCGGCCCGCGAAGGCTTCAAGAAGGCACTGGCCGACAACGGCTACGTCGACGGCGACACCGTGACCTATGACGAGCAGAACGCGCAGGGTGACCAGGCTACCGCTACCTCCATCGCCGGCAAGTTCGCCAGCGACAAGAAGGACCTCGTCCTGGCCATTGCCACGCCGACTGCACAGGCGGCAGTCCAGGCCATCGTGGATGCCCCGATCTTGTTCACCGCTGTCACCGACCCGGAGTCGGCTGACCTGGTGGAAAGCATGGACGCACCGGGCTCCAACGTCACCGGCACCTCCGACCGCAACCCGGTGGAAGAACAGCTGGCCCTGGTAAAGGAACTGAACCCTGACGCGAAGTCCGTCGGCATCGTCTACTCCTCCGGTGAGGTCAACTCCGGCGTCCAGGTCGAATGGGCCAAGGAAGCCGGTAAGAAACTGGGCCTGGAAATCAAGGAAAAGGCCATCTCCACGTCGGGTGAGGTCCAGCAGGCCGCCGAGTCCATGGACGTCGACGCGTTCTACGTGCCGACCGACAACAACGTGGTGTCCGCACTGGAATCGCTGATCCAGGTGGCCGAATCGAAGAAGATCCTCACCATCGCCGCTGAAGGCGATTCGGTGGAACGCGGCACGGTGGCCACCTACGGCATCAACTACGAAAAGCTGGGCTACCAGACCGGCGAAATGGCAGTGAAGATCCTCAAGGGCGAGGCCGATCCGGCATCGATGCCGGTGGAGACCCAGTCCGAGCTGGAGCTGTACGTTAACACGGCCGCTGCCAAGCGCATGGGCGTCACGCTGCCCGACGGTTACGCAGACAAGGCTGACCACGTCTTCGAGTAAAACGATGGCACTTCCAGCTTGAGCTGAAGAAGTTCCGCAGTCCGTCCGGTGGCCGTCACCACGGCCGCCGGACGGACCCCCACGAGAGAACCAAGGTCCTTTACCTATGATTACCGCGGTTGAGCTTGGGCTGATCTACGCGATCATGGCCCTGGGGGTCTATCTGACCTTCCGCATCCTCAATTTCCCCGACCTGACAGTCGACGGCAGCTTCACCACCGGTGCCGGCGTTGCCGCCATCAGCATCATCAACGGCATGCCGCCGGTCATGGCCACCGTCCTGGCGTTCATCGCCGGCATGGCCGCCGGCGCGGTCACCGGTCTGCTGCATACCAAGGGCAAGATCAACGGCCTGCTGGCCGGCATCCTGACCATGATCGCCCTCTATTCCATCAACCTGCGCATCATGGGCAAGTCCAATCTGCCACTGTTGCGTGAAGAAACCCTGATCACCCCGCTGCGCGAAGCGGGCATGCTCGGTGGCATCGGCGCCATCGCCATCTTCCTGCTGGTCGCGCTCGCGGTGAAGGTGATCATGGACTGGTTCCTGCATACCGACATCGGATTGGCCATGCAGGCCACCGGCGACAACGAACAGATGATCCGCAGCTTCGGCGTCAGCACCGACAACCAGAAGATTCTTGGCCTGTCGCTGTCCAATGGACTGGTAGCACTCTGCGGCGCCTTCATTGCCCAGTACCAGGGCTTCGCCGACATCGGCATGGGCATCGGCCTGATCCTGGCCGGCCTGGCCTCGGTGATCATCGGCCAGGCGATCTTCGGAACCCGCCTGATCTGGATCGCCACGCTGGCCGTGGTGCTGGGCTCGGTGCTGTACCGCGTAGTCATCCAGTTGGCCCTGCAAGCCGGGCTGGAGCCCAACGATATGAAACTGGTCTCCGCCGTGCTGGTAGTCATCGCGCTGGTCCTTCCGCAGTGGAAGGTCTTCGCCCGGGTCGGCGGGCTGGGGAAGATGAAGAAGTCGCTGATGGGAGCGAAGGGCTGACATGCTGGATATCAAGAACGTTCACAAGACCTTCTTCGCAGGCACCGTCAACGAGCGGGTGGCCCTGCAAGAGATCAACCTGTCCTTGACTGCCGGCGAGTTCGTCACGGTCATCGGCAGCAACGGCGCCGGTAAGTCGACCATCCTGAACATCACTTCCGGAAAGCTCCGCCCGGACACCGGCACGGTCAGCATCGACGGCAAGGACGTCACCAGGCTGGTCGACCACCAGCGTGCCCGCTACATCGGGCGCGTTTTCCAGGACCCGATGGCCGGCACCTCGCCGGAAATGACCATTGAAGAGAACCTGGCCATTGCCTACGAGCGCGGCAAGCGGCGGGGACTCCGGCCCGGTGTGACGCGCAAGAAGCGCGAGTTCTTCAAGGAGGAGCTGCGCTCCCTGGAACTGGGCCTGGAAAACCGGCTCAAGGCCAAGGTGGGGCTGCTCTCGGGCGGCCAGCGGCAGGCGCTGTCGCTGTTGATGGCCACTTTCAGCAGCCCCAAAATCCTGCTGCTGGACGAGCACACCGCCGCACTGGATCCGCAGCGTGCGGACCTGGTCAGCCGGCTGACGGCCGAAGTGGTGGACCGGCACCAGCTGACCACGCTGATGGTCACGCACAACATGGAGCAGGCACTGCGGCTGGGCACCCGCTTGATCATGATGCATGAGGGCCGGATCATCCTGGATCTGGACCAAGAGCAGAAGCTGAAGGCCACCGTGCCGGACCTGCTGCACGAGTTCGAAAAGATCAAGGGCGTGGTGGACGACCGCACCATGCTCCAGTAGCAACCGCGGCTCCCGGGGCAGCGGCCCATGGCAGCGCACGACGGCGGCTGTCCCACCTAGGCGGGTGGGGCGGCCGCCGTTTCCGTTCCCGCAGCCGCGGACAACCGGCCGGCAAGCTCCGCCGCTCGTTGCCGGAATTCCGCCGGTTCCAGAATCTCAAAGGCGAAGCCGACGGCGGCCAGCTGCACCAGGGGATAGTCGAGCGAATCGTAGCCGGCGCGCAGCACGGTGGCTTCGCCGTCGTCGGACAGGGAAGCGATGTTCGGCGGGATGCGCTCGGCGACGGCCTGCAGCGGAGCGTCGATACGGACCACGACGTCGAACTGGTAGGGGGACCGGGTGATCGACTGTTGGACGTAGGCCGCGAGGTCCGGCTGCGGCAGCTGCCGCGGGGTAAAGCGTTCCCGCGGCGTCGGTACGGATTCGAACCGGTCCACCCGGAAGGTACGCCAGTCCTGCCGGCCGGTATCGAAGGCCACCAAATACCAGCGGCGGCCGGTGTCCACCAGACGGTAGGGTTCGGCCAGCCGGCGGGAGGATTCACCGTCGGCCTTGGCGTAACGGAAACCGATCACGCGCCGCTCGGCAACTGCGCTGGAAATGCCGGTCAGCACCTCGGGATCCACCGCCGCAGTGGGGCCGGCCAGGGTGACCACGGCGTTCTTCAGGGTGGAGAATTTCGGTCGCAGCCGCGAGGGCAGCACCTGCTCCAGCTTGGTCAGGGCTCGCAGCGAAGCTTCACCGACGCCGGCCACCGGACTGGCCGTCACTGCGCTCAGGCCCAGCGCCACGGCCAGGGCCTCGTCGTCGTCCAGCAGCAGCGGCGGCAGTTGGGCCCCCGCGCCCAACTGGTAGCCGCCGGCCACGCCGGGGGAGGCATTGATGGGATAACCCAGGCTGCGCAATTTGCCGATGTCCCGGCGGACCGTGCGCTCGGTGACGCTCATCCGCTCGGCCAGGGCGGAACCGGTCCACTCCCGGCGCATCTGGAGCAGGGAAAGCAATTGGAGCAGCCGTGCGGACGTTTCAAGCATGGGCACCTATGTCTGAAGCCGCCGGTCCCGCGGATGCTCTCCGCTGCGGATCGGAGCCGGTATTTCCGGACCTAGCGCTCAATCTACCCGTGATTGAGGACGAGAGCTGTCCGTGATCCACGGTGGAAGGCCGGAATTCAGCCGCCCGGCACTGGGCAAGGGGCGGCCGGGCCCGCCAAGATGGACTCGAGGCTCAGTGTGGCGGCGTTTGGGGTCTGACGGGAGCAGGAATGTCCTTCAATGCGGCAGTGGAAGTAGTGGAGCAACTGTCCTGGCACTGGGACGCCCAGGCGCGGCCCCGGTTGCACGGGCTCACGGACGAGGAGTATTTCTGGGAGCCCGCCGAGGGCTGCTGGAACGTCCGCCATCGCGGCACCAGCAGCGCACAGCTGGCGGTGGGCGCCGGGGATTTCGTCATCGAGTTCGCGGTCCCGGAACCCAAGCCGCCGCCGGTAACAACGGTGGCCTGGCGCCTGAACCACATTCTGGTGGGGGTGCTTGGGAGCCGAAACGCTGCACACTTTGGCGGTCCGCCAGTAGGCTACGAGTCCTTCGAGTATCCGGGGACCGCCGCCGGGGCGCTGGCCCTGTTGGATGAGTACTACGCGCGCTGGCTCAAAGGTGTCCGCGCGCTCGGTGAGGATGGGCTTGGCCGGCCGTGCGGGCCCGCGGAGGGGCATTTTGCCGACCGGTCCATGGGTGCGCTGGTGCTGCACATCAATCGGGAGCTGATTCATCATTTGGCCGAGATTGCGCTCTTACGCGACTTGTTTGCCCACCGCCGGTAGCAAGCCAAAGCCCGGCCGGATCGGCCGGGCTTTGCTGTGGCGGTGTTGGAGGGCGGCGGTGTGAGATAGCGACGGTGTTGCACCGGTGGCGCGCTAGGCCAGTCGGGTCACCTCGGAATAGGGGCGGCTCGGGACGGAGCCCGCGGTCCAGTCGGCGTGTGAGCGTTCCGGCGGGGTTTCGCCGCGCCCGTCCCGGATGACCGATCGGACGGTGGCGACGATGACGAAGAGTGCCAATGCGGTGATCAGAAGGAGTTCCATGCCTCAATAGTGATCCTGATGAAGCAGAAAAAAGAGTGGCAGAAACGACCATAAAGCATAAAAAACTGCCATACTGGTTTCATGTTGAAAACAGTGGCTGTGGTGGTGCTGCCAGGGGCCGCACCGTTCGAGTTTGGCGTGGTCTGCGAAGTCTTCGGCATAGACCGGTCCGACCGGGGCACGGGGGTTCCGGCGTTCGACTTCCGCATCTGCACGACCGTGCCCGGGGAGGTCAGCAGCAAGCTGGGATTCTCCCTCAACGTCCCGCTGGGCTTGGAAACGGCCGCCGACGCAGACCTGGTGGTGGTTGCCCCCTACCAGCAGATGGATCAAGTCCCGGACGAACTGAAGGAAGCCCTGCATGCCGCGCATGCCCGCGGCGCCTGGGTGCTGTCCGTGTGCTCGGCGGCGTTCGTGCTGGCCGAAGCCGGGCTGCTGGACGGACGCCGTGCCACAACGCACTGGCAGTACTCCCACCAGCTGGCGGCCAGCTACCCGCAGATCGACGTCGACGAAAACGTGCTGTATGTCGAGGACGACCGCATTATCACCAGTGCCGGGACGGCAGCGGGGATCGACGCCTGCCTGCACTTGGTCCGCACCGAACTCGGAGCTTCGGTGGCAACGGCGATCGCCCGGGACATGGTGGTGCCGCCGCACCGGGCCGGAGGACAGGCACAGTACATCGACCGCCCAATGTCGCTGGCCGGCTGCCACACGCTCAAAGACCTGCTGGTGTGGCTGGACGAAAACCTGGCCCAGGACGTGACGGTTGCCCAGCTGGCGGCCAGGGTGCACATGTCGGAGCGCACCTTCGCGCGCCGGTTCCGGGCCGAAACGGGTGCCACTCCGGCAGCCTGGATCAACGCGCAGCGGGTGCTCCGCGCCCAGGAGTTGCTGGAGGAATCGGACCTGAATATCGACGAAATAGCGCGGATCACGGGATTCGGGCAGGCGGTGCTGCTGCGCCACCATTTCGCCAAGGCCGTGGGTGTGAGTCCGGCAGCCTACCGCCGCACCTTCCGGGGCAGCGGGGTCGGTAGCGGCGTCGGCAGTGGCGCAACGGCCAAGGAGCGCCAACCGGCAGCCAGCGCGGCCCGTTAAGCCGGTTAACGAAGGAATCCCCGGCCGTGGCCGGGGATTCCCCAAGTCCTGCAGTATCAGTGCCCTCGATAGGATTCGAACCTACGGCCTTCTGCTCCGGAGGCAGACGCTCTATCCCCTGAGCTACGAGGGCGTGGCACCGGCTGTTCACCTAATGCCCTGCGGGACCTACTGAGCTTATCAGTATCCGAGCCGACAGAAAAAATGCGCACCGCCGCGCGCCGGACGGGGCCGGTGCAGGGGAGCGACAGACCCGCCAGAACGGCCGGTGCGAGCCCCGTCACAGCAGGACCGCGGAAAGCCGGGTGGTACAAGCGATTGCCCTATGCTTGTTGGGTGACTCCTGAAGAACTTTCCGCTGCCATTGCCGCCTGCCTGCAGGCCGCCGTCGACGCCGGCGATTTCGCCGTCGAAATGCCGGACGAGGTCCGGGTGGAGCGACCCAAGAACCGGGAGCATGGGGACTGGGCCACCAACATTGCCATGCAGCTGGGTAAAAAGGCCGGCATGAATCCGCGCCAGTTCGCGGAGATCCTGAGCGCCCGTCTGGAGAAGATCGACGGCGTTGCCCGGGTTGAGATTGCCGGCCCCGGCTTCCTCAACATCACCGTGGATGCCGCCGCAGCCGGCGTGTTGGCCAAGAGCATCGTCGAAGCGGGCACCGGCTACGGCACCAGCGAGGAGTTGGCCGGGCAGCGCATCAACCTGGAGTTCGTCTCCGCCAACCCCACCGGCCCCATTCATCTGGGCGGCACCCGCTGGGCCGCGCTCGGCGATTCGCTGGCACGCATCCTGGTGGCGCAAGGCGCGGACGTGGCCCGCGAGTATTACTTCAACGACCACGGATCGCAGATCGACCGCTTTGCCCGTTCCCTCCTGGCGAAGGCCAAGGGCGAGGCGGCACCCGAGGACGGCTACGGCGGAGACTACATCGCCGACATTGCCAACGCCGTGCTGGAACAGAACCCCGATGCGCTCTCCGCCGCGGACCCGCAGGAAGAGTTCCGCAGCCGCGGTGTGGAGCTGATGTTCGCCGCGATCAAGAAGTCGCTGCATGAATTCGGCGTCGACTTTGACGTGTACTTCCACGAGAATTCGCTGTTCGAGGACGGTGCCGTCGAGACGTTGCTGGAAGAACTGAAAGGCTCCGGCAGCCTCTACTACAGCGACGGCGCATGGTGGCTGAAGTCCACCGACTTCGGCGACGACAAGGACCGCGTGGTCATCAAGTCCGACGGCAACGCCGCCTACATCGCCGGCGACATCGCCTACTTCAAGAACAAACGGGACCGCGGATTCGACCTGTGCATCTACATGCTCGGCGCCGACCACCACGGCTACGTCGCCCGGCTGAAGGCCGCCGCGGCGGCGATGGGCGACAGCGCCGACCGGGTGGAAGTGCTGATCGGGCAGATGGTCAACCTGGTCAAGGACGGCAAGCCGGTGCGGATGTCCAAGCGAGCCGGCACCGTGGTGACCATGGAGGACCTTGTCGACGCCGTGGGCGTGGACGCGGCCCGGTACGCCCTGACCCGCTCGCACGCGGATTCCAACATCGACATTGACTTGGACCTGCTGGTCAAGCACAGCAACGACAACCCGGTCTATTACGTGCAGTACGCGCACGCCCGGACCTGCGCCGTCGCCCGCAACGCTGCCGCCTCCGGAGTGGACCGCAGCGCGTTCGACGCATCGCTGCTGGACCACGCCACCGAGAACGAACTCCTGGCCGTGCTGGGTGCCTACCCTTCGGTGGTCGCCATGGCGGCAAAGTTCCGCGAACCACACCGCGTGGCCCGCCACCTGGAAGTCATCGCCGGCGCCTACCACCGCTGGTACGACGCCTGCCGCGTCACTCCGATTGGCGACGGCGAAGTGACCGACACGCACCGCACCCGGCTGTGGCTGAACACCGCCGTGACCCAAGTGCTGGCCAACGGCCTGGACCTGCTGGGCGTCAGCGCCCCGGAGAGGATGTAATGCCCGCTGCACATGAATCCGTCGCCGCGTCCGAGCTTGCCCCGGACTGGCTGAACTTCCCGCAGGATGCCAACATGCTGGATGCCAAACTGTGGGCCCAGGACGTAGCCCGCGGCGCAGCCGGCGAACTGGAAATCTCCGGCATCGGCGTCACCGAGCTCAAGGAGCAGTTCGGCACGCCGCTGTTTGTGGTCTCCGAGGACGACTTCCGCGCCCGGGCCCGCGCCTTCAAACAGGCATTCGACGATGCCTTCAGCTCGCTCTGCGGCGGCGTGGACGTCTATTACGCCGGCAAGGCGTTCCTGAGCGTGGAAATCGCCCGCTGGGTGGCACAGGAAGGGCTGCGGCTGGACACCTGCAGCGGCGGGGAGCTTGCCGTTGCCGCCCGCGCCGGCATCCCGGGGGAGAACCTGGGCCTGCACGGCAACAACAAGTCGGACGCCGAGATCCACCGTGCGCTGGACATGGGGCTGGGCCGCATTGTGGTGGACAGCCTGGACGAACTGGCGCGGGTCGGCGCCATCGCTGCCGCCCGCGGCGAGATGGCCAACGTCATGCTGCGGCTGACCCCCGGAGTGCACGCGCACACACACGAGTTCATTGCCACGGCGCATGAAGACCAGAAGTTCGGCCTCTCGATGGCGGGCGCGGATCCCCAGCACGACGCCGGTGCCCCGGCTCAGTCCGCTGGCTCGCCTGCCGCGCAGGCCGTGGCGGCGGCGTTGGCGCACGAGTCAATCAACCTGCTGGGCCTGCATTGCCATATCGGCTCGCAGATTTTCGAGCCCGAGGGGTTCGCGCTGGCGGCAGAGCGGTTGCTCACGTTCGTGGCACAGGTCCGGGATGAGCATGGCGTGGACCTGCATGAACTCGATCTGGGCGGCGGCTACGGCATCGCCTACACCGAAGCAGACACGCCGCGCCCGCCGGCGGAACTCGCCCACGCGATGGCCGCCGTCGTTCGCTCCGTGACCGACCGGCTGGGGATTCCGGTGCCGCGGATCTCGATTGAGCCGGGCCGCGCAATTGCCGGACCGAGCACGTTTACGCTGTACTCGGCCGGGACCCGGAAGACCGTGCAGGTGGACCTGGACGGTGGCGGCAGCAGTCCGCGGCGCTATGTGTCCGTGGACGGCGGCATGAGCGACAACGCCCGGCCGGTGCTCTACGACGCCGATTATTCCGCCGTCTTGGCGTCCCGTGTGACGGAAGCGGCGCCGATTATTTCCCGCGTGGTTGGTAAACACTGCGAGAGCGGTGACATTGTAGTCAGGAACGTTTACCTGCCCGAGGACATCGAGGCGGGGGACCTGCTGGCAGTGCCGGCGACCGGGGCCTATTGCTGGGCGCTCTCCAGCAACTACAACTATGTTGCCCGGCCGCCTGTGGTTGCCGTACGCGGCGGCGAGGCGCGGTTGATCATCCGCGGCGAAACTGAAGACGACCTGCTGGCCCGCGACCTGGGCTGAGCCCCGGCGGGCAGCAGGCAAGGCGAGTGAGACACAAAGACTGAGAGTTTGGGCAGCATGAAAACGCTGAAAGTAGCACTGTTGGGATGCGGGAATGTCGGAGCCCAGGTAGCCCGGATCCTGATTGACGACGCCGACGTGCTCGCCGCGCGTACCGGCGCGCGGCTGCAACTGACCGGCATCGCGGTGCGCGACGTCGCCGCCAAGCGGACGGTGGAGCTGCCCGCCGAGCTGTTCACCACCGAGGCCGAGCCGCTGGTCAAGGATGCCGACATCGTGATCGAGCTGCTGGGCGGACTGGAACCGGCCCGTACGCTGATCCGCAGCGCGATTGACAACGGGGCCGCCGTCGTCACCGGCAACAAGGCGCTGCTGGCGGCCGACGGCCAGGACTTGTACGCCCGCGCCGACGAAGCCGGCGTCGAGCTGTCCTTCGAAGCAGCAGTGGCCGGCGCCATTCCGCTGCTGCGGCCCATCCGAGAATCGCTGGCCGGGGACCGCATCACCAAGGTGATGGGCATCGTCAACGGCACCACCAACTACATCCTGGACCAGATGGATTCCACCGGCGCGCAGTTTGCCGATGCGCTGGCCGCCGCGCAGGAACTCGGCTACGCCGAAGCGGACCCCACCGCGGACGTCGAAGGCCATGACGCCGCAGCGAAGGGCGCGATCCTCGCGGAACTGGCCTTCCACACCGCGTTCGACCTGGCCGATGTCCAGTGCCAGGGCATCAGCTCCATCTCTGCGGATGACATCGCCGCGGCCAAGGACAGCGGCTACGTGATCAAGCTGCTGTCCATCGCGGAGCGGTTGCGCGGCCTCGACGGCCGGGAAGGCGTGGCCGTGCGGGTCCACCCGACCCTGCTGCCGCGCAAGCACCCGCTGGCCGCCGTACACGGAGCGTTCAACGCGGTCTTCGTGGAAGCCGAAAACGCCGGCGAAATGATGTTCTACGGCCAGGGTGCCGGCGGAGCTCCCACCGCCTCCGCCGTCGTCGGAGATGTGGTCAGCGCCGCCCGCCGCATGGTCGGCGGCGGTCCGGGCCGTACTGAAACCGCCACCGTGGCACTGCCCGCCGTTGGACTGGATTCGGTCCTGACCAGCTACTACATCGGCCTGGACGTGGCCGACCAGCCGGGCGTGCTTTCCCAGATTGCCGGCATCTTTGCCGAACACGGCGTCTCCATCGAGGCCATGCGCCAGACCATCCACGCCGAAGACGCCTTGGACACTGCCCGCGACGGCGGCCAGGTGTCCGCCGAGCTGCGCATTGTCACGCACCGCGCGTCCGAGGCTTCGCTGGCCGCGACGGTCGAAGCCGTGCGCGGGCTTGAAATTGTCAACGCTGTTACCTCTGTCCTGCGAGTAGAAGGAATCTAAGTGGCCCACCAATGGCGCGGCGTCATCCGTGAATACGCGGACCGGCTGCCGGTAACGGAGCAGACCGAGATCATCACCCTCGGCGAAGGCGGCACCCCGCTGGTGCGGGCGAAGGCTCTCTCCGAGCTGACCGGCTCCGAGGTGTACCTCAAGGTGGAGGGGATGAACCCCACCGGCTCCTTCAAGGACCGCGGCATGACCATGGCCATGACGGCGGCGGTGGAGGCCGGCGCCAAGGCGGTGGTCTGCGCATCCACCGGCAACACCTCCGCGTCCGCGGCCGCCTACGCCACCCAGGCCGGGCTGAAGTGCGCCGTGTTGGTGCCGGCCGGCAAGATTGCCATGGGCAAGATGAGCCAGGCCATCGCGCACGGCGCCGAAATCATCCAGATCAATGGCAACTTCGACAACTGCCTGGAAGTGGCCCGCAAACTCTCCGAGGCCTACCCGGTGTTCCTGGTGAACTCGGTCAACCCGGCGCGCATCCAGGGCCAGAAGACGGCCGCCTTCGAGACCGTTGATTATCTGGGTGACGCCCCGGATATCCATGTGATGCCGGTGGGCAACGCGGGCAACATCACCGCCTACTGGAAGGGCTACCAAGAGTACGCCGCGCCGTACCAGTCGGCGACTGCCGGCATGCTGGGCCCCGTCGCTACCAAGACCCCCACGCTGTGGGGCTTCCAGGCCGCCGGTGCCGCGCCGCTGGTGCTGGGCCACCCGGTCACCGAGCCGGAGACCATTGCCACCGCGATCCGGATCGGCAACCCGGCGTCCTGGGACACCGCCATCGCCGCACGCGATGAATCCGGCGGACTGATCGATTCCGTGACCGACGACGAAATCCTGGCCGCGCACCGCTGGCTGTCCTCGAAGGAGGGCGTCTTCGTGGAGCCGGGCTCCGCGGCGGGCGTGGCCGGCGTGATCAAGAAGCACGCCGCCGGCGAAGTGCCGTCGGGCAAGACCATCGTGATCACGGTCACCGGTCACGGACTGAAGGACCCGCAGTGGGCACTGCGGACCGAGGACGGCAGCGAAGCATCGCCGATCAAGGTGGACTTCGACGTGGTCAGCGTGGCCTCCGCCCTGGGTCTTGAGTAGCAGCACCTTGGCGGGGGAGGACACCGCGGTGGCCGGCCGCATTGCGCCCGGCCAGCGCGTCACCGTGCGGGTGCCGGCAACCAGCGCCAACCTGGGTCCGGGCTTCGACAGCCTGGGCCTGGCCTTGGCCTTTTACGACACCGTCACGGTGGAGTCGACCGACGACGGCGTCTTCCATGCTTCCGTCGCCGGCGAAGGCGCGGCCAACCTGCCCTCGGACGAATCGCACCTCATCATCCGCACCCTGCGCAGCACCCTGCGCCAAGCAGGGTACGACGCCGGCGGGCTGCGTCTGGAAGCCGAGAACCTGATCCCGCATGGCCGGGGCATGGGCTCCTCCGCCGCCGCCGTGGTGTCCGCAGTACTGTTGGCCAACGCCCTGCTTCCCGAGCAGGACCGCCTTGATGCAGGGAAGATCCTGCAGATCTGTTCCACGCTCGAAGGCCATCCCGACAACGTGGCGCCGGCCCTGAGCGGCCAGCTGGCCATCTCCTGGGAGGAAGCCGGAGTGTTCTACAGCACCCGTGTTCCGATCTGCCAAGGGATCGTGCCGGTGGTGGCCATACCCTCCTACGAACTCTCCACCGAAACGGCACGAAATCTGCTGCCCGCAACGGTGCCGCACCACGTGGCTGCGGCCAACTCCGGTCGCGCCGCACTGCTGGTCCACGCACTCACCCGCGACCCGTCCCTGCTGCGGGCCGGCACCGAAGAATGGCTGCACCAACGGCACCGCGCTCCAGCGATGGAACCCAGTGCCGCGCTGATCGAGTCGCTGCGCGGCCAGGGCCATGCGGCCGTCGTTTCCGGCGCCGGACCCACGGTGATGACACTGGCAGCGGACGAGGCCGAGGCAGTGCAGGTGCAACGTGCCATCGCTGCACACCTGGACCAGCACGACATGCCGGAGGGCTGGCGTGTTCTGAAACTGGCAGTAGACACAGATGGTGCTAAAGTGGAAGTGCACCCCCGGGATTAACCGGCGAGGAACCCTGTCCGGATGCTCCGGATTACGCAAGCCGAGTAGCCGTTGAGGCAGGATCCCCGTTCCAGGTGCAGCCTTTCAGGAGCCTTCCGCGGCACTCCACGGCGTTGCTGACGGCCATCGGCCGGACAGGACTTCACTCGTTCCAGCCGGACGGCTTGTTTCAGGGCTTCATATCTGTTCACCCGGACTTTCCTCGGCACGACGCCGCAGGCAAATGACGGACCCCGGCCGGGCTTCTCATGCAACGGTCGGGTGGCAAACAACGCGGTGCGCTTCATATGCACACCGCCCGACGAGGGGGAAGGATCCTTCGTGACCGAAACCACTGACCTGACCGCAGGTGTGGAAACAATAGACTCTCCTGCACCGAAGAGTGCAGGCCTTGCCGGCCTGAAGCTGGCCCAACTGCAGGTGCTGGCCGGACAACTCGGCATCACCGGCGGTTCCCGGATGCGCAAGGGCGACCTGGTCGCCGCGATTTCCGACCACCAGCGTGGCTCCTCGGTGGCAGACCGAGCCGCCAAGAAGGTGGACCAGCCGGCGCGCACCGAAGCTCCGGCTCCGGCTAAGGAAGAGACCACCGGCCCCGCAGGCGAGGGCGCCGGCAGCACCTCCGGCGGTGACCTCAACAAGGCCGCCGAGCGGGTTAGCCGCACCCGCAACCGCAACCGCCGCGCCAGCAGCGACGGCACCGTGGCATCTGCCGACAGCGAGGCCGCAACCGCCGATACTGCTAAGGCCGCCGCGGCGCCGGCCGAAGCCCCTGCCCAGGCTCCCGCAGCGGAGTCCGTGCAGGGCGACGGCGAAGTCCGCCAGGAGCGCCGCGGACGCGGACGCAACCGCCGTTCCGACTCCGGCCAGCAGGACGCAGCCGAGACCAAGGGTGATACCCAGCAGGAAACCGCCGAAACCGGCAAGCAGGACGAGAAGAAGGACGGCCAGGACGGCGCCGGCCAGCAGCAGCAGTCCGGCCGCGGCGAAGGCCAGTCCGAGCGCCGCAACCGCGACCGGAACCGCAACCGCAACGAAGGCGACCGCGACGGCCGGGACAACCGCGACAACCGTCAGGACGACGGCGAGGACGGCGGCCGCGGACGCAACCGCAACCGCCGCAACCGCCGCGACAACGACAGCAACACCCGCTACCGCGACCGCAATGAGCGCCGTCGCGGCCGCGACCGCGGTCCGGACGTAGACGACACCGAGATCTCCGAAGACGACGTGCTGCTGCCCGTCGCCGGCATCCTGGACGTGCTGGAGAACTACGCCTTCGTGCGCACCTCCGGCTACCTGCCGGGCCCGAACGACGTTTACGTCTCGCTGGCCCAGGTCAAGAAGTACAACCTGCGCAAGGGCGACGCCGTCGTCGGCGCCATCCGCGCCCCGCGTGACGGCGATTCGGGCGGCCAGAGCAGCCGGCAGAAGTTCAACGCGTTGGTCAAGCTCACCTCCGTCAACGGCAAGCCGGTGGAAGACAACAAGGACCGCGTGGACTTCACCAAGCTGGTTCCGCTCTACCCGTCGGAGCGCCTGCGCCTGGAGACCGAGCCGAAGAAGATCGGCCCCCGCGTCATCGACCTGGTGGCCCCGATCGGCAAGGGCCAGCGCGGCCTGATCGTCTCCCCGCCGAAGGCCGGCAAGACCCTGATCCTGCAGTCCATCGCCAACGCGATCACCACCAACAACCCTGAGGTCCACCTCATGATGGTGCTGGTTGACGAACGGCCTGAAGAAGTCACCGACATGCAGCGCACGGTCAAGGGCGAGGTCATTGCCTCCACCTTCGACCGTCCCGCCGACGACCACACCACCGTGGCCGAACTGGCCATCGAGCGCGCCAAGCGCCTGGTGGAAATGGGCATGGACGTGGTGGTCCTGCTGGACTCGATGACCCGCCTGGGACGTGCCTACAACCTGGCCGCTCCGGCGTCCGGCCGCATCCTCTCCGGCGGTGTGGACTCGTCCGCACTGTACCCGCCGAAGCGCTTCTTCGGCGCCGCCCGCAACATCGAAAACGGCGGTTCGCTGACCATCCTCGCCACCGCCTTGGTGGAGACCGGATCCAAGATGGACGAGGTCATCTTCGAGGAGTTCAAGGGCACCGGCAACATGGAACTGCGCCTGTCCCGCTCGCTGGCGGACAAGCGCATCTTCCCGGCCGTCGATGTCAACGCCTCCGGTACCCGCCGCGAGGAGAACCTGCTCTCGCCCGAAGAGGTCAAGATCATGTGGCGCCTGCGCCGCGTCCTCTCCGGTCTGGACACCCAGCAGGCGCTGGAACTGCTCACCGGCAAGATCCGGGAGACGCAGTCCAACGTTGAGTTCCTGATGCAGGTGCAGAAGACGACGCTCGGCTCGAAGGCTGAGAACGACAAGTAGCTGGTTTAGCCGCTCAAAATATGCCGGCCCCGCCCCTACGCGCGGAGGCCACGGCCCTTCGGCCCGCGTCCTCCGCGCTCCGATAGGCCCGAAGCCACTCCCTGGCCGGCATATTTTGAGCGGCTGTTGCTGTTAAGTCACCTTTCCGTGCCCGTCGTAGTCGTAGCTATTTAGACTTGTTGTGAGTCGAAAGAGGTTTGAAGATGTTTGAGTCCGTTCAGGGGCTGCTGGATGAGCATGCCCAGCTGCAGAAGGAATTGAGCGACCCTGCTGTTTATGCCGATCAGGCTCGGGCGCGGAAGCTGGGGCGGCGGTCGGCGGAGCTGAACGGCATCGTGGAGGCGCACAAGCGCTGGTCGCACCTGTCGGATGAT
This sequence comes from Arthrobacter sulfonylureivorans, assembly GCF_047607445.1. Taxonomy (GTDB): domain Bacteria; phylum Actinomycetota; class Actinomycetes; order Actinomycetales; family Micrococcaceae; genus Crystallibacter; species Crystallibacter sulfonylureivorans_A. The sequence goes on from NZ_JBLKRT010000001.1 coordinate 208,844, forward strand.
CTGGAAGCGGCACGTGAACTGGCCGAGGAGGATCCGGAACTGGCTGCCGAGGTTCCGGGCCTGGAGGCCGAACTCGAGACGGCGCAGGAACGGCTCCGCCGGTTGCTGATCCCGCGCGACCCCGACGACGCGCGCAATGTGATCATTGAGGTCAAGGGCGGCGAAGGCGGCGACGAGGCGGCCCTGTTCGCCGGCGACCTGCTGCGGATGTACATGCGCTATGCGGAGTCGCGCGGCTGGAAAACCGAAATCATTTCCGCCACGGAGTCCGACCTGGGCGGCTACAAAGACGTGCAGATGGCCATTAAGGGCAATTCCAACGACCCGGCCGAAGGCGTCTGGGCCAGGCTGAAGTTCGAGGGCGGGGTGCACCGCGTGCAGCGGGTTCCGGTGACGGAATCGCAGGGCCGCATCCACACCTCCGCTGCCGGCGTCCTGGTGCTTCCCGAAGTGGACGAGCCGGAAGAAGTGGACATCCACCAGAACGACCTGAAGATCGACGTGTACCGGTCCTCCGGGCCGGGCGGCCAGTCCGTGAACACAACCGACTCGGCGGTGCGCATCACCCACCTGCCCACCGGGATCGTGGTGGCGATGCAAAACGAAAAGTCGCAGCTGCAGAACCGCGAGGCCGCCATGCGCGTGCTTCGGGCACGCCTGCTGGCCCACCAGCAGGAGCAGATCGACGCGGCCAACTCCGAGACGCGCAAGTCGCAGATCCGCACCATGGACCGTTCGGAGCGCATCCGCACGTACAACTTCCCGGAAAACCGGATCGCCGACCACCGCACCGGCTACAAGGCCTACAACCTGGATGCCGTGATGAACGGTGAACTGGAACCGGTGGTGCAGTCCGCCATCCAGATGGATGAAGAACACCGGCTGGCCGCGTTGGGCGAGGAGAACTAGCCAGCGGTGCCCGGCACGAATTTGGCCGAAGCCCTCGCCGCCGCGGCAGCGCGGCTGGCAGAGGCCGGCGTCCCTTCGCCGCGCGTGGACGCCGAATTGCTTGCCGCCCACTTGCTGGGCGTTTCGCTGGGGCGGGTCCGTGCGCTGGCGCTGATGGACGCTGAGTCTCCGGACGGCCTGGAGGATCTGGTGGCTGAACGCGCCACCCGGGTTCCGCTGCAGCACATTACCGGCCGGGCCTTCTTCCGTCACGTGGAACTGCAGGTGGGGCCGGGCGTCTTCGTGCCACGGCCGGAGACCGAGACCGTCGCACAGCATGCGATTGACCAGGCGCTGGCCCTGCCGGCTGCCAAAGTGGTGGACCTGGGCACCGGATCCGGCGCCATCGCCGCGGCCGTCGCCAGCGAAGTGCCCACGGCCACCGTCTATGCGGTGGAGCTGAGCGACCTGGCGCATGCCTGGGCCGAACGGAACCTGGCGCCGCTGGGGGTCACCTTGCTCAGGGACGACCTGCGCACCGCACTGTCCGAGCAGGACGGGACGTTCGACGTCGTGGTGTCCAATCCGCCCTACATTCCCGCCGAGGCGGTGCCGCGCGAGCCCGAAGTCGCCGATCACGATCCGCAGATGGCGCTTTACGGCGGGGGAGCGGACGGCATGGAATTGCCGGCCGCCACGGCCGCGACCGCGGCGCGGCTGCTGAAGCCCGGCGGCTACTTCATCATGGAACATGCCGAGGTGCAGGCCGCAGCGGTGCTGTCCCTCCTGCAGGCTGCCGGATGCTGGCAGCAAGTGGCTACCGAGTACGATCTAACCGGGCGCGAGCGGGCCACGTCCGCTCGTCGGTTATGAGAATGGAACAATGAAACTGTGAGCACCACTTACAACTGCACCGACGCCGCAGACCGCAGCGAGGGCCTGGCGGCAGCACAGGCCGCCCTCGCAGACCGGCAGTGTGTCGTCATGCCCACCGATACGGTCTACGGGATCGCCGCCGACGCGTTCTCGCCCCAGGCGGTGGCAACCCTGCTGGCCGCCAAGGGCCGCGGCCGGAAAATGCCGCCGCCGGTTCTGGTGCCGCGGCCGCAGACCATGGATGGGCTCGCCACCGACGTGAGCGACGAAGCCCGCGCCCTCGCCGACGCCTTCTGGCCGGGCGGCCTGACGCTGATTTTCCGTGCCCAGCCGTCGCTGACCTGGGACCTGGGCGAAACGAAGGGCACCGTGGCCCTGCGGATGCCCGACGACGAGCTTGCGCTGGAGCTGCTGGCGGCCACCGGACCGCTGGCCGTATCCTCCGCCAACCGCACCGGCCAACCCTCGGCGCAGACCGCCGCGCAGGCGATGGAGCAGCTGGCCGAGTCGGTGGACGTCTATCTGGAAGACGGCTTCCGTCCTGCCGAAGGCGCGACGGCGGTGCCCTCCACCATCGTGGACTGCACCTCCAGCCCGCTGCGGGTGGTGCGGGAAGGCACCATCAGCCTGGAAACCTTGCGCACCGTTGTCCCGGATGTCCTTGGCCTGGGGGAGACGGTAGAAGCATGAGCCGCGTTTCCGCTCTTCCCCCCGGCAAGACCGCCAGCAGCGACCGCGCCCTCTGGCTCTGGTCGCAGATCCTGCTGGACTCCCTTGCCTGGGTCGTGGCGATTGTGCTGGCAGTTTTCCTGCGCTACGAAATGGCGCTGAGTCCTGCCAAGATCCCCGGCATCATCCTGCTGTGCGCGCTGGCAATAGCCGCGCAGGTTGCCGTGGGCTCCGCCTTTGCGCTCTATAAGGGGCGCTACAGTTTCGGCAGCTTCCACGAGGCCAAGCTGCTGGTCATGGTGACCATCTCGGTCTCCGTGATCCTGACCGTCGGGCTGCTGACCTTCGGCATCTCGCTGGGCATCGCGCGCGGCACCGGCCTGATCGCGTTCCCGTTCGCCTGCTTGTTCATGGCTGCGGTGCGCTACCTGAAGCGCATGTATGTGGAGAGCAAAGCCAAGCCCGGCGAACAGGCCGAGCGGACGCTGATCTACGGCGCCGGTTTTGTGGGCAACAACATCGTCACCCGGATGAGCAACGATCCTGCCTCGCCGTGGCTGCCGGTGGGCCTGATCGACGACGATCCGTCCAAGAAGCACCTGCGCATCGCATCCGTTCCGGTTTTGGGCAGGATGGAAGACCTGCCCGAGATCGTGCACCGCACCCAGGCAACCGTCCTGCTGGTGGCGATCGCGGATATCGACTCCGCGCAGATGCGCAAAATTTCCGACACCATCGCCGGCCTGAACGTGCGGGTCCTGGTGGTGCCGCCGCTGAAGGACATGCTCACCGGTCGGCAGGACTTCTCCTTCCGCGAAGTAGCGATCGAGGACCTGATCGGGCGCCAGCCGGTGGACATCCACGTGGAGGAAATCGCCCATTATGTGACCGGCAGGCGGGTCCTGGTCACCGGCGCCGGCGGGTCCATCGGGTCCGAGCTGTGCCGGCAGATCCACGCCTTCCAACCGGCCGAACTGATCATGCTGGACCGCGACGAGACCGGCTTGCAGGGCACCCAGATTTCAATCACCGGCCAGGGTCTGCTCACCGGCAAGGACACCGTGCTGGCCGACATCCGCGACGCCGCCGCACTCGAAGCCATCTTCCTGGACCGCAGGCCGGAAGTGGTGTTCCACGCTGCGGCGCTGAAGCACGTTTCGCTGCTGGAGCAGTACCCGGAAGAAGCCTGGAAGACCAATGTGCTTGGCTCGCTGAACGTGCTGCGGGCCGCCCGCGCCGCCAGGGTCGAGACCTTCGTGAACGTTTCCACCGACAAGGCAGCCAACCCCACCACCGTGCTGGGGCACTCCAAGCGGGTGGCGGAGAAGCTGACGGCCTGGGTGGCGCAGCAAACCGGATTGAAGTATGTCTCCGTCCGGTTCGGCAACGTGCTGGGCAGCCGCGGATCGGTGTTGCCGCTGTTCAGCGAGCAGATCCGCAAGGGCGGTCCCGTCACCGTGACCGACGCCGAGGCCACCCGGTTCTTCATGACGATCCCGGAAGCCTGCCAGCTGGTGATCCAGGCCGGCGCCATCGGTACGGGCGGCGAAGTGATGATTCTGGACATGGGCGAACCGGTGAAGATCCTGGATGTGGCCGAGCGGATGATCGCGATGTCGGGACGGGACGTCGAGATCGTCTTCACCGGCCTGCGCCCGGGGGAGAAGCTGCACGAAGACCTGATCGGGGAGGGCGAAAGCGATTCGCGGCCGCTGCACCCCAAGATTTCGCACGCGAGCATCGACGGCCTCGATCCCGACCGGATGAGCCTGGCCGATTGGAAGAGCCGGCAGCATCTGGTCTCCGCCTCGACGGGTGCCCTGGACACTGTCCCGGTGGCGGTTGCACCGGAGGACAACCTTGAACCCGACGGGCGGGAGCGGGCCTCGTGACCACAGCCGTGGTGGCCGTGTTGGCGGCCCTTCTGCTGAGCCTGCTGCTGCCGTTCGCGCTGATCCCGCTGCTCAAACGGCTTGGCGTGCTTGATGTGCCGAATGAACGGTCCTCGCATACGCGGCCAGTAGTGCGCGGTGTCGGCATCACTGTGGCGGTCGGGCTGGTGGCGGGCCTGTTGATCGGCGGCATCGGCGGTGCCACTGACTCTTCCCAGTTGCTGCTGGCGGTTGCCTCAGTGGCGGCCGCCGCAGCGCTGTTGGGCTGGGTGGAGGACTTCCGCGGGCTGTCCATCCGCGGCCGGGCTGCGCTGCAGCTGGGCATCGGCACCGGCGGCACCGCACTGGCGATAGTACTCACCGACCAGACCTGGTGGTGGCTGCCGCTGGGCGCCCTTGCCCTGGCCGCCTACATTAACATCGCAAACTTCATGGACGGCGTGAACGGCATCTCCGGCCTGCACGGCACCGCGGTCGGCTTGATGTTCGCCGCCGCCGGCGCAGTCACCGGGCATGGCTGGTTGGTGGTTGGCGGGGCCGTCGTGGCGGCCGCATTCGTGGCGTTCCTGCCCTGGAACCTCGGCCGGGGCAACGTCTTCCTGGGCGACGTCGGCAGCTACCTGTTGGGTGCCTCCCTGGCCATGCTGGGCCTGACCGCTTTCCTCGACGGAGTCGCCGCCGAGTACCTGTTGGGCCCGGTGGCCATCTACCTGGCGGACACCCTCGCCACGCTGTTGCGCAGGATCAGCGCGGGGGAGCAGTGGTACGCGCCGCACCGCACCCACGCCTACCAGCGGCTGACCGACGTCGGCTTCAGCCACCTGCAATCGGCTCTGCTGGTCACCGGCTGCTCGTTGCTGGCCGGTTTCTGCGGCTATCTCGCCGCCGAATCGGACCTGATGGGCAAGGCAGCGGCGATCGTCGCGGGCGCCGCCGTCGTTATTTTCTATCTGCGTTCGCCGGTGATCTTCAGCCGACGGTCATCTAACGCTGCAGGACCCGCAGCGTAACAGCGGGTCGTGACTCGTCGGCCAGTTCTATCTCATGTAGAATTATTCCGGCCGGTTCCGGCCAGCTCACGACGACTGCGACCGAACGGACTCCCATGCGCGCCACCCGCCACGACGGCACCCCCGCCGCCGGCGGAGCCATCGGCGCGTCCGGGCCGACCCGGTCCCCGTGGCTGAAGATCCTTCGCGCTTCCTTGACGGCAAGCGGCACAGCAGCCGCGCTGATCATCGTGGCGGCCGCCATCCTAGCCGGCCCAGCCGGCGCGGTCAGCGCCCTGCTCGGCGCGGTGCTGGTGATGTTGTTCTTCGCCATCAGCCTGCTGGTGGGCCATTTCGTCGGACGGACGAATCCGTCCGGCGCCATCGGCGCCTTCATCGCCACCTACATCATCAAAGTGGTGGGATTCGGTGCCGCACTGTTTCTCATCGGCACACCGGACTGGCTGGAACGGACCTGGTTCTTCATCGCGGCGGTAGCTGCCGTCGTCGTGTGGCAGGCCGCAGAGGTCTTCGCGTTTTCGCGCACCCGGCACCAGCTGTACGCCGACCCCGAGCCGGAAGACGGTCAGCAGCGGAACGGGGGATCCGGCGATGGCAGCTAACGGCTCACCGGGCCCGGCGAACAACGATTCCGGCGACCACTCCACCTACCAAGGCGGCAACACCGTCCTGACCTATATTCTTGGCGGGATCATCGCCTGGGGTTTGATAGGCTGGGGACTGGACTATCTGCTGGATACCCGCTGGCTGATTTTCGCCGGTGCCGTTCTAGGCGCTGGAGGCGGATATTACTTGGCCCGCAAACACAAGCTCACGCGCGGCGCTCGGCGTCGCCATGAGGGCGGCCCGGGGGACCACACCTAAATGTCAGACAACTTCATATGGTGGCCTGCCTTGACGGCGACCCACCCTGAAACGCCCAAAGATGGACACTGCAGAGAGGAAACGCGTTGATCGCGCTTGCGCTTCCGGCGGCCGCTAATGAAGGTGGCTTCGTCCCACCGACCCTCGAAGACATGCATCTACCGGAGATTCTTCCGTGGATGGCCCCCTACGGCGAGGGCTTCGGCAAGCAGATGCTGCTGGTCCTGCTGTCCGTCGTGCTGATTTCCTGGTTCTTTGTTGCGGCCTCCCGCCGCGGCCAGCTTGTCCCCGGCAAGCTGCAGTACCTGGGCGAAATGAGCTACAACTTCGTCCGCAACTCGGTGGGCAAGGACATCATCGGTGAGCGCGACTTCAAGCCGTTCGTACCGCTCCTGTTCGCCCTGTTCTTCTTCATCCTGGTGAACAACCTCTTCGGCTCCATTCCGTTGATCCAGCTGCCGACCACGTCGCATGTGGGAACGGCCTACGCCTTGGCCGGCATCGTCTACGTCACCTGGATTGTGCTCGGCATCAAGAAGCACGGCATCGGCTACTTCAAGCTGGCCGTGGTGCCTTCCGGTGTGCCGAAGGCCATCCTGCCGCTGGTGGTCGTCATTGAGATCATCTCTACCTTCCTGGTCCGTCCGGTCACGCACAGTCTCCGACTCTTCGCTACCATGCTGGCCGGCCACCTGATCATCATGCTGGCCGCTGCCGGAACCCAGTTCCTGTTGGTGGACGCGGACTTCTGGCTGAAGCCGCTGGGCATCCTCACCCTCGCTGGCGGCGTGGGCATGTACTTCTTCGAAATCCTGATCCAGGTTCTGCAGGCCTACGTGTTCGTCCTGCTGACCGCGATCTACATCCAAGGCTCCCTGGCCGAGGAACACTAAGTTTCCCCGCTGGGGAAGAACCTGAACCAACAACCTGCTCCCTCCAAGGGGGCATCTTGAAAGGAAAAAAATGGAAGGCAATATCAACCTCGTCGGTTACGGTCTCTCCGCTATCGGCGGTGCCATCGGTGTGGGCCTCGTGTTCGCTGCTTACATCAACGGCGTTGCCCGCCAGCCTGAGGCACAGCGTGTGCTTCAGCCGATCGCGTTCCTGGGCCTGGCACTGACTGAAGCTTTGGCCATCCTCGGTCTGGTGTTCGCGTTCGTCCTCTAATCAAGGCAACGCGGACCATCCACACCGAATAGATAGGACGGGTGAGATATGAATCAGGCAATGATCCTCGCCGCCGCGGAGGGTGCTAACCCTCTGATCCCTAACGTCTGGGAAATCCTCGTCACGCTGATCGGCTTCGCGATCCTCATGTACATCGTCGCCAAGTTCGTCGTTCCGGCGTTTGAGAAGACGTTTGCAGAGCGGACCGAAGCCATCGAGGGCGGGATCGCCAAGGCGGAGGCGGCCCAGGCTGAAGCCAGCGCTGCGCTGGACGAATACAAGCAGCAGCTGACGGACGCCCGCGCGGAAGCCAACCGCATCCGTGAGGACGCACGCGCCGAAGGTGCCCAGATCCTGGCGGAGCTGAAGGAAAAGGCACAGGCCGAAGCCGCACGCATCAGCGAGCAGGCACAGGTCCAGATTGACGCCGAGCGTCAGGCTGCCGTGACCTCGCTTCGCAGCGAGGTCGGATCCTTGGCGACCGAACTGGCTGGCAAGATCGTCGGCGAAGCGCTGAACGACGACGCGCGTTCTGCCCGCGTTGTGGATCGCTTCCTTGCTGACCTTGAGTCCCAGAGTGCAGGTGCTGCTAAATAATGGCCGGTGTATCGAGCGAGTCGCTGAAAGCGGCACTGCAGGAGCTGGAGGCTAAGCTTCCCACCGCTTCGCTGTCCCTGGCTGAGGAACTCTTTGGGGTCCTGGGCCTGTTGGACAGCAATGCCGGACTGCGCCGTGCCCTGACCGACCCGGCGCGCGACAGCAAAGAGAAGGCCGAACTGTTCGGCCGTCTTCTCGAGGGGAAGGTCTCGGCGGATGCCCGGGACATCGTCACCTCGCTGGCTGCTTCGCGCTGGGCCTCTGCGCGCGACATCGGGGACGCTTTGGAGACCCTGGCGGCCACCACTGCTGTCGCTGTTGCAGAGAACAAGGGCCAGGGTGTTGACGGACTCGAAGGTCTGGAGAGCGACCTGTTCGCGTTCAACCGCATTGTCGGGTCGGATCACGACCTGCAGCGCGCTTTGGTTGAGCCCCAGGCTTCTGACGAAGCCAAGACGGCGCTGGCACTGCAGCTGGTGCCGAGCGCGGGTCCGGCAGCCCAGCTGCTGATCCGGCAGGCAGTGACCGCACCGCGCGGCATCAAGCCCACGGCACTGGTAGAGCGGTTCGTCCAGCTGGTGGCCAAGCGCCAACAGCGTTGGATCGCGGAGGTCAGCGTCACCCGTCCGCTGACCAGCGAACAGGCGACCCGCCTGCAGGCCGGTCTCGACCGGCTGTACGGCCGTGGACTGAAGATGAACGTCAACGTCGATCCGAGACTGGTCGGCGGCGTGCGGGTCATGGTCGGGGACGAGGTCGTGGATGCATCCGTGATCTCCCGCCTGGCTGAACTCCGCAGGAGTCTCACGGTGTAGTTTCCGCCCGGAAACTGGGACCGAAAGCCTCACACAGACTGAAATAAACACCGGTCGTCGCACACCTCGCGATGATCACAAACACAGGAGAGCAGGGACTGCAGATGGCCGAATTGACCATCAACGCCGACGACGTCCGCAATGCGCTGAACGAGTTCGCGGCGTCCTATGAACCCGGAAGCGCCGAGCGGGTCGAAGTCGGCCACGTGACCACTGCCAGCGATGGCATCGCCCGTGTCGAGGGTCTGCCCTCGGTCATGGCGAACGAACTGCTGCGTTTCGAGAACGGCGTGCTGGGCCTGGCCCAGAACCTCGACACCCGCGAAATCGGCGTCGTCATCCTTGGTGACTTCACCGGCATCGAAGAAGGCATGGAAGTTCACCGCACCGGTGAGATCCTGTCCGTACCGGTAGGCGACGCCTTCCTGGGCCGCGTCGTGGACCCGCTGGGCCAGCCGATCGACGACAAGGGCCCGATCGAGTCGTCCGAACGCCGTGCACTGGAGCTGCAGGCTCCGGGCGTTACCCAGCGTAAGTCCGTGCACGAGCCGCTGCAGACCGGCATGAAGGCCATCGACGCCATGATCCCGATCGGCCGTGGCCAGCGCCAGCTGATCATTGGTGACCGCCAGACCGGCAAGACCGCCATCGCCGTCGACGCCATCCTGAACCAGAAGGCCAACTGGGAGTCCGGCGACGTCACCAAGCAGGTCCGCTGCATCTACGTGGCGATCGGCCAGAAGGCATCGACCATCGCCGCCGTCCGCCAGACCCTGGAAGAGAAGGGCGCGCTGGAATACACCACCATCGTGGCGTCCCCCGCGTCCGACCCGGCAGGCTTCAAGTACCTGGCTCCCTACGCCGGTTCGGCCATCGGCCAGCACTGGATGTACGGCGGCAAGCACGTCCTGATCATCTTTGATGACCTCTCCAAGCAGGCTGAAGCCTACCGCGCCGTGTCGCTGCTGCTGCGCCGCCCGCCGGGACGCGAGGCCTACCCGGGCGACGTGTTCTACCTGCACTCCCGCCTGCTGGAGCGTTGCGCCAAGCTTTCTGACGAGCTGGGCGCAGGCTCGATGACCGGCCTGCCGATCATCGAAACCAAGGCAAACGACGTGTCGGCCTACATTCCGACCAACGTCATCTCCATCACGGACGGCCAGATCTTCCTGCAGTCCGACCTGTTCAACGCCAACCAGCGTCCGGCCGTGGACGTTGGTGTGTCCGTCTCCCGCGTGGGTGGCGCAGCACAGGTCAAGGCCATGAAGAAGGTCTCCGGCACGCTGAAGCTGGACCTGGCCCAGTACCGCGATATGCAGGCGTTCGCCATGTTCGCGTCGGACCTCGACGCAGCATCGCGCCAGCAGCTGACCCGTGGTGCACGTCTGATGGAACTGCTCAAGCAGGGCCAGTACACGCCGTACCCGGTGGAGGACCAGGTTGTCTCCATCTGGGCCGGCACCAACGGCTACCTGGACGACGTGCCGGTTGAGGACGTCACCCGTTTCGAGGGCGAATTCCTCTCGCACCTGAAGCACCGCAGCTCGGTGCTGACGACCATCGCGCAGACGAACCTGCTCGAGGATTCCACGGTGGACGAGTTGAAGTCGCAGATCGCCGACTTCAAGCAGGGCTTCTTCGGGGAGGGCGACAGCCGTCTGGTTGGCGCCGGCCGCGAAGAGTACGACGCCCTGGCCGAAGACGAAGTCGCCCAGGAACAGATCGTCAAGCAGAAGCGCTAATTCATCTTCGTTGATCGGGCGGGACCACACCGCGGTCCCGCCCGGCCGCCGAGGACGAGGAAAGGAAGAGTATGGGAGCCCAGATTCGGGTCTACCGCCAGAAGATCGCATCGACTTCGTCGCTGCGGAAAATCTTCAAGGCGATGGAGCTGATCGCCGCCTCACGCATTGGCAAGGCCCGCAGCCGTGTCGCGGCTTCGATGCCGTACGCCAATGCGATCACCCGTGCCGTTTCTGCTGTGGCTTCGCAGTCCGAGATCGACCACCCGCTGACCACCGAGCCGGAGCAGATCCGCCGGGCCGCCGTGCTCGTGCTGACCTCCGACCGCGGTCTGGCGGGGTCGTACTCCGCGTCCGTGCTGAAGCAGGCCCAGTCCCTGACCGAGCTGCTTCACGGAGAAGGCAAGGAAGTCCGTCACTACTTGGTCGGCCGCAAGGCACAGGCCTACTTCGACTTCCGGAACATCCAGTACCAGCAGGTCTGGACGGGCGGCACTGACTCTCCGGAGTTCAGCACCGCCCGCGAGATCGGCGAAGAACTGCTCTCCGACTTCAACACGCCGTTCGAGGACGGTGGCGTGGACGAGATTCACATCGTCTACACCCGCTTCAAGTCCATGGTTGTCCAGGAGCCCGCGGTCATCCGACTGCTGCCGCTGGAGGTTGTGGAAGAAGAGGCCACCGCGGAGACCGACCTGCTGCCGCTGTACGAGTACGAGCCGGAACCCGAACAGGTTCTGAACGCACTGCTGCCGCGTTACATCGAATCGCGCATCTTCGCAGCGTTGCTGCAGGCTGCTGCCAGCGAGCTGGCAGCCCGCCAGCGAGCGATGAAGTCCGCAAGCGACAACGCCACGGACCTGATCGAGAAGTACACGCGTCTTCGCAACAATGCGCGTCAGGCAGAGATTACGCAGGAACTCACCGAAATTGTCGGTGGCGCGGACGCCCTGGCAGCGTCCTGATCAGTCCCTGCAGCAACAGCACACATAAACCACGCCATCGAAACTGAGAAGTGAGAAAGATGACTGCCCAAACCACCGAGCACGGAACCGGTTCCGTCGCCACGGGCGCTACCGGCCGTATCGCCCGTGTCATCGGCCCGGTTGTCGACGTCGAATTCCCGGCGGACGCAATCCCCGCAATGTACAACGCTCTCACCGCTGAGGTCACCCTCAACGGCGAGACCCGCACCATCACCTTCGAGACCTCGCAGCACCTGGGCGACAACCTGGTCCGCGCCATCTCGTTGCAGGCCACCGACGGTCTGGTCCGCGGCACCACGGTGCAGGACGCCGGCACCCCGATCACCGTGCCCGTGGGCGACGGCGTCAAGGGCCACATCTTCAACGTGCTGGGCGAGCCGCTGGACGTTGAAGCCTCCCAGCTGGAGATCTCCGAGCGCTGGCCGATCCACCGCAAGGCGCCGAACTTCGCCGAGCTGGAAGGCTCCACCGAGATGCTGGAGACCGGCATCAAGGTGATCGACCTGCTGACCCCGTACATCAAGGGCGGCAAGATCGGCCTGTTCGGCGGCGCCGGCGTGGGCAAGACCGTGCTGATCCAGGAAATGATCACTCGTGTTGCCCGCAACTTCGGCGGTACTTCCGTGTTCGCCGGTGTTGGCGAGCGTACCCGCGAGGGCAACGACCTCTGGGTGGAAATGGAAGAAGCCGGCGTTCTCAAGGACACCGCCTTGGTGTTCGGCCAGATGGATGAGCCGCCGGGAACGCGTCTGCGCGTGGCCCTGTCCGCCCTGACCATGGCGGAGTACTTCCGCGATGTGCAGAAGCAGGACGTGCTGCTGTTCATTGACAACATCTTCCGTTTCACCCAGGCCGGTTCCGAGGTCTCCACGCTGCTGGGCCGCATGCCCTCGGCTGTGGGCTACCAGCCGAACCTGGCCGACGAAATGGGTGTGCTGCAGGAGCGCATCACCTCCACCAAGGGCCACTCGATCACCTCGATGCAGGCGATCTACGTTCCCGCGGACGACTACACCGACCCGGCTCCGGCGACCACCTTCGCCCACCTGGATGCGACCACGGAACTTTCCCGTGAAATCGCTTCGCGTGGCCTGTACCCGGCCGTGGATCCGCTGACCTCGACGTCGCGCATCCTGGATCCGCAGTACATCGGACACGACCACTACAACACCGCTGTCCGCGTGAAGCAGATCCTGCAGAAGAACAAGGAACTGCAGGACATCATCGCCATCCTCGGCATTGATGAACTGGGCGAAGAAGACAAGATCGTCGTCGCCCGTGCCCGCCGCATCCAGCAGTTCCTGTCGCAGAACACCTACACCGCCAAGCAGTTCACCGGCGTCGAGGGTTCCACGGTTTCCATCAAGGACACCGTGGAAGGCTTCAAGGCCATCTGCGACGGCGAGCTCGACCACATCGCCGAGCAGGCCTTCTTCAACGTTGGCGGCCTGGACGATGTTGAGCGCCAGTGGGCCAAGATCCAGGAACAGACCGGGAAGTAAGGCCTGTGGCTAATAACTCTGCTGAACTGGAAGTTGAGATTGTTGCCGCGGACCACTTCGTGTGGTCCGGCCAGGCAACAATGGTCAAGGCGCGGACCAGCGACGGCGAAATCGGGATCCTGCCGGGCCATACCCCGGTTCTGGCAGTCCTGGCAGCCGGCGAGCTGGCCATCCAGCCGGTGTCTGGTGACCGCATCACCGTGAATGTCGACGGCGGATTCTTCTCCGTGGACAGCAACCGTGTTGTCATCGTTGCAGACAATGCGACGGTTGGCGACGAGGCCACGGCGACCCGCTAGCCGCCGGTGAACGGTCTCGACATCACGTTCGCCATTCTGGCCGCAGTTTTCCTGCTGTTGGTGTTGGCACTGATTGCCTTCGGAGTGCGCCGCTATCAACTGCGGCGCACTCTGGGCACCTTCGACGCCTCCATCGCCATGCTGCCCGGCAGCTGGCAGATGGGGGTTTGTCGTTATACGGACACCCATTTGGAATGGTTGCGGCTGCTGTCGTTGAGTCCCAAGCCGCGCTACAAGTTCCGGCGCAGCTCGCTGGAACTGCAGGGCTGGCGGCAACCGACCGAAGCCGAACGGGCAAAGATCCAGCCCGGTGCGATCGTCGTGATGCTCACGCATGAAAGGCACGATCTGACGATGGCGATGACGTTCGACGTCTACGCAGGTCTGTCGTCCTGGCTTGAAGCCGGACCGGTGATCGGCATCGGCACCTGGCGCTAGATCTGGTCATGACGGCGCGGTTCCCCCGGGAGCCGCGCCGTCAGCCGTTTAACCAGCACAGTCGTGCCACAACCGTAGGATGGATTGCATGGATGAGGTGATCGTGGTGCGCGGGCCCAGCACGCTCAACGGGCGGGTAGAGGTCTCGGGCGCCAAAAACAGTGTCTTGAAGCTGATGGCGGCAGTGCTGCTGGCGGAGGGCCGGTCCACGATCACCAATGTGCCGGACATTCAGGATGTCTGGATCATGTCGGAACTGCTGCGCCGCCTTGGCTGCGTGGTGGACTACGACGTGGACGCTGCCAGCGTCCATATCGACGTTCCGGCCGCACCGGCGCACCAGGCCGACTATGATCTGGTCCGCGCCATGCGGGCGTCGATATCCGTGCTCGGCCCGCTGGTGGCCCGTTGCCACCAGGCCGAAGTGGCGCTGCCCGGGGGAGACGCCATCGGCAGCCGCGGACTGGACATGCACCGGGCCGGGCTGGAGCAAATGGGTGCGCAGATCAGCATCGACCACGGCTATCTGGTGGCGAAGGCGCCGAACGGACTCCACGGCGCCCACCACCGGCTGCCCTATCCGTCGGTCGGCGCCACGGAAAACCTGATGATGGCGGCAACGCTGGCCAGGGGAGTGACGGTGATCGACAACGCCGCGCGGGAACCGGAGATCACCGACATCGCCGACCTGCTGGTCTCGATGGGCGCGCAGATCGAAGGGATCGGCTCGCCCACCTTGGTGGTCACCGGCGTCGAAAGCCTGCACCCGGTGCGCCACAGCACCGTACCGGACCGGATTGTTGCCGGAACCTGGGCCTTCGCCGCCGCGATCACGGGCGGAACCGTGGATGTAGCCAAGTCCAATCCCGGCCATTTGACCGTGGTGCTGGACAAGCTGGCCCAGGCCGGCTGCCGGATAACCCGCCGGGACGACGGCTTCACTGTGGAGGGGCCGCAGCGTCCGGAGCCAATCAACGTGTCCACCCTGCCGTATCCCGGTTTTCCCACGGACCTGCAGCCGTTCGTAGTTGCCTTGAACGCCGTAGCCAACGGGCACGGAATGGTGACGGAGAACGTCTTCGAAGCACGCTGGGGATTCACCGCCGAATTGTCCCGGCTGGGTGCGGTGGTCCGGTTGGACGGGCACCACGCACTGATCAAGGGCGTCTCGCAGCTCTCCGGCGCTCCGGTCGAGGCCAACGACATTCGTGCCGGTGCAGCGCTGGTGATTGCGGGGCTCGTCGCGGAGGGGACAACCGAGGTCCACGGCGTGGAGCACATCGACCGGGGCTACGAGCGGTTCGACGAGCGGCTAAGGGCGCTAGGCGGGGATGCGGTGCGGCTGGGGCCACCGAAGCTGCCGGCCTGACAGCGAAAACAGCAGAACCCCTCCGGAAAGGTCCGGAGGGGTTCTGCTGGCGGTGCGCTGCCGTGGGCCGCGCAGTGCTGAAGCCGAAGCTAGATGACAGTGACGCCGGTGGCCTGCGGGCCCTTGGCGCCCTGGCCGATCTCGAAGCTCACGCGCTGGTTTTCATCGAGCGTCTTGAAGCCGCCCGACTGGATCTCGGAGTAGTGGACGAACACATCTCCGTCAGCCTCGTCCGGAGTGATGAAGCCGAAGCCCTTTTCCGCGTTGAACCACTTGACGGTCCCCTGTGCCATGTAAATCTCCTCATCGTGGAACAGAATCAAGCCGGTACACCTCATACCAGCCCGGTTACTCCGTGGAAGATCCGCACAACTGGGCCATCGGCCGGTCGCTGAGGAGCTTCACACTCGCAACATGTCTTGCGAGCATGAAAAACTCACCTACACAAAGACTGAGTTAAGCATCACATAAGCCACATGGGCGGTCAACGGTACAAAGGGCGATTCAATCTAATATTAAGGAAGAGTTCGATTCGTGACTTTGCCGCCGTCCGGCTAGCGCGGCAGCGGGTCGAGCCAGCGGCCCCCGCGCATCACTGCGGTCAAGGCCAAGCCTGCCGTGGTGACCAGCAGGTCGGCCCTAAACCCGCGGGACAGCGCGCCGGCTTCCTCCGCCAGCCCCAGCACCGCGGCCGGAACGGTGGAGGCGGAGTACACTGCGGTCTCCAGCGGCACCCCGGCGGCAGCCGCAGAACGCACCACGTCCAGGAGCGTCGCCGTGCCGCCCGCCAAGGCTCCGCTGGCCGCCACCCTGGCCACGCCGCCCCTGACGCTCACGTCGTTCGCGCCCAGCACATACCCGCCGTCGCCCAGTCCGGTGGCCGCCATCCCGTCGGAGACCAACAGGATGTTGGCACCGCCCACCAGCTCGTACACGGTCAGCACGGTCTCCGGGTCCAGGTGGATTCCGTCGGCAATGAGTTCGACGGCGGCGCGTCCGGCCGCGGCAGCGCGCAGGCAGGCCGCCGCGGCACCGGGGGCGCGGTGGTGGAGCGGCCGCATGGCGTTGAACAAGTGCGTGACGAGCGGCCGCCGCCGGTATCGGCCGGAGCCGGCGTGTGCCAAGCCAGCCGCCGCGCGGACCAGCGACGCTGCGGCGGTCGCGGCATCGGCGTCGGTATGCCCGAGGGACGGCGTTACGCCCGACGCCGCCAGCAGGTCAACGAGCTCGTCGGCACCGTCCAGCTCCGGTGCGTAGGTCATCGAGACCAGGTGCCCGCCGGCCGCCTCGACGAGTCCGGCGGCGAGACCGGTGTCCGGTGCGAGCAGATATTCGGTGTTCTGCGCTCCGCAGCGTGCCGGGGAGAGGAAAGGCCCCTCCGCGTGGACGCCGGCGAGCAATCCCTCCGCGGTCAGTTTGCCCAGCAGTTGCACGGACTGCAGCATGTTCTCCCGGGGCCCGGCCATGGTGCTGGCCACCACGGTGGTGGTCCCGCTGCGGTGCAGGTACCCGGCGGCCCTCCGGGCGCCCGCCTCGTCGGCGGAGGAGAAGTCGCCGCCGTAGGCGCCGTGGCAGTGGGTGTCGATCAGTCCGGGCAGCAACAGGCTGTCCGCCGGGACATCCACGTGCTGCCAGCCCGCCGGGTCGAAGCGCGAGGCGGGGCCGGCATAGTGGATGCGGTCGCCCTCACAAGCGACGACACCGTCGTCGAGCGTGGTCCCTGATGAGACGATCCTGCCGCGGACGTACTGCCGTGATGGACCGTCCTGCCCGGGGGAACTCATGGTCCGATTCTAGGCCGGGTACTGCCCGGCGGCCGGTGGCGGGGCCGCTGGCTCAGAACAGGCGGGATTCGGCGTCGTCCACGCCGCGCATCTCGTCGTAGTCCAGGGTCAGGCAGTCGATGCCGCGGTCCGTGGCGAGCACCCGCGCCTGCGGCTTGATTTGCTGCGCCGCGAAAATCCCCTTGACCGGGGCCAGCAGCGGATCACGGTTGAGCAGCTCCAGGTAGCGGGTCAGCTGCTCCACGCCGTCGATGTCGCCGCGGCGCTTGAGCTCAACGGCCACGGTGCCGCCCTCGGCGTTGCGGGCAAGGATGTCAACTGGGCCGATAGCGGTCATGTATTCGCGCCGTACCAGCGTGTGGCCCGGCCCGAGGCGGTGGATCTGTTCAGCCAGCAGGCGCTGCAGATCGGCCTCCACGCCGTCTTTGACCAGCCCCGGGTCCACGCCCAAGTCGTGGCTGTATTCATGCAGGTGCTCGTGGATGCTGATCACCAGGCGGTCGTCGCTCTTGGCGTGCTGCACGTGCCAGACCTCCTGGACGCCGGACTCGGCGTCGTCGGCCTCCGGGTCGGCTACGCGCAGCGTGGCCGGCGGGCTCATCCAGTTCAGCGGCTTGTACGAGCCGCCGTCGGAATGGATCAGGACGGAACCGTCCGCTTTCACCATCAACAGGCGGGTGGCCAGCGGAAGGTGGGCGCGGAGGCGGCCGATGTAGTCAACGGAGCAACGGGCAATGACAAGACGCACAGTAGGCCACTTTACCTTCCGCGGGCGGCCGGTTCTGCCGGGCGGCTGGTTCGGCCGGGCAGGCTGGTTCGGCCGGGGTCGCGGCGGTGGGGCAGAATGGATGACATGCCCCGATCCAACCGTCCGCGCCGCCGATCGGGGACGGGCAGCAGCAAATGGACGCGGGAAAGCGACCTGAACCTGGATCGCGCCCGCGCGGGCATCCCCGAACGCCAGAACGCGCCCGACGGCGAATGGAACGTCCGGCGCATCACCGGATCAAACGCCGCCAAGGACTACACCTGCCCGGGCTGCAACCGCACCATCGGCCCCGGAATCGAGCACCTGGTGGCCTGGCGCGCCGACTCGCTGTTCGGCGGCGAAACGGCGCTGGCCGAGCGGCGGCACTGGCACCCGCGGTGCTGGCAGACCCGCAGTTTCCGTTACCGCTGAGCTTCGGTCAGGCGCGGTCCTGCCGCACGATGAAGACGTCCTTGAGCAGCAGCATCACCGATGCCGCCACCGGAATCGCCATCAGCGCGCCCAGCACACCCAGCAGCGAGCCGCCGGCAATCACGGCGATCACCGCCACGGCCCCCGGCACCGCAACAGCCCGCTGCATCACGCGCGGCGACACGAAATAGGCCTCGATCTGCAGGTAGGCAAAGTAGATGACGGCGAACAGCGCCGCCGTCTGCCAGCTCACGGTCAGGGCCACCAGCGAGACGAGCGCACCGGCAATCACCGCACCGATCAGCGGGATGAAGGCCAGCAAAGCGACGACGAACGTCAGCAAGGCGGTGAACGGCACCTGGGCGATGGTCATGGCGATGAAGGCGACCGCCGCATTGATCAGCGCCACGCAGGCCTGGCCGATCACATAGCTGCCCACGCTGCTGCTGATTTCTTCGGACAGGCGCTGCACCTGCCGGCGCTTGGAGCGCGGAGCCAGCCGGTAGGCCCAGATCTTGAGCGCCGGAAGCGATGCCAGGAAGTACAACGTGAGCACCAGCACGATCAGTGCCCCGAACGCACCTTGGAGCACGGCCCCGCCGACGCCAAGGACACCGCCGAAAATGCCGGTGACGTTCTCCGAATTGGCAAAGAACTTCTCCAGTTCCACGTCAATGCGCTCCCGGACCTGGAACTGCTCGTCCACGGACTGGAAGAAGGCCGAATTCAGGAAGTCGTCGACATAGCGCGGGGCGTTGGCCACGATCTGGGTGGTCTGGTTGACGATGGTCGGGATCAGCGTGGAGATAAAGGCGGCCACCAGTCCGGCCAGGATCAGCACCACAATGATGACGCCGGCCGGCCGGGGGAGTCCCTTGCGTTCCAGCCAACGGACGATCGGATCGAGTCCCAGGGCAATGAAGAGCGCGGCCGCGATCCACGCCAGCAGCGCGCCGACGTTGATGAGCACAAAGTAGAGCAGCAGCGCGAAACCGACGCCCACCGTCGCCATGAATCCGAAATGGATCGGATGCCGCGCGGGGGACATGTCGGGGCCAGCCAGACTGCTGGAGGCAGCGGGCGGATCTGCCTCGGGCGGCATCTCGAACCGGACGCGGGGCCGGGCGCGGGGCATGGAAGCTCCGATGCGCCCGAGCGCGCTCAGGACCGCACGCTGGCGTGCTGCCGTCACGGGCGGGGAGGCCGCTGGCTCGGCCGAAGATGCGTCCGGTGAATCGGCGGCAGCCCGGTGGTCTTCGGCATCCGGTCCGTTACCGGCGCCGGGCATCGGACCGTCCCGATGTTCGTTCACGCAGCATCCTCTCTTCCGCCTGCAGCCGCTGAAGCTACGGGCGGGCGCTTCTGTCGCGCGGTAGGCAGCAACGGCGCAGGACGCGGTCAATTCTGAGCGAAAGACTACCAGCATGGCCCGCCACTGCAGCGGATGACACCGGCCGTAGGGGCTTCCTGCGGCCGCGTGCGGAAGCCGGCGCCGCGCGGACCGCAAGACGGTTCGTTACCATAGGGTTATAAAGTTTAACCGACGCCGGGCAACCGCCCCGGCCCTGAACGCCAGGGGCGGACCTGCGGCCCTGCCTTCCTGCACGATCGACGATTGGTATTTTTGTGCGTTTCAAGATTTCCGTGGCCCTGATGGTGATCGGGCTGTTGGCCATCGCGCTGGGCATCGCCCAGCGCACCGTCTGGGCCCCGCCCGAGCGGGCATCTGCCAGCTACACGGCGGAGGGTACCGCTCCGGTGACCGTGATTGAACCGGAAGTCTTCGGCGTCCACGAGGAAGTGGATATCTCGGTGGAGGCCGACGGCGAATTCCTCATGGCCATCGGCCGTGCCGGCGACGTCGACGCCTGGGTCGGGGAGGCAGCGCACACTTCCCTGACCGGCATCGAGGACGGCCAACTGCAGGGGACCGTGACCGAGGGGGAGGCCAAAGTGCCGAATCCCGCCGGCTCCGACCTCTGGGTCAGCGAGGAGCAGGGAGAGGGCAGCATGGAGCACCGTTGGGTGGCTCCGGCCGACGGCGAGTGGTCCATTCTGCTGGCCTCCGACGGCAGCGCCCCGGCTCCGACCAACGTGACCGTCACCTGGCCGAACGACACGTCCGTCCCGTGGTCGCTCGCCCTGATCATCCTGGGGGCCCTGCTGGTGGTGCTCGGCGTGGCGATGGCAGTGGTGTCCCGCCGTCCGAACCGCCAGACGCCGAACAACGACTCGCCGGGCACCGGATCCGGCTCGGGCGGCGGCACCGACAAACGGGCCGTGGCCGGCCCGGCGACCGCGCCGCTGGCCGCAACCGATGCCGCAAAGCCCGGCCGCGCTGACGAAGCCACAACTGCAGGGCCTGGTGCCGAGAATCCGGCAGAGGGTTCCCGCCCCTCCGGCCGCCCTTCCCTGATGGTCCGCCCCGCGCTGGGCCTGCGTGCTGCGGCCGCGGCGGGCACCGCCGTCGTGCTGGCCGCCGGCGCAACCATGCCGGCGCAGGCTGCTCCGTCCCAGGAAGCCGAGGAAGCCGCAGGGTTCCCGGTTGTGCAGGAGAGCCAACTGACGCGGATTATGGATTCGGTAGCGGCGTCGGTGTCGGAAGCCGACAAGGCACGGGACGCCGGCAAGCTGAAGCCGCGCGTCGGCGGAGCGGCCCTGACGGTCCGCGAGGCCAACTACACGGTGCGGGCCGAAAACGGCAAGGCACAGGCTCCGGTTCCGGTGGCGGCCGGACCGATCCTGACCTCGATGGTCAGCACCAGCACGGAGTGGCCGCGGACCGTGGTGACGGTGACCGAGGGCGAAGACAACCCGGTGCCGCAGGTTATTGTGCTCACGCAGCAGGATCCCCGATCGAACTACCGGATGGTGGGCGCGATGCAGATGCTGCCGGGAACCACCTTCCCGCAGGTCTCCACCGAGGGCGGCGGGACACCGGCTGTTCCGCTCGATGCCAAGGACGGCCTGCTCTACTCGCCGCAGGCAGCGGTGAAGATGGTTGCCGAAAACCTGGACAGCGGCAAGCACCAGGGCAAGATCGGCAAGAACACCTTCTCCGACCAGATCCAGAAGATCCAGAAGGACCAGGTCAAGTCCAACAAGAGCGCGGACATCTCCTTCCGCCGCAGCGTCGACAACAAATCGCTGAGCGCGCTGCGCACGGCCGACGGCGGCGCCGTGGTGTTCGGCCACATCAAGTCTGTGACCAGGAGCGTGCCGGCCGAAGCCGGTGCCACCGTGGAACTCTCGCCTGAGTTTGCCGCGCTGGCCGGTGACGACTCAACCACCGAAGGCGTGGACGTGACATACAGCGAAGCCGTCTTCCTGTACGTGCCGCCGGCCGAATCCGACGAGACGGTCAACCTGGTCGGGGTGGCCCAGGGCCTGGTGGACGCCAAGCTGAAGTAGCGTCGGCCCGGCCGGGCAGCGTCGCCTGCCGCCGCATAATTCCGGACCCCCGTCGAGACGTATTAGTGTGATGTCATGACCACTCCAACTCCAGAGCAGGGCCCCGGGCCGTCTTCTGTCAGCCTGCGTGGCGCCGTTGACCTGTCGGCGCTGAAAAAGCCGCAGCAACCGGCTTCAGGTGCTCCGGCCGCGGCAGCCGGGGCACCGGGCAACGGCGACACCGCAAGCTACATTGTCGAGGTCAACGAGCAAAGCTTCCAGGCGCTCGTACAACTTTCCGCGCAGGTTCCCGTGATCGTGGAGTTGACTGCAGCGTGGAGCGAGCTGGCGCAGCAGTTGGCCTCCGCGATGGCCGAGGTGACCAATGAGTTCGCCGGCCGGTTTGTCCTGGCGCGGGTGGACGTCGACGCCAGCCCGGGCATCGCCCAGGCCTTCCAGCTGCAGAGCGTGCCCGCCGCCGTCGCGCTGTTGAAGGGGCAGCCGATCCCGCTGTTCCAAGGCGCAGCGTCTGCCGATGAGCTGCGGCAGTTCGTCAACGAGTTGTTGAAGGTGGCAGAGGCGAACGGCGTGACCGGCACCGCCCCGGGCGCAGCTGACGCTCCGGCCGAGGAGGAGAAGCCGCTGCCGCCGCTGCATCAGGAAGCATTCGACGCCATCGAGGCCGGCGACTATGCCCGGGCCGCGGCGGCGTACCAGAAGGCGCTGGCCGAACAGCCGGCCGATAACGAGGCCCGCACCGGGCTGTACCAGGTGCAGCTGCTGGAGCGGCTGCAAGGAGCCGATGCCAATGAGCTGCGCCGGGCCGCCGCCGACCAGGGCGACGACCTTCAGGCTCAGCTGGCCGTAGCCGACTTGGACGTGTCCGGCGGCCACGTCGAGGACGCGTTCGCGCGGTTGGTCGGCTTCATCAGTCGGCATGCCGGAGACGAACGGGAAGCGGCCCGCGCGCGACTGGTGGAGCTGTTCGATGTGGTGGGCAGCTCCGACCCACGGGTCTCCAAGGCACGCCAGGCGTTGGCCCGGGCGCTCTTCTAGATGGCGCAGAGTCCTGCTGGCGGCCTGTTTGAGCCGATCCGGCTGCGCGGCATGCCGCTGGCCCATCGCGGCTGGGTGGCGCCCATGTGCCAGTACTCGGTTCGCCGGGACGATGCGCCGGGCATGCCAAATGACTGGCACCTGATGCATCTGGGCCAGTTCGCCGCCGGCGGCGCGGCACTGATTCTGACCGAGGCGACCGCGGTCAATGCCATTGGCAGGATCAGTCCACAGGACACCGGCATCTGGACCGACGCCCAGGCGCAGACGTGGAGCCGGATCATCGAGTTCGTGCACCGCTACGGTTCGGCGGACACCAAGATCGGCATCCAGCTGGCCCATGCCGGGCGCAAGGCCTCGACCTACCCGCCCTTTGCCCGGGAATCCGGATCCGTGCCGCACGCCGAGGGCGGCTGGCGGGCCGTTGCCCCGACCACCGGCGCCTTCGGCCGCTACGACGCGCCGTCGGCGCTGGATGAGGCAGGCATCCGGCAGATTGTCTCCGATTTCCGCGACGCCGCGGCCCGCGCGGTCTGGGCGGGGTTCGACACCATCGAGATCCACGGCGCCCACGGCTATCTGCTGCACCAGTTCCTGTCCCCGCTGATCAACACCCGCACCGATGAGTGGGGCGGCTCGGCGGCCAAGCGTGCGCGCCTGCTGCTGGAAGTAGTGGACGCGGTCCGCGGCGTGATTCCGGATGCCATGCCGCTGCTGCTGCGCGTCTCTGCCAGCGACTGGGCGGACGGCGGACTGGAACCGGAAGCGGTGGCCGACGTTGTCTCCCAGGCTGCCGCCCGGGGCGTGGACTTGGTGGATGTGTCCAGCGGCGGCGCGGTACACGGCGTGAACATTCCGCTGGGCCCGGGCTACCAGGTGCCCTTCGCTGCCGCTATCCGCCGTCAGACCGGCGTCCCGACCGGCGCCGTCGGGCTCATCACGACGCCTGCGCAGGCCGACACGGTCATCAGGGACGGCTCGGCCGACGCCGTACTGCTGGCCCGGGCCGCGCTGCGCGACCCGCACTGGTGGCAGCGCGCCGCCGTCGAACTGGGGCATGACTTGGCGTGGGCGCCGCAGTACGAGCGTGCTGCTGTGACGGAGAATTATTAGTCCTTGCGGATGATGCCCGCGCGGACGCCGCGTTGTTAGCGTGGCGGTATGACTTCGCACCCATCACAGCCTCCGGTCCAGCAGCCGGACAACCAGAATCCCGGCCAGCCTCCGGCCGTCGGTGCCCCTGCCCCAGGCCCCGCCGCCGGCGCCCAAACCCCCGCGCAGCAGCCGGCCGCTCCGGCCTACGGCGCCCAAGCTCCCGTGCCGGCGTTGGCCGTGCGCGGCCTGGCCAAGCGCTTCGGTGAGAAGATCGCCGTCAACGGCGTCAACCTGGACGTGCCCGCCGGGTCCTTCTATGGACTGGTCGGCCCCAACGGCGCCGGCAAGACCACCTCGCTCTCCATGGCCACCGGACTGCTGCGGCCAGACTACGGCCAGGTCTGGGTGCACGGGGTGGATGTCTGGGCCGAACCGCTGAAAGCCAAGCGGCTGATGGGCGTGCTGCCCGACGGCGTGCGGCTGTTCGACCGGCTGACCGGCGAGCAGCTGGTCACCTACGCCGGATTGCTGCGCGGCATGGACCGGGAGACGGTGGCCGCGCGCGTGCCGGACCTGCTGCGGGCAATGGACCTGACCAACGACGCGGGAACCCTGGTGGTGGACTACTCCGCCGGCATGACCAAGAAGATCGCCCTGGCCACGGCGCTGATCCATGCGCCGAAACTGCTGGTGCTGGACGAACCGTTTGAGGCCGTGGACCCGGTCTCCGCCGCGAACATCCGCGACATCCTCCACGACTATGTGGCCTCCGGCGGAACGGTGATCGTTTCCAGCCACGTCATGGACTTGGTCCAGCGCATGTGCGACCACGTGGCGGTAATCGCCGGCGGCAACGTGCTGGCCGCCGGCACCGTGGACGAGGTCCGTGACGGTGCCAGCCTGGAAGAGCGGTTTGTCCAGCTGGTCGGTGGCCGGACCCAGGCGGAGGGGCTCGAGTGGTTGCGCACCTCGTAAGACTGAAGCTGACGCTGCTGCGCAACGGCTTCAAACGCAGCCCGTGGCAGCTGGTCGGCGTGATCCTCGGCGGCCTCTACGCCGTCGGCGTGCTGGCACTGCTGATCGCCGGAATGTTCTTCCTCAGCTACACCGAGCCGGAGATGGCGCGCATGGTGGTGGTGCTGGGCGGATCCGCCGCGTTCCTGGGTTGGGCACTGATCCCGATGATGGCCACCGGCGTGGACATGACACTGGACCCGGCCCGGTTCGTCACCTTTGCCGTGCCCATGCGGCAGCTGCTGCTGGGACTCGCCATCGGAGGCCTGGTGGGCATCCCGGGCGTGGTCACACTGGTGGCAGCGCTGGGACATGCGGCCGCCTGGTGGCAGCATCCGGCAGCGCTCGTGGCCGCGGTGCTGTGCGCGGGGATCGCCACGCTGACCTGCGTGGTGCTCTCCCGCGTGACCACCTCGGCATCCACTACTTTGGCGAGTTCGCGCCGGTTCAAGGACCTCAGCGGGGTCATCGGCATCATTCCGCTGGTGCTGCTGGGCCCGATCACGATCGGCATCACCGAAGGGTTCCGCAGCTCGCAGGACTTCCTGCCGTCGCTGACCGAGGGCCTGGCCTGGTCGCCGCTGGGTGCTGTCTGGGCCGTCCCGGGCGACCTGGCGCTGGGCAACTGGGGTGCCGCCGCGGGCCGGCTGCTCATCGCGGTGGCCTTCCTCGCGGTGATGGCCTGGCTGTGGAAGCTGAGCCTGGCCCGCGCCCTGGTGACTCCGCCGTACAATGCGGTGTCCCGCAAGGCCGGCGGCAAGCTGGGCTGGTTCTCCCGGATGCCCGGCACCCCGGCGGGCGCAGTGGCGGCACGGGCACTGATCTACTGGTTCAAGGACCCGCGCTACGGCGCATCGCTGGTGTCCATTCCGCTGATCCCGGTGGCCGTCTTCTTCGGCCTCTCGCAGGCCGGTGACTTCACCTTCATGCTCTGGCTGGGCCCGATGATCGCCTTCCTGCTCTCCTTCGGCATTTCCGCCGACATTGCCTACGACAACACAGCCTTCGCGCTGCACGTCACCACCGGCGTGAGCGGCCGGGCCGACCGGATCGGGCGCGTCGTGGCCTGCGCGGTGATCGCGCTGCCGGCCACCGTGCTGCTGACCGTGCTGCCGTTCGTCTTCATCGGCGAATGGCACTTGCTGGCCCCCGTCTCCGGCGTGGCGCTCGGAATCCTGTTGACCGGGCTGGGACTGTCCAGCGTGGTGTCGGCCCGTTACACCTACAACGTGCCGCTGCCGGGCGAAAGCCCGTTCAAGACCCCGCCCGGGTCGACCGCCCGGATGATGCTGGTCCAACTCGGTGGCCTCGGCGTGCTGGGTCTGCTCGCGCTGCCCGAGATCGTGCTGGCGCTGATCGGCGTGTTCACCGGCGAGGCGCTGTGGGGCTG
The DNA here is from genome assembly GCF_047607445.1 of Arthrobacter sulfonylureivorans. Classification (GTDB taxonomy): domain Bacteria; phylum Actinomycetota; class Actinomycetes; order Actinomycetales; family Micrococcaceae; genus Crystallibacter; species Crystallibacter sulfonylureivorans_A. The sequence goes on from NZ_JBLKRT010000001.1 coordinate 234,867, forward strand.
GCTGGCCCTGGTGGTCGGCGTCGTGCTGGGAGCGGTACTGCTGGTGGTCGGCATTGTGCTGGGCGGCCGCTGGTATGACAGCCGCACGCCGGAACTGCTCCAGGCTGTGGCTAAAAACAAATAGCCGGCCAACTCGGCTGCTGTGGCAGGCGAGGACGACGGCGGAGGCTGCCCTCCGCCGTCGTCCTTCCTTTTTCAGGGGTTAAGATGGGTGGCATGAGTCTTCCCCCGGATCCTTTCGAAAACGACCCCCGCGCGCCGCAGACCCCGGGCGGGTCCACGGCGACGATCGAGCGTGAAGAACTCCGCGAAGAGCTTGAGCCAGGCGACCGCGAACGCTTTGCGCACTATGTCCGCAAGGAAAAGATCATGGAGTCGGCACTGTCCGGCGAACCGGTGATCGCCCTGTGCGGTAAGGTCTGGGTGCCTGGTCGCGACCCGAACAAGTTCCCCGTCTGCCCCGACTGCAAGGCCATTTATGACGGCCTGCGCCCCGGCGGCGACGATTCCGGCAAGAAGAAGTAGCGCTCCCACCCACCCGAAGCGGGCGCGTTCGGCGTCCGCTTACGCTGCCCCCTGCCTGCAAAGAAAGCTAGCTCTGGTTCCTTGATGACCGAATCCACTGCCGTCCGCGCGCCCGGCGCCATGTCGGCTGCCTACCGGCCGCTGACGCTGGGTCTGCTGGCAGTGATTACGCTGGCGGCCTTCGAGGCGGTGGCAGTGGCGACGGCGATGCCCGTGGTGGCGGCCGACCTGGAAGGAAAGTCCGCCTACGGGCTGGCCTTCTCCATGTTCCTGACGGCCTCGCTGCTGGCCAGTGTGGTGGCCGGTGTCTGGTGCGACGCCAAGGGTCCGCGGCCGGCCCTTGGCGCGGGGCTGGTGCTGATGGTGGCCGGCCTGGTGCTGTCCGGGGTGGCCGGGGAGTTCTGGATTTTCACCGCCGGCCGGGCCGTGGCCGGACTGGGCGGCGGCTTCGCCATCGTGGCCGTCTACGTGATCATCGGGCAGGTCTATCCGCAGCGGATGCAGCCGGTGGTGTTCGGCTGGCTGGCCGCAGCCTGGGTGGTTCCCTCGTTGGTGGGGCCGCTGGCCGCCGGTGTGGTTGCGGAGTACATTTCCTGGCGACTGGTGTTCTACGGCGTGGCACCCATCTTCCTGCTGGCCGTCCTGGTGATCTGGCCGCGGACGCGCAGCGTGGGTGCACCGGAAAACCCGACGATGGACCGACGCGCCGGACGCCTGCAGGCGGTGCGCGGCCTGATGCTGGCGGGCGGCGTGTTCCTGGCCCAGTGGGCACTGTTTGAAGCGGTCGCGGGAGGGACCGCCTGGCAGTTGGTCCTGTTATATGTGCTGGCCGCCGGGGGAGTGCTGCTGGCGCTGGTGGCGCTGCCCAAGCTCATGCCGGCCGGGACCATGCGGCTGCGCCGTGGATTGCCCAGCGTGATCGCCACCCGGGGACTGATCAACCTGGCGTTCTTTGGCGCCGAAGCTTTCATTCCGCTGATGCTGGTGGCGGCGCACGGGATCTCGCCGGCCACCGCGGGCCTGGCCCTGACGGCCGGCGCGGTGGGCTGGAGCATCGGCTCCTGGGTGCAGGCACGGGTGCAGACCGCACGGCACCTGATGCTGGTGGCCGGCGCCGGTATCCTGACCGTCTGCATGGGGCTGATGGCGCTGGTGTCGGCGCCGTCGGTGCCGCTGTGGACGCTGATTCTGGTCTGGGCGCTGGCCGGGTTCTCCATGGGAGTGGCGTTGTCCACCACCTCGGTGCTGGTGCTGAAGATGTCCGCTCCCGAAGAGCGCGGACGCAACTCGGCGTCACTGCAGCTGGCCGACCAGCTGGGCGGCGTCGTGGGAACCGCGGGTGCGGGTGCGCTGTTTTCGCTGCTGCGCGATCCGGACAACCCCGGCGCGATCGGCGTCTATGTAGTGATGTGGCTGGTGCTGGCCGCGGTGGCTGCCGGCGGAATCGCCACCGGGTGGCGCAGCGCGGACCAGACGGAAGACAGACAGGAACAACGGGAGGAGGCCACCGAATGAGCAATGACACACTATTTGGCGCGGGACCGGTGCTGCCGCCGGCATACCCGGAGCGGGCCGCGTGGGGAACGGCGCCCAAGCTGCGCCAGTGGCAGGCCGAGGCCCTGCAAAAGTACTTCGAGATGGCGCCGCAGGACTTCCTCGCCGTGGCTACGCCCGGCGCCGGCAAGACCACCTTCGCGCTGCGCGTGGCTACCGAACTGGTCGATCGCGGCCTCGTCAACCGAATCACCATCGTGGCCCCGACCGACCACCTCAAGCGGCAGTGGGCGGACGCTGCCGCCCGGGTAGGCCTCTCCATCGACCCGAACTTCAAGAACTCCGACGGTTCGCACGGCCGCGACTTCATCGGTGTCGCCGTCACCTATGCGCAGGTGGCGATGAAACCGCTGCTGCACCGGGCCAAGACCGAAGCCGCGAAAACACTGGTGATCCTGGACGAAATCCACCACGGCGGCGACGCGCTCAGCTGGGGCGACGGCATCCGCGAGGCCTTTGAGCCGGCCGTCCGGCGGCTGGCGCTGACCGGTACCCCGTTCCGCTCCGACACCGCGGCCATTCCCTTCGTGGAGTACGCCGAGGACAAGGACGGCATCCGCCGCTCGCGGGCCGATTACACCTACGGCTACGGCAGCGCGCTGCGCGACCACGTGGTGCGCCCGGTGATGTTCATGGCCTACTCCGGCGAAATGCGGTGGCGGACCAGTTCGGGGGACGAGTACGCAGCGTCGCTCGGCGAAGCAGCAGTGACCAAGGACATCACGGCGCAGGCATGGCGGACGGCGTTGAACCCGCAAGGCCAGTGGATTCCGGCGGTGCTCGCCGCCGCCGACAAGCGGCTCACCGAGGTCCGCCGGGCCGTCCCCGACGCCGGCGGGCTGGTGATCGCCACCGACCACGACGACGCACGTGCCTACGCCGGCCAGCTGAAGAAGATTACCGGCGAATCCGCCACGATCATCCTCTCCGACGACGCCGGTGCCTCCGAGAAGATTGAGTCGTTCTCCGCCGGCGACAGCCGCTGGATGGTCGCCGTGCGGATGGTCTCCGAAGGCGTGGACGTCCCGCGGCTTTCGGTGGGTGTCTACGCCACCTCCACGGCAACGCCGCTGTTCTTCGCGCAGGCCGTGGGCCGTTTCGTGCGCGCGCGGAAGCGCGGCGAAACGGCGTCGGTCTTCCTGCCGTCGGTGCCGAACCTCATGGAACTCGCCAACCAGATGGAACTGGAACGCGACCACGCGCTGGACCGTCCGGACAAGGACAACGACGAAGGCTTCATTCCCGAAGAAGCGCTGATGGAGCAGGCCAACCGGGAGGACAAGGCCTCAGACGAGCTGACCAAGCAGAAGTTCGAGGCGCTGGACTCCCAGGCCTCCTTCGACCGCGTGCTGTTCGACGGCGCAGAGTTCGGCACCGGCGGAGAGATCGGCAGTGAAGATGAACTGGACTTCCTGGGCATCCCCGGCCTGCTGGATGCCGAGCAGGTGGGCGTGCTGCTGCGGCAGCGCCAGCAGGAGCAGCAGACCCGCAAGCGGCAGCGGGCCGGAGGAGCGGCCGCGGTTGAGCCTGCGCCGGCCGTGGTGGACCACCGCCAGCTGACCGAATTGCGCAACCAGCTGGCCAAGAACGTCTCAGCGTGGTCGGCCCGCTCCGGCATGCCGCACGGCGTGGTCCACTCCGAGCTGCGCCGCGTCTGCGGCGGTCCGGCCGTGGCCCAGGCCAACGAAGAGCAACTGAACAAGCGGCTGAAGAAACTCCAAGACTGGTTCATCGGCCGCAAATAACCCTCCCCGCCCCTCCGGTGATCGACCAAGGCCGCTTGCGGCCGCGTGGAGATCCTCCAACCCCCGGTGATCGACCAAGGCCGCTTGCGGCCGCGTGGAGATCCGCCCGCGTCAAGAACCGCGTCCGGAATTGCACGCGGCTTAGACACCTCGCTCGTTCCTCGCTCGGCGATGCGCCGCTTAGCAATTCCGACCGCGGTAACGCGGTGATCGATCAAAGGCTTGCACGACCGGTGATCGACCAAGGCCGCTTGCGGCCGCGTGGAGATCCGGCCGCGTGGAGATCCGTCCTCGCCCGTGCCCTGTGGAAACCGCCTGCCGACGCCGCAACTTTTTGGCACACTGGTCCTCCAAACAGGAGGCGGGCATGCCATACATGTACATCCTGCAGTGCGCGGACGGCAGCTTTTACGTTGGGAGCACGTGGGACCTGGAACGGCGGATCAGCGAGCACGGAGCCGGTGAAGGCGCTGCCTATACCGCCCGCCGCAGGCCTGTACGTCTTGTCTACTGCGAAGAATTCAGCCGGGTAGAAGACGCGTTTACACGTGAGAAGCAGGTTCAGAACTGGAGCCGTGCCAAACGGATTGCCCTGATTGAGGGCAGGGCGGACGACCTCAAGAGCGATATGAAATAAGCGGCGGGAGCGGACCTTTATGCCGGTTGATCTTCGGGGGCCTGGATCTCCACGCAGGCGCAAGCGCCTTTGGTCGATCACCGGGGAACCGAATGTCTAGTCGACCACCGGGGACGGGGCTTGGATCTCCACGCAGGCGCGAGCGCCTTTGGTCGATCACCGGGGAATCGAATGACTGGTCGATCACCGGGGACGGGGCTTGGATCTCCACGCAGGCGCGAGCGCCTTTGGTCGATCACCGGGGAATCGAATGACTGGTCGATCACTGGGGACGGGGCTTGGATCTCCACGCAGGCGCGAGCGCCTTTGGTCGATCACCGGGGAGACAGGCGCCGTTGGTCGATCACCGGGGCCGGAGGCCGGAATCGCTAAGCGGCGCATCGCCGAGCGAGGAACGAGCGAGGTGTCTAAGCCGCGTGCGATTCCGGCGCAGGCCCGCCAGATTCGGGAGGCCCGCTACTTGATGATGTCGATGCCGTTGTCGGTGAATTCGGCCAGCGTTCTTTCTACGCGTTCGGCGTTGATGCCGGCCGACAGCGTTAGGTCTACGGACGTGGCGTAACCGGCCTGCGCGGCATCCAGTGCAGTCTGGCGCACGCAGTAGTCGGTCGCCAGCCCGGCCACCACCACTTCATCCACCTCGTGTTCCTGCAGCCAGTCGTCCAGGCTGGGCATCTCGGTGTCTTCTTCTTCCTCGTCGCCGTCGCGCTCGCCGGTGGCGACTTCGTCAGCCGGTGCCAGCAGGCCGTCGAAGCCGGAATAGCCGGCGTCGTATTGGCCCTTGCGGAAGTAGGCGTCGATCCGGTCGGTGTCCAGGTCGGGGTGCAGGTCGGCCCCGCGCGTACCGGCCACGCAGTGCCGCGGCCAGCTGTCCACGAAGTCCGGCTCGTCGGCGAAGTGACTGCCCGGATCCACATGCCAGTCCTGGGTGGCCACCACGACGTCGTAATCATCCGGCCGGCTGTCCAAGTGCTCGCTGATGTCCGCGGCAGTCTTGGCGCCGCCGTCGACCGCCAAGGTGCCTCCTTCGCAGAAGTCGTTCTGGACGTCGACAATAATCAGTGCTCGGGTCATGACTGCTCCTCGAACTCGGTGGGAATGGCGGCCTCGCCGCGCTGCAACCGGTGGATCGCGCCGGGCAGTTCGGCCATGGAAGCGGCGTGGCGTTCAGCGGCGCGGCGGACGCCTTCGGCGCCGGTCCAGCCGTCCGCCAGCTTGCCGTTGGCGACAAATTGCTGCAGCAGCGGCCGGTCGTTGCCGTCGTCCAATGGCTGGCGGCCGATGCCGACCACCTCGGCCGTGGCGGCGCCCCTCTGGTTCAGTCGGCGCAGCGCATACTTGCGTCCGCCCACGGAAATCTTGTTTTTCGATGCCTTAGCCACCGAAACCTGTTCGCCGTCCGGGCCCTCGCGGCTGACCAGCTTATAGACCATGCTGGCGGTGGGCGCGCCGGACCCGGTGACCAGCGCGGTGCCGACCCCGTAGGAGTCCACCGGTGCCGAGGCCAGTGCGGCGATGGCGTATTCGTCCAGATCGGAGGTGACGGTGATGCGGGTGTGGTGGTTGCCCAGATCATCCAGGAGCTTGCGCACCCATTGTGCCTGGGCAATCAAATCGCCGGAATCCAGCCGCACCCCACCCAAGTCGGGACCCGCCAAGTCCACCGCCGTACGGACGGCGGTCTCGACGTCGTACGTGTCTGCCAGCAGGGTGGTCCCGACGCCCAGCGAAGCCAGCTGCGCTTCGAACGCCTTCTGCTCGCTGTCATGCAGCAGGGTGAAGGAATGGGCGGCCGTGCCCACCGTCTTGACGCCGTAGCGGTACCCGGCCTCCAAGTTTGAAGTGCTGGAGAAGCCGCCAATGACCGCGGCGCGGGCGGCAGCCACGGCCGATTCCTCGTGCGTGCGCCGGGATCCCATCTCGATGCACGGCCTGCCGCCGGCCGCCCCGGTCATCCGGGACGCTGCCGACGCGATGGCGCTGTCATGGTTCAGCACGGACAGGATGAACGTCTCCAGCACGCATGCTTCGGCGAAACTGGACTCCACAATCATGATCGGCGAGTAGGGGAAGTAGGCCTCGCCCTCGGCATAGCCGTAAATGTCGCCGGAAAAACGGAAATTAGCCAGCCAGTCGATGGTCTTCGCGTCCACCACGTCGGTGCGGGCCAGGAAGTCCAGTTGGTCTTCGGAGAAGGTGAAGTGTTCAATCCCTTCCAGGACCCGACCGGTGCCGGCCACCACTCCGTACCGCCGCCCCTCGGGCAGCCGGCGCGCGAAAGCCTCGAAGACGGAGCGCCGGTGGGCCGCGCCGGAATGCAGGGCGGCCTGCAGCATGGTCAGCTCGTAATGGTCGGTGTACAGGGAAGTGCTGGGGTGCTTCCAGCCGGCTGCAGTGTTCACATCCACGACTCTAATCCTGTGTTCGCCGTCTGAGTACTTCGGGGCTTCCGGCGGGCCCTGAAGCGGCGCCTGCCTACAATGGAAGCCATGACCGTGAGCATGCTTCCCTCCTGCACAACTGTGCTGGACGCGGATATCGAGACCTCCCGCCGCACGGAATCCTCCGAACTCACGGCCAAAGACGTCCCGTGGGTCGTCATCGTGTGGAACGATCCAGTCAACCTGATGAGCTACGTCAGCTATGTCTTTCAGAGCTACTTCGGCTACTCGGAGGCCAAGGCGCACAAACTGATGCTCGAAGTGCACCAGCTCGGCAAGTCCGTGGTGGCCACCGGCAGCCGCGAGCAAGCCGAGCGGGATACGGTGGCGATGCATTCGTTTGGCCTGTGGGCCACCTACCAGAAGGCGGACCAGGCGTAGATGGCCAAGGCATTCAAGCGCACCCGCAAGGGGATCACCGGGCACCTTGAGCCCGCCGAGCGGGAACTGATCGGAAAGCTGTTCGGCGACGTCATCTCCATGCTGGAGATAGACCGGAAGGACGAGGATCCGCTGGCGGCGATGGTAGGCCTGGACCTCGACGCCGCCAAGCCTCAGGATGCGGCGCTGCTGCGGCTACTGCCTGACGCAGTGGAGCACGACGACGGCGAGGCGCTGGAGTTCCGCAGGCTCACCGAACGCTCACTGCGCGAGGACAAGCTCGGGGCCCTGCGTGCCAGCGCGCTGCTGCTGGAACATACGCCGCTGCAACTGACCGACGAGCAGGCCCGGCTCTTTGCGCGCGCCACCAACGACGTCCGGCTGGTGCTGGCCGAGCGGCTGGACATCCGCACCGACGAGGACGCGCAGGCGCTGCATGAGATCGACGACTGGTCCCAGGCCGAGGACCTGGAGACCTATCTGGCGTTGGTCTATAACTTCATGACCTGGCTTCAGGAAACGCTTATGCAGGCTCTGCTGGACGGGTTGGAACGCCACTCCGGCCGCGAGGGCTGACCTCCGCGGCGCCACGAAGAGCGTAAGTTGGAAGCCGGCGGGGCTGTGAGATGGCTTACAGAAGCCGCCCAGAAGTTCGCCCAACCGGCCATCGAGGTCTTATCCTCTAGTGAATATGAGCCCGGAAAGGCAGTGACACGGAAGATGTTGATCCAACCCGCAGCTCCGATCGGCATTTTCGATTCCGGGGTGGGTGGGCTGACTGTTGCCCGGTCGGTCATCGACCAGCTGCCGAATGAGTCCATTCTGTACGTGGGGGACACGGCCAACGGCCCCTACGGTCCGCTGGCGATCGCCGAAGTGCGCGCTAATGCGCTGGGCGTGATGGATGAACTGGTCGACGCCGGCGTGAAGCTGCTGGTCATCGCCTGCAACTCTGCCTCCGCCGCGGTGCTGCGCGACGCCCGGGAGCGGTACACCGCCCGCTACGGCATTCCGGTGATCGAGGTAATCCAGCCCGCCGTCCGCCGCGCTGTCGCCTCCACCCGCAGCGGCCGGATCGGCGTGATCGGCACGTCGGCCACGGTCGGTTCCCGCGCCTACGAGGACACCTTCGCCGCCGCGCCGCATCTGGACGTGACCTCGGTGGCCTGCCCCCGGTTTGTGGAATACGTGGAAGCCGGCGTGACCGCTGGGCAGGAGCTGCTGTCCACCGCCGAGGAGTATCTGGAGCCGCTCAAGCGAGCAGACGTTGACACCCTGGTGCTGGGCTGCACCCACTATCCGCTGCTGACCGGCGTCATCTCCTACGTCATGGGCGACGGCGTCACGCTGGTGTCCAGCGCGGAAGAGACCGCCAAGGACGTCTACCGTGCACTGGTCTCGCACGATCTGCTGCGGCCGGAAGGAACACCAGGCCAGCACCACTTCGTGGCCACCGGCGATGCCGAGTCCTTTGAGGTGCTGGCGCGCCGGTTCCTGGGCCCGGAAGTGATCGCCGTGGAGCATGTGGACCACGTGGCCGCACAGTATCCAACCGGCAGCATGGCGAGGATTACTCCGGAAATGATTGCCGCTGCACGCGCCGGTGCCCCATCCGCACCCAGGATCTCGCCGTTTGCCGCCACGGCATCGGAGCCCCATCAGGGGGAGCGGGCATGAACCTGACCATCATCGGCTGCAGCGGCTCGTTCCCCGGCCCACAGTCACCGGCGTCGTGCTATTTAGTCAGTGCCTACGACGGCGAACGCACCTGGCGCATCCTGTTGGACTTGGGCAACGGAGCCTTGGGGACCGCGCAACGGTATATGGAGCTGGAGGATATCGACGCGATCTTCCTGAGCCACCTGCACCCGGACCACTGCATGGACCTGTGCGGACTCCATGTGGCGGTGCGCTGGAATCCCGACGGCTGGACCAAAAGCCGCATTCCGGTCTGGGGGCCGGCAGCCACCGCCGATCGGATGGCCACAGCCTACGGACTCGAGCTCGATCCCGGCATGACCGAGGAGTTCGACTTCCACCACTGGTCGGAACGGGAACCGGTGAAGCTGGGTCCGTTCAGCATCACTCCCTACCCGGTGCGCCATCCGGTGGATGAGGCGTACGCCATCCGGGTCGAGGCGACCGAACCCACCCCCGACGGGCCGGTGACGCGCGTACTGACCTACTCCGGTGACACCGACAGCTGTCCCGAACTGGTGGAAGCAGCCACCGGCGCGGACATGTTCCTCTGCGAGGCCGCCTTCCACGAAGGCCGTGACGACGCGGTCGACGGCGTGCACCTCACCGGGAAGCGCGCCGGCGCAACCGCCACCGAGGCGCAGGTCCGCCGGCTGCTGCTGACCCACCTGCCGGTCTGGAACGATTCGGTGCGGACCGTCAACGAGGCCCGCGAAACCTACCACGGTGATTTGGCCGTGGCGGTGGCCGGGGTCAGCTACGTCATCTGACCCGCGGCGGCCGTTGCGAGCCGATAGGCTGGTGCCATGACTGATGTTGACTCCAGCTCCGCCCTGCCCGCCGTCACCGCCCGAGCCGACGGTCGGACGCCGGAGCAGCTGCGCCCGATCAGCATCACCCGCGGCTGGTCCAACCAAGCCGAGGGCTCCGCGCTGATTGAATTCGGCAACACCCGCGTGCTGTGCACCGCATCGCTGACCGCGGGCGTGCCCCGCTGGCTCAAGGGCGAGGGACGTGGCTGGGTCACCGCCGAATATGCCATGCTTCCCCGGGCCACGAACACGCGTTCCGACCGCGAATCCGTCAAGGGCAAAATCGGCGGCCGCACGCACGAAATTTCCCGGCTGATCGGCCGCTCGCTGCGCTCGGTGATCGACACCAAGGCACTGGGGGAGAACACCATCGTGCTGGACTGCGACGTGTTGCAGGCCGACGGCGGCACCCGCACCGCGGCCATCACCGGTGCCTTCGTGGCTCTCGCCGATTCATTGCACTGGGCCAAAGAACAGAAACTCATTGCCCGTTCGGCTCGGCCCCTGACCGACACCGTGGCCGCCGTCAGCGTAGGAATTATCGACGGCGTGCCCATGCTGGACCTGCCGTATGTCGAAGACGTTCGCGCGGAAACCGACATGAACGTGGTGGTGACCGGATCCGGCCAGTTCGTGGAGGTCCAGGGCACCGCCGAAGGCGCCCCGTTCGACCGCGCAGAGCTCGACGCCCTGCTGGACCTGGCGCTCGCAGGCACGGCCCAGCTCTCCCAGATCCAGCGCGAGACGCTCTCGGAGACGCTTGGAGAAGTCATCCGTGGCTAACGGCGAACCGCGGCTGGTGCTGGCCACCCACAACCAAGGCAAGCTGCGCGAGCTGCGCGAACTGCTGCGCGGCCAAATTCCCGGACTCGAGGTGGACACGCAGGTGATCGACGCCGCTGCGGCCGGCGCGCCGGACGTCCCCGAAACCGGTCTCACCTTTGCCGAAAATTCCCTGTTGAAGGCGCACGCCGTAGCCGAAGCCACCGGCCTGGTGGCGGTGGCCGACGACTCCGGCTTGGCCGTGGACGTGCTGGGCGGTGCACCCGGTATCTTTTCCGCCCGCTGGGCTGGCAAACACGGCGACGACGAGGCCAACCTCCGGCTGCTGCTGGCCCAGCTGGCCGACATAGCCCCCGAGCATCGCGGTGCCGCATTCGTCTGTGCGGCAAGCGTTGTGTCGCCGCGGCTGGAAGCCGTCGAGGAAGGCCGCCTGGCCGGCGTCCTGCTGACCGAACCCCGCGGCTCCGGAGGTTTCGGTTACGACCCGATCCTGCAGCCGGCCGGCATGGACCGCAGCTGCGCGGAACTGCAGCCCGAGGAAAAGAACGCCATCAGCCACCGCGGCCAAGCGTTCCGCGCCCTGCTGCCGCACCTGGTGAAGGCGCTGAGCTAGGAAAAGCTGCATCCAGAGCGCGAAGCAAACTGGATACGCGCGCTTCCTGCACCGGACCGTTTCGGTTCCCAAGCAGTCGGTGACCGTGCCGCCGCCTGGTCTGCTCCGATGCACGTTGTATTATCTGGGCGCTGGCCGTCTGGGTCATGCAATGGGCTAAACCATCATCAGCGGGAATGACCGGCTCCCTCCGTTTCAGTAAGCTCGCCCGCATAAGCAAGCTGAACCGGTCGAGCAGGCTGGTCGACCGCAAGTATCGGAAAGCTCAGCGCTTCATCTATCGACGGCCAATCGCGGCCGTCGCCCAGACTGTTTGCAGTCAGCACGTACGTGAGCCAGAAGCATCCGGGCCGACCCATCAGGTTTTTGGAGTGGCTTTCGATTCCATT
>NZ_JBLKRT010000002.1:0-201004 GCF_047607445.1 Arthrobacter sulfonylureivorans
GCCCGGGCCCTGTCGAGAGGGGGGGGGGGGACCAAGAAGTTTCTTGGTCCCCCACCCATTCCGCTGCGCGAACGCCGAGAGGCCAGCCCCTACTTCAGCTCGATTTCCACAAAGGCCACTTCGGCGTCGGTTTCGTTGACCACGTTGTGCTCGCTGCCGGCCTCTCGGGTGTAGGAGGCCCCGATGGCCAGCGGGTTGGTCGAGGCGTCTGCTCGCGTCTCAACGGTCAGCTCGCCGCCGGTGATCGGCACGACGACGTAATCAACCGGGTGCACGTGCCAGCCGGTCTCCGTCCCCGGCGGGAAACGCCACTCGGTGACCGTGACACGCTCATTGTCGATCTGCACTGTTGCCACAGCGCTGCTGCGTACCACGTCCTCGGCCGTGCCGACGCGATCGTTGGAGTTCATGCTCAAAACCAAGTCTTCCTTTCGTAGATGTCCTTCGACCAGCCTCTCGTCAAGGGCTTCGCCCGTTGATATCCACGGTGGACAATCCGCCTCCCGGTTTGTCCCGGACGTACAGGCACTAATCCGTAATGCACCGCATAGGGTTCACATGATCAATGTGTCCCGTGCCACTATCTTTCCCGGAGTCCACCCAAGATGCAGTGGCGTTATGCAAGGAGAAATATGCAAAACCTTCAGTCTCCCTCGATGACGGAGAAAGCCGTGGCGCCCCCACAATCCTCCGCCAAGAAAGTCGCCATTGCCAGCTTCATCGGCACCAGCATCGAGTGGTACGACTTCTTTCTCTACGGGACCGCATCTGCCCTGGTCTTCGGCCAACTCTTCTTCCCGTCCGGCGATCCGCTGATCGGCACCCTGCTGGCTTTCGGTTCGTTCGGCGTGGGCTTCGCCGCCCGTCCGATCGGCGGCGCCATCTTCGGAAACCTGGCCGACAAGATGGGCCGCAAGAAGATTCTCGTGGTGACCCTCTTGATCATGGGGCTGGCCACCACCGCCATCGGGTTCCTTCCCACTTACGACGAAATCGGCATCCTGGCTCCCATCCTGTTGGTGCTCCTGCGCCTGATCCAGGGATTTGGCGTCGGCGGCGAATGGGGCGCCGCCGTCATGATGGCCGTCGAACACGCTCCGAAGACCAAGAAGGGGTTCTTCGGCTCGGTGCCGCAGATGGGTGTTCCGGTGGGGACCATCCTGTCCACCGGGGCCTTCGCCCTCTTGACCTTGTTGCCGAACGAGGACTTCCTCAGCTGGGGCTGGCGCATCCCCTTCATCGCCAGCATCGTCATGGTCATCGTCGGCCTGGTCATCCGCTTCACCCTTTCGGAATCACCGGAATTCCAGCAGGCCGTCACCACGGGAACCGTCGAGAAGATGCCGGTCAAGACTGCCATTAAGGACCACTGGCGGGAAATCCTTTACGCGGGCGGCATCCGTTTCTCCGAGAACTCGGTGTTCTACGTGGTCACCGTTTTCGCCATCACCTACGGCGTCGACGCGCTGGGGCTCGAGCGCGGTTCCATCCTCAACGCGGTGCTGATTTGTTCCGCGGTCGAGCTCCTGCTCATCCCCCTGTTTGGCTCCTGGTCGGAGCGGATCGGGCACCGACGGCTCTTCCTCGGTGCTGCCATGGCTTCCGTGGCGGTCGCCTTCCCGTTCTTCCTGCTCTTCAACACGGGCAACTTCATCGTCATTGCCGTGGCCATGTCGATCACGATTGGCATCGCCTGCGCCATGTTTGCCTTGGAGCCGGCCGTGATGGGTGCTCTCTTCCCGGTCGAAGTACGGACCAGCGCAGTGTCCATCGGCTACCAGTTGGCAGCCGTCCTGGCCGGCGGCCTCTCGCCCTTCATCGCCACCGGCCTGTACGCGTGGTCCGGCCGCCAGTGGTGGCCCATCGCAGCGTACTTGTCGGTCATGGGCCTGATCACCCTGCTCGCCACCCACATGGCGACGAAGTCCGCAAAAACAGCCCAGAAGCAGGTGGCTGCTTCCTGATCCGGCTGCGGATGGGGTCCGGGGGTGAGCAACATGGCGCACGACGCCGTTGCTCACCCTCGGGCCCCGATGCCACTTCCCGGGACGTTGGTTCCGCGGAGGCCCATCTACGTCGTCCGTTACGCGGCAACTTGCAGTGTCGCAATGACGATGATCAACTGTTCGGAGAGCAGGACTGGAAGTGACCTTCGTCGCAACGGCTCAGTCCTTCCCTCACCCGCTTCACCACCACGGGAGGTCCACTTGACGCACGCAGCCCACGAAGATCACAAGACCGGAATCACCGCCTTGTTGTCAGCCTCCTACCATTTCATGATGGGGCGGATCATCGATGACCTTGCCGCTGCCGGACATAGTGACCTGTCCAAGACGCAGCTGCACCTCCTGTCGAGGATTGACGGGGACGGCATGACCGTCGGCGATCTGGCTACGCGGGTCCAGATTCCGCTCCAGATCGTGAACAACCTCGTTCAGATGATGACCGAGAACGATTACCTCGCCACCGAGCGCGTCGGCGACGACATCCAGGCCACCTCGGTGCAGGTCGCCGATCGAGGCCACGCAGCCCGGAGGATCATCATCGAATCCCAGCAGGCAGTCGAGCGCGACTGGGCCACCGCCCTCGGCGAAGAGTCCTACGAGTCCCTCCGCGGCCGCCTCCGCGACCTCTTCGACTCCACAACGCACCGCCAGCCGGCGAAGACCCACAAGTAGAGGAATTCCACCACGGAGACCTCGTCAGGCCTCGGATCCCTGCCCGGACATCCGTGCTGGAGTACGTTACTAGACTTGGAACCAACTCAGAGCGGGACCGCCTTCCCTAAGGGAGGCGGTCCCGCTCCGTTTACGTCTAGTTTGCTCTGAGGCGGCTGCTCGCGGCAGTGCATCACCGCTGCGTGCACGGTATTGAGCTGGCGATATCCGGAACCTGATGCTGACGGTGAAGCGGCCCCAGATAGCTACACTCTGGGACCGCCTCGCATGATGTTCGACCGTTAACTACGCTTTAGAGCCGGACGACCTTCTTATTCATGAACTCGTCCATACCGAGCGGACCAAGTTCGCGACCCACGCCCGAGCGCTTGATACCGCCGAACGGCAGGTCGGCTTGTGATCCACCCGCTTGGTTGATGTAGACCATGCCGGCCTCGATCTGGTCACCAACTCGGCGGGCCCGTTCGGGGTCAGCGCTGAAGACGCCGGAACCGAGACCGAATTCCGTATCGTTGGCCAGCTCTACGGCCTCCTCCTCGCTCGAAGCTCGGAAGACAATAGCGGCCGGGCCGAACACTTCCTCATGGTATGCGGCCATCTCGGAAGTGACGTCGGTGAGCACCGCGGGCTGGACATAAGCACCCGGGCGGTCGATCCTGTATCCGCCGGTACGCAAGGTAGCTCCCTGTTCCACGGCTTCCTCGATCTGGCGTACAACCTCGTCTGCAGCACTTACCGAGGACAGCGGTGCCAGGGTGGTCGACGGATCGCTGGGGTCACCAGGGGCAAAGGCCGCCATCTTCTCCGTCAGCTTTTCGACGAACTCATCGTAAATGTCGGCCATAACAATCATGCGCTTGGGCGCATTGCAAGCCTGGCCCATGTTCCCCATGCGCGACGCCACCGCGATATTCACGGTCTTGTCCAGATCGTCGGAGTCGAGAATGACCATTGGATCCGAGCCGCCCAGTTCAAGGACAACCTTCTTGAGGTTCCGGCCGGCTTCGGCCGCCACGGCGGAACCCGCACGTTCGCTGCCTGTCAGTGAGACGCCCTGGATGCGCTTGTCGGCCAATGCGGAAGCGATCTGCTGGTTGCTGGCGTAGATATTGATGTAGGCGTCCTCGGGCACTCCTGCTTCGCGGAGCACCGACACAATCGCAGCTGCGGATTTCGGGCAGTTGGAGGCGTGCTTGAGCAGAATGGTGTTGCCCAGCATCAGGTTCGGTGCCACGAAACGCGCCACTTGGTAGTACGGGTAGTTCCACGGCATGATGCCCAGGATCACCCCAACAGGCCGCTTTTGGATCACGGCGTTGCCACCCTGGATTTCCAGCGGTTCATCGGCCATCAAAGTCTGGCCGTTCTGCGCGTAGTAGCTGAAGATTTCGAAGACAGTGCCGAGCTCGCCCTTGCTTTCTTCGATCCGCTTGCCCATCTCCTGGGTAATGATCGCGGCCAACTCGTCCGTTCGTTCCTTGAAGACTTCGGCCACCCGCTGGACGATCTTGGCGCGGGTTTCTACCGGGGTTTCTTTCCAGGACAGGTAACCCCGATGCGCCTGCTCGATGGCTTCTGCGATCTGCACATCAGTGGCGGTGGGGAATTCTTCGATGACCGTGCCGGTGGCAGGGTTCGTAACTTTGTACACGAGGTCTCGCTTTCGTTGTCGTGTTCGTTAGGGAAGAAGGTAAAGGTTCAGAGGAGAGAACGTTGACGCAGGTTTTGGATCAGCGCCCAGATACCGAACTCCCAGCGGGGCGCAGTTTCCGAGTGCTCTACCTTGTTGATCAGCGCGCCCAGACGTGGATTCGAAATACTGACGGTATCGCCAAGTTCATGGGTGAATCCTGCACCGGGCGCTTTTCGATCCTGGGTCGGCGCGAACAGGGTGCCGGTAAACAAGACGAAGCCGTCGGGATACTGGTGGTGGTCGCCGTAGGCATGTTCGATGAGGCTGGCAGGATCCCGGCTGATGTTCTTCATCGAGCTCTGTCCGTCGAGCGTGAATCCGTCCGGCCCCTCCACCCGCAGGCTGATGTCGAGTTCCCGCACGTCGTCCATTCCGAACGAATCGTCGAAGAGTCGGATGAACGGTCCGATCGCGCAGGAAGCGTTGTTGTCCTTGGCCTCGGTCAGCAGCAGTGCGCTGCGTCCTTCGAAGTCGCGAAGGTTAACATCGTTGCCCAAGGCCGCGCCCAATGCAGTGCCGTCGGAGCGCACGGCCAACACCACTTCCGGTTCGGGGTTGTTCCACGTGGACCGCGACAGCACGCCAATCGACTCACCGGTGCCGACCGATGAGAGCACCGGGGCCTTCGTGAAGATCTCCGGGTCTGGTCCAATGCCCACTTCCAGGTATTGGGACCACAGACCTTCTGCTTTGAGGATCTCCTTGACCCGCGCCGCTTCCTCCGTGCCTGGCTGCACGCTGGAGATGGCGCCGCCGATGGCATCGGCCAGCTGGTCGCGGATGGCTGCCGCCTGGCTGGCGTCCCCCTTGGCCCTTTCTTCGATGACGCGTTCCAGCATGCTCTCCACGAAGGTCACGCCGGCGGCCTTCACGACCTGCAGATCGATCGGTGCAAGGAGCCGCGGCTTGGACATGTCGGCGTCGACAGTGGCGGCGATGACGTCAGCCAATGCCCATCGGGGCCGGTTTTCCAGGTCCTTAACAACAGAGAGCAAGTCGGCGCGCTCGAACAGGGATGAGACCGTCGGCTCGATGCCGGTGATGTCAACAACGTCCGTTCCATCGACGACGACGACGCACGGCCCGTTGGCTTCCGGATCAAAGATTCGGCCAACAAGGGTGGCATTCTCCGCGTCGAGTGGCAGGAGATCGGATAGAGAAATGTTCACGTTTACTTTCCAGTCGTTGGGTGCCGGGTCAGGAAGCGGCGGCGGCGGTAGCAGAATCAACGGCGCCGGGCTCTCCGCCCTCATACCATGCGAAAAATTCCCAGAGTTCGCCGCACGGGCCCGCAAAGTAGAGGCACCGCGCGTTCCAGGGGTAGTCCTCAGGTTGGGAGTAAACCTCCACGCCGCGAGCGGTGAGGTCCGAGTACATCGAATCGATCGCCGCTGGTGAATCGAGCTTCACCGCGAGCATCACTCCATGCCCGGACGGATCGGTCATTTGGGACGGCACACCGGTTGTCTCGGTGATTTTTCCAGCCTCCCAAAGGGCGAGGATGACACCGGGGCCAGCGAAGTCAGCGAATCCCGGCATCCGATGCTTGAGGGTGTAGCCGAGTTTCTCGGTGTAGAACGCAATCGATGCGTCCAGATCGCGGGTAATCAGGCAGATGTCTGTAATCGTTGGCTTTTCCATTATTTTCTTTCACTCGTCGGGTCTCCGACCGTCCAGCTGTTCTCATGCGGGAACATCCACGGCTCGGGCATTAGGGTCTTGGAGGGCACCTTGCGTACGGTCCCGCGCAGGTCGATGATGACGTCGGCATCGGGGCAGTAGGTACCCATGAGTTCCCGGCAGACGCCGCACGGGTTGGTGACCACCACTCGGCCGGCGCTGTCTTTGCAGACGGCAACCACTTGGGTGATGTCTGCGTCGGCCGCCATCTGTGCGTTGGCGATGGCCGAGGACTCGGCACAGACATTCACGCGGCGGGAGCCGATGTGCAGGCCCAGATAGACGGCTCCGGTACTGGTCCGCACGGCGGCCGCCACCTGATGCCGCTCGCCGTGATGGGCCTTCGTCAGCATGGCCTTGGCCTGTTCGAAGAGGTCGACGTCGGTCGCGGTCAGGGATTCGTCGTTCATGATTCAGTCCTCCAGCGCCGGGGTTGCAATTCGGATACCGCCGTCCTTGGCGGTTCGGGCCAGGATGATGAGGCCGGCGAATGCGACCACGTAGGGGATCATCTGGGCGAATTGGGGTGGCATCACGGAGGCGTTCACTTGCACCGCCACTGCAGACGAAAGACCGAAGCCAACCGACATGAGGGCCAGCAGCAGCACCTTGCCGCGGCAGAAGATGACGGCTGCCAAGGCAACGAATCCAAGACCGCTGGTCATGCCTTCGGTGAAAAGGGTGAGCTGGCCCATGCTCAACTGCACCCCGGCCAGGCCGCACAGCGCGAAGCACCAGACTTGGGCGAGAATCCGCATCCGCGTGACGTTGCCGCCTGCCGCGGTCAAGGCAGCCGGATGCTCGCCTGCTGCCTTCAAGTGACGGACCAGGACCGTGTAGCGGACCGCGAGCGCGGCGGCAACGATAATCGCCCAACTGACGTAGGTCAGGATTGAATGACCTGACAGGACTGCACCCAGCAACGGGATACCGTCGATGCCAGGGATGTTGACCGACGCCATGGCGGGGATTCGATCGTCGCTCAGCGTCCCCTTGACGCCGAACAACGACCTCAACAGATAGACCGTCGCGCCCGCGGCGAACACGTTCAAGACAATGCCGGCCACAAACACATTCACCCGCAAATAGGTGATGAGGTAACCGAACGCGGCTCCGCAGGCCGCCCCGATGAGGACGGTGAGTCCCACTGCTGCAAACCCGGATTCCGTGGACATACCAATGACGACGCCGGAGAAGGCACCGAAGAGCATGGCTCCTTCGAGTCCGACGTTCAGGTCCTTGGTCCAGGCGGTGGGAAGACAGGCCAGTGCAGCGAGCAGGATCGGTGTGGTGAACCGAATCCCCGAAGCGAGAAAGGCATCAATCCAATCCATGTCTCAGTGTCCTTTCAAGTGGGCGAACCGCTGCTTCAGGGCGGTAAATTGGCTGAAAATGCCGGCGCGTGCGGCGGCGGCAACGATGATGCCGGAGATCAGGACCAGCGAAAGTTCCGACGGCACCGTAGAGACCTGCTCGATGCCGCGGGCCGCGGACCTCATGATGCAGTACACGGACACCCAGATGATCGCCGGCACGGGGCGTGCCCGGCTGATCAAGGCGATCAGGACTGCGTCCCAGCCGATGCCGGTACCGATTTCGGTCCAGAAGCGGCCTTGGGACGCCGTGACCAGGAGTGCACCGCCGATGCCGCACAGGGCACCACTTGTCGCCATCGACGCGATGCGGGCTTTTTTCACGCTGATGCCCGAGGCAGCGGCAAAGTCCGGGCTCTCGCCGGTCATCCGCCAGCGGTAGCCGGTGACGGAGCGTTCGCTGAGCCACCAGGTAACGGCGCAGAGGATGACGACCACGAAGAGTGCCGAGGTCAGCTGGGTCCGCGGCATGATTTCGCCAAACATGGCGGTGTCGAACACTTCTTTGGTTGTGCCGCTTTGCCTAGCGGGATCTCGGAGCGGAGAGGTCGCCAGATAGGCGCAGAACAGCATGATGATGTAGTTCGACAGCAGGGTGGAGAGGACTTCGTCGACCCCCCAGACTGCGCGCAGCCATCCCAGTCCCGCCGCTATGAGTCCGCCGACTACCGCCGCAAACAGCAAGCAGAGGAGCAG
The DNA here is from genome assembly GCF_047607445.1 of Arthrobacter sulfonylureivorans. GTDB lineage: Bacteria > Actinomycetota > Actinomycetes > Actinomycetales > Micrococcaceae > Crystallibacter > Crystallibacter sulfonylureivorans_A. The sequence goes on from NZ_JBLKRT010000002.1 coordinate 8,121, forward strand.
ATGGAGGCCGCTGAGCATGGGCCCGATGTAGGCGCCGGCCAGGGCAGCTGCCATGGCACCCGCGTAGATCTGTCCTTCGGCTCCGATGTTGAACATGCCGGAGCGATACGCCAAGCAGACGCCGATCGAGGCGACGAACAAGGGCAATCCCCAGGCCAGCGTCCTGGCGATGCTTGCCGGATTGCCTAAGGCGTAGTCGAGTCCGGCGGCCAGCGTGGAGAAGGGTTCATATCCTTGGGCGGCAATCAGTACCAAGGCCATGAGCAGTCCGGCAACAAGAATGAACGCAGGTTGGATCAAGCGACGGGCCAGAGGCATGGCAGCTAACCGGCCGGGGGCCTTAGGCCGGCGTCGCCGGTCCTCCGGGAGGTGGCTCTTCCTCTGCGGGTCGGCCTGCTGCGCAGGAGCGGTCTGGATGTTCATGCTGCTGTTCCTAAAGCTTTGGCGCCGGTCATATGCATACCGAGTTCTTCGCGGCTGGTTTCAGTCGCCGTCTCCTCTGCGACCATCCGCCCCCCGTACATCACCAGCACGCGGTCGGACAACCGTAGGATCTCGTCCAGGTCTGCCGAGATCAGCACCACGGCGCAGCCACGCGCCGTCGCTTCGGCAATCCGGTCGTAGAGGAATTCAATGGCGCCCAAGTCAACGCCCCGGGTCGGCTGTGCCAGGACGATGCATTTGGGCTGCTCTTCAAGTTCCCGGGCCATGACAATCTTCTGCTGATTGCCGCCAGAGAGGGTGTGGCACTTGGCGTTGCGGCCCGACGTCCTAATGGCGTATTTGCTGATCATGTCGGTGCCCCACGCTTGCAGCGCGCGCGGGAAGGCATTAGCGAGTCCATTCCAGCCCCGGTGCCGGCGAAGCGTGCCCGCGGCGAGCCCCTCGAGGACCGACCCGTTGATTGGAATGCCCTCGCGGTGGCGGTCCTCCGAAACGTAGGAGAGCCCCAGATCGCGGCGCGCCGAGACCGTCAGCCGCGTCAAGTCAGTCCCGGCAAGCTCGATCTTCCCCGCGAGCGGGGACGCGGTGCCGATGAGGGTTTCCGCCAAGGCTGACTGGCCGTTGCCCTCGACCCCGGCGATCCCGACTACCTCCCCCGCCCTGACTTCGAAGGTGATCGAATCCAGCGCCGCATCGTGCTCGAACTTGGCGGTACTGAGGCCGGAGACCGACAAGACGACGTCGTCTCCCGGCACGTTCCGGGTAATCCGTCCCAAATTAACGTCGCTCCGCCCTGTCATGGCGGCCACCACAGCGGAAGCGTCGAGGTCTCCGGCCGGTGCGGTGCTGACTGTGCGTCCATTGCGCAGGACGGTGATCCGGTCTGCCACGGCAAACACCTCCCGCAACTTGTGCGAGATGAAGATGATCGACGAACCGTCAGCGGCAAGTTTCTTCAGGAGGACGAAAAGCTCCTCGGTCTCCTGCGGGGTCAGTACTGCTGTGGGCTCATCCAGGATGATGATCTTGGCCCCGCGGTAGAGCACCTTCGTGATCTCGAGCTTCTGCTGGGTCGCCACGTTAAGGCTGCCGGTGACCGTGTTCGGGTCAAGGGCCAGGCCCAGCCGCTCCATCGGACCGCGGGCGGCCTCTTCCGCTCGGCCTCGGTCGAACAGGCCGCCGGTGCCGGGCTCGGCACCGAGGGTGATGTTCTCCAGTACCGAGAAGCTAGGCACCAGCATGAAGTGCTGGTGCACCATGCCGATGCCGTGCTCAATCGCGTCCATTGGCTTTTTGAGCTCGACTTCCCTGCCGCCCAAACGGATACTGCCGGCGTTCGGCCGGTACATGCCGAACAGAATCCTCATCAGCGTGGTTTTCCCGGCACCGTTCTCGCCCACGAGCGCGTGGATTTCACCGGGATAGAGGTCGAAATTGACGTTTTCATTGGCGACGACGGGGCCGAACGTCTTGGTAATCCCCTGCAGTTCCAGCACAGGGCTGGGGGCCGCCTGATCCTTACTGGACATTGACTTTCACTTCCCCGCTGGCGATCTTCGCCTCCAACTCGCTCAGGGCTGCGACGTTGTCCGCACCGAGGATCTTCTCGTCGTAAACCATTCCCCAGCCGTCCTCGGCGAACCCATAGCTCTGCTGGGACCCCGGCTTCAAGGTGCCGGCGGCAAAGTCCTCGGTCAACTGCTCGATCACTGCATCAACCTTCATTTCAACGCTGCCCGGAACCTTGCCGGGGGCCAGCGAACTCTTGTCGGTGACAATGCCGATGGGTGCGATCTCTTGGCCTGATTTGGCGGCATCGAAGATGCCCGCACCGGACAGACCGGCGTAGGCGTACTGCGCGTACGCACCCTTGTTCTTCAGGGCCAGGCCGATTTCGCGACCCTTAGCCGGGTCAACGAAGGAGCCGACGTATTGGGCCGCGACCTTCATGTCTGGCGCAACATGCTCCACGCCCTGGACGTAGCCCGCTTCACAATTTTGGATGACCGGGGCGTTGACGCCTCCGATAAACCCGGCAGTGTCTGCGCCTGCCTCGCCGTTGACCGTGGCAGCCAAGGCTCCTGCCATGAAGCACCCTTCGGCGGTACGGAACTCGGCAGAAACCACCTCGGGACTGTCCACCGCACCGTCGAGGAAGACGAAGGTCGTGTCCGGGTTTTCCGACGCGGTGTCGATCAGGGCGTCAATCGCTTCGAACCCAAGCACGAACACCAGGTCGTTGGCATCGGCGGCGTCCTGCAGCAAGGGAGCGAAGTTCTGCGCCTGAAGCTGCCCCTCGTATGTGTTGACGGCTGCGCCGCCCTCCTCCAAGGACGCCTGAGCCTTGGCCGCCTGGTCGAAGAAGTCTCCGTCACCGAATGCGTTGTCGACGAAGATGCCGACGCTGAGCTCCGCTTCGCTGGCGCCGGCAGCTGCCGGAGCCTTTCCTCCACAGCCGGTCAGCAGCAAGCCCGCACAAGCCAGTCCAGCCACAACGGTCCAGCTTCTAAAGCTCGGAGCGTGGCGTCGCCCGTGGCGTGATGCGGCGATGGGTTCGATGGCGTTCATGGTCGTGCCTTTCATAAAGAACGGGGACTATCGGCATTTACCGTCGTTTTCTTCCAAGAAACTGCGTGGTTTCCCGTGACTGGAGTCACAGGCTAACATACAATCATCATATGATGTGATCAACTGGTTTACGGAAGCACGTCGCAATGCGTCGAGGACCGGGCCTCTAATAGCACCTAAGGGAGATGAAGCGATGAAGCGAGTTGTCGTCACAGACCACGCATTCCGTGATGTCACGATCGAAGAAGCAGCAGCAGTGGAGAACGGTGCGACGTTTGCCTGCTTCGCCTGCGTAGAGGAGCGGGAGACTGCAGATGCCGTGGCGGGCGCCGACGTCGCCATCGTCAACTTCGCGCCGATCACACGTGCTGTGCTGGAACGGATGAATACCGGGGCGACCGTGATCAGGTACGGAATTGGCTACGACAACGTGGACCTTGAGGCCGCACGTCAACTAGGCATCCAGGTGGCGAACGTGCCGGATTACGGCGTGGACACCGTAGCTGATCATGCGGTCGCATCGCTGCTGACCATGGCCCGCCGGATCCCCCTGTACAACCAGAGGATTCAGGCGAACGGATGGACCCGGCCCGGCGACGTGGGACCGATCCCAGGTTTCCGGTCCATGATCGTGGGGCTGGTGGGGATGGGGCGCATTGCGCAGGCCGTACACAAGAGGCTGGCGCCTTTCGGCTTCAGTTTTGTCGGCTTCGACCCGTTCTGCCCTGCCGAGGTCTTCGCCGAGCTTGGCATCGAGCAGGTAGGCCTCCAAGAACTCGCCGCATGTTCCCACGCCATCACCCTGCATGCTCCGAGCACGCCGGAAACCCACCGGATGATTGGAGATGACTTCTTCGCGCATGCACAGGAAGGCATCGTCCTGGTCAACACGGCACGCGGTCCCCTTGTCGACCTTGACGCCTTGGCGTCCGCCGTCAAAGACGGGAAGGTTGCCGGTGCCGTTCTGGACGTTACCGATCCGGAGCCCTTGCCGGCCGACTCGCCGCTCCGCCTCATGCCGGAAGTTGTTCTTACACCCCATGCTGCCTTCTACGACGAAGATTCACTGCGCAATCTTCAGCAATTGGCGAGCGATGAAGCCGTGCGCGCCGTGCGCGGAGAGGAATTACGTTGCAGGGTTGTCTAAAGGAACCGACCGATACGCCAAGGAAAGGGGAACTGCCACGATGGTAGCCACAAACGGCACCCAAGCCGCGGCGGCACCACGCAGCCAAATCAGGACCGCACGCAATCGACGGAACCGGCTGTCGGACCAGATCGCCGAAAAAATCAAGGACAAGCTCATAGCCGACGGACTCCAGCCCGGCGACAAGCTGCCCACGGAACCCGAACTGGCCGATTTGTACGACGTCAGCCGGAGCGTGGTGCGGGAGGCCGGCAGGATCCTCGATGAGCGGGGCCTGGTCGACATTCGTCCCGGACGGGGAATGATTGTGGCCGAGTTTGACGGCACATCGATCTCGCGGCAGTTCGAACTCATGCTTGAGTTAAAGCACGGCGCTTTTCCGGACCTGATGGAAATGCGTTTGGTTCTCGAAGTGGGTATGACGGAACTGGCGGCCCAAAGGCGCACGCCGGCCGACGAAGCCCGGATCCGCACCGCCCTGAGGGAATTTTCTGCGGCCGGGGATGACCATGTCTCCGCCCTCGCGTGGGACCTGGAATTCCATGAGGCCATTGCCGCCGCGTCGGGCAACCAGTTTTTCGTGCATATCGTCAATCCCATCAACGAATATTTGCACCGCGTGTACGAAACAAGCCTCGGCTACGAAGCGGCGCAAAACCAGACAATGCTGGAGCACACGGAGATCGCTGAGGCAATCTTTGCCGGTGACGCCGCAGCCGCGCGGGAAGCCTCCCTGCGCCACCTCACCCGGATCTACGACTCGGCCGAGCAACTTATCGACCCGTTGAAGGATGCTTAGGCTCCCGTGCCCAGAAATCAAAGCATCGTTCGCTTACCCCACACCTTAAGGAGCAATTCATGACTTCGGTCGCCGCCGACCCCACGTTCCCGGAATACCTTGCCTGCAAGCCATCCGATTTCGGCCTGTCAGGCCGCCACATCGTCGTCACGGGTGCGGGCCGCGGGCTCGGCCAGGGGATGGCTCTGTCCGCTGCGCTGGCTGGCGCCCGCGTCACGCTGATTGCCCGCTCGTCCGACCAGCTTGAAGAGACTGCCGATCTTGCGCGGCGTGCCGGGAGTCCGGAATGCTATGCCCACCCCGCCGATTTGTCGGACCTTGAGTCGATTCCCGCATTAGTAGATGCCATCAGCGAACGCGGCCCGATCGACGGTGTTGTCCACGCCGCCGGTGTCCAGCGCCGCAAGGACGCCGTTGATGTCACGCCCGAGGACTGGCGCTTCGTCCAGACGATGAATGCTGAAGCTCCTTTTTTCCTCAGCACTGCCATCGCCAAGCGCCAGCAGGCCGAGTCCCGGCCGGGTTCCCATGTGTTCATCGGCTCGCTGAACAGCACCATCGCGTTGCCCCGGATTGCGCCGTACGTGGCCTCGAAAACAGCCATGGTCGGCATCGCACGCATCCTGTCAACGGAGTGGTCCCGCTTTGGCATCCGCTCGAACGTCATCGGACCCGGTTACTTCCACACCCAACTGACCGAAGACCTGTTCAGCCAGCCGGGACAGCGTGAACGGATCATGGGTCGCATTCCGATGGACCGACTGGGAACCCCAGCCGACCTCGGCGGAATGGCGGTCTTCCTGCTCTCGGATGCGTCCCGCTATGTGACCGGCCAGCTCCTGAACGTCGACGGCGGCTGGTTGGCTGCCTGAGCCGGATCGACATCAGCGACCATTCCCTCACGACTGAAAGAGGCAACATGCCCATCACTGGACGATCAATCATTGCCAGCGAGCCCACCGTCGGTCTCCACGGCCGCACCAAGGCCATCAACCCGGCCACCGGGGAATCCCTCGACCCCGAATTCACCTTCGTCGGCCCGGCGGACGTAGACGCCGCGGCGAAACAGGCAGCGGAGGCATTCGACACTTACCGAACGACCACCCCTGACCAGCGCGCCGCGTTCCTTGAAGCCATTGCCGACAACCTGGACAGCATCAAAGATGAAGTCGTCCAGCGTGCACATCAGGAGACCGGGCTTCCTGTGGCCCGACTGCAGGGCGAGCACGGCCGCACCACGGGCCAGCTACGGATGTTCGCAGCCGAACTCCGACTGGGCGCCCACCAAGAGGTCCGGATCGACCGCGCACAACCGGACCGGCTTCCCGCAGCGGCGCCAGACATCCGCCAGCGCCAGATCCCCTTGGGGCCCGTGGCCGTCTTCGGTGCCAGCAATTTTCCGCTGGCATTCTCCACCGCCGGCGGCGATACCGCCTCGGCCCTGGCGGCTGGCTGCCCCGTGATAGTCAAGGCGCACAATGCCCACCCCGGTACGGCCGAACTCGTCGGTCAGGCCGTGACCCAGGCTGTCGCAGACTCCGGGCTGCCTGCCGGAACCTTCTCCCTCCTTTTCGGCTCAGGCAGCACCATCGGGCAGGAATTGGCAGCCCATCCCGCCGTCAAAGCCATCGGTTTCACCGGTTCCCAAGCGGCTGGCACCGACCTGATGCGCACAGCGGCGGCCCGGCCGGAGCCCATCCCCGTCTACGCCGAGATGTCGAGCATCAATCCGGTGGTTATCCTCCCGGAGGCGATGCAGGCAGATCCCGAGTCCCTCGCGGACGGGTTCGTCGGGTCGCTGACATTGGGGGCGGGCCAATTCTGCACCAACCCCGGCCTCGTCTTTGTTCCAAAGGAATCGCAGCGGTTCCTGGAACGCGCGAGCGCAGCTGTCACCGGAGCGCACGGCCAAACCATGCTGTCCCCCGCAATCGCCACCTCCTACCAGCAGGGGATCGCTGCCCTGGATCACCCCGGAGTGGAAGCGTTGGCTGCCGGCCTCCCCGGCGGCACTTTCAACGCTCCCGCCCCGGCGCTCTTCCGGACCACGGTGCGTCACTTCATGCAGAAGCCTGAACTCCAGGAAGAAGTCTTCGGCTCGGCAGCGCTCCTGGTCGAGTACGCCGATGCCGCTGATCTACGCGAAGCGCTTGAGGGGCTCCACGGCCAACTGACCGCCACCATTCACTCGGCACCAGCCGACGGCACAGCGGTCCGCGACATCCTGCCAGTGTTGGAACGCAAGGTTGGGCGAATCCTCTTTAACGGCTGGCCAACCGGGGTGGAGGTCAACCACACCATGGTCCATGGCGGCCCGTTCCCTGCTACCTCGGACAGTCGAACAACGTCTGTCGGCTCGCTGGCTATCTACCGCTTCCAGCGGCCGGTCAGCTACCAGAACGTCCCGGCCGAGTTCTTGCCGCCGGCTCTCACGGACGACAACCCGTGGTCGCTGCCCCGCAGGATCGACGGGACCCTCCACACAAGCTGAGGCCCTCCCGCGGGTGGCTTGGTCTCCATAGTCAAGCCTTCCGCAAAGCAACTGTTGACCCCATCTATCCCCAGGTGGGGTCAACAGTCATTCAGGTCGTCGGCCGTCGCTGGCCGAAGCCGAGGGACGCGTCGGACAGGCCCCTCACATCGAGGTTGCCGTTGTGTGGAAGCGCCGCCAACCCTGGGCGCGGATCTGCCCCGCGGTACCGTGCAGTGGGATCGCTCGCCTCTGTTCGTCTTGAACTTCTGCTCAGCGCCCGCCTAGGGTTTGCTCCGAAATGCATGACGGTAGTAGTCGGTGAGTTCAAGCAGGCCCGCGGCAGCCCCGTCAATGATGACAGTGGCCCGATTATGAAACTGCAAAACAGAGGCCGGGCACCTGCTTGAGACCGGTCCTTCTACCGCAGCTGCTATAGCCTGCGCCTTCTGCTCCCCTTGCGCCACGAGGAGCAGATGCTTAGCCTCAAGGATGGTTCCCAAACCTTGGGTGATGCAGTGTGTGGGCACTTCGTTCTGGCTGTTGAAGAAACGTGCGTTGTCTGTGCGCGTCTGTTGCGTCAGCGTCTTGATCCTGGTCCGGGATTTCAACGACGACGTTGGTTCGTTGAAGCCGATGTGGCCGTTCGCCCCGATGCCCAGAATCTGAATGTCGATCCCCCCGGCGCGGGAGATCTTGTTTTCGAACTCAAGGCATCCTCGGTCGTGATCGGCGCTGTTTCCGTCGGGCACCCTGACGCTCCCCGTCCTCATCTTCAGCGGACCAACTATGTCCCGCTGGACGAACGCGGCGTAGCTTGCGGGATGGCCGGCTGGGATGCCGACGTATTCATCGAGAGCAAAGCCCGTTGTGCTGGATAAGTCGAGGGCGCCATCCCGGACCATGGCCGCCAGTTCCGAGTAAATTCCGGCAGGTGAGGATCCGGTGGCAAACCCAAGCACTGCAGCCGATTTGGTAGAGACAGTTGACGCGATGATGCGAGCTGCCATCCGTCCGACGTCGGCGGCAGCGTCGACGATGATGACTTCCATTTTCCTCCTATGCAGTTGGTATTGTGTGGGCTTGCCTTGACAGGGCGTCGCTCGGGCAGGTCATCCCTGGGAAAGTTCGGGAGTCGGCGCGGGGCCGGGTTCAACGTCTCTTGTTGCCCGTTCCAGAAGCTCAAGGAGGTGCACGTAGTCCTTTCCAGTTGCTCTGGACATCCCCAGTTCACACGTCCTGTTCGAAGAGGCGTAGGCAGTGAATTCCCGCTGGGTGACTTCTGCTGCCTCCCATTGCGTTGCTGCTGCGGTGAGTTCGGGATGCAGCAGTCCGCGGTCTCCTGCGAAAGCGCAGCAGGACCAATCTGCCGGTGTGTACACTTCCGCCGCGATGCGCTCGGCGAGAGCCGTCATCACCGCGTTGATCCCAAGATGGTTCGACGAGCACGTCGGATGCAGCGCAATTGATGCCAGGGGCGTCGACACTATAAGGCGGTCCAGCACCACCTCGTGAACGAACTCAATGGCGTCCACGAAACGCAGCGGCGCGTACTTTGACGTACTTGCCGCCGACTCGCGCAGCGTTTCGAGGCCTTCCGTGCATGAGGAAGCGTCGCAAATGATCGGCAGTTCGCCCTGCTGGGATGCCTCCCACAGCACCGGCAAAACGTTGTTCGAGGTGTGCCGGTGACCGGTAGTGTATCCCTTGGATTTCCACGGCGTACCGCAGCACAGTGCGGCGATCCCCTCCGGGATCGTGATGGAAACGTCAGCGCGTCGGCATAGCTCGAGGAAGGCTGATGAAACCCCGCTGGAGGCATCTGCCGCGCCGAAAAGCGTCCTAATGCAGGCAGGAAAATAGACACCTACCGGCGTCTGGGCTGGCAGGGGGAACCTCGGAGAGCCGCCCGTCGGCAAGTCCGCCTGATAGAGCGGCACGGTGTCTGCGCCAAGCACAGCACGCCCGACGCGGGTAACGGCAGCCGCCGCTTTCGGCGCCTTGGCCGCAAGGGATAAGGCGGCCCCACCCAGCCTGGTAAAGCCGTCCCAGTTGCGAGCGGCGGCTGACCACAGCGAACTTTCGACGGCACCGGCATTTTCTGCGCGTAACCGCCGCACGAGGTCTCCGGTATTGATGTTGACGGGACAGGCAGCTTGGCACATGCCGTCAACAGCACAGGTGTCGATACCTTCGTACCCGAAATCAGCACGCAATTCCTCGCGGAGCTTGATGTCGCCCGCGGCATCGGCCTTCTGAATCTCCCGCCGCAGGACGATGCGCTGGCGCGGGGTGAGCGTTAGGTCCTTCGACGGGCAGGACGGCTCGCAATACCCGCACTCGACGCAGCGATCGACCTCCGACTCGACGGTGGGGCTGAGTTTGAGGTCGCGCAGGTAGGATTCCGGGTCGCCGGACAGCACCACACCGGGATTGAGCATCCCCTGGGGATCACAGAGCATCTTGACCTCGCGCATGACGTCGTAGAGTTCCGCGCCGTATTGTTGGCGGACGAACGGCGCCATGATCCGGCCGGTGCCGTGTTCCGCCTTCAGCGAGCCGCCTCTGCCCAGAACCAGGTCCACCACGTCTTCCGTAAATGACCTGTATCTTGCGAGATTCGAGGAATCCTCGAATCGTTCATTGAGCATGAAGTGGATGTTCCCGTCCTTGGCGTGGCCGAAGATCACACTCTCTTCGTAGGCGTATTGATCGAAGAGATCCACCAATTCTGCACAGGTGCCAACAAGCTCCGGCACAGGGACCACAATGTCCTCCAGAAGTGCGGTAGTCCCGGATGGCCGGGCGCCGGCAACGGCCGTGTACAGCCCCTTGCGGACGCTCCAGAGCCTGGCCCGTTCCTCTGCCTCTTGCGTCAAGGTCAATGGCAGGGCCAGATCAAGGGAGGCAAGGAGGTCTTCGCTGCGAGACCGCTGCAGCGCGAGATCCTCGGCCGTGGCACCGCTGAATTCGATCAGGTAGGCGGCATGATGGTCCACGTCCAGGGCAGCGAGCTCCCGGATAGGGTGCGGCAGTGTCTGCGCCACGCGCAGCGATGTAGCATCCATCAACTCGATGGCGGCCAAGCCTGTACCAACCAAAGCCGGCAGCGCCGCAGCCGCGCTGCTCAGTGAGGGGAATACGGCCAAGCCCGTCGCTGCAGCGGGCAGCAGTGGGACGGTTCTATACGTTGCTTCCGCGATGAAGGCCAGGGTGCCTTCGCTGCCGACAATCAAGTGGGCGAGGATGTCTACGGGACGGTCAAAGTCCAGAAAAGAGTTGACCCCGTAGCCCATGGTGTTCTTCATGGCGAACTGCCGGCGGATCGTTGCCACGGAACTGCTGTCGGCCCGAACCCGGTCCCGGAGCCGGGCCAGTCCGGACCATAAATTGGACTCGGTCTGGCGCAGCCGCTCATCCGCGTCGGCGGCACCGGTGTCGACGACGGTCCCACTGGGCAAGACGATCACCAGCGACTCGAGTGTGCGGTAGGTGTTGTTTTCCGTGCCGCACGACATGCCGCTGGAGTTATTGGCCACAATCCCCCCGATCGTGCAGGCGATTTCACTGGCGGGATCCGGCCCGAGCCTACGCCCGTAAGGGGCCAGCCGGGCGTTGACGCTGCGCAATGTCGCCCCGGGCTGAAGCTTTACTCGAAGACCGCCGTCGAGTATTTCGATCCGTCTGAAGCCGCTTCGCGTATCGGCCAAGATGCCACTGGATAGTGCCTGCCCGCTGAGGCTTGTCCCGCCAGACCGGAAGGTGAGCGGAATGCCCTTTTCACCGCTGATTCTGAACAACCGCGCGACGTCGTCGGCATTCCGGGGAACTGCAGTCAGCTCCGGCACCAGCAGGTAGTGGGACGCGTCGTGAGCCAGCGCAAGACGGTCCAGGGAGCGAGAGCTGGCCGGCACGGGCGCCAAAAGATCGACGTCGATCATGCGTCACCGTTTTGACTGCGCTCATGCACCGCACGATAGGTGTTGCGCAGCGCCTCTACCGAGGCGTCGTAGGAGGCCTGAGCGACGCCGGTGAAAAGGCAATCCACGACCATCAGTTGAGCGATGCGGCTGCCCAGTGCACCTGACCGGAATCGTGTTTCCCTGGCGGCAGTTGTCAGAACAACATCCGCTGCCGACGCCACGGCAGAATCCTGGAAATTCGTAATGGCAATGGTCGCTGCGCCGGATTCTCTGGCCACAGTGAGAAATTCCGCTGTATCTCGAGTGGCGCCGGAATGGGAGATGGCGATAGCCACGCATGAGCCGTCAAGAGTCGCTGCGGCAGTCCAAGCCGAATGCGAGTCGGCCCAATTGAGGACCGTTCGACTGATCCGTGACAGTTTCTGCTGAAGGTCGAGACCCACGAACGAACTCGCGCCCATGCCGAAAGTGTCAATCCGTCGGGCCCGGGAAAGCAGCCCGACTGCTTCGCCCAAAGCTTTCGTATCGAGGGCCCTGGCGGTATCGGCAATGGAAAGAGTTTCATTGGTCGCGACCTTTGCCACGATGTCGTCCAATGAATCGTCGCGCCCTATGTCGCCGGATACCGGGGGCAGGCTGGAGGTGACGATCTCCTGACGCATGACCTCTCTGGCGAGATCCATCAAAAGGTCCTTGTAGTGCGCATATCCCATCCGTTTGTAGAAGCGCACCACTGATGTGGTCGAGGTCTTGCAGAGTTCCGCAAGGTCAGCAACCGAGAGAGTTGCACCCTTCGCCGGGTCGTCGACAAACACTTGGGCAATCCGCCTTTCGGACGGTCGCAGTGCAGGGATGGCAGCCCTAATCCTGATCAGTACTGCTTCAGATTCCGGTGCTTCCGACACGTTCTTCACTATCAGCTCCCTCATTGCTTTGTCGTTCCGAAGCACCCCAGAAATGGGCAGACAGGCCGGAAAAATCAATTTAGGGAATATCTTTACATGGATTGGGCCATGAAGGTAGGTTAATGACCACCCGCGGCGACCGACGCCCGCTGGGGACCTGCGGTGGCCCAGCGCGGCATGCAGGATGCATCACATGTCACTGAGGAGACCCCACCATGCAAAGCGGTTCCCGATTCATCCGTGGCACGCTCTCGGCGTTCGCGCTAGCTGCCACTGCAACCCTGACCATCTCTGGCTGTTCCGCACCTGCAGCACAGCCGCAGGCGTCCGCCAGTACCGGCGGCAACCTCGTCATCGGTGTCACCACTGACCCAGATACGCTGCTGCCGTGGACTGCCACTCAGTTCCAAGCCGTCTCCGTCCTGCAGAACATCTATGGAACCTTGACGGAGTTCGATCAGGACCTGGCTGTTGTTCCTGGCCTCGCCGAGTCATGGGAGGCGTCTGAGGATGGACTGACGGTCACTTTCAAGCTCCGCGAAGGAGTCACTTTCAGCGATGGCAGCGCCCTCGATTCAAAGGACGTCAAGTACTCGCTGGACAAGATCAATGAGGAAGCGACTGGAGCCGTGGCCCGGGCCTCGCTGGCATCCGTCAAATCGATCGAGGCACCGGATGCCACCACCGTTGTCTTCAACCTGACTTCTCCGGACGCGGCGCTGCCCGCCAATCTGGCGGTCATCAACATGGCTATCCTTTCTTCCGACGACGACGAGCAGTCGCTCAACACCACTCCCAACGGGTCCGGGCCGTTCACCTTGAAGGATCGTCTGCCCAGCCAGTCGCTCACCTTGGCCAGAAACGAGTCGTACTGGGGCGAGAAGGCTAAACTCGACAGTGTCGAGCTGCGGGTGATCCCCGACGAATCGTCGATTGTTTCGGCCATGCAGTCCGGGAACGTCAATTTCGCGGTTTTCAACAGCCCCTTGGTCGCCAAGACTGCGGAGGGCCCGAACACCACCATCGCCGAGACGCCTCAGCTCAGTTACCACGCACTGCAGCTCAACGCCGGCCGTGACGTCCTCGCGGACGTGAACGTCCGCTTGGCTATCCAGTGCGCTGTCGATCGTCAGGAAGTGCTCGACACCGCTGCCCTCGGCGAAGGCGAAACAACGGGCCCGATCACCTCGCCGGCGTACAAGTCCGACCCGAACGACCGCCCGTGTCCGCAGAAGGACCTCGCAAAAGCCTCCGACTACTTGAAGAAGGCAGGCAAAACCGAGGGTGTGACGCTGTCCACCATCGTGTCCCAGGGCGAGTACGCCACGTCCGTCGACGAGGCACAGAACCTCAAGGCCCAGCTCGCCGAAGCCAATATCACCCTCGACATTGATGTCCTGGAGTCCGGTGCATTTGTTGACCGGTGGATGAAGGGCGATTTTGATGCGGCGGTGGCGCTCAATGGCGGCAGGCCGGACCCGGACGGCATGTACGGGCGCTATTTCACCAGCACCGGAAACCTTAACGCGGTGGCGGGTTACAGCTCTCCGACGCTCGACGAGCTCTTTGCTGCCGGCAAGGCGACTTCGGACGCGCAGGAACGCAAGGACATTTACGCCAAGGTCTCCCAAGAACTTGAGAACAACGCCGCTTGGGTGTGGCTGTTCACGAGCTACACCTACACGGCGACGAGTTCTTCTGTCGAGGGGTTCATTCCCATGGCAAACGGCTCACTCCAGTACCTGCGAACCACAACCATCAACTAGCCACCCAGAGTGGGCCCCGTTCCGGCGGGGCCCACTCCAATCTAGAAAACCAGGCTTATGCTGCAGACCCTTACCCGCAACCGTCTCCTGCGCCGCGTCGCCGCCGCGATGGGAACGCTTCTGGGAGTGGCCATCTTCGTCTTCATCATGCTCCGTGCCATACCCGGAGATCAGATCACTGCCGGCCTCGGGACAGAAGCCGCCGCCCTGACTCCTGCCCAGCAGGCCGCCTTGGAACGCTACTACGGCTTGGACCAACCGCTCGTCATCCAGTTCTTCTCCTGGCTGGGGAACCTGCTGACCGGAAACCTCGGTTTCTCCGCCCGAGCCCAGCAAAGCGTCTTGGATTTAACACTTCGTTCCCTTCCGGTGACTTTTGAGCTCGCCGTCTTCGCCATCATCCTGGCACTCCTGATCGGTGTGCCGCTGGGCATGCTGGCTGCTTCCAGGCCCGATTCGCCACGCGATGGGCTGGCGCAGTTGGTCAGCCTGGCCGGGCTCTCAATCCCGGCGTTCCTGTTGGCGACGACGCTTCTCTCCGTTTTCGCGGCGTCGCTGGGGTTCAATCCCAACGGTCGCGGATTCGTTACCTTCATGGAAAACCCACTGCTTAACCTCCAGCAAATGCTCCTTCCTTCGCTGGTCCTTGGATTTGGGATAGCTGCGCCGATCATCCGGACGACGCGTACCGCGGTCCTGGAGATCCGATCACACGACTTCATCCGAACCGCGCGGGCCAAGGGGGTGCCGGAACGGCGACTTCAGGCCAGGCACGTGCTGCGCAACGCCCTCGTGCCGATTGTCACGATGACCGGGCTCCAGTTCGGCTACCTCCTGGGCGGCGCGGTCGTCGTCGAGCAGATCTTCTCAATTCCGGGAATCGGCCGTCAGGTACTGCTCGGGATACAGCAGAAAGAGTACGCACTCGTGCAAAGCACAGTCCTTGTTATCGCCCTTACATTTGTCCTGGTCAACCTACTCACCGACGTCCTCTACCGGGTCATCGACCCGAGGGTGCGTGCCTCATGACCGATGTCCCCATGACCACGGAAAACGCCCCGACTCCCACCGGTAGCCAGCGCCGCGTCCCCGCGCTGATGAAAAGTCCCACCGGCATGGTCGGGCTGATCATCATCTGCCTGCTCGCTGTCCTCTCGGTCCTGTCGGTGAGCAAGGCGCTGCCCTATGACCCGATTGCGCAAGACGCATCTTCCAGGCTCCTGGCTCCGTCAGCGGACCATTGGTTCGGGACCGATCAGTTCGGCCGGGACGTGTTCTCCCGGGTCGCCGCGGGCGTGGCCAATTCGGCTCTCATCGCCGTGGTCGCTGTTGCCTTCGCCGCGGTAATCGGTACCTTGGGCGGACTGATAGCCGGGTTCTACCGAGGATTCGCCGACGGTCTCATCGGGGGAATAACAAACGTACTCTTCGCTTTTCCGCCCCTGCTCCTTGCGCTCGCCCTGGCCTCGGTTTTCGAGCGCACTTGGTTCACTATCGCCGTAGCCATCGCGGTGGTCTACGTGCCGATTTTCATCCGGGTCACGCGCGGTCCCGTCCTGTCACTGCGGGAAATCGACTATGTACGAGCCGCCATCAGCACCGGACAGCACCGCGTGGGGATCATGTTTCGCCACGTTCTGCCGAACATCACCTCAATCATCATCATTCAAATAGCCCTTTCCCTGTCCTGGGCAGTCCTGACCGAGGCCTCGCTCAGCTTCTTGGGCCTGGGCACGCCGCCGCCAGCCCCCTCGCTCGGGTCAATGATTTTTGAGGCCCGCACGCTGGTCTATGTGGCGCCATGGACCATGATCGCCCCCGGCATCATCGTCGTTCTTCTCGTTGTCGGCCTGAACCTGCTGGGAGACGGACTTCGCGATGGATTCGACCCCCGAAACCGAGGCAGAAAATGACTCCCACTCCTGCTGACTTTGCAAGGCTGACGGAGCTCGCAACGGAAACGGCCGACCCCCGTTTTGCCTCCATCGATGAGATGTCCGTCGGTGAACTTGCCCAGACAATGAACAGCGCCGATTCTGCTGTCCCAGCAGCAGTAAAACTGGCCCTGCCGCAGATAACACCCGCAATCGAAGCCGCCGCGGCTCTGATGAAGGCGGGCGGACGCATGATCTACGTCGGTGCGGGAACCCCGGGGCGCATCGGGGTCCTCGATGCCTCGGAGTGTCCGCCTACTTTCGGAACGTCGCCCGACCAGATTTTTGCGGTCATGGCTGGAGGCGCCAACGCCCTCGTAGGCGCCTGCGAGGGGGCCGAGGACGACGTCGATGCAGGCGCGGCGGCAATGGCCACAGCGGGGATCGGTGCGCTGGACACGGTGATCGGCATCGCAGCCAGCGGCCGGACGCCCTTCGTCGTCGCCGCCCTCAAACGCGCACGTGCCAGAGGCGCTCTGACGGTCGCCCTCACCTGCAATACCGGGACTCCCCTGGCAGCCGCCGCGGAGCACCGCATCGAGATCATCGTCGGCCCCGAAGTGATCGCCGGCTCGACACGGCTCAAGGCCGGAACCGCCCAAAAGCTAGTGCTCAACATGTTTTCAACCATCGTGATGGTCCAGATGGGCAAGGTCTACGGCAACTTCATGGTCGATGTGAAAGCCACGAACACCAAACTGCGCGAACGCGCCGTTCGGATGGTGCAGTCCATCACCAGTGCCCCTCGGGAGGCCGCCGTCGAAGCCCTGACCGCCAATGAATATTCCGTCAAACAGGCCGTCGTCGCCCTTCGACTGGAGCTCGAACCGGAGGACGCTGCGGCCCTACTCACGCAGAACGGCGGCCTGCTCCGGGCTGCCCTAGGAGAGCAATCATGAGAATTCTCGGGATGATATCCGGAACCTCCCATGACGGCGTCGACGTCGCCGTTGTGGAATTCGACGAAAATGGCGGCCATCTGAGCGGGCGTGTTTTGCACTCCGCCAGCACGCCATATGACCCGGCCCTCAGGGCGCGGCTAGTAGCCGCTTTGCCTCCTGCGGCCACCACGTTCGCGGAAATGTGCGAACTGGACACACTGGTCGGCCAGCACTTTGCGCAGGTGGCGTTGCAGGCAGTCCGCGACGGAGGTTCCGTTGACCTTGTTGTTTCTCACGGCCAGACCGTCTACCACTGGGTAGAGGGAGGCTTGGCCCGGGGAACCGTTCAGATTGGACAGCCTGCCTGGATAGCAGAAGCGACCGGGACACCGGTGCTATCGGACGTCCGTGTCCGGGATATCGCCGCTGGTGGCCACGGGGCTCCCTTGGTTTCATATCTCGACGCCCTGCTCCTGGCCGGACATCCTGGCACTGCGGCTGCCCTCAACCTCGGTGGCATCGCAAACATGACGGTCGTTTCGCCGACGTCAACGTTGTTCGCCTACGACATCGGGCCGGCCAATGCCCTCATCGACGCTGTCATTGTCGGCCGGCAGCTTGGCCCCGATGGATATGACGTAGACGGCCGGATCGCTTCTACCGGCAAGGTTGATCATGACCTGCTTGATGTTTTCCTGAGCGACCCGTACTTCTACTTGCCGGCGCCCAAATCCACCGGAAAAGAACACTTTCACCTTCCTTATGTTGAAGAAACGCTCAAAGCTGCGGGATCCCGCCCTGACGATGCAGACCTGGTAGCCACCCTCACGGAATTAACAATCCAGTCGGTGGCCCGAGACGTTCGTGCTCATGGCATCGACCTCCTGGTGGCTTCGGGCGGGGGCTGCAGAAACAGTTTTCTGATGGACGGGCTCCGTCGTGCCCTGCCCGGAGTAGTCATCAAGCAATCCGATGACTACGGGGCCCCGGCCGATGATAAGGAAGCGATTGCTTTCGCCTTGATCGGATGGTGTACGGCCCATGGGCTGCCCGGCACCCTCCCGG
Organism: Arthrobacter sulfonylureivorans; assembly: GCF_047607445.1. Classification (GTDB taxonomy): domain Bacteria; phylum Actinomycetota; class Actinomycetes; order Actinomycetales; family Micrococcaceae; genus Crystallibacter; species Crystallibacter sulfonylureivorans_A. The sequence goes on from NZ_JBLKRT010000002.1 coordinate 26,023, forward strand.
CTGGAACCGGGGCCCGGGAACCCCGCATTCTCGGCAGCATCACACCCGGAAGCGGACCGCTCTCCCTTCCAACACCCATCCAGTCGGCTCCCCGCGCCCTGACGCTTAGCCGGGGATGAAGACGTGACCAAGCCACCAGCACTGCGGGGCGCCTCCAGCGCCGACTGCGACCAGGTTGTCGAGGTCTTCCTTGCCTGCTGGCGGCTCAGCTATGTGCAGGTTCTTCCCGCCCAGCTGATACAGAGCATGACGGCAGAGCGCGCACGCGCCCTGTGGATGCGGGCACTTTCTGCCGAGAAGGTGGACGATGAGGTCATCGTGGCTGCCGGGGCCGAAACGGGAACTGTGGCCGGCGTCGTCAGGTATGGCCTTCCCGATTCCGGTCATGGCATCATCTGGTCCCTCTATGTGGCCCCGTCGGCCCAAGGAAGTGGAATCGGATCCCGCCTCCTTACCGCCGCGGAATCCGCTTTGAGAACCCGCGGAGCCGAATCGGCAAGCCTGTGGGTTTTCACTGCTAATACACCGTCCATGGACTTCTACGCCAGCCATGGCTGGCTGCGCGGGATGGAGGGCCCGAGCCGGAGCCAGGAATTCGGCGAACCTGTGCAGCGGCTGGCGAAATCCTTGGTGGGCATACCCGGCACCCGCACGAGCGTGGGTTCCGGAGCCGCCCCGGAACTGCCCACCGGCCTGTTGGCCGCACTGGCGGAAGTGGTCCCATGACCGGGCTGGAAGCCGCGGCCCGAGGTATGGTCACCGGGCCTTCGCCTGCATCCTCGGCTCTGGAACCGCCCCCAGGCATCACCCTGGGCATCCGCGCTCCTGGTCTCTCGACTGTCGCGAGCGCGGGCTATCGCACGGTTCACTGGCGGGACGGCCGGCGGCGAGGCATCGATCGGTTGACGCCGGAAACACACCACGACATGGCCTCCGTAACCAAAGTGGTGGGTACGACTGCCTGCCTGCTGCGCCTCGTCTCCGACGGGCTCGTGGACCTTGACGCGGCAGTGAACAGATACCTGCCCGGCTTCCGCGGTGCGGGCCGGGAAAAAGTCACGCTGCGGGACCTGCTGCTGCACCGCGGGGGCCTCAAAGAATGGTACCCGCTCTACATTGCGAGCCAAGATATTGACGAGGCCCACCGCCTGGTCGAATCCCTTCCGCTTGTCTGCGCACCCGGCACCGCGCGCCGATACTCCGATCTCGGCTTCATGCTCCTGGGCAGAGTAATCAGCGCCGCGACAGGTCTGGGCGTTGCCGCAGCGACCGCGGAATTGGTGACTGGGCCACTTGGCCTCCGCTCAACCCGTTTCGCGAGCCCGGCCGGCAGCAACGTGGCCACAAGCGCCCGCGACGACAGGATCGAAGCGGCGATGATCGATAGCCAGAACCCGTATCCGGTGCCCTTCGACAGCAATGCTTTTCCCCGCTGGCGCCGTCAACCCGTCCACGGCCAAGTCGCGGATGGAAACGCCTACCACGTCTTCGAGGGTGTGGCCGGGCACGCCGGTCTGTTTTCGACGATTCCGGACCTTCTGCAGTTCGCCTCGGCACTGGCCGCCTACCGAGAGCATGACTCCCTCTGGCGCCCGGAAGTCGCCGAGAAGTTTTTCGCCAACGGACCTGACCCCGGTCAGGCTCTCGGGTTCAGGCGCTACAGGTTGAAGGTCGCCAACGAAACGATGACTGTCCTCGGTCACCCCGGCCATGTCGGCTGCGCCGTCGGATTCGTGCCGAACCGAGGCATTGCTCTGGCATTGGCCAGTAACCGTCTGCTGGTGAACGGACAACCGGTCCCAACAGAGGAGCTATGGGCTGAGTTCCTCAACCTGGCCGGAGACCAATTAGGACGCAGCAGCCTATGACATCACGAGATCCAGCCACCCGTCTTTCCCGTCGCACTGCCCAGAGAGAGGCCAACGCCATGACTCCCCCCTCCCCCTTGCTCTCGATACAGAATCTGTCGATTGCCTTCGGCTCCGGTGCGCGTGCACTCACTGTGGTTCACGATTTCTCCTTGGATGTCTTCCCGGGACAAACAGTGGCGTTGGTGGGCGAATCAGGGTCGGGAAAGTCGACAACCGCCGCAGCCGTCAACAGGCTTCTTCCCGCCAATGGACGAATCGTCGGCGGTGACGTTTTCCTTGATGGGTACAACCTTGCAGAGGCCTCGGACCGTGAAATGATGTCAATCCGCGGCGCCAAGATCGGCTTCGTGCCGCAGGATCCTATGTCCAATCTCAATCCGCTCATGCGTATTGGTGATCAAATAGCGGAGGCATTAGAGGTCCACGGACGAACCGTTGCCAAGCGTGGTCGTGCGCAGGTTGTCGAGCTGCTCGAAATGGTCGGGATTCCCGAGCCTGAGCGTCGGCTGAGCCAGTATCCCCACGAGTTTTCCGGCGGGATGCGGCAGAGGGCGCTCATTGCCATGGGTCTTGCCTGCCGTCCCAGCCTGCTCATCGCCGATGAGCCTACCTCTGCCCTGGATGTGACCGTCCAGAGGCGCATCCTCGACCAGCTTGAAGAGCTCACCGAGCAGATGGGCACGGCGGTGCTGCTGATTACCCATGACTTGGCGCTAGCCGCAGAACGTGCGGATTCCATTGTGGTGATGCGGCAGGGGGAAATCGTCGAAGCCGGCAAGACGGCTCAGATCATGAACCAGGCCCAGCATGACTACACCCAACGCCTCCTCACTGCAGCGCCTAGCCTGACCTCTGGATCGATTCTCACGGCCACCTCCTCGGAGGCCGCAGCCGCGCCCGCACCGGAGGAGACGGCGGCTGAGAACATTGTCGAAGTACGCAATCTGAGCAAGGTCTTCACCATCCGTGGCCCGGGCGGAAGCGGTGGCACTGCCTTCACGGCGGTGGACGATATCAGCTTCAACATTCCCCGCGGCCAAACGGTATCCATCGTCGGGGAGTCCGGTTCCGGCAAATCTACGACCGCCAACCTGATGCTGGGTTTGGACGAGGTCACATCGGGAGAGATCGTCTTTGACGGCGCCGAGGTTTCTTCCTTGAGCCGACGCGAACTGTTCGCATTCCGACGGCGAGTCCAACCCGTGTTTCAAAACCCGTACGCATCCCTCGACCCCCGGTACACGATTGCTGAATCCATCACCGAACCTCTCCGTGTCCACCGGATAGGTTCGAAGACGGAACGGTACAAAAAATGCATCGATTTGCTGGACCAGGTGTCGTTGCCGACGTCGGTGGCAGACCGGCTGCCGCATGAGCTTTCCGGAGGCCAGCGCCAACGCGTAGCCATCGCCCGCGCGCTGTCGCTTTCGCCCGACCTCGTTGTGCTGGATGAAGCAGTATCCGCGCTGGATGTTCTCGTCCAGGCACAAACCTTGGAACTGCTGGCCGAGCTTCAGCGCGAGTTGGGGCTGAGCTACCTTTTCATCAGCCATGATCTGGCTGTAGTACGAATGATTTCCCACTCGGTCCACGTGATGCAGCGCGGCCGAATCGTGGAGAGCGGCGTTCCCGCCGAAATTTTCCAATCCCCGCAAGCCGCCTACACCCGTGAACTGCTGGCCGCCATCCCGGCCGCCAATTCGAGGGCCTGACCAGTCTTGGCACCCACAACGACGCCGCTCGCGCGCCTGCGCCTCGGGGAAGGATCAACACGTTCATGTCAGTAGACAAGCGCGATGGTTCCCCGACTGCGTTTCGGGCTCCTCAGACATCGGCGCAAAAGGGTGCAACCGATTGGCCGGCCAAGTTGCAGAAAGCAGGGCTGTTCACTGCATTTGCCGGGATGGGCGGCACCGCCTCGATCATTCCGGCGATTATTCCCTTGACCGCCCACAACGCCAACAGCCCAATGCAGGAATACCTCGGTGCCATACCGGCGCTATTTTTCGGGCTGATGACCGGGGTACTCCTGTCGACGCTTTTGCTGCGGTCCTTGACGGTCGTCGCCATCCTCTCGGCTGGCTCTGTGCTGCAAGCCGCGGCCCTCCTCGCCTTGACCCTTGCCCCGGGCGGTCCAGCCTTCGCTACCGGAGCTCTGGCCGCGGGACTGGGCTTCGGTTTATGTGAAGCCAGTGGCAGCATTCTGGCGCGGACCCTGGCCGAGGAGCAGACGGCAGGCCTGTTGTCCGCTCTGACGGGAACCGTGGCCGTGGTGGCGGCCCTCGGCCCGCTCCTCGTCGCGGCGGGTCTTCTAGGCCAGAACGCGGCTCCCTTGCTGATGGCCGTGGCGCTCAGTCACGCCGCCACGGTGGCCCTGCTCCTTGTGACGCGGAGGTCCGTCGGCGAGCGCGCTGATGCCGCACTTCCACCCCAATCTCCTGGATCGGGCAAGGGCAGGCTGTTCTTCCTGCTGGCGCCCGTGTCCGCGGCGCTCTTCCTGTACGTGGGCATTGAAACGATATTTGCAGGATGGTCCGCCGTCATCCCCGCGGAGGCTCTTGCCCTTGACGCTACTGCCGCCGCAGCCGGGACTTCGGTCTTCTGGGTGCTGATGGCCATGGGCCGCTACTCCACCTGGTTCATTCTCAAGACCAGGGTGACCTCGTCGACTGTCCTGATCTTCGCTTGTTCAGCCGCTGCGTTGTGTCTCGCCGCGGCAGGTTTCCTGAGGCACTCCCACCCGGCGGCAGCGCTGATCATGACAGGGATAGCCGTCATATGCCTTGGACCGATGTACTCGCTGGTTCTTGGCATCGCGCTAGCACGCGTAGAGGTTCAGGACGCCAAAAAGGCTGTTGGCCTGCTGGTGGCGTGCGGGGCAGCAGGCGGCGCGTTCATCCCTGCGTCCGTCCTCGCGTTCACGCCCCGTCCGGGCAGCAGCGGTGTCTTCCTCGTTGCGGCCGCGCTAGCGGCCGCAATGCTGCCCCTGGTTATTCGTCCACGTCACGCACATATCCATTCACCTACGCCATAGAACCGGAGAACAAATGGCAGTTCTGCACGACATCGAAGAGAGCTTGAATCACAAGGAACCGACCGCACCCCCGTCGTGGACAAATGCCCATCTTGCCCTGCTCAACGAACACATCGTCCTGCACAGCGGAGAGGGAATTCTGCAAGGTGCATGGCATTCGCAGGATAGCGACGAAATACTGCTGGTCTTGAGTGGCCGATGCACCGTGGAAACAACAGAGGGAGCATTGACGGCGGAATCCGGCCAGCTCATCCACATTGCAGCCCATGAGCCGCATCGAGTGAGCACCACGGATCATACCGTTCTCGTTGCGATCGAGAGCGCTGCAGCGCTCCGGACACCACTCAGCGGGCCGGCCTCGTGAGAGGGGCGACGTCAGAGAAAGTCGTCGCGCTGTTACCGGTCTACAACGACGCGCGCTATCTGCCTGGGTGGATCGACGCGATTGGTCGGCATGTCGACGACGTGATTGTCCTGGACGACGGGAGCACTGATGAGTCGCTGGAAATATTGGCATCCAGTGACTGCATCACGGAAATCATCCGCATCAACCCCGAAGAAAAAACGGAGTGGAACGAGCCGCGCAACCGAGAGCTCCTGGTATCCGCTGGCCAGGCGTTGGGTGCCACCTGGTTCGTCGCCTACGATGCCGATGAACGGCCTGACGCCCGTCTCTGGAAAGAGTGGCAGCGTCTGACCGAGGAAGCAGACGTTGCTGGGGCTATCGGTATCAGCCAGCCGCTTCGGGAATTATGGGACCGGCCGGATCAGTACCGCAGCGACGGTATCTGGGGCCGCAAACGGAAGATATCCATCTTCCAGAACATCGGTCCGGATCATCAGTTCGACCCGGCTCAGTGGCATGGCGAGTGGTATCCGGCCCAGTTCCTGGGGACGGACAGCTTCCTCATGTCCGACCTGAACCTCTACCACCTCAAGATGCTGCGCGCCGCGGACCGGGAACAACGGATGATGCGATACCTGCAGCTGGATCCGAACCGTGAGTTCCAAGAAGCGGGCTACGAGTACCTCGTGGACGAAGCGGGCATCACCCTGGAAACGATCCTTCAGGGCCAGGGCTACGTAGGTATGGCAACCCACGGCCACCCCGATCGGTCTCCTGCTCATGAGTAAAACGCGAGTGCGCTCACAGCTGCTGACGCTTTTTGCCGCCAGTGCCTTGGTCATACCGGCCACAAGCTACCTTTGCGCGCAATGGGGTTGGAGTCCCGCCGCCACTGGTGGTGCCATCAGCCTCATGACAGTCGCAGCCGTAGCCCTCGCCCCCCTTTGGGGAGCTTTGGACGACAAGGTCAACGGGCTTGGTATGCGCCTCGCATCTGGTCTCGCTGCGTCTTCGAGCCTGTACCTCTGGATCTGCGCCACTTGGGGGCCACTCGACGGCCCCGCAATCCTGACTGGTCTGATTCTATTCGGGGCCAGTAGCGGAGGCATTGAACCGCTCATATCGGCCCACATCCAACGGCAGCAACTCATGGGAAATTACCCTGGTTTGCGCTTGTTCGGCACCGGCGGTTGGTTGCTCGGCCTGACTGCAGCCTCCTTGGGATTTCTTGCCGGGAGCCTCGAGTCCGTCTACCTCCTAGCCGGGATTTTCCTCGGCTACCTCGTCGTCATCAGCCCCGCGGCCCACCCCACCGCACAGGTGCAGCGGCCTTCCCGACCGCGGCTTCCGCGACCGGCTTTGATCTTTATCCTCGTCGGCCTTCCGGTACCGATTTCGGCATACGTCTACCTTGTCTTTTCGGCCGCTGCCTTCGAATCCATCAGAGCCGATGCAGGGAATCCCTTCCTCACACTGTTCATACTGGCTGTGCTCGAAGTGCCGGCATTCCTGCTGGTTCGAAAGATCATTCCCGGCCGGCGACTGCTTTCGCTCTACGCCCTCACCATGGTTTTCCTTGCGCTCTCCTGGGTCGCCTTGATGGCGGCAAACGGCAGGATGGCGCTTCAGCTAGCGGCGCTGGTGGCCCACGCCTTGGCCGCCGCTATGTGGGCGTCGCTGCAGGTTAACGTCGTCCGGCACTATGCACAGCCGGGCCACGTCGCCTTCTCGCAGGCATCAGCTTCAGCAATGGCCAAAGGCCTCAGTGCGGCCATTGCAGGCATTGGCGCCGGTTGGGTTCTGGCCACGTTCGGTGCCACAGCCGCCGCTTGGTTCATTCTCACACTCTGCTTTCTCTCCTTGGTTTCCCTAATCATTTTGGCCAAGTCCCCGAGCTCCCCGTCCTCGACCAAAATCCCTCACAACGAAGAACTCTCAATCGAAAGGTGATATCCCCATGTCAACTGTGTTGGACACCATTCACGGAACGAACGACTCTGCAAAAACACTGGCCGACCGGGACCGTGAGTTCGTCGCCCGCCCGACTACCCGGATCCCGGTCGCCGTCGAAGGCGGTAAAGGTGCTTATCTCATGGACGCCGACGGCAGGCGCATCCTCGATCTCACCTCCGGGTGGAACGTCGCTAACACCGGCTGGAATCACCCAAGGGTCGTTGACGCCGTCGTCCGCCAAGCGCGCCAAATGTCGTTTTCGCCGCCGTGGTGCACGCATGACGGGCGTTCCAGCGTCGCCGAGAGGCTCAGCGCCCTGCTCGGCGGCGGCTACAAAGCGCTCTGCGGCGCAACCGGTAGCGAAGCCGTCGAAGCGGCCCTAAAAGTGGCCCGTCGGGCCACCGGACGTCAGGCTGTAGTCGGTTTCACCGAGGCGTACCACGGTGGGACGCTGGGAGCCATGCAAGCTGGCGGGGTGCCGCAACTGCATGCCGTGGATCTTCCCAGCAACGAATTCCACCGCTATGCCCCAATCCCCGATGCACTACGGGCCAATGGCCTTGACTATGCAGCAGCGCTGCGGGAAGTGATTGCAGCTGGACCGGCCCCGGCGGCGATCTTGCTTGAACCGGTCTTCACCAACCCTGGTGTCATCCACGGCGATCCGCAATTTTACGCCGCGGTCCAACAGGCCGCCCGGGACGTTGGCGCCCTCATCATCATGGACGAAGTCGGAACTGGATTCGGCAGGACAGGCCGTGCCTTTGGCTTCCAGCATTGGGGAATGGACCCCGACATCGTCGTAGTCGCCAAAGCTCTCACGTCCGGAGCGGTCCCCATGGCTGGTGCGCTCATGAAAGAGGATCTGTCCTCTGCCGTCGCCGGGCCGGGATTTTCCTCCACTTTCGGCTGGGTTCCTCTGGCTTGCGCCGCCGCGCATGCTTCGCTCGACGTGATCGCCGACGAAGACTTGGTCGCGCGCGCATCCGCCTTGGGCGAGCGGGGGCTCAACAGACTGTCTAGTCTCGTCGCCTCGTATCCCAACGTCGCTGCCGTCCGCGGCAAAGGTTTGGAAATGGGTATCGAGTTCACTGATGAGAACGGGAACCCCTTTGATCGGCCGCCCATGGAAAACCTCACCAGCCGGCTCCTGAAACGGGGGATCTTTGCAGAACCCTCCGCTTACACCTCCACGTTGCTGCTCATGCCGCCCTTAGTCATCACCGATGAGGATTGGGACCGCGCGCTCGACGCCATCGAAGATGAAATCGCCGACATGACCCGGATGGGAGACTTCCAATGAGCCCAGATCTCCGCGTAGGGGTTATCGGCCTCGGTGCCATGGGAAGCCCGACAGTCGCACATCTGCTGGAAACTGGCACAGGCGTGGTCGTATTCGACGAAGATCCGCGGAAAGTCGATGATTCAGTCAGGCTAGGCGCAACGCCGGCACAGTCTGCAGGAGCCATGGCCGACGAGATCGACTCCATTTTGCTGTTCCTCCCCGGCCCTCGGGAAGTATCCGCTGTGGCAGCCGAAATATTGGAACGTCCAGGACGCCTCAAGAGCATCATCGATTGCACCACGAGCGACCCTATGGTTTCACGGCACGTTGGGGAGAGGCTCGCCGGGTCAGGAATCCTCTATACCGACGCGGGCATGCTGGGAAATCCCCCGCTTGCCCGCACTGGATCGTTGCTTCTACTCCTGGGAGCAACTGAAGAAACGGCCCGGCCACTGGCGCCGCTACTGGCCCTTATCAGCCGCAAGGTCTTCCACCTGGGCAGCACCGGCGGAGGCCACGCAGCGAAACTTGCTGCTAATGAGCTTTTCACTTCCCAGGTTGCAGCAATGGCGGAAGCCCTTGCCGTGCTTGGGGTCTTAGGCGTAGACCACGACGTGTTCTTGGACGCGCTTTCGGCCACCGGTGGAAGAGGCGTGGGACTGGCAGACATCGGCAAAACCATGATCGGCGAACCTCCCGCCACCGGATTTGCCCTTCGCCTAGCCGCCAAGGACGTGTCATTGCTGGAGGCAATGGCCGACGCAGCGCGGATTTCCCTACCCGTCGCTTCGGCCCTTGCAGGGCTTTTCTCGTCGGCAGCAGCCGATAACAGCGACGCAGATTACACCCAGGTTTACCGCCATCTGGTGGAAAGCCAGCTCGTCGAACGCCAAACCTCCGAAGACGGCCACCCCCAGGTGAGCAGCGCCTCATGAAAACCGACTCCGCGATAATTTTCGACATGGACGGGGTGCTCCTTGACACACCGAAAATCCACCGTGAAGTCTGGCGGGACTTCGCATCGACCGCACCTTGGCCGGCAGTTCGACATTACCGGGCTCTATCCGCTGGAAGACGTTCGCGGGATGTTCTTGAAGAACTGATCGGAGACGAGGTCCCCGATCAGCAAATTGAAGACATCGTGGCTTCTCTCCACCGGGATTTCCTCCGCCGCTGCAGAGGATCGGATCTGGTGTTTCCTGCCATGCGTCGAACCGTCGAACAACTCAGGGGAACCATTCCGTTAGCCCTGGCCACAAGCGCTCCGCGCCATGTTGCCCGAGAGATGCTCGATGACCTCTTCCCGTCTTTTGACGCCGTCATCACCAGCGACGAATGCGCAACGGGCAAGCCTGACCCGGAAGTCTATGGTCGCGCGCGGACCGCTCTAGGCAAGGGCACATCTCCGGTTCTCGCGGTAGAAGACACTGCCATCGGAGTGCAGGCAGCAGTGGCTGCAGGCTGCACTGCTTGGGCGCTTGCTCTCAACCCGGTCTCCGCATCGGCCGTTATCACAGCAGGAGCATCCGTTGTCGCCGTCAGCGTCGCCGAATTGGCGGATTTGATTGTCAGTTTCGCGGAAAGATCAGCACAGCTGCCGCTAGCGAAGTACTCGCGCGCCTAAATCGGTGACGATCAGGAAACGAGTGCCCGGTTTCCTCACTGGACCGGGCACTCGTCCCTCCGCCACCACCCGCCAACGGAATGGACATCAACAATGCACACGGGATTCGGTCCGGGGGAAGCACGGCCCTTCCTCCTTCACAATGTCACAGCCGTCGATGCCACCAGAACGATCAACAATGCGTGGATCAGCGTTTCGGACGGCCGAATTCAGACGATGGGACAGGGAGTAGCGCCGGATGCTGACACCAACCGCTGGACGGATGTCATCGACGGGCGGGGCGGCCACGTCACACCGGGCTTTATTGACGTTCACTTCCATGGCGGCGGCTCGCACAGCAACGAAGACGGCCACCAGGCCATCCTTGGCGCTCTAGCCGCCCACCATGCCCACGGAACCACCCGCGCCGTCGTCAGTTTCGTCGCCAACCCCATCCCCGCATTGGTCGCCAGCCTGAAGACGGTTGCCGAACTCACCGAAACGACGCCCCTGATCCTCGGCAGTCATTTAGAGGGGCCGTTCCTCGCAGCGGAGCGCAGGGGTGCCCACAAGGCGGAGCACCTGGTAACGCCCGCGAATACCAACGTCTCGGACTTGATCGCCGCGGCCCGCGGGACGTTGCGCCAGATCACGTTGGACCCAGGCCAGCCCGGAGCCCTGCCGGCGATCAGGGAAATCTCCAGGGCCGGGACCCGAGTCGCCATCGGCCACACGACGGCTAGCTATGAAACTGCTGTCGCGGCCTTCGCTGCGGGCGCAACCATGCTCACCCACACGTTCAACGCCATGCCGGGCATACACCACCGCGAACCCGGACCCATCGTGGCAGCCCTCGACCATGACGCATACCTAGAACTCATTCTGGACGGCATTCACGTACACCCAAGGGTGGCAGCGATGCTCTTCCGACTAGCGCCCAGTCGAGTACTCCTTGTTTCAGACGCCATGGCAGCGGCAGGTGCCCCCGACGGGTACTACGCACTGGGCGAGCAGTCCGTGGATGTTCGCGATGGGACCGCTGTCCTAGCGGGGACGTCAACATTGGCCGGTTCAACGCTCACTCTGGACAACGCCCTCCGTCTCGGCATCAGCAACAAGGTCCATCCGCAAACCGTGGTCGAAGCCCTCACCCTGACACCCGCGAAGCTGCTGAACTTATCGACCGTCCTCGGGCTACTCGCCCCGGGCTACCTTGCCGACCTCGTCCTCTTCGACCCCGACTGGAAGATCAGGGCCTCCTTCGCCGAGGGACGTCGTCTTTTTCAGGCACCCGGGCAGCCGTAGAGCCGCGGTAACCCCGCTGCAGCGAAGGGCGGTCTATCCCGGTGCTGCAGCGGGGCCTCTCACGCGGCGGCAACTAGCTACAGCGCCTGCGGGTGCCAGGTCCTTTCGCCGGCCCCTGCAGCGAAGCCGACGCCGTCGGCCGGGGAGTAGTCGGGCCAGGCGAGGCCGGTGGGCGGCATGAAGTCGGCGGGCAGCAGGGCTTCGGTGGGGTCTTCGGCCTTGCGCTGCTTGAACTCCTGGGCCGCCGACGCCAACAGTTCCGGCGAAGTCAGCATGTCCACGAAGGTGCCGGCGATGGTCTTGCCGGCCACCTCGATGGTCGGGTCAATCGCGGCGGGGATGCCGCCGAGGGCGTTCATGACCCAGCCGGGGTAGGCGCCCTTGCCGGGGGCGGGCTTGAGCGCGGGCCTGGAGATGTAGAACCGGACGGTCGGGGCGTAGTGCGTCATCTCCACGTAGTCGTCGCTGGTCCAGTTCTTCTGCCACGGGGCCAGGTGCTCGCGCAATGCTGTCTCGGCGTCCTGCGGGGAGATCAGCGATTCGCACTCGTCCAGGAACGGCTTGTCCATCGGCTCGATCCCGAGTCCGGACTGGATCTCACGCGCGGCAGCCACGGCGTCGTCGTTATATATAGGGGCGCCGACCTGCTCAAGGTTGTTGTACAGCGCCTGCGCCAGCACGTGGTTGGTGATGCCGGGCCGGTTGCGGGCCACCCAGGCGGTCTCCACCCGACAGTGCGCCATCGCCGCGGCGTGCTCGGCGTTGCGGTCCAGCACGGCGAGGACGTGCTCGGCCATCTCCAGCGTGGGGCAGCGCCAGGAGTACTGGATCTGCGCCACCCGCGCCGGCAGGTTGTCCGCCGTCGCCTGCCCGGAGCCGAGGATCGCGTCGGACAGGCTCCAGCCGCCGAAGCTGGGCAGCATGGCGTCCTGCATCACCCGCGAGCTGGTGTACATCTGCATCAGCGCCACATTCGCCCCCGGCGCGCGGGCGGCCGAGTGCGACGCCGGGATCGGCGAATTGGGGTTGGCCGAGAGCTGCCAGGTCTCCGGCTCGTCGCAAATGAACGAGTAGACCTTGGAGTAGTAGCTGCCGCACTGGGTGTCCCAGCGGGCGGTGTTGCACAGCGGCAGCATGTAGAACGGGTGGAAGCTGACAATCGCGTCCACGCCGTCGTAGTAGCCGCGCAGTCCGTGCACCACCTTGGAGCCCTGCACCTTCTCGGCCGGTTCGCCGGTGTAGCGCAGCGTGCCGGCGATGCCGTGCACCTCCATGGCGTGCTTAGTGCCGAGCAGCCCGGCCAGCGTGGAGATGCCCAGCGCCGAGTGCGGGTCGGTGTGCCCGGGGGCGAAGGCGCTCAGCCCGTCGCGCGGGGTCTCCTCGGTGGAGGCGGCCTGGCAGTTGCCCGGCACCGCGTCGTACTCGGCGTAGGTCAGCAGCACGGGCCCGCCGCTCCCCTGCGTCCACTCGGCCTTGAACGCGGTGGGCATGCCGCCGCTGCCCTCCTCCACCTCGAAGCCCTCGGCGCGCAGCCGCTCCACGTACCAGGCGGCCGAGCGGTATTCGCGCCAGGCCGGCTCGGCCAGCTCCCAGATGTGCCGGTGCCATTCGGAGAGCCGGTCCATGTTGGCGTCGATCCACTCGCGCGCGGTGGCCTTGGCGTCGGCGGCGAGGCCTGCGGGGACAGTGGCGGTGGCTTCCTGGGTGGTGCTCAAGGGTTGGTCCTTTCGGGTGGTGCTGTTAATGAGGTGCAGAGGAAAGTACGACGGCGGTGCTCGGCGCCGGACGGTGCGCTCGGGTCTCCACGCGGGTCTCCACGCGCTCGCTGGCGCTCCCTTGGTCGACCACCGAGTCGTGGCGCTCCGGGGGTCGAAGGAGGCGCGCCAGCGCCGAGTAGAGACCCGTCGCCCACCTGATGACTCGCTTACTCGAACAAGGCGGTGGGGACGTGGAGCAGTTGCAGTCCTCCGGCATTGATGGCGGCGGCGAGCGCAGGGGCAAAGTCCTCCGCGGAGGTAACTCGTTCACCGTGGCCACCGAAAGCGTTAGCCAGCGCGACCCAATCGGGCTGAACCAGGTCCACGCCGACGGGCGCGATCCCGCGGTCCAGCTCGTTCTGCCGGATCTCGCCGTATCCGCCGTTGTCCGCGCAGACCACTACCAGGTCCAGCCGCTGCTCCACCGCGGTCGCCAGTTCCTGGACGGCGAACATCAGCGCGCCGTCGCCGAGCACGCAGACCACCGGCCGGTCCGGCGCAGCCACCTTGGCGCCGATCGACGCCGGCAGACCGTAGCCCAGCGTGGCGTATGCGGGTGTATAGAGGAACGAATGCGGCCGCTCCTGCCGCACAAAGCTCGCGGTGCCGAAGTACGTCACCTGCGACGAGTCGCCCCCAAGTACCGCGTTGGCCGGGAGCACGGAGGCCACCTGTTCGGCGAGCGCGGCCAGCGGCGGGGCCAGTTCGCGGGCGGCGTCGCGCAGCACCGGGCGCAGCCGCGCCACGCGGTCGGCGCCGCGGTCTCGACGCTCTCGGGTCTCCACGCGCTCGCTGGCGCTCGCTTGGTCGACCACCGAATGCCCATCCTGCAGTGCGGCCAGCAATTGGGGCACGACGGCGGCGCTGTCACCGACCAGCGGAACGTCGGCCACAACGTTCTTGGCCATCTGGCCAGGCAGGATGTCCACCCGGATCACCGTGCCGCTCGGGTGCAGCTGATTGAACCAGAGTTCGGCCTCGCCCACCTTGGAACCGATGACCAGCAAGACATCCGCTTCCTCGCACAGCTGCTGCGCGGCGGGCAGCCGAATGTCCGAGCCCAGCGAGAGCGGATGCGACTCGGGCACCGCACCCTTGCCGTTGAGCGTGGTGACCACGGGGGCGTCCAGCGCCTCGGCCAGCCGCAGCAACTCCAAGTCGGCCCGCAGCGATCCGCCGCCGGCCAGCAGCACCGGCCGGCGCGACTCCGCGAGCAGTTGCGCCGCATGCCGGACGGCCTGCGCGGAGGCGCCCACCGGTTCGCGCCGCGGCGTCGCCTCCAGCAGCTCGGCCGGGCAATCGCTCGGTCCCTCGAGCACATTGAGCGGAACCTCGATGTGCACCGGCCGCGGCCGACCGTAGCGGAACAGCTCGAACGCCTCGTGGATGGCCTGCGCGGCCTCGGACCCGGAGTGTACGCGGCGTGACCACTCCACGATCGCGCCGGCGGCCCCGACTGCGTCCTTGGTTTCATGCAGTGCGCCGACGTCAGCGAACTCCTCGCCCTCGGGCACGCCCGGGGACAGGATGATCAGCGGCCGTGACTCGCAGTAGGCGGTGCCAGCTGCGGAGAGCGCGTTGAGCAGGCCGGGCCCGGAGGTGGTGATCACGACGCCGGGCAGTCCGGTCTGCTGCGACCAGCCGTCGGCGCCATAGCCGGCGCCCTGTTCGTGCCGGCTGGTTACCGCGCGGATGCCCAGCGGCGCCAAGTGCCGGTAGAACTCCAGGTTGTGCGTGCCGGGAATGCCGAACACCGCGTCGATCCCGTAGTTGCGCAGCAGCGTCAGCACGGTCAGGCCCACGTTGTCCGCCACGACGCCGTCCGGAAGCTCGACGGCGGGGGCGGACTGGGAGGCCGTCCCGGCTGGGGCTTGGGTCGGCAGCGGTCCGGCCTGGTCAGACAGGGCCTGCTGGGACAGGGCCTGCTCAGACATGATTGTCTCCGGCGAGCGCCGGCTCGCGGGTGGCGTCGGCACCTTCAACAGCAAACTGCGCCTTGCCGCCCACCCAGGTCTGCAGCACCTGGATCTGCGCGATGGTCTCCGGTTCCACGGCCAGCGGGTCGGCGGAGAGCACGGCGAAGTCGGCGCGCTTGCCCACCGCCAGCGAGCCAAGGTCGTCCTCGCGGCCCAGAGCCCGGGCGCCGTTGAGCGTGTGCGCTTCCAGTGCCTGGGCGGCGGTGATCTTCAGCGTGTCCGGCCCCAGCTTGTGGCCGCGGCGGGTAATTCGGGTGACTGCGGCCTGGATCGCTTCGAGCGGTCGAGGCTCGGCCACCGGTGCGTCGGAACTGAGGGTCACCGGCACGCCGGCGTTGATGAATTCGCCCAGCGGGTTGAACCGCTCGCCCGGGGTGCCGACCGCGGCGGTCACCCCTTCGCCCCAGTTGTAGTAGTGCTGCGGCTGATTCACTGGGTAGATGCCGGCGTCGGCCATCCGTCGGATCTGCTCCGGCGTCGGCAGCCCGCAGTGCTCGATCCTGTGCCGGGCGTCGGAGTCCGGGTGCTCGGCCTGTGCGGCCTCGATCGCGGAGATCACCATCTCCAGCGCGGTGGGCGACTGGGCGTGCGTGGCGGTCTGCAGCCCGGCGGCGTGTGCCTTTAGGATCAGCGCCGCGTAGTCCGCCGGGTCGTGGTACAGCTGGCCGGTGCGGCAGGGGTCGCCCACGTAGCCGTCCGGGAAGTAGGCGGTCCAGCCGCCCAGCGTGCCGTCGGCGTAGAACTTGAAGCCGGCGAAGCTCAGGTGCGCGTTGCCGAACGCCCCGGTCATGCCGATCTCCAGCCCCTCCTCCAGCAAGTGGGAGAGGAAGTACATGTTGTAGCGGATCTTCAACTGGTCCGCCTCGGCCAGCCGCAGGTACATGTCGAACTCGCGCCGGGAGACCTGGCAGTCGCCCACCGTGGTCACGCCGCCGGCCAGGAAGTCCTGCTGCGCCGCGGCCAGCTGGCGCAGGTGCTCCTCCGGCGCGTCGGCCAGATGGAAGTTCGGTCCGTGGTGGCCTACCTTCACCCCGTCCAGCCCGGTCAGGATGTTGCAGGCGGCATCGGAGAGCTCGCCGGTCAGCTCGCCGTCGGCGTCGCGGAAGAACTCCCCGCCCGCCGGATTCGGGGTGTCCCGGGTGATGCCGTTCAGTTCCAGCGTGTAGCTGTTCACCACGCCGCCGTGTCCGGAGGCGTTCATCAGGTACACCTCGCGGTCCGCGGCCACCTGGTCCAGCTCCTGCCGGGTGGGGTGGCGGCCCTCGGCCAGGTTGCGGTGCTCGTAGCCGTAGCCGCGCACCGGCTGCCCGGCCGGCGCGGTCTCGGCGGCCGAGCGCAGCAGCGCCACGATCTCCGGGATGCTGCCGGCCTGGTCCGGACCGCAATCCACCCAGGTCTTCATCTGCCCGTACATCAGCGGGTGCGCATGCGGATCCACGAACCCGGGGACCACCACGGCGTCGCCCAGGTCCCGCAGCACCGGCTCGCGCAGCCCCAGCCCGGCCGCGGCCTGGCGGCATTCCGCCTCGGTGCCGACAGCGGCCACCCGCCCGGCGGCGACCAGCATCGCCGTCGCGCCCTTGCCGGAGGGATCCAGCGTGTGGATGGTGCCGGCGGTGACCAGCAGCGGCTGGAAGTCGGCGCCGTCGTCGAACGTTTTCAGCTTGCGCATTATTTGAAGCTCTCCTTCTTCCACGTACCTTCCAGACCGCCGCCGGCAGAACCGGCAGTGCCCCCTGCGTACACATCGTCGTCAACGTGCTGCGGCGCGATCGCCAGGCAGACCAGGCCCAGCGCGCCCATCGCGGCGAACAGCCCGATCACCGACCACACCGTGCCGGTTGCATCCCACAGCAGCGTGGCGGCCAGCGGGGACAGGCCGGCCCAGATGGCGGCGGCCAGGCCGTAGGAGAGCGAGATGGAGGTGTAGCGCGCCTGCGGCCTGAACAGCTGGGACAGGATGGTGGCCACCGGGGCGTAGGTGAAGTTCATCGCCACGCGGACCACGGCGAAGGCCACGAAGATCATCCATTCCGGTCCGGTGGACATCAGCAGGAACTGCGGCACGATGAACACCACGGAGCCGATCAGGCCGATGGCCATCACCCGCTTGCGGCCCCACTTGTCGCCCAGCCATGCGATGCCCAGGCAGGTGATCAGCTCGAAGAACGCCGCCACGGACATGGCGTTGAGGATCAGCGTCTCGTCCAGGCCCACCGACGGGTCGGTGCCGTAGGCGGTGGCGAACGTGGTGGCCAGGTAGTAGCCGCCGGTGGAGATGGGCAGCAGGCCGATGCCGATCAGGATGGGCTTCCAGTTCTTGCCCAGCGCGTACTTGATCGGCACGGCCTGTTCCTGGCCGGCCACCTTGTCCTCGAAGACCGGGGATTCCTCCACCCGGTAGCGGACCCAGAAGCCCACGCCGATCAGCACCACGGAGAGCAGGAACGGGATGCGCCAGCCGCCGTCCACCAGGAACGTCTCGCCCTGCGCGGACAGGATGCCGAAGATCAGCGTGGCGCCCAGCGCGCCGGCCGGGTTGCCCAGCTGCGCGAAGCCGCCGTAGAACGTCTTGTACTTCTCCGGCGAGTGCTCCACCGCCATCAGCACGGCGCCGCCCCACTCGCCGCCCACGGCCAGGCCCTGCAGCACGCGCAGCAGCACCAGCAGCACCGCGGCCCAGGAGCCGATGTTCTCGTAGGTGGGCAGCACGCCCACCAGCACGGTGGACAGGCCCATCACCAGCAGCGTGATCACCAGCGACGGGCGGCGGCCGAACTTGTCGCCGATGTGCCCGAAGATGACCCCTCCCAGCGGCCGGACCAGGAAGCCCACCGCGTAGGTGGCGAAGGCCGCGGCGATGCCGGCCAGCCGGTCCGCCTCCGGGAAGAAGAGCGGGCCGAACACCAGGGCCGCGGCCGTGGCGTAGATGTAGAAGTCGTACCACTCGATGGCGGTGCCGACGAAGGCCGCGAATCCGGCGCGGCGGGCCCTGGCATGGCTGAACTGCGGCCGGGCTGCTGATGTGTGTGACATGGTCTTCCACCTTGGGGGTAGGCATGAGTGCCGGTGTGATCCATGCAACTGTAGGACCGGTTCAATGATCCGACAAGAGCAGAAATTCTGCGTTACGCGCCCCTGAATTCAGTTTCGCGCGGCTTCTCGCGCATTGTTCCTCCGAAGAGCTTGCATGTGCGCTGCATCACTGGATAATTGACGACAGCGGTGCTCACTTGGGAGGTTCAGAAATCTTTGGCGGTCTCTACCGAAATGATCGACTCACAACTGGTCCGCGCGCTGCAGCAGGAGGGCCGGGCGAGCTACCAGGACTTGGCCCGGGACCTTGGCCTGCCGCGGGCCACCGTGTCTTCCCGGCTGCGGGAGCTGCTGGACAGCCAGACCGTTCGGGTGGTGGCCGCCGTGGATCCGGCGTTCCTCGGCCAGCACGTGATCGCGCACGTCTCGGTGGTGGCGTCCGGCCCGGTGCGGCATATCGCTGAGCTGCTGGCGGAGTGGCCGGAAGCCGTACTGGTCTCCGCGGTCGGCGGCACCCATGACCTGGTCGCCGAGATCCGCGTCTCCACCCACGACGAACTCCATGGCGTGCTCACCCAGCTCCGCGAGCACCCCAACGTCGCCTACATCGACACCCTGGTCTACACCCGCCTGGTCAAGGGCTTCTTCATCTCGCAGTACGCCGGCGAGGTCACCATCGACGGCGTGGACACCCAGCTCATCGAAATCCTGCAGAAGGACGGCCGGACCAGCTACCGGGACCTTGCCGCCGCGGTTGGACTGACCCCCACCGCCGTCCGCTCACGTGTGCAGCGGCTGCTGGACGCCCGGATCATCCGGATCAGCGCCGTGGAATCCCGCGGCGCCGGCGGCCGGCAGCTCTCCATGGGCGTGGGCCTCAACCTATCCGGCGACAACGACGCCGTCCTCGAACTCCTGCGCAGCTCAACGCACGTGGAGTTCGTAGCCCAAACCGTCGGCCGCTTCGACGCCATCGCCACCCTCGCCGCCCAGTCCCCCCGCGACCTCCTCGCCCAACTCGAAGAAATTCGCAGCCTCCCAGCCGTCAGCCGCACCGACTCCTGGCTCCACCTCGAAGTAGTTAAGGAAGACTACGCACGTCGGATTTCATGATCTTCTTTCCGCCGATTGCACCTGGTCCACATTGGATGCTCAGAAAACCCACACAGGGCATGCTCACGCGGATGAACGTCGGAGACATGAAGTCCGGCCTGACGACACGTCCATAGTCCGGCTCTAACCGAGCAGATATGCCGATAGGATCGATGTCAGTGCTTGCAGCGGGGCATCATCAACCGCGGGATGCTGACCTCACAGACAAAACCCTGATGGGAGAAACAGTGACTATGTGGATCCGTCGTATTAAGGTCAGTGGCGGCTACCTTAAAGACTTCGACGTCGAGCTTACCCCCGGCTTAAACGTAATTATTGGAGCCCGCGGCACTGGTAAAAGCACATTATTGCGACTAATTCGCTGGGCACTGGGCATTGACTCCCTGACTCTAAGCCCTAAAGAAGACAAAGAATTCGTTGCGACAATGCTTGGTTCAGGCGAAATATCGTTGGAAGTCCAAACCGAGCACGGAGTTCGCCTAATAACGGTCAATGCCGAAGGAGAAGGGCGTTCAAAAGAGGTCACATCCAATGCAGCCTTGGCCCTCGGACAGAATGAGATTGAGGACATAGCCTCCTCCGGGGAGGAAAGGCGTCATTTGTTGGACCTCAGAGCAGCATTGAACCATACTTCTGATGTCGATTCAAACAACGAGTTGGCGAAAACAACACAGGAAGTATACGAACTTCGCCGACAGATATCCGACCTTGCCGATCAAACATTCAATTATGAACAGTTATCCCAAGCACTTCGTGAAGCTGAAGCTCAGGAAAGTTCCTTGGTGGTGGAGGCAAATGAAAATCTGGCCGAACACCGAGCCCGGGTAGCGCTGTATGATGAACGCCTGACGCATCTATCCTCGATGATCGCAAAAGCCAAGCACGCTCGCCTTAAACTTAACGAAATTCTTTCCCAAACGGACCAAATTTTGAGTTCAATATCTCTTGTCCAAGGCGAAAAACTCCCTGAAGAGCTGTCTCATGTCATAACAGAAGGAATGTCGGCATCATACGAGCACGCAAACCAATTGAGGATGCGCCTCCTTCATGCTTTGACCGAACTTTCGGCGGTGGTAGCGAATGTTAAAGAAGAACAGACCAACAAGATGGTCAAAGTCACGCCTTTGAGAGCTGAGCTTGAAAAAGCAGCAACCGGATTAGGAGAAATAACTTCCACAATACGTGGTCTTCGAACACAACTGAAGGAAGTTGAATCAGTTCGTGAAAGGATTCGGACAACGAGGAAGACTCTTGAACGGATTGAGACTGCGCGAGGTTTATATCTAGATCGCCGCGAGCAGGAACAGATGGTCCGCTATCAAAGACGAAAAAGCGTGGCAGAATCCGTCTCTAGAGAATTAGGAAACGGCGTGGCCATTAGTGTCGCTCACCAGGCGGATACTGCCCTTTACACGAAGGAATTGGAGCGTTTTCTAAAGGGCAGCGGCATGCAGTATCGTGCGCTAGTCGATCGAATATCTGAGAAGTTGTTGCCACGCGAGTTGCTAGAAATGACCGAAGCTCAGGATGCAAAGGCACTGGCAGCAGCACTTTCAATCTCTAGCGAACGGGCAGCACGCATTCTCGCCGCATTTGATTCAGCCGAAGCGACATCGACCCTGTCGAACATTCAATTGGACGACAAAGTCGACTTTCTGCTAATCCAAGGGAGCTCCATGAAGTCTGTCCACGAGCTCTCTACGGGCCAAAAGTGTGCGGTCACGTTGCCGATTGTCATTAGCGATACAAAGCGGGCACTTATATTAGATCAGCCCGAGGATCATCTCGATAATGAGTTCTTGGTGGACAACATCGTCCAAGCGGTTCTTCGTCGAAATAAGTCCTCGGCCCAATCCATAATTGCGACTCATAGTCCCAATATACCTGTACTCGGAAATGCTGAATTGGTAATTCATATGGCGAGTGATGGACGCCGGGGATGGGCAGCGTCAGCGGGACTTCCCGATGCGCCAAATGTGAAAGGTGTAATCACCAATATTCTTGAAGGCGGCGAGGAAGCGTTTCAAAGACGAGCTGAATTCTACGGGTTTGGCAGTGAATAGCCGAGACCGAGAGGCGGAGCTGACTCACCTGTTGGCGAGCAACCTCGCTAGCGACCGCGCAAAAGCGGTAGCGGATGCTCTTCGCGATGATGTACAGCTTCCCATAGATGTCCTCATTAAGGCCCTTGAGAATGAGACCGTCCCTATTGTAGAAAAGCGGCTGCGAAAATTACTCAATGTCCGCCCCAAAAATGCTCCTGTTCGAGAGCCCCTGCGTGTCGAAGAATCATCAGAAATCCACGAGCTTCACGAACTGTTAGAAAATGCCTCTTCCATAATTCGCCATGAGACTGAGCCGGTCATTGGACTGCTACGCAGTGCCGCAAGTAAGGAAGTCATCGGCTTCGAGTCTAGCCAAACCAACACACGGATCGAGATCCTGCGGCGGCGTATCGCTTCTGTGGCTCTACTATTACAGATAAACCGCCCCATTCAGTATGAAGAAGTGCACCTTCCAAATTTTCTTGCAGAGATCCTAGAAACATATTCGTCCGAATCGGTAAGAGTTGGAGCCTTTACTGAGTATGGCAGGGATCGTATAACTACAAATCCAAACCTCCTGCGTTTGGTCTTGGATAACGCACTAAGAAACGCCGTTGATGCAAGCTCTGAGGTAGGGACGAGCGCTTACGCAACCGTCTCATGTGAACAAACAGATGTAGATTTTTGGATTAAGATTTCAAATCCGTTCTCCGGTGATAAGTTGGAACGATCCGATGTTATTGATCTCGGCCGTTCGAGCAAAGGAAGCGCCCGCGGCACCGGCATGTCTCTGATTGACATCGCCTTACGACGCATGGACTATGACTGGAACCTGGTTGGACGGTCAGGAATTGCTCACTTTACAATATGGGGGAAGGCAGACCTTGGCGAATCTGCACGCATTAATAATTGAGGATGATCTTGACTTCGCGACCGAGATCGAATCCGCCGTCCGTTCTGAAGGTTATCGATCCGAGACACTTGGATCGTGGAAGGATTTTGAATCCTGGGCTTCAGATCTGTCAGAGGCGACCTACGACCTCGTAGTCCTTGACCGCCAACTGCCCTTAGATGAGACATCCCCGGCTCAAGTCGATCTCGGCACTGTCATATTCGAGCATCTCCTGGCTGTGTTGCCCGGCATACCAATAATTCACTTAACCGGTCATTCAGATATAGATCATGCTCGGGACTCACTCATGGGCCGGTCCCGTATATCAGTTACGGAGTCCACCGAGATTGATACCGTCTACTATTACCGCAAGTCAGATTTTGTTGAATTCGAGAAATGCATCGCGAGTCTGGCCGCCCTCCTGCATGAGGTAGATGACATCGAATTAATTCATTCGGATGAGCTCACCCTTTCGCCTCGCCACAAGAGACTCCTGCGGCGCATTGCGCACGCCTTTTCCGGTCTTTCGATCAGCGTGTCGGCGATGGGAGGGGGTCTTACCGACGCACCCGTATGGCACTGTCGCATCAAAAGAAGCGGACAGCCTGCTGTCGAGGTGGTGGCGAAGATTTCTGGTCGCGGTGTTTCTTATTCACTTCTCCAAGAGTCGACAAATGGAGCAGCAAACGTTGTTGCACCCTACAGACACATTTCAGGATTGTGCTACGGACAATCCGCGTCGATTACGCAGTTGGCTGGGCGCCCCATCGAGTCCCTACATCAGGTCATGCGACGGGACATGAGCTCGGCCCTCAATCTTGGCATTCAAGCTTTGAATAACCTTCAGACACCGGGCACCGAGAATGTTGTAGAACTTGCGTCTTTAGTGGCGCCTTTCATTACGTGGGAGAAACTTGCCGAGCTGGCCGAGGAGTTTTCCATTGACCTTCCCCGCCCAAGCAAGAAGATTTCCGCCAGCTTTTCCATTCAGCACGGCGATTTGCACGGCGGCAACATCCTTGTTGTGAATGATACGCCCTACATCATTGATCTGGACTCCGAAGGCATGATGTCTAGCCTGGCTGATCCTGTCACTCTTTTCTTCAGTCCATTCTTTCACCCAGACTCACCCCTGACCCTTGATGACAAATCGCCCTACCTCGATCTCGTTAGCATTTTCTACAATGCGAACTCGGCTAGTGGCGGTGGTGAGCTTAGCGAGATACCGGAGCGTGTATTCACATGGATTAGTGGGATCGGGAAGGAGGTCAGTTCTAGGACAACCAGCAGCAACGAATTCTGGAGCTTGACGTTGGCATATGGTGCCAGACAACTGCGTTTCTCAGACATACGCGCATCGCAGGTCCTCACCCAGTTTGCGCTTTCCATGTTCATAGAGGGGGCCAGAAGGCTTACCTAGGACACTCTCGCCAATTCAGCGCTGGTTGAGACAAACGATGTACCAGTGTCATCATTCGTGCGAAGCCAGGAACTGGTACACCTCGGTCTCATCTACTCCTGGGAAGGCGCCGGGAGGTAGGGCCGCGAGGAGATGGGAGTTGGCGCGGGCGCTAGGCCAGGCGTTGCCGGCCCACTGGGCGGCAAGGTCGGCGGGTGGGCGGCGGCAGCAGGATTCGTCGGGGCAGTTGGAGACGGAGCGCTCGGTTGTGTCGCGGCCGCGGAACCACTTCACCTCCTTGTACGGAATGCCGATGCTCAGCGAGTACTCCCCCGACGAGTGCCGCTCGGTGATGGCGGTGCACCAGAAGGTTCCGGCCTTGGTGTCCGTGTACTGGTTGAAGGCGCGGAACTTGTCCGGCACGTCGAACACTGCGCGCGAGGTCCAGTTCCGGCAGACCGGCTGGCCCTCGATGGCGCCGGTGTGGTCGGCGGGGAAATTAACCCCGTCGTTTTCATAGGCCTTATGGATGATGCCGGAGACGTGGACCTTTTGGAAGTGGCACGGTATCCCGAGATGATGCGTGGCCAGGTTGGTGAACCGGTGGGCGGCCGTCTCGTAGGAAACGCTGAAGGCATCGCGCAGGTCCTCGATGGCCAACTCCTTCGATGCCTTGGCTTTCTGCAGGAAGTCCACGGTCGCATGTTCCGGCATCAGCAGTGCGGCGGCGAAGTAATTGGTGTAGACGCGCTGGCGCAGGAAGTCCGCGTAGTCGGAGGGCGTCTGGTGCCCCAGGACATAGTGGCCGACGGCCTGCAGCAGCACCGATCGCGGGTCGTGTTCGGACCGGTGGCCCTGGGTCAGGTAAATTCTGCTGTTCTTCAAATCCGTTACGGAGCGGGTGGAATGCGGCAGATCGCTGACGTACTGAAGGCTGAAGCCGAGGTGCTCGGCGATGTCAGCGGCCACGTGGTGGGACAGCGGACCGCCCTTAAAACCGACCGCCTTGAGCAGCTCCTGTGCCTGGGCTTCAATGTCCTCGTAGTGGTTGTTCCGGGCGCGCATTTCCGCCCGCAGTTCGGTGTTGGCGCGGCGGGCTTCCTCCGGGGTGGCGGCCTGCTCGTCCAGCCGGCGCTCGAGCTCATGCTGCAGCCCGACCAGTGACTCCAACACGTCCATGGAAAGCCGCGAACTGACGCGGACTTTCGGCAGCCCGAGTGACTCGTACAGCGGCCCGCGTTGGTAGCGTTCCAGCTCGATCTCCAGCGCAGCGCGGCGGCTGGGCGGCTCCGCGCCGAGCAGCTGATCGATGCCTACACCGAGGGCTTTGCCGAGGGCCTGGAGCATGCCGAGCTTAGGCTCCCGCTTGCCGTTCTCGATCAACGAGAGCTGCGACGGCGCGGCGCCGACGGCGGCACCGAGATCGTCCAGGGTCATGCCCTGAGACTTCCTCAGGTGCCGCACCCGGCGGCCCAGGCTGATGACGTCTAGTTCGGGCTCCGAGGAGGCACCGTCGTCGTGCTTGGAGGGACGATTCCAGCTGGTGGTTGCCATTTCTTGAGGATACGAGAAGAACTGCAAATCTTTCCAGCATTTTCTATGGATTACCTGTTGTGACCTGCGGAATAGTCGATTTCACGAAGAAGTTCGGTGCCGGTTCCGATCGGCAGGTTAGGCCGAAGATGGCCTGGTCTCGACAAGCTCGACCACCGGGGGAAACTCGACCACCGAGGGCAACCTCGGGAACCCGAGGGGAACCTCGGCTAAGACAGCAAGCTCGACCGACGGCCACTAAGGAGAACAGCAATGACTGCATCATTTGAGCCGGCCCCGATGAACGCTGAGGAAGCGGCCAAGGCACTGGAGCTCGAGTGGGCCGCCGATTCCCGCTGGGAGGGCATCACTCGCGACTACACCGCAGCGGATGTCGTCCGCCTCCGCGGCCGGGTCCAGGAAGAGCACACGCTGGCCAAGCGCGGCGCGCAGAAGCTGTGGAAGCAGCTCACCGAGGAAGCAGCCGAGGGCCGCTACACCAACGCGCTTGGCGCGCTGACCGGCAACCAGGCGGTGCAGCAGGTCAAGGCCGGGCTGCGCGCCATCTACCTCTCCGGCTGGCAGGTGGCCGCGGATGCCAACCTCTCCGGCCACACCTACCCGGACCAGTCGCTGTACCCGGCCAACTCGGTGCCGCAGGTGGTCCGCCGGATCAACAACGCGCTGCTGCGGGCCGACCAGATCGAGTTCTCCGAGGGCATCCAGAGCGTTGAGGACTGGCTGGTGCCGATCGTGGCCGACGCCGAGGCCGGCTTCGGCGGCCCGCTGAACGCCTACGAGCTGATGAAGTCCATGATCGCCTCCGGCGCCTCCGGCGTGCACTGGGAGGACCAACTGGCCAGCGAGAAGAAGTGCGGCCATCTGGGCGGCAAGGTGCTGATCCCCACCGCGCAGCACATCCGCACGCTGAACGCGGCCCGGCTGGCCGCCGACGTCGCAGGCACCCCGAGCGTCATCATCGCCCGGACCGATGCAGAGGCCGCCACGCTGATAACCTCCGACGTGGACGAGCGCGACCGCGAGTTCATCACCGGCGAGCGCACCCCGGAGGGCTTCTACAAGGTCCGCAACGGGATTGAGCCGTGCATCGCCCGGGCCAAGGCCTACGCCCCGTACTCGGACCTGATCTGGATGGAGACCGGCACCCCGGACCTGGAGTTGGCCCGCAAGTTCGCCGAGGCGGTCAAGGCCGAGTTCCCGGACCAGATGCTCTCCTACAACTGCTCGCCGTCCTTCAACTGGAAGAAGCACCTGGACGATGCCACCATCGCCAAGTTCCAGCGCGAGCTCGGCGCGATGGGCTTCACCTTCCAGTTCATCACCCTGGCCGGCTTCCACGCCCTGAACTACTCGATGTTCGACCTGGCCCACGGCTACGCCCGGGACGGGATGAGCGCGTACGTCGAACTGCAGGAGCGCGAGTTCGGCGCCGAAGACCGCGGCTACACCGCAACCAAGCACCAGCGCGAAGTGGGCACCGGCTACTTCGACACCATCTCCACTGCCCTCAACCCCAACGGCAGCACCCTGGCCCTGGTGGGCTCCACCGAAGAAGGCCAGTTCCACTAACGACGACGGGGCTCGCCTCCGGCGCTACGCCGGGACCCGCCGCGGCACGACCTTCCGACGGCCGCGGGCGGCCTTACGGAAGCTATTAGCCGCTTTCCGGGTCCCGGCTCCGCGCCTCATCTGCAGGTCACCTTTGGCACATGGCCGGGCTCCGGCGTCGTACTTATAAATGTTTTAGGGAGTGAATGAGCGATGAATGATCCGATTACTTTGAACGGGATTACGTTGACGGGCTCGCCGGTGTGCCGGCAGGAGGAAGTGCTGACGCCGCAGGCGCTGGAGTTCGTGGCCAAGCTGCACAAGGCCACGGCCGACCGGCGGCGCGAGCTGCTGGTGCAGCGGGAGAACCGGCGCAAGTCGATCGCCCGCGGGCATGACCCGAAGTTCCTGCCCGGCACCCGGCACATCCGCGAGGACTCGTCCTGGCGGGTCGCTCCCCCGGCCCCGGGGCTGGAGGACCGCCGGGTGGAGATCACCGGGCCGGTGGAGAAGAAGATGACCATCAACGCGCTGAACTCCGGCGCCAAGGTCTGGCTGGCGGACATGGAGGACTCCTCCACGCCCAGCTGGTCCAACGTGATCAACGGGCAGCTGAACCTGACCGACGTGCTGGAGCGGCGGATCGACTTCACCTCCGAGGCCGGCAAGGAATACAAGCTCACCGGCCGGACGCTGACCGACCTGCCCACCATCGTGGTCCGGCCGCGCGGCTGGCACCTGCCGGAGAAGCACATGCTGATCGGCGGCGAACCGGTGGCCGGCGGCATCGTTGACTTCGGGCTGTACTTCTTCCACAACGCCCAGCGGCTGATCGCCCAGGGCCGCGGACCGTACTTCTACCTGCCGAAGATCGAATCGCACCTGGAAGCCCGGCTGTGGAACGACGTGTTCATCCTGGCGCAGGACCTGCTGGGCATCCCGCAGGGCACCATCCGCGCCACCGTGCTGATCGAGACCATCACTGCCGCGTTCGAGATGGAGGAGATCCTGTACGAGCTGCGCGAGCACGCCTCCGGGCTGAACGCCGGCCGCTGGGACTACATCTTCTCCGTGATCAAGAACTTCCGCGCCCGCGGCCCGCGGTTCGTGCTGCCGGACCGCACCCAGGTCACCATGACCGCGCCGTTCATGCGCTCCTACACCGAGCAGCTGGTCCGCGCCTGCCACCGCCGCGGCGCCATGGCCATCGGCGGAATGGCCGCGTTCATCCCCAGCCGCCGCGACCCGGAGGCCAACGCCATCGCCATGGAGAAGGTGCACGCGGACAAGACCCGCGAAGCCTCCGACGGGTTCGACGGCTCCTGGGTGGCGCACCCGGACCTGGTCCCGGTGGCCCGCGAGGTGTTCGACGGCGTTTTGGGTTCGCGGTCTAATCAGCTGGACCGCCAGCGCGAGGATGTCACGCCCGACGACGGTGCCCTGCTGAACATCGCCGGCACCGAAGGCTCCATCACCGAGACCGGCATCCGCACCAACTTGGAAGTCGGCATCCAGTACATCGAGTCCTGGCTGCGCGGCAACGGCGCGGTGGCCATCCACAACCTGATGGAGGACGCCGCCACCGCGGAAATCTCCCGCTCGCAGATCTGGCAGTGGATCCACGCCCATGCCGTGACCGACGACGGCGAGATTGTCACCCGCGAATGGGTCCGCGAACTGCTCGAAGAAGAGTTCGCCGCCCTGCCCCGCTTCGACGGCGACCGGTTCGACGACGCCCGCGAGATCTTCGAAGAGTGTGCCCTCGGCGAAGAGTTCCCGGCCTTCCTGACCATCCCGGCGTACCAGAACTACCTGCTGGAGAAGTCGCCTGCCAAGGTGGTTGCTGCAGCCTAAGTCTCCTCGCCCTCCGGTCCGGGGCCGCTGGCAACAGTGGCCCCGGACCGGAGGGCGGGAGTGGGGGACGGGGGATGCTGCCCGGGATGTTCTGTTCATTCCTGCCGAATGGGCACAACATCCCGGGCCATCCCATCCGCAACCGAGGCATCGCGCCCTCGGCAGAGCCCCTTCTAACTGTCCTTCTAACTGTCCGGCGGTTGTCCAGGGTCCAATAGCCAGCCCCTGGTCAGCCGCCGGCACCAAGAACTTTCCGCAGGGCCGCCAGGTCCACGCTACTTTCGCCACATGCAGCCCGACGGTCGGGCGGGCCGGCGGCCCCTGCGGAAGCACAGTGAATGAAAACGCCGGGTGCGGCTCCACTTACGGAGCCGCACCCGGCGTTTTGGGACTCGAGGAGGTACTAGTTGAGGCTGACGTTCTTGTGATAGTCAAAGTGGCTCTTGACTCGACCCGAGACGTCGATATTTTTCAGCCTGTCTGCACTCGGTCTGAAGCCTGCGAGACCTGCCGCTGCCTGACCTTGAGCAAGGCCGTAGGCGAATTTCAGCACGCTGTCATTGCTCGAGTGGTAGTTGTAGACTGCATCGTCTACTGCGGCGGTCAGGGTGTGCCAATCACTCCTTGCTCCGATAGCGGCGCCCAAGAGATGGACGGCTTCGATTCGCGGACCACTGGGCTTTGTTCCCAAGGTCTGGGCTGCGACCACCATCGCACGTGCACCGAGGCTGTGGCCCACCAGCACGTAGGAGCCAGCATTAGTACGGGCGAGTAGGTCGGCCAAAATCACGCCGGTTTTTTCGGCGCGATTCTTGGCCACGTGCCACGGGTTCTTGGCTAGGTCGGCCGCGGCCAGGGCCGGAGCGAGTGGGCCAAGCCTCCTCGCCGCCATCCTCGTGGCCCTCGAGGCACCCTCTCTCAGAGCTGCGACGCCAGCGACCCTTGCGGCGCCTTGACCGCCGAGAAATCCCAGATGCTTGAGCTCCTTGGCTCCCCAGTGGACTCGATAGACAGGCGAATCCGCATACCGCTTTGTGATGATATCCCGCCACTCACCCCAACCTTTGCCGCTCTCGCTAAGGAAGCCATTGCAGACGATCACCGGCACACCTGAACCTCCCTGCAACATTTCAATATGGAACGATTTGTCTTCGCGGACGTAGGCATTCAAGATCGAGCCACCCAGCGCCCCACCCAAAGCGGCGCCAAGTCCGGTGATCACGGCTGTGCCACCAGCCATTCCCAGTCCACCGACGGCCAATGCGCCGCCGCCCATGAGGGCCAGTCCGTAGCTGGTGGCGGCCGCGCCGGTGTAACCACCGACCACCGCACCAACAGCCCCTCCGATCGCGGGCGCGGCAAGGAACGCCAGTGGGGCCGCCGCTGCGAGTCCCACGCCGGTGAAGCCAGCAACTCTGACCGCGCGAGCGAGGTTGGGTTGGTCGTACTTGAGGAACTCCTCGTAGTCGTTGAGCGCGCCCATCTTCCTGTCTGCCTTGGCAAAACCGGGTATCTCGTGGCGGTGCTCCGCGCAATACCTCTGTATCCGGATCGCTCCCCGGTCTCGCACCGCCATGTTCTTGCAGCCGAGTGCGGCGCAGGGCAACGTAGGCGATCCGCAGTCGTTGCAGACATAGGCGGGCAATTGGCCTGTTGGCCGGTTTGCCTTTCTATGGACGTGCTCTCCGAAGCACGCCGAACACCAGCCGTGCCTCTCCTCGTTTGCGAGGTCGTCAGCCACGTCGGCAATCCACTCGGCGACCTTCTTAAACCCTTCCGCTCGCTTCTCAGCAGTTTTCTGCTGCTCTTGATCCGGTAGGTTGACCGCTGCGTATTTGGCCATTGCGAAAGCCCATGCGCTCGCAACTAGAGCACGGTTATCCCCCAGCCCACCACTTTCAAACTCGGGTTGGCTGTCGGTAGTGCCGCCGGACAGAGTGAGGATGTTGCCCCGAGGAGAGATGATCCGCGACTCAATGCGATTACCATCAAGGACACGGAAGATAACCTCTGATTTCTGCATGCCACAAATCCTCCCAGATCCGGATTGCCGAAAGGATTTCGACGCGCTAAATGAATCAGACAACACACCTTCTCCGCCGAGATCGTCTGAGGCAAGATTATCTGTAATCGGACTATCTGATGTCCGCCGATACCATGGGAGCGTGCTACCCAACGTTGATCTCGACACGCCGTCCCTGAAGCCGTGTGCGACGGTCGACAGCCCCTTCACCAGCGACCTGACCTGGCTGATGCATCGCGCGGTCGGAGTGCTGACCGGGAACTTCGACGCGGCTTGCCGGGACAGCGGCTTGCACGACATGCGTGACACGCTTGTGCTGGCGGTGGCCGGAGATGGCACGCCGCGCACTCAGATCGAGATCGCCACCACGCTCGGTCTCGACAAGTCCACGCTGATGACGATTATCGACCGGCTCGAAAAGCAGGGCTACGTGGTGCGGGACGCGGATCCTGCGAACCGTCGCATCCGCATTCCACGCACCACCGACGAAGGCCAAGCTGTGCTGAATCGCGCCCTTGCCGCACGCGATCAGGTAGTCGAGCAGACGCTCGCCGGCTTCGGCGAGGACGACGTCCGGCAATTGCGCACGCTCTTGTGGAAGATCGCCACCGCCAAATAACCCGACCCGCCTCTCCAGCCGGCTGCCTCCCGCGGCCCGGCCCGCCCCTTTCCGCGCCCCCACCCAAAACGAACCCCCAGTGAGGACTTGCCATGGATACCCCTGCCAGCGATATCGCCGTCGATGCGCACTACGACCTGATCATCATCGGCACCGGATCCGGAAACTCCATCCCCGGGCCGGAGTTCGAGGACAAATCGATCGCCATCATTGAGAAGGGAACCTTCGGCGGCACCTGCCTCAATGTCGGCTGCATCCCCACGAAGATGTACGTCTATGCAGCCGACGCCGCGTTGGAGACCGCCCAGGCCGGGCGGCTGGGCGTGAACGCACAGGTCAACTCCGTGGACTGGCCTGGAATGGTTACCCGCATCTTCGACAACCGCATCGACCCGATTGCCGGCGGGGGTGAAGAGTACCGCCGCGGCCCGCAGACTCCCAACATCGACGTCTACGATCAGCATGCTGTCTTCGTCGGCGAACGCACGCTGCGCACCGGCCAGGGCCAGCAGCAGAAGATCATCTCCGGCGACCAGATCGTCATCGCCGCCGGCTCCCGCCCCTTCATCCCCAGCTCCATCGCTGCCTCCGGGGTGCGGTACTACACCAACGAGGACATCATGCGCCTGCCCGAGCAGCCGAAGTCCATGGTGATCATTGGTGGAGGCTACATCGCCATGGAGTTCGCCCACGTCTTCGAGGCCCTCGGCACCGAGGTAACGATCATTTCTCGCTCTTCGCTGCTGCGTAGCCTGGACACCGAGCTGGGCGAGCAGTTCAACGATATCGCTGCTCAGAGATACCGCATCCTGTCCGGCCGAACCGCCATCGGTGCCGAGGAGACCACTGAGGGAGTGGCTGTCAGGCTCGACGACGGCACCTCCGTCGCTGCGGAAGTTCTGCTGGTGGCCACCGGGCGCGTACCCAATGGAGACCAATTGGACCTGGCCTCTGCAGGGATCGAAATGACCGACGACGGACGTGTCCGCGTCGACGAGTACGGTCGTTCAACCACCGCCCAGGGTGTCTGGGCCCTTGGCGATGTTTCCTCGCCGTACATGCTCAAGCACGTGGCCAACGCCGAAATGCGCGCTGTGCGGCATAACCTGCTCCACCCGGACAATCTGCGAAAGATGCCGCACGACCACGTTCCGGCTGCCACCTTCACACACCCGCAGGTCGCCACGGTCGGGCTGACCGAGGAGCAGGCGCGAGAACAGGGCCACAACGTGACGGTTAAGGTGCAGAAGTACGGGGACGTCGCCTACGGCTGGGCCATGGAAGACACCACGGGCATCTGCAAACTGATTGCGAATCGCGATACCGGGAAGCTGCTCGGTGCGCACTACATGGGCCCGCAAGCCTCCACCCTGATCCAGCAGATGATCACCGTCCTCGCCTTTGACCTGGACGTCCGCGAATTCGCGGCCAAGCAGTACTGGATTCACCCGGCCCTGCCCGAGGTCACCGAGAACGCACTACTCGGACTTGAGTTCAATTAGAACGAGGGAACGTTTTCCTCGTGGGTGTGGCTCTACTTAAAGAGCCGCACCCGGCATTGTTCGTTGCACGTTTTGGGGCCAACCGCCTCGCCGGGCCTAGCTGGCGGGGTCGTACCCGAAAGCCCGCACTTCCTGGGCGCAACGGCAAGCGACCGCAAACTTCGCGGCCCACTCCAAGGCCGCATCATATGAGGGCAGCTCCAGCACCGAGTAGCCGCCTTCAAGCTGCGCAGTCTGCGGGTAGGTTCCCTCGCTCACGATCCCATCGCCGTCGACCATGACAGGCGGGACGCTCGTGTCGATGCCGCCGCCGAACACCCACACGCCGGCCACCTTCGCCTCCTGAACCACCGCGTGCGACGCATCCGAAACGGCCGGCAGTTCTTCCTCAGGGACGTCCATGGCTGCACTCGGAAACGAGATCAAGTACTTCGTCATGGCGTCGGCTCCTTCTTCGCAGCACGAGATAACAGGCATCCTCGCGAACGCCCTTCCTCCGCGCAAGGCCTCTGCGGTCCCGCCGAGGCCGCCACTCACGGATCCGCCTGGTGCTGCCGTCGCGGTGTCTTGAAACCGCAAGACAGGCTTGTTCCCGAGAATCTTGTGGGAGCGACCGCCGAGTAAACTTCCGCCTCCCCGCCCTTCGCTCCGCAACGGCAGCATATTGTCCACGTATTGACAATGCGTGGCATAATTCGTGCATGGCTTCCACAGAAAAGGCGCTTCAGCAGATCGACGTTTCGAAGCTCTCAGCCGCAGAATATGGGCGTATGGCCGATGCCTACGCACGTTCGGTTGCACCTAATGCTGATCAGCTTTCGCTCGGGCTGGGGCTACGACTCGTGCGGGCCTCAGGAGCCTTCGTCAAGGCTGCGGAAAGCGAGGTGCAGCGGCCGTTGAAATTGAACTGGAGCAGTTTCAGCGCTATTTACGTCATCTCTGTGTTCAGATCCTTGGAAGCACGCACAATTGCACGCTTTACAGGACTGACCCGTCAAGGAGTGTCCTTGGTGTTGACCAGCCTGGAGAAGGCCGGGATTGTTAGCCGGTCGTCAGCAAATCAGGATGATGGCAGGCTGGTCAACGTCCGATTCACTCCTGCCGGCGAGGATACGGCCGACAACGCGGTCAGAGGACAACTGGGATTCTCGGAGACTTGGTTTTCAGTTCTGAATGACCACGAACGTTTTGAGTTAAACCGCATCTTGGAAAAGCTTCTGGAGAAGGGGCCACAGCAAGCCCGCCGCGTCGAATAATCGCCTGTTCATCGCCTGGCGCCAGCTTGGAATAGCCGCGAAAACTTCTCAACTTCGGCCAAGGCGCCGGGATTGGCAAGTGAATCCAAGCTGAGTGCCTCCGCGGCCGGAATGCCAGTCAGGATTTTCTTGACTGGGATCTCCAGCTTCTTTCCTGTCCTGTTCCGCGGCACCGCCTCGACGAGAACGATGTGGTCCGGAACGTGTCGGGGCGAGAGCTTGGTTCTGAGCTCCTGAGTGATCCGGTTCCGCCGCTCGGTTACCAGCGTGCCGTCAGATGTGGCCACGAACAACACTAGTTGCCCGTTCCCACCGGCCGGGTCTTCGACGTGGACGATCAGACTGTCCACCACGTCATCAAGGTTTTCCAGCACGTTGTAGAACTCAGCTGTTCCCATGCGGACGCCCCCGCGGTTCAGGGTTGCGTCAGACCGCCCGGTAATGATGCAACTGCCGGTATCGGAGCGAAAGCGGATGCGGTCGCCGTGCCACCAGAGACCGGGGTACTTCTTGAAATAGCTCTCCAAGTACCGTTGGTCACCGTTGTCGCCCCAGAAGCCCACCGGCATTGAGGGCATCGGAGACAACACGACGAGCTCGCCGAACTCATCGACTACTTCGTTCCCCTCATCATCCAACGCAACAACGTTGACCCCGAGGCACTTTCCGGACATTTCGCCTGCCCAATCGGCTTGCCACGGCCCGCTTTGGACGAAAGCAGTACAGACATCCGTGCCCCCGCTGCCGATATTGAAAACCACCTCCTGGCCGAAGTTTTCGCGCACCCAGTGATAGCCCGTGTCCGGCAAGGGGCTGCCCGAGGAGCCGAGGGTCCGGATTGAGTCCAGCTGATAATGTCTGCCGGGCTCTAATTCGGCATCCCTGCAGGAAATAATGAAGCCGGGACTGATCCCCATAAGCGTAGGTCGGAGTTCTTCGGCCAGCCGCCATTGGTTTTCCATGTCGGGATATCCCGGATCACCGTCGACCATGATGATGGTGGCTCGTAAGAGCAGTGCCGATACTAGGGAGTTCCAGACCATCCACGCAGTCGTAGTGGTCCAAACCATGCGATCGCCGGCTCGCAGATCCCAACTAAGGGCGCTGTTCTTGACGTGTTCGGCTAGGAATCCTCCGTGGCTGTGCACGATGGCCTTCGGTTTGCCCGAGGTCCCCGACGAAAACAGGATGCACAACGGATGCGAGAATCCCACGCGCTCGAATTCCAGCGGGTGTGAGTTCTCCGCCGTGATGGCCAGTTCCGACCACGACACTGCCCCTGGGACCGCTTCTATTCCGAACTCGCCGTAGGGGACGCCGACCGTAGTCTCTAAACCAGGTAAGCCAGCACGAATCTCTGCAAGTTCCTCGGTCCGGTCTATGCGCTTTTTCCCGTGCACGTAACCGGTCACGGCGAAAAGGACCTTAGGGCGGATCTGAGCGAACCTGTCTATGACTCCCTGCGGACCGAATTCCGGCGGGCAGGCCGCCCAGACGGCACCCAGGCTAGCAGCGGCTAGAAAGGCTATGGCGGCTTCCGGAATGTTGGGCAGGTAACCGACCACGCGGTCCCCCTTGCCAACACCCATTTGCTTTAGCGCCTGCCGAACGTGGGCCACGTTCTCCTGCAGTTCCGCGAACGTCACCTCCAAACGCCCACGGGTCTGGGAAACGCCGATGATTGCGGTGTCCTGGTCCTCGACTCGATCTGCGCCCTGCGGCGCGGTGCGGCCCACTCCTAGTAGCGCGTTTTCTGCGTAGTTGACCAACGACCCGGTGAACCATCGGGCGCCGGGCATAATCTGCTCGCCCAACGCCTCCACGTAACTGCCGTGGTCGCGGATCTCGAAGTAGTCCCACACTGAACTCCAGAAACCATTGAGGTCACGCACTGTCCACTGCTGCAGCTCGTCATAGCTTTCGAATTTCTCGCCGCGGTTTTGTCTCAACCAGTCCAAGTAATCGCCCAAAAACGTTTTCTTGAGCTCCTCCCCCTTAACGGGCTCGCGCAGCAAGGCTGGCAAGGGCTCGGATGCCGCCACATCGACTCTGGTTTGCTTTACGTCCATCCGGCCTAGCTCCTTGAAATTGTCTTGTGGATCTGAGCAGCCGCCTCTGGGGAGGCCAAGCTCTGCACGAACCGCTCCGATTCCCGATCCAAAGCATCGGCAAGCGGCAGGTCCAGGCCGTCGCGCAGGTTCTCTTTCATGGCCGTTACCCCGCCAGGAAAGGCAACAGCTGCTCGCGCCCACTCCAGGGCAGTTTCGATCAAGATGCCCGCTTCCACCACTTCACCTACGAGTCCAGCGGCGTATGCCTCCTGTGCGCCAATCACGCGTGGCCGCAAAAGCCAGTCGGCGGCCCTGGCACGACCCACGCACTCTGCCAACATCCGGGTGGTGCCGAAGTCCGAGGACAGGCCGAGCGATAGAAAAGCTGTGTTGAATTTGGCACTGTTTGCTGCCACCCGCAAATCACATGCGCCGATCCAGCCGAGGGCTGCGCCAACACAGGCACCGTTGACCGCCGCGATGCTCAGCTGCGGCATAGCCCGCACCAGTTCCACCAGCCGGGCATTGCGGCGCATGCGCACTGTCAGGGCTTCACGTCCGCCCGGACGGTCGGCTTCCTCCGACAAACTTGTCAGCATCTGTAGCCGGCCCCCGACGCTGAAGGCCCGTCCCGCCCCGGTCATGACCATGGCGGCGACATCCGTTGCAGCTGCAACTTGCTCGAGTGCATCTATCACATCGGCTGTCATGTCGTCGTCCAGAACGTTCAAAGCGTCCGGGGCGTTCAGTGTCAGCACGGCGACGCCGTTTGCGATTTGAAGGTTCACCGGCATGGTCATGCCTTCCCGTCGACGGCCA
This sequence comes from Arthrobacter sulfonylureivorans, assembly GCF_047607445.1. Classification (GTDB taxonomy): domain Bacteria; phylum Actinomycetota; class Actinomycetes; order Actinomycetales; family Micrococcaceae; genus Crystallibacter; species Crystallibacter sulfonylureivorans_A. The sequence goes on from NZ_JBLKRT010000002.1 coordinate 62,864, forward strand.
GTTGCTTCAAGTCACGATGCTGAATCTTGCCGTTGAAATTCTTGGGCAGCTCGTCCATGAAGGTGATCCGGCGGGGAACTTTGTAGGCTGCCAAGCTCTCCTTGCAGTAGGCAATGAGTTCCTCCGCAGTTGGACGTTGCGCCCCATCATCCGCAAGGGAGACGAAGGCGCTAACCGTTTCTCCCCGGTAGTCGTCGGGAACACCCACTACGGCCGCTTCATTGACGGCCGGATGGCGGTAAAGGACATCTTCGACCTCGCGGGGCCATACCTTGTAACCGGAGGCGATGATCATGTTTTTGGTCCGGTCCACGATGAACAGCCAGCCTTCGTCATTGACGAAGCCGACGTCTCCAGTTCGCAACCATCCATCCCGGAAGGTTGCCCGGCTGGCTTCTTCATTGCGCCAGTAGCCGCTGATAATGCCGCAGCCTTTGAGGCAGACTTCGCCGCGTTCGCCTGAAGGAACCTCCGTCCCGTCCGGCCCCTCTATGCGCAGCTGAGTATCGAACATGGGCAGACCTACGGAAATGATGCCGGATTCCGGGTCAACCACGGGGTCGACCCCTGTGGGTGTGCTGGAGACTGCAGCGGTCGACTCCGTGAGCCCGTAGCCTGGCTGCAGTTTCACGCCGAAAACTTCCTGAATAGCGTTGGCCATTTCCGTCGGGATTGGTGCCCCGCCCGAGCCAAGGGCGCGGAGGCTGCTAACGTCCCGCGGTTGTTTCCTGGCCGCTTGCAACAGTGCAATGTAGGCGGTGGCCGCACCGGTTGTCCAGGTAACTTGGTGCTCTTCAATCTGGTCGAGGAAAACATTCGGTTCAAAGCGGTAGGCCAGGACAAACTTTGACCCGTGGTTCACCCACGCGCTCAGATGCAATGCAAGCCCCGTAATGTGAACGAGCGGTGCGGTGCAGATGAGTACCTGGTCGGAGCCCGCAATGCCATTGAATGCCGGGTACGCGGCACCGGCCCAGACGAGATTCGCATGACTGGTAAGTGCCCCTTTGGGTGGGCCGGTGGTCCCCGAGGTGTAGGTGAAGATCGCTGTATCGTCCGGGTCGATCGTCGCCGCCGGCGCCACTGCGCCGTCGTGAGTTTCCACCAGTTCCATGAGATCCAGAACCGCGGTATCCCTGACACTGTCTGCCGAACGTACCAGTGCAGCTGGGACGTCCGTAGCGTAATCCGCCATCCCAGTAGTAATGACGACCTTAACCGTCGTCCCGGCAATGCTCTCCTTGCCTTGGGCCGCCCATGTTTCATTTGCCGTTACCATCACCAAAGGTTCAGAGTCTGTGGCAATTTTGTTGACTTCGGGGGCCCGGTACATGGGGCTTATCGGTACGATAATCGCCCCTATGCGCCACGCAGCAAACGCGGTGAAGACGAACTGCGGGATGTTCTGCAGTTGGACGATGACCCTGTCCCCCTTGCCCACACCGTGCCTGGACAGGGCTGCGGCGAGGGCGTCCGAAGTCCTCCGCACGTCGGCGAACGTGAAGTCGCGGCCGAAGTAGTGCAGTGCCGCCTTGGCTGGGTGCTCGTCGGACGCGCCGTCCAACGCTTCCGGCATCGTGGAATACATCGGATTGTTCGGAGCCAAGAGGATGGCCCGGCGCTCGTCGTCGAGCACCGGGGCCGCAGACATCGGGTTCACAGGCTTTCCTTCCTGACCACCAGCAAGGAGGTCGTGTGATTGCGCTAACATCGAGATAAGATTACTAGACGTTTAGCGAAAAAAGCTAGGCGTGGATCCGCTCTCATCGTGTAATCCGAGCGCCGGATGCCGCGCAGCAACAGTGCACGAACAGCATGGAGGCGAGTAAACATGGCAATGAGTTCTCCCCGGGGACTACCCGGACTGGAGTTGGACCGCTTCTCCAACTGGCTGCAAAGAAACCACCCCGGACTGGGAATTCCGCGCTCGGCCCGGCTCCTTACTGGGGGCCGCAGCAACCTCACCTACAGCATCGACTGCGACTCGTCCCAGCTTGTACTGAGGCGCCCACCCTTGGGTCATGTAATGGAGACGGCGCACGACATGTCGCGGGAGTACACCGTCCAGCAGGCGCTCCAGGCGACCGAGTTTCCCGTTCCTCGGATGCACCTGATCCACGACGACCGCAATGGCGAAGCCGGGATCGGTTCGTGGTTTTACATCATGGACCAAGTCGCCGGCCTGCCTTTCGAGCGGATAGCCGACAACACAGGCTTCTCCCCCCACCAACTGGATGAGTTGAGCCGAGAAATGGCGAGAACTCTAGCAACTTTGCACGGGACGAATCCTCGAGAAATCGGGCTGGAAGACTTCGGCCGGCCGGAGGGCTACCTCGATCGTCAGGTGCGTCGATGGACGAAACAGCTTGCAGCCTCCAGCAGCCGGGCGCTGCCGGAGTTGGAGGAACTGGCGACACGCCTTGCCTCACCCCCCGAGTCCTCCGGCGTGGCCATCGTCCACGGTGACTACAAACTCAATAACGCTCTGGTCAATGTTTCGGGAAAGCATCTGCGGATCGCTGCGATTCTAGATTGGGAGATGTCAACGCTGGGAGACCCGCTGGCCGATCTGGCGCTCTTCGGACTGTACTGGCAGATGCCTTATCTTGACCCAGTAACCGCCGCCGTCTTTGAGTCGCCGGTGGATTACCGGCTCGGCTACCCGGACTTTGACGCACTCTTGGCTGAGTACTCGGCTGCGCGCGGCATTGAGATCCCGGACCTGACTTGGCATCTGGCGTTCGCGGCGTTCAAGACCGGCGTCATCACCGAGAGTATCCATTTCCGTCATCTGGGCGGCGGGACTGTCGGCGAAGGCTTCGAGCGGATCGGCGAGATGAGCCTACCGCTCGCCCGAGCCGGGCACAGGTTCTTAGACGGCGAACGCATTGCCAGCAAACCTACGGTGAGGATCTAACAATGCACTTTGAGTTTGACGACATCACACGTGACTACATGGGACGTGTGCAGGATTTCCTGGAGTCAGAGATCTACCCCGCGGAGCCGGTACTGGAACAGCAACTGGCCGAGGAACCCCACCGTTGGGAACGGCAACCTGTTCTACGGCAATTGCAGGAATCCGCCCGACGGCGGGGACTTTGGAATTTGTTCCTGTCCGGGGACGGCGGTGCAGGCCTGACAAACCTGCAATACGCCCCACTGGCCGAGCTGTCCGGCCGCAGCCCGAAACTTGCCCCGGCCGCCATGAACTGCAACGCACCGGATTCGGGAAACATGGAACTGCTGCGTGATTTCGGCACCGATGACCAGAAGGACCGCTGGCTGCAACCGTTGTTGGAAGGAAAAATTCGTTCCGCGTTTTGCATGACGGAACCCGAAACAGCCTCCTCGGACGCCACCAACATCACTACCTCGATCGTGCGCCAAGGAGACGAATACGTCATCAACGGCCGCAAATGGTGGAGCAGCGGAGCGATGAGCGACGAAGCGAAAATCTTCATCCTGATGGGCAAGACCGACGCCGGAGGTGAGCGCCACCGCCAGCAGAGCATGATCCTCGTGCCGAGGGAGACGCCAGGCGTAAAAATCGAGCGTGCCCTGACTGTATTTGGCTACGACGACCGGGACCATGGAGGCCACGCCGAGATTTCGTTCACGGATGTCCGGGTTCCCGTGGCAAACATCATCAAGGGGGAAGGCGAAGGCTTCGCCATTGCCCAGGCGCGGTTGGGCCCCGGCCGGATCCACCACTGCATGCGTGTGCTCGGCATGGCGGAGCGAACGCTGGAGCTAATGGGCGAACGCGCCCGTGAGCGCGTCGCGTTCGGTCAAGCGCTGGCGAAGCAGGGCGTGGTGCGTCAGTGGGTGGCCGAGTCCCGAATCACCATCGAGAGCCTGCGCCTGCTTGTCCTGAAGACGGCATGGTTGATGGACCGGTATGGCAACAAAAGAGCGCATACGGAAATCCAGGCCATCAAGATCGCAGTCCCGCGCGAGGTCCAAACGATTGTGGACCGCGGCATCCAGCTGTTCGGAGGGGAGGGTGTTTCACAGGACACTCCGCTAGCGGAACTCTACGCCCAGGTTCGCGCCCTGCGCCTGGCGGATGGCCCCGACGAAGTGCACTTGGCTTCGTTGGGCAGGGCACAGCTCCGGCCGGCCTGACTTTAGCCAGGGATGGGTAATGCCCGGCCCCTTCGGGGTGCCGGGCATTTTTCCGTGTGGGCAGTGCTATTCCGCCGTGACCAGGGTTGCTCCGCCGTCAATGACAATTGTTTGGCCTGTGACCCAGGCTGCATCATCGGACAGCAGGAAAGTGACCGGCCCAGCAATATCCTCCGGCTCGCCAAGCCGGTTCAGTGGGTATTTTGCTGCGAGCTCTGCTTCGCGGCCTTCATAGAGGGCCCGCGCAAAATTGGTCTTGACGGCAGCGGGCGCCACCGCGTTGACGCGCACGTCCGGCGCAAGCTCTGCTGCGAGCTGGCGTGTCAGCCCGAGCACTGCCGCCTTGGATACTCCGTACATGCCGATTCCGGGGCTTGAGGTGACGCCTGCAATTGAGGCGATATTGACGATCGCGCCCTTTCGAGTGCGCAGCCCGGCCGAGACTGCGTCCTGAGCCATCTTCAGCGCGCCAACAACGTTGACGTCAAGAATCTTCCGTGCCGCCCCGTCGTCGAGGTCCATCATCGGCCCATACACGGGATTGATGCCCACATTGTTGACCAGGAAATCCAAGCCGCCGAATTCAGCGCTAATGACCTCAAAGACCCTCGCACGGTGGTCCGGATTGTCGGCCTTGCCCGCGACACCCAGGGCCTCGCCGCCGAGGGTCCGCACGGCGTCTTGCAGCTTGTCCTCGCCGCGCGCTGTAATCAGCACCCTTGCTCCGCCGTCGACAAGCTGTCTTGCGACCGCCAGTCCTATTCCACGGCTCGCCCCGGTTACAAGCGCTGTTTTACCTTCAAATCTGCGGCCCAACCGGACCCCCTTTCAGTAAGGCCGGCCGCTGGTTCAGCAGCGGCCGGCCTGCTCGCTAGACGAAGGCCGATATTCCCGTGATGTGACGGCCAACGATCAATGTATTCATTTCCCTCGTGCCTTCGAAGGAATACAGCGCTTCGGCGTCATTGAAGTACCGGATGATGTCGTAGTCCAGGTCAATGCCGTTGCCGCCAAAAAGCTCACGACACCAGGCCACCACTTCTCTGGTTTTACTTGTGACAAAGGCCTTGGCCATTGCGGAGTGGTGATCTTGCTGCGTGCCGCGGTCCAGCATCTCGGAGGCGCGGACGCACATTCCGATGCAGGCGGTGATATTGCTCAACGACTTCACCAATAGGTCCTGCACCAGTTGGTAGCTGGCAATCGGGCGGCCAAACTGCTCGCGTTGCTTGGCATAGGCCAAAGCGGTCTCGTAGGCGCCGACAGCCGTCCCCACCGCGGCCCACGCCACGTCAATTCGGGTGCGCATCAAAATGCTTGCCGTATCGCGGAAGGAGTTGGCTCCGGGAAGTTTTGCAGTAGCAGGCAGGACCAGGTCCTTCAGCTCAATATCGGCGTTCTGGACAGTGCGCTGGCTGTACTTACCTTCGATCTTGGTGGCCAGGTAGCCCGGGGTGTCTGTCGGGACGACAAAGCCTTTGATCTGTCCGTCTGCTTCATCCCGTGCCCAGATGATGATGACATCCGCCCAAGTGGCATTCCCGATCCAGCGCTTCTGTCCGTTGAGGATCCACTGGTCGCCTACCCGGCGGGCAGTGGTGCGGAGCCCCTTGGCTGCGTCGGAGCCCGAGAACGGCTCGGTCAGGCCGAAGGATCCGACCGCTTCGGCGGTGCCTAGCCGAGGCATCCATTCCGTCTTCTGCTGTTCTGAGCCGAGCAGCGCGATCGACCCCATGACCAGGCCGCTGGATACCCCGGTCAAGGTGGAAAAGCCCGCATCCACCCTGGCCAGCTCCATCGTGACAAACCCGCGGAAAACCGCTGAATTCTTGAAGGGTGCGGTTTCCTCGAAGGGGAAGGCCAGAACGCCGAGTTCGCCCAGGCCGGCGACCATCTTCTCGGGAAACTCTGTGCGCTCCCAGTAGCCGTTGATCTCGGGCCGGACAACGGTGTCCATGTACTCGCGGATTTTTGCGAGGGCGGCCAGTTCCTGCGCTCCGAGGTCCTGCTCATAGCCGTAAAAGTCGCCGGACAATGTGGTGAAGTCGGATGCGTGGGTCATTGTCGTCATCAGAAGCCTTTCTAGAATCGTGGAGCTTGTGGTTAGAGGCGTTCGATCACCATGGCCATGCCCTGGCCTCCGCCGACACAGAGCGTAGCCAAGCCGAACTGACCGTCGTTCGACTGAAGCCCATTCACCAGAGTGGTCAGCATGCGGACACCGGTTGCCCCGAAGGGGTGGCCCAGGGCGATGGCGCCGCCGTGCGGATTGAGTTTGTCGAAATCGATGCCAAGTTTCCGTGCCGCGGGTACGACCTGGGCGGCGAACGCTTCGTTGAGTTCCACAATGTCGATGTCGCCGATGGACAGCCCTGCCCGCTGCAATGCCATTTCGGTTGCTGCTACAGGCCCCAAGCCCATGATTTCGGGCGAAAGTGCCGTGACGCCACTGGAGATGATCCGTGCCAGCGGGGCAAGTCCCAGTTGCTTGGCCTTGGCGGCCGACATCATCACAGCCGCTGACGCGCCGTCGTTCAAGGGACAGGCGTTCCCCGCGGTAACGCTGCCCTCCGGGACAAAGGCAGGGTTGAGCTGGGACAGGGCCTCAACCGTAGTGCCCGCGCGCGGTGAGTCGTCACCATCGACGACGGTGCCGTCCGGAAGGACGACGGGCACGATCTCCCGTCGGAAGAAACCCGACGCGGTGGCCTCCTGCGTCCTGCTCTGTGACAGAGCTGCGTACTCGTCCTGGTCCTGCCGGGATGTGCCGGTATGCCGCGCGACAAACTCAGCGGTGAAGCCCATTTGGATATAGACGTCAGGCATGTCTCCGAGGCTCCGCGGGTCCTGCCACGGCCGCCCGGCCTGGGCTGCTTTCTGGGCCCGCTGCGAGGCTTCGGCAAAGATTGGATGCTCGTCCATGGCAATCTCGCCATAACGCGAGACGCACTCCACCCCGCCCACCAAATAGGCGTCCCCCTCGCCGGCTTTGATCGCATGGAAAGCCATCCGTGCTGCCTGAAGCGACGATGCGCAGAACCGGTTGACGGTTGAGCCGGGCAGCCCATCGTGGCCAAGCAGCACGGCGACGCGGCGGGCCATGTTCTGACCGTGCTCGCCATGCGGCTCGGCGCAACCAAGGTAGAGGTCCTCAATGTCTGCGATTTCCAGGCCAGGCACCTTACTCAACGCCCCGGCAAAAGCCTGTGCGGCCAGATCGTCCGGACGCATGTCCCTCAGGGAACCCTTGCGTGCCCGCCCAATGGGCGTCCTCGCGCTCGCGACGATCACGGCATCGTTGTCGGCCATGCGTTTCATGACGTTCCTTTCCAAAGTCCGAAGCCAACCGCCCAAGAAAATCGCTTGACTTCTAGCAGAATACTGAGCAAGGATAAATTGGTCAAGACATTGACAATTCACGAAGGCGCCGATCCGGCCTGCATCGACTGTGGGCCAAGCTGAGGAGTACCCCTTGTCAACCGAAACACTGCCCCCCGCTGGCGGGGCGAAGGCACTATTGCGCTTTTCCGAAATCGGCATAGTCGGAGCCGGGCTTATGGGCGCCGGCATCGCCCAAGTGGCTGCCGCAGCGGGTCTGCAGGTTCGTCTTTTTGACACTGACCCAGCCGCCGTTGCCCGCGGCAAAGACCAGGCTGCCAAGGGGCTGCAACGACTGGTCGACAAGGGACGGCTGGACCAGGACGGACTGGAATCAGCGATGGGACGCATCGTCGCGGCAGCGGACCTGTCGGAAGTGGCCAGCGCCGGGGCCGTCATTGAGGCTGTCATCGAAAGCCTGGACATCAAGCAGAAGGTTTTCTCCACCCTGTCCGCCGAAGCGGATGATTCGACCGTCCTCGCCAGCAACACCAGTGCCATCTCCATTTCGGAGATCGCCGGTTCCTCCAGTCGCCCCGAGCAGATCATCGGCATGCACTTCTTTTCGCCAGTTCCTGCCATGCCGCTGTGCGAAGTCATCCGTGGCTACCGGACCAGCGACAAGACCTTGGAAGCTGCGCTTTCACTTGCTGCTGACTTGGGCAAGCAGAGCATCGTGGTGAACCGGGACGATTCCGGTTTCGTGACCTCGCGGCTGATGACGGTCCTTATGCACGAAGCCGTCCGCTTGGTTGAGCAGGGTATCGCCTCGGCCGAAGACATCGACAAGGCGTGTGTGTTGGGTTTCGGCCACAAGATAGGACCCCTAGCCACTGCTGACCTTACCGGCGTGGACGTGGCCTACCGTGCCGGACGAGCCATCTATGAGGGCACCGGCGATCCCGGATACCGGTCCCCCCAACTGTTGCGGAGGATGGTGGCCGCCGGGTACCTGGGCCGCAAGTCCGGCCAAGGTTTCTACGATTACGAAGGCGCCAAATGAGCGCGGCGCTGGTAGAGACCTCGGACCGGGTCATGACGATTACGTTGAACCGTCCCGAGGCGTTCAATGCCGTCAATATGGAAATGTCCAATCTGGTTGCTGAAGCCCTGGAACGTGCTGAACACGACGACGAGGTTCGGGTGGTCATCATTCGCGGCGCCGGTACCAAGGCATTCTGCTCGGGCGCCGATCTGAAAGCCGTCTCCCGGGGTGAGGAACTGTTCGACGCGAAGGGCCGCTTTGGCGATTGGGGTTTGGCAGGCTGCACGGAGCGCACCATCGCCAAGCCAGTCATAGCGGCCGTAGACGGAATCGCCTACGGTGGCGGATTTGAAGTAGCTCTCGCAGCAGACATCATCGTGGCTTCCTCGGCCGCGAAATTCGCGCTCCCTGAAGTCAAGGTGGGTCTCATCGCCGGCGCCGGTGGGGCTGTACGGCTGCCGCGCCAGCTTCCGCTGAAGGTGGCAATGGACTTGTTGCTGACCGGGGAACCTTTGGGGGCCGAGCGGGCCTATTCCTTCGGACTAGTAAGCAGGCTCACCGCACCCGGGGAAGCCTATGTCGAAGCCCTGCGCCTCGCCACACAAATCAGCAAGAACGCCCCGCTGTCGCTGCAGGCGAGCAAAAAGGTAGCCGTTCAGCTGGAGGAAGGACGGGCAGGGACGGAAGAACCTGGCTGGACAACGAACTCGATGGAGTTTTACCGGATCTTGGCCAGCAACGATGCCAAAGAGGGTGCGACTGCGTTTGCCGAGAAGCGCGCGCCCGAATGGACCGGAACCTAGACCGCCGGGGTAGAGAAACCTGAAAGGGGTGGCCGTTATCGGCCACCCCTTCGCTGTGCCCGCAGCTTCCGCGTAAAAGCATGCGGGTTGACGGCAGACGCCAAAGGAGCCGGCGCAGCCGGCTCCTTTGGTGGACAGTTAGCGGGTATCGCTCTTAGTCAGTCAGTTCTTCGCTGATGTACAGGCCGTCAGTCACGTTGCGCAGCCCGCCTTCAACCCCGGCGTCCATACGGAACATGAAGAGGGACTTTGTCGGGGACTGCCCCGGCACGCTGAAGTCCATGTCAGGCATGATGCCGTTGGAAGCCAGCGGTTCCATGGACTTCTTGGCAGCGATCACGCCCTCGGGGGTCAGGTCTCCGGCGGCGCACGCCTTCTCCAGGACCTGATGGACCATCCAGGCCGAGCCATAGCCCATCGACGCCTGGTTGGTCAGATTTTCGCCGGGGAACTTATCCTGCAGCTTGGCAAGCAGATCCTGTCCTTCCTTGGTGTCGTAGGTCGTGGCAGGAGATCCGGCGTAGAAGTGCTTCTCCAGGTATTCGCCGCCCGTGTTGTCCAGCATCGAGGGCGTATACGACGGCCATGATCCGCCCATTGTGATGTCACGGTCGCCCGACTGCAGCACCGCGGCAACAGAGCTCGTGTGCGCTGGAATGGAAGCCACCAGGATGGCGGACGCGCCGGCGCGTACCGCGTCGTTGACCGGGGCCGTCATGTCTGAGTCCGATGCCTTAACCATGTATTCCTTCAGGTCAAGGTTGTGGGTTTCAGCCGCGGCCAGCGCGCCCTTGTGTCCGCTCTCGCCGAAGTCGCCCTCAAGGTAGATGACACCGACGGTGTCACCGTCCTTGATCAGGCCTTCCTCGATGAGGTAGGAGGTCACGAGTTCCATGTCCAGGTTGTAGAACAGAGCGGGGACCATCACCACGTCGCTCTCCGCCAGGTGCTGCGTCGAGGAACTCGGGACGATCAGGCGGTGGTCGCGTTCGGCCTGCTCGAGGATCGCGGCTGTGTGGGACCCGCCGACGAAGTCCTGGTAGGCCAGAATGTTCGGCGTCATCTGGCTGTACATAGATACCGCATTCTGAACGTTGTAGCCATGGTCCTTGACGTCCAACTCCACCTGGTACTGCTCGCAAACACCGCCGGCCGCATTGACTTCGTCCCAGTAGGTTTCGACGCCCCGGGTGTGGTCGGTCGTGAGGGCCGCGAAGGGTCCCGTCAGATCCCCCAGGACACCCAGCGTGATGGTGTCACCGGAAATACCCGCACCGGTTTTGATGCCTCCGGCCTCGCTGGCGCTTTCACCGCCGCTTGCCTTGGTGCTGCACGCCCCCAGTGTCAGGGCGAGCGAGGCTGTGACTGCGGCTGCCAGAAGGCGCTTGGAACGGACTGCGCTCATTATTAGATCCTCCATTGGATTCTTGGTTGTTCGGTTGCTGCGCTTGGACTAGACGAGTTGATCTGCTGGTGGTGCTTGTACCTCGGAAACCTTCGACTGCTTCCTGCCGGTGCGCCAACGCCCAACGGCCTTGATGCCTGAGTCCCACATGCCGGCCAAGCCGGACGGTTTGAGGATGAGGACCAGGATGACGGCTGCCCCGTAGATGTAGCTCGCCAGATGGGACGCGGACACTCCGCCAGGGGAGTTTGAAACGAAGGGGATGTATTCGGAGAAGTCCTGAATGACCAGGGGCAATGACGTGACGAATGCCGCTCCCGCAATGGCTCCCCCAACTGAGCCGAGCCCGCCGATCACGATCATGGCCAGGAACTGGAGAGACAAGTCCATGCCGAACGATTGCGGTGCGATGCTTCCGATGGCTAGCGCGTACATGACTCCTGCCAAGCCTGCGTAAATGGAAGAGAGGAAGAAGACCTTGCCCTTGTACTGCATGACGGGGACACCCATGACGGAGGCAGCCAACTCGCTGTCAGCAACGAGTTTCATTGCACGGCCAGGGCGTGACCGCAGCAGGTTTCTAGCGAACCAGGCGGCGGCGATGAGGAGAATGATTCCGAAATACCACAGCAGTTCAGCCCTTCCAAAGGGGACGCCCAGAATGACGGGGGGATTGTCCAAATAGTCGAACCGTAGGCCGAACAATTCGAAGGCTGGTGTGGAGCGTCCGTTGAAGCCGCCCGACAAGGCGCTGACGGTGTTCAGCACGTGAAGGCCAATGAACACCAACGCCAGGCTGGCGACGCCGAGGTAAATGTCCCGGAGACGTGCCGACATGGGAGAGAACAAGAGGCCTGCCAGTCCGGCCAGCAGCACTCCCCCGATCAGGCCAACGATCGGCGGGAGTCCCAGACCGATGATTGGGCCGAGGCTGGTCTCCTTAGATTCACCGGAGAGCACAACGTAGGACAAAGCTCCGACACCCATGAAGAACGGGTGAGCCAAGGACAATTGTCCCGTCGTTCCGGTCAGAAGGTTCAAACCGATGGCTCCCACTGCCAGTGCACAGACCGTGAACCCCAACTGCAGCCAAAAGGCGCTGACGTAGAGAGGTGCCACGATCAGGACCAAGGCAACGGCAAGCAGGATTAGCGGCTTGCCGGCTTTGCTGGACCGCGTGTCCGGTATGCTCGGACGCCGGGTCACCTGGGGGGATGTTTCCAGGTTGAGTGTCGAGTTAGGCACGGACAAACTCCTTTCGTCCGAAGAGGCCCTGCGGCCGGATGACCAGGACGATGATCATGACGATGAAGGGCATGACTTCACCAATTCCGCGTCCTAGGAAAGACAATTCCGACTGGTAACCGACTGCGAAGGCTTCGACCAGCCCGATGAGCATGCCGCCGGCCAATGCGCCGGCAACGGAGTCCAGGCCGCCGATGATAGCGGCCGGAAATGCCCGCATGGCAATCACAGCCAGGCTCGGCGCCAGGCCCGGCGTCGGCGCCCCGGTCAGGAAGATGCCAGCCACGGCGGCGAGCGCGCCGGCGATAACCCATGAAACCATGGAGATCCGGCCGAGTTTCAGCCCCACGAGCTCGGCTGTCTCTCGGTCCTCAGCGGCAGCCCGCATGGACACGCCCCAGGAAGAGAACCTGAAGGCGAGAAGGAAAAGGCCGATCACTACAACAGCGGTAAGGATGGCGACCAGTCGGTTGACCGGGATGGTCATGTCGCCCAAAACCCATGTAGCCGCGCCCCAGGGATGCCCAAGAGGGAGGATGTCCACGCCCATCTGGCGAACCAGTTCCGTGTTCATCAGGACCTCAACGCCGATGGTCATGATAGCGAGCGAGATGACGGGGGCGTTGCGGATCGGCCGCACCAAAACGCGCTCAATGATCAGCGCGACCGCGGCGGCGGCGATGATCCCGGCAATGACTGCGCCGAAGAAGCCGAGCACTTCATGCGTGCGGGCCGTGACATACGCCCCGGCAACGACCAGCGAGCCGTGGGCGAAGTTCAGGACCTCGGATGCCTTAAAGACAACCACAAAGCCAAGGGCTACTAGCGCATATACTGCGCCGAGTGAAAGCCCGGTGATGAGAAGTTCGAGATTCATGATGCTTTCTCCGATGGGGTCCCAAGATAGGCGCCGATAACGGCAGGGTCGTTTTGTACCTCGGACGGTGTTCCATCAGCTATTCGTCTACCAAAATCGAGCACCGTCACACGGTCCGAGATGGACATGACCATTTCCATGTCGTGCTCGACGAGAATGACAGTGATCGCCAAGGAACGGGCGATTTCGGCTATCAGCGCGGAGATGTAGCGCTTTTCTCCCGCATTCATGCCGGCGACCGGCTCATCGAGCAAGAGAACTTTCGGTTCCATGGCCAGTGCCCGCGCGATCTCGACGCGTTTCTGGCCTCCGTAGGAAAGCTCACCCACCGGGCCGTGAAGCTGGTCGGTCAGGTCGAGGAATTCGGCGATCTCACGAACGCGGTCCAAGTGCCGGCGCTCCTCGGCGCGGGCAGAGGGCAGTCCAAGGCCAGCCGCCAGGAACCCCGTGCGTGTCAGGGCATGGCGACCAAGCAACATGTTCTCTTCGACCGATTGGTGTCCACTCAGTGCGAGGTTCTGGAAGGCACGCGCCATCCCCAGCTTGGTGATCTTGTCCGCTCGCAGGCCGACCAGCTCCTGGTCTCCGAGCCGTACCGACCCAGACTTCGGCCGGTAGACGCCGGAAAGGACGTTCAACATGGTCGATTTTCCGGCGCCGTTGGGACCGATGATGGAATGGATTGTCCCCGGCTCGACAGAAAAACTTACTCCGTCGAGTGCGGTCACGGCGCCGAACCGGACGATGACGTCCGCGACTTCGAGTGCGGAAACGTGCTCGTTCATGCCTTCTCGCTCCAAGGTCGCAGGGTCTTGCCAGCCAGGCTGAGGGCAGGTGCGCCGCCGTCGTCATGCGCTCCCCCTCCATGACCGAGGTAGAGGTGTTTAATTTCTTCGGTTGCAGCAAGCTCCTCGGCCTTGCCGTGCAACGAAACCCGCCCTGTCTCAAGCACATAGGCGTAGTCCGCTACGGACAGAGCCATATTCGCGTTTTGTTCGATGATCAGGATTGACGTTCCCTGCTCGTTGATGGTCCGAATGACATCTCCAACTTGCGCCACCACGAGCGGGGCGAGGCCCAGTGAAGGCTCATCCAGCATGAGGAGCTTCGGCGACGCCATCAGGGCACGACCGATGGCCAGCATCTGCTGCTCTCCACCGGACAACAGCAGACCACGCTGAGTGCTTCGCTCCCTGAGCCTGGGGAAAAGTTCGTAAACGTAGTCACGGGCTGCCGCTGCGCCGGCCTTGGTCTGCCGCAGTCCGCCAACCCGCAGGTTCTCCTCGACCGTGAGCCTGCCGAAGATCCGCCGACCCTCGGGCACCTGCACCACGCCGCTCGAGACTATCTCTGCGGCATCTTGGCTCTGTAGGTCTGCGCCGTCGAAAGTGACGCGCCCGGAAACAACTTTGCCCTTATGCCGCTTGATGTTGTTCGAGACCGAGCGGAGCAAAGTTGTCTTTCCCGCGCCATTGCTCCCGAGCAGCGCGACGACGCCACCTTGCGGCACCTCCATGGTCACGTTGCGCAGAGCTGTGAGGGTGCCTCCGTAAGTCACCGACAGATCTGAGATTTGGAGCATTGACGCTCACCTTTCGAGTTGCAAGTCTGCTGTGTCTACCGCTATCTCTAGAGATCTAGCTAGATCCCTAGTTACGATAACACCGAGTGATGAGCGCCACAAGCAGCTGTGTTCCGCCGTATCTCATGTGATATTCGCGATCGGCGCCGGAGTCACAGCAAGACCGAGCCGCGGAATGACTCCCAAGTGGTGTCTTTCTCGCTAAAAGAAACTAGACTTCTAGTAGTCAGCCGCGTATCAGCCCATCAGCAAGGATTTAAAGGAGACTTCCCATGCCACCGCTAGCTTCAGAGGTGCACGCAAACCCCGTGGAAGAACGGCTGCGACAGCGCTACGAGTCCGACGAAGCATCCAAAAACCTGGGCATCGCCTTCATCGAAGCCTCCGAGGGCCGGGTCGTTATGACCATGGCCGTCCAAGACACCATGCTGAATGGCCATGGCATCCTCCACGGCGGGTACCTCTTCACCCTGGGTGACACTTGCTTTGCGTTTGTGTGCGAGTCTTCCGGATATCCGTCCGTTTCCCGACAGGCAGAAATTACCTACATAGCTCCCGGATCTGCAGGCAGTACGTTAGTGGCCACCGGCGTGGAACGCACGAGATTCGGACGAAACAACATCGTCGACGTCACGATCACCGATGACGGTGGAACGCACCTCGCCGAAATGCGGGTCTTCGGTGTCGTCACCCAACAGAAATAGAGTAGGGGCATGCAGAAGCGAACGCAGCGGGTTGGGCCTGCCGAATATGAAGAACTGGCGCACAAGGCTGCCACTGAGCTCTACCCCGACGTGGACTTTACAGCCATGTCGATGTGCTTCAACCTTATTCGAGTCACCAACCGGATCCTCAAAGACCTTGAAGTTTCGGTGCATCGCCCAAGCGGCATAAGTTTCGCCGGTTATCAGCTGCTGTTCAGCCTGAAGACAGTCGGACAGGTCCACCCCAACCTCCTTGCACGTCTGGCGGGCGTGTCGACTGCGTCCATGTCGAGCCTACTCAATACCTTGGAGAGGTATGGCCTCGTAACGCGCGAGCCAGACCCTTCCGACGGGCGAAAGGCCATCGTGAGCCTCACCGACGAAGGCGAATCCGTTGTGGCTGAACTGTGCATGAACAACAACCAGCGTGAACAGGAATGGGTTGCAGGCTTGACCGAAACAGAGGCCAGCATCCTGACCGAACTGCTCAAAAAGCTCCTGCTGCACCGGCCCCAGCCACACACTGTCCGGGCTGTCAGTTAGCTCTACAGAATACGGGTGACTCGATTCTCAGCAGACTGGCCGGGCGCTTACTGGGATGTCAGGCAAGTACCATCGCTTGCTCTAACTGGGGTCAGCCGCTTGGCAACTCACCTGGATCAGTGATTCGTCTAGCCGGGGAAGATCGGCCATTGGTCCGGGGCACAATTTAGCGTTGGCCGAATGTGCCGATGATACGGCCAAGAATGCGGTTCAGACCGCGAACTGCCTGTCTCCCCGCTGCAGGACTGTGACGGTTCCGGAGTCGGCGTCGACTTCGACGAGATCGCCGGTGCAGATGATCTGGACGGGGTCCTGGTCGAGTTCGCTGACGGTGGGGACGCGGGTTACGACGGCGCCGAGCACAGCCTTGGTGGTCATCTTGGTGAAGACCATCGCGGCCGGGGCGGTCCCCAACAGCCGGGTGCTTTGGAAGAAGCCGGACCAGCCGGAGGAGCCCTTGGCCCCGGGGAAGACCAGCACTTTGTCCGCAAAGGACACGCCGCAGAGGCTGTGCCGCCGCTCGATGATGGTTCCGGTCGCGGGGTCGATGCCTCCCCAGCCTGAAATGGTCTCCGGGGAGACCAGCGCTTCGCCGCGGATCTTTCCAGGAACGATGCCGCGGCCGCGCAGCACTATCTCCTCAGCCGAAGCCAGGCCGTCTGCTGCCGCGGTACCTTCCAAGCGTTCCGCAGCCTCCTGCTCGGACGAAATCATCTCAATGCCCCGTTCCACTTGCCGGTCAACGCTGCGTTAATACAGTCTTCAGTGGTACCGAACCAGGCCTCGATTCCCAGGATGGCCGGCAGGTAGTGTGCCTGCTTGGCGCTGTCGGTAGCGAAGACCTTGGTTCCCTCCGGAGCTACGCGTGACATCGCCGGGCAGGAGTCGGTGAGCAACCGCCCGCCCGCACGCTCAATCACGGCGGAGTAGCCGTTTCGGTCTGCCACCGAACGCAGGGCCCGCGGCGTCATCACCCACAACTCGGTGTTCGGACTCAGCCGCTTGCCGTCCAGCAACGCCGCGATCTGGGCGATCTGCTCCAGGGATGCATGCGGGCAGCCCAGCAGGATGAAGTCCACGTCGTCGGACGTGCCCTGGTTGTTGAGCGACTCGTAGGCTGCCTGCCGGTCGGCCTCCGTATAAACCACGACGTCCGGCAAGGGCGCGGGTCCGAAGGCTTCCGTGACAGTGGGCGCCTCCGGCGTGACCCCGGGCAGGTGGAAGATCTCCACTCCCCCGCTGGTGGCCAGCGCCGCGCCCAGGTGCTTCAGGTCGGTCAACGATGGGAGGCCCAGGTTCCCGGTCAACACCGGACGTTCCTCCTGCACCACGTCGCCGGCGAAGTAGCCGAAAAGGCCCCAATCCATGAACGAGTCGATCCGCACGTCGGACCGGATCAGGTGGGTGCCCTTGCGGTTCTCGTCCAGGTGGTTGCCCCAGTACGGGATCCGCCCGGTCAGGCCGGCGGCGCCGGTGGATGCCGTTCCTTCGCAGTTGGATTTTGCGCCGATCACGGAGTTGGCGTAGACCACCGCCGAGGATTCCATCCAGGCGATGTGTTCGCCGCGGACCGGCAGGTTGCCCACCTGGTACGGGGTGCAGGTGGCCAGGATGTTGATGCCACGGTCGCTGGCGAAGGCTTCGGCGTCGGCCTGCAGCTCCACCAGATGCGGGCTGTACGGCGTGATGTTGAGGGCATCGGCGCTGAACCCGTGCTGCAGCTGGCAGGTGGGGACGCGCATCTTGGGGATCTCGATGTCCTCGTCGCAGTCCAGGTTGATCACGGCGTACGCCTTGTTCCAGCCGCCCTCGGCCGCGATCTTGTTTTTCGCCGGCGTCGGCTGGGTGGAGGTGCCGGCCACGTTCCGCACGCTGCACAGCCGTTCGGCGCCGAGACCCTCGCCGTAGCGGATCAGCAGGTCCATCGCGGCGGCGACGGCGGATCCGTCGCGGCCGTCCCGCATGGCCTTGTCATCGTCGGTCAGCTGCAAGGACCTGCTCCTTTCCGGCGTCGGTTCCGTCTTCGCCGATGTTCGCCCGGATCCGGTCACGCAGTTCGGCCAGGTTGATCTCGGAGACGGGACTGCCGTCGGCCAGGTCCAGGGCGTGCGCGGCGGCCTCGCCCATGGCCGCGCACGGTCCCATCACGCGGACGCTGGAGAGGGCGGCAGCATCGCCGTCCACGCAGCGGCCCGCGGCGAGCAGGTTCACCGCACCTCTTGGGGTGATGCTGCCCAGCGGCACGTAGTGGACATGGTCGGAGTCGAAGACGTCCCAGACATATCCCTCCGGGCGGTCGTGCAGTTCGATCGGCCAGGCGGTGCGCGCCACGGCGTCGTCGAAACGGAACCCGGTCCGCACTTCATCGACGGTGAGCTGGTGCTCGCCGGCGATCCAGCGGGTCTGCCGCCGCCCGGGGAAGCCGTACAGCCGGACGGTGGCCCGCCCGAACGCGTCCGGGAACTCAGTCCGCAAGAAGTCGACCACCCGGTCCGCCTGCTCCTTGCCCCGCAGCTGGGCCGCGGAGGCTTCGATCGCCTGCAGCGGTGCCTCCACGTGGGTCATGTTCATGACGGCGGTGTCCCGGCCCGGGAAGAAGAAGGCCAGCCCGTCGCGCCGGAGCAGACCGTACTCGTCCGCCTTCTCGGCCACCCGGTTGGCCAGCTCGTCGGCCGGTGGCGCGTGCTCGGGGTCCAGGTTTTCCAGCCGGACCTGCTGGGAACCCCAGATGGTGCGCTCCGGGACCCGGCATTCCAGCCCGGCCTCCCAGGTGAGCGCGGCGTCGCCGCTGGCGTCGATGAACGCATCGGCGCTGACCCGAAGCAGCCCGTACCTGGTGGCGAAGACGACGGCGCGCAGGTGGCCGCCGTCGTTCTCCACATCCAGGATGGACGCCCCGGTCACCGGGATCACGCCGGCCCGGTCAATCTGCGTCTCCATCCAGCGGCCGACGGCGTTCTCGTCGTAGTTCACCGTGATGGTGTGCCGGTAATTGTAGGAGACGTCGCCGGTCTGCACCAGGTCGGCGAACATCGGATCGAAGATGCCGTGCGTGAGCTGCCGGTACTCGGGTCCGTTGCCGTAGACGCCGCAGAACAGCCCGATCAGCGAATTGGCGCACTGGCCGCCGAGGACGGGCAGGGCGTCGACGATCACCACCCGGCGGCCCAGCTTGGCTGCGGTCAGCGCCGCCGAGATGCCGGCGATGCCGGCGCCGACGATGCACAGGTCCGCGGAGAGTTCCTCGGCCGGCGCGTGCGGCGGCTTGGTCAGCGTGCGAATCTTCACTTCTGTCAGTTCGTGAGGCATGGAAATCCTTAAAGTCTTTGGGTCGCCGGGTCAGCGGCTGAGGGTGGCGCCGTGTTCGAGCGGCGAGACGTTGCGGGCGTAGAGGCCAAGCCAGCCGCCGGTCTGCCCGCCGTGTTGCGCAGGCGCGGACTCCGCCCGGCGGCGGTCGAGTTCGGTGGCGGGAACGTTCAGGTCCACGGTCTTGGCGGGAATGTCGACGGCGATGACGTCGCCGTCGCGCACCAGCCGCAGCGGCCCGTCCACGCCTCCTTCGGGCTTGACCTCGCCGACGACGATGCCTTGATTCACCAGCCCGGACAGTTGGCCGTCAGTCACCACCGCGACCTTGCCGGTCAGCCCGGCGCCGTTCAGCGCGAAGACCACGTTGGAGGCCATGCCCATCCCGGGGGTGCCGACCGGCCCGACGCCGCGGAGCACCAGGACTTCGCCGGGCTGCACCACGCCGGTCTCGAGCGCGGCGATGGCTTCCGTGGCTTCCTCGAAGACCCGCGCCGGGCCGGCGAAACGGTCGTCGCGTTTCTCCGTGGCGGACAGCTTGACGATGGACCCTTCCGGGGCCAGGCTGCCGCGCAGGATCTGGATGGTCGCCTGCACTCCGCGCGGGTTGTCCAGCGGCCGGATCAGCTCCGGGTCCGGCACCTCGAAGCCCTCGAGCGTCTGGCCCAGCGGCTCGCCGGTGATGGTGGCGACGTCCAGGTCCAGCACAGGCCGCAACTGGGCGAGCACGGCCCGGGCGCCGCCGGCCCGTTCAAAGTCCTCGATGCTGTCCGGGCCGCTCGGGCGGACCGCCGCCAGCGGGCGGACGTGTTCGGCGAGTTCGGTGAAGAGCCCGTTGACGTCCACGTCCACGCCGGTTTCCACCGCAATCGCCTGCAGGTGCTTGACGCTATTGATGGAGCCGCTGACGGCCAGCACCGCGGCTGCAGCGTTGCGGAACGCCCCTGCCGTCATGATGCTGCGCGGGGTGCGTCCCTGCCGCACGGCGTCCAGGATGGCGACGGCGGAGCGCGCCGCGGTGTCCCACATCTTGGGGCTGTTGGCCGCCACCGGTGCGGCGTCGGGCAGCGACATGCCCAGCGCCTCCGCCATGATGTGCATGGTGTTGGCGGTGCCCATGCCGGTGCACACACCCGGGCCGGCGATGGCGCGGTCGCTGATGGTGCAGAGGTCCTCGACGGTGATTCCGCCGGTGGCAACATGTCCGGCCTGGATGAAGACTTCCTCGATGTCGGCCGGTTCGCCATTGTCCAGCACGCCGCAGGGCTGGTAGCCGCACGGGACCACGATGGTGGGCACGTTGATCCGGCCGGCGGCCATCAGCTGTCCGGGCGTGGTCTTGTCACAGGAGGCCAGGCAGATCATGCCGTCCAGCATGGCGCCCTCGACCGCCGCTTCAATGTCGTTGGCCAGCAGGTCCCGGCTGGAGAGCACGTAGCCGCCCTTGGCCCCGGCCGCCATGATGAAGTCCGTGGGGGCAACGGTCCGGATCTCGAACGCCACGCCGCCGGCTTCGCGGACCGCTTCGCAGACCCGGTCGGCAATGTCGTCCAGGTGGCTGAAGCAAGGCGCCAGTTTCGACGACGAGTTGACCACGGCGATCTTCGGTTTGGTCAGGTCCTCGTCGGTGAGGCCGAGGACCTTCCACTGGGTGCGCCTGGTGGCCCAACGCGGACTGCCGACGGGAAAGTTGCTGCGCAGTTCCATTTAGCCTTCCGCCTTCCGCCCGTAGACCGATTCGTGCCACGGGATCGCGACCCGTTTGAACGAGGTGACGATGAAGTACATGGCCAGGCCGACGGACGCCAGCATCAGGATCACGGCGAACAGCGCGGGCGCATTGAGCTCGTTCAGGGTTCGCACCACCATGTAGCCCAGTCCTTCGTTGCCGCCGAGGTACTCGCCGACGATTGTGCCGATCACCGCGAGCACGATCGCGGTTTCCATGCCAGCGAAGACGTGCGGCATCATGCTTTTGACTTCCAGGTGGGTGAAGGTCTGCCAGCGGCTGGCGTTGATGGACTGCATGACGTCCCGGTGGCCACGTTCCACCGAGCGCACGCCGAGCAGGACGTTGAGCATCACCGGGAAGAAGGCGAGCAGCGCGGCGATGATGACCTTGGTGGTCATGCCGAAGCCGAACCAGATGACGAAGAGCGGAATCAGCGCGACCTTGGGGATGACTTCCAGGGCGATGATCAGGGGCCGGACGCTGGCCTCCAGCAACGGCAGCTTGCCGAGCAGAACACCGACGACGACGCCGGCCGCCACGCCGACCGAGAAGCCGATCGCGATCTCGATGACGGTGACCTGCACGTTCTGCCAGGTACTTGCCTTCCCCAGCAGGTCGCCGAGGTTTTCGAACACCTTGCTGGGCGGCGGCAGCACCAAGGGCGAGACATTCAGGGCCTTGACCGACAGCTCCCAGACCACGAACAGGACTACCAGCAGGCCGGGAGTGGTGATCCAGGGCAGCACCTTGATGAGTTTCCGGCGGTTCACTGGTCGTCCTCCTGGTTCAGGGAAGCGCGGAGCTGCGCCACTACGGTGTTGAATTCCTGGCCGGTCTGGACTTCCATGGCCCGCGGCCGGGACAGCGGCACGTCGGCGATGTCCTTGATCCGGCCGGGCCGCGGGGTGAGGTGCACGACGCGGTCGCCAAGGAACACAGCTTCTTCGATGTCGTGAGTCACGAACACCACCGTGGCTTCGGTGGCCAGAGCGATGCGCTGGATCTCCAGGTTCATCTTTTCCCGGGTGAGCGCGTCCAGGGCGCCGAACGGCTCGTCCATCAGCAGCAGCTCGGGGTTGTCGCTGAGCGCGCGGGCGATGGCCGCGCGCTGCCGCATGCCGCCGGAGAGTTCCCGCGGGTAGCTGCGCAGGAACTTGTCCAGCCCCACCAGCCCGGCCAGTTCCCTGGCGCGCTCCAGCCGTTGGCGTTTCTTCACGCCGCGCAGCTTCAACGGCAGCGCGATGTTTTCCTCGATGCTGTACCAAGGGAACAGGTTGGCGTCCTGGAAGACGACGCCGAGCCGCTTGATCACGCTGGAATCGACGGTTCCGTTGTGCCAGAGGCTCTTGCCGCCCACCTCGACCTGCCCGGCCGTGGGTGCCACGAGGCCTGCCATGATCCGCAGCAGGGTGGTTTTGCCGCAGCCGGACCGCCCGATCAGCGACACAAATTCACGACGGCGGATTTCCAGATTGATATTGGACAGGGCTTCCACCGAGCCGCGTTCGGTCTTGTAGGTCTTCTGGAGCCCGTCGATCCGGATTTCCACCGGCCGGTCGGTGTCCTCCGCTACGGGGAGCGAAGACAGGGTGCTGTCAACGTGCATGGTCATTCTTCCTCAATCCCGCCCGTTACTTGCCGGCGGGCAGATAGCTGTTGTCCATCCACTTCTTGGGGTCGCTGCCGGCCGGGATCATGCCGGCGTCGACGAGCTCTTCGTAGCCTTCGACCCAGTAGTCCTCCACGGTTTGCAGCAGCGGCTGTGTGCCCTTGGCGGTCCAGAGGTTGCGGCTCTGGCGCAGCGATTCCTTGGCCACCGTGTCGTCGTCGAGCGAGGCGAAGGAGTACTTGGAGCGCATGGTCTCCAGCACGCCGTCGAGCTCTTCATCGTCCACGATGGCCTGTGTGGCCTCCTGGATGGCCGCCAGGTACTTCTTGATGTCGTCGCCATGCTCTTCGAGGCCCTGCTGGGTTGCGGTGTAGACCTGGGCGTCGGCCCGGACGGAGTCGCCGGCGTCGAAAACGGCTGCTTCGCCGTCGAACTGCTGGCTGGCCACAATCGATTGGTCGATGCTGACCATGTAGCCGACGATATCTCCGCGCTTGACCAGTTCGAACGTTCCGGGGCCGAGGCCGACGACCTGCCGCTTGACCTGGCTGGGATCGAAGCCGGCCTTGTGCAGCATCAGCGACAGCGACTTGTCGCTGGTGCCGCCTTCCGACGGAACGCCCATGGTGGTGCCGAGGAAGTCCTCCGGCTTCTCCAGCGGGTGCTGCTTGCTGTAGAGCGTCCGAATGGAGGAGCCGCGGACGATGCTGCCGACGTTGACCAGCGGCTGGCCGTCGGCGGCGGCAGTCATCAGGTCGATGGCGCCGACGCGGGTCAGCGGTGCGACGCCGGAGATCAGCGTCTGCAGTGCCTGCGGCGAACCCTTGGTGGTTTGGAAGGTGACGTTCAAGCCGTGCTTGGCAAAGTAGCCGCCGGCGTCGGCGAGCAGTTCCGGGGCCACGGAGAGCGTCTCCATCGGCAGGTAGCTCAGGTAGGTGAAGTCCTTGAGGTCGGCGGAAGCGGCAGGAGCGGAGGCGGAGCTGCAGCCGGCCAGCGCACCGCCCATCATTCCCAGGGCGGCCACGCCCATGGTGCCGGTGATGAAGCCGCGGCGGCTGACAGATACACGGGGCTGTGTTGTAGAGCGGAACATCTTTGTCTCCTCGTTCGGTGGGGAACCGTTGGAGACACTATCTCAGCGCATAGTGAGTGCCCCTAGGGCGTTCCCACTGAATGAGAGTTGGGTCACATTGACCGGCTAGAAGTCGGTGCTCCTGGACCGCTGCCAGGACCGGGTGATGCCCAGCGCCGCGGTCTGCACGGCGTGCGCCGCCGACTTTTCGCGCAGCCGCCCCAACGGGGTGTTGACCGAGATCGCGGCGACGACGGCGCCGGTCCAGTCACGGATCGGTGCCGCCACCGAGATCGCGTCCAAAACCACCTGCCTGTCGCTGACGGCGAAGCCCTGGGTGCGGATCTCGGCAAGTTTTTTACGCAGCCGGACGGGATCCGTTTCGGTCAGCGGCGTGTAGGTCCGCAGCGAGCCGGCGAGGAAGTCGTTCTGCACGGCAGCGGGTGCATGGGCCAGCAGAATCAGGCCCACCGACGTGACGTGCAGCGGGTAGCGGCTTCCCACCCGCGGCCGCTCGAACGGTGAATCGGTCGGAGCGAGCCGCTCGATGAACACGCTTTCCAGACCTTCGCGGACAGCCAGGTGGACCGGGTAGTGCGTGATTTCGGACAGGTCGTGCATAAACGGCAGCGCCAGCCGCTGCACACCGACCGACCTCGGCGCGTGCGAAGCCACTTCCCAGAGGACAAGTCCTACGTGGTAGCGGCCCTCGGCCCCCTTTTCCAGAAGCCCCTGCTCTACCAGCGCGGCAAGGATCCGGTGACACGTGGACATCGGCAAGCCGGCCATGCGGCTGATCTCGCTGGCGCTGAGATCCTCATTGCCCTCCCCGAATGACCTGAGGATCCCCACCACCCGGGAGAGAACGCTGCGCCCATCATCGCTCCGCAATTGACCTCCAGCTCCACACCACTGTCACGACGATCAACTCTAAGCGAGCGGGCGCGCAGACATATCCGGCCAATTCCTCGCTAACGATGGAAGGCGGCGCCGTCGCTAAGAGCGCAAGTCTTTTCGATGAGGAAAGTCGAGGAGGACCGGCTTAGATGTCGTCCTCGTAGGCGGTTCCGCCTTCGCCTTCCCAGGTTTCGAGGCGCTGGATCTTGGTGGCGTTGAATTTGCGGCGGACGCCGTAGCCGCCGTGGTCGTCGTCCTCAATGAAGACGACGCCGAACTGTCCCAGGGCCCTGCGCAACTGTGCATTCTGGTCCGGCGTCAACGGTGCGTTGCCCTTCTCAAAGTCCCGCACCTGCTGCTTGTCCAGGCCGGCGTTCCTGGCAATGACCTTGGCGGACACCTGCGTGAGGGCACGTGCCGCACGCGCCAAGTCCGAGGTGATCATCAGTGGGTTCTTGCTCATGGCCCGATCATCTCAGCTTTCGGGCAGGAGTCTAATCCGCAGCTTTGGCGCCATCGAGTAGCAAATCGTCGGTGTGGGGCCGCTTGCAGGACGGCGGTCGGCACGATTGACCGGGTGGTGTCCTAGATTGGAGCCATGGTCGCATTGCAGGCTCCTGATCCGGTAGAGGTTGTGGTCCGGAACGACGCCCCGGACGGGTGGGAAGTGCTCGCCTCGTTGGGCCCGCTGGCGATCCTGTTGGCTGCCGTTATCGCTGCTTTCATTGGCTGGCGCAGCATACAGACCCAGGCCGAAGCCAGCCGCCGGGCCCAGTGGTGGGAGCGGGCCGAATGGGCACTGGATGCTTCGATGTCCTCCAGCCTGGACCGACGGGTGATCGGCTTGGGGGTGCTGACACTCTTGGCCGAAAGCACCCTGGCCGGCGAAGAAGAGGCGCGCATCCTGCAGGTCGCCTCGAACGACAGTCTGGCCCAAAAGGTCACCACGCCTGAGGACGTGGAGGCCAAACCGCCCTCGGCCAGGGTCTCCGGCCTCCCGGAGGACGAACGCGTCATGGTTGAGGCCGCCAGGCTTCGGGTAGTGACGGACCGGAAGATCGGGCAGCAGACGCCCGAGTGGGTTGTGGAGTTGACCCGGACCCGGGGCTGAGCCGGCCCCGCCGGTTATCGACCGGGTCATTGTGGGGCCTTCCGAACGGTCGATGTACGGCAAGCTGGAAGCATGACGACGTACCGGTACCCGGTTGAGATCCTGCACCTGTTGGTGTCGCCGGCTCATGCCTACTTTGGCCGGGCGAAGGACGGCGCTGCCGAGGTACCTACGGAAGACCGTGACCGGGCCGAGGTGGTGGCGGGCAAGGGCATTGTGGGCGACCGGTTCTTTGGCAAGGCGGCCCACATGGATGCGGCGGTCACGTTCATGGCGGTGGAATCGCTCGAGGCCATCGCCGCCGAATTAGGCGCGGAGCCGTTTGATCCGCTGCTGACTCGGCGCAACGTGGTGCTGCGGGGAGCCCAGTTGGCGCCGCTGATTGGCGAGGAATTCGCGGTGGAATCCCGGGGTGAAGAGGTGCGGTTCCGCGGCGGTCGGCACGCCCACCCGTGCGCCTGGATGGACTGGATGTTGGCGCCGGGCGCCCATGCCGCGATGCGCGGACGCGGCGGCCTGCGTTGCCAGCCGTTGTCCAGCGGAGTGCTGCACCGCGGACCGGCGGTACTGATCAGCCCGGTGGAACTCCGGCCTGACGAGGCGGGGGCAGCGGTCCGGCCCAGACCGGGGCGGCTGCCGTAACCGGCGGACAAGAGCTGCCCGCCGGCGCTGCTAGCCACCTACGAATGCGGAGCCGCTAGCACCCGGGCCGCCAGCACTCACCGGGATCCCGGGACGGCAGGCTCTACGGCGGTCCCGGACCGGCGGCGCCCAGGTGAGCGCCGCCGTCGTTGTTTTCTAGCTTCGAAACAGAGCGCTGTAGGCGTTGAGCGCCGGCTGTCCGCCGAGGTGGGCGTAGAGCACGTTGCTGTCCGCGGGGATCTGCTTGCTGCTGACCAGGTCGATCATGCCGGCCATGGACTTGCCCTCGTAGACCGGGTCGGTGATCATCGCTTCGAGCGAGGCGCTGAGCCGCATGGCTGCGAGGGTGGAGTCGACAGGGATGCCGTAGAGGTCGCCGGCCCAGCCTTCCAGCACGGTAATCTCGTCGTCACGCAGGTCCCGCTCCAGGCCGATCAGCTTGGCCGTGTTGCGCGCGATCCGGCCCACCTGTTCTCGGGTCTTGGCCAGGGTGGCGGAGGCATCGATGCCGATCACGCGGCGCGGGTGGCCGCCGGCGTCCTCCAGCGCGGCGAAACCGGCGATCATGCCCGCGTGGGTGGAGCCGGTGACGGTGCAGACCACGATGGTGTCGAAGAAGACGCCGAGTTCTTTTTCCTGCTGCTGTACTTCGTAAGCCCAGTTGGCGAAGCCCAGTCCGCCGAACTTGTGCTCCGAGGCGCCGGCCGGGATTGGATAGGGCTTGCCGCCCGCGGCCTCCACCTCGGCGAGGGCCTTCTGCCAGGAGTCGCGGATGCCGATGTCGAAACCGGCCGGGTCCAGCCGCACATCCGCGCCCATCAGCCGGGACAGCAGGATGTTGCCCACCCGGTCATTGAGCGGATCCGGCCAATCCACCCAGCTCTCCTGCACCAGCACGGCCTTCAAGCCGAGCTTCGCCGCCACCGCCGCGACCTGCCGGGTGTGGTTGGACTGGAAGCCGCCGATGGAGACGATGGTGTCCGCGCCCTGCGCGAGGATGTCCGGGACGATGTACTCCAGCTTGCGGGTCTTGTTGCCGCCGAAGGCCAGACCCGAGTTGACGTCCTCCCGCTTGGCCCAGAGCTGTGCGCCGCCGAGGTGCTGGCTGAGCCGCGGCAGGTGATGGATGGGGCTGGGCCCGAACGTGAGTGGATAGCGTTCGAAGTCAGCGATGGCCATGTGGTCCTACTGCTCGCCGTCCTGCGGTGCGGTGATGTTGACCATCCAGCTGACACCGAAGCGGTCGGTGAGCTGGCCGAAGTAGTCGCCCCACGGGGCCTGTTCCAGCGGCAGGTTGACCGTGGCGCCGTTGCTCAGCCCGTCCCAGTAGCTGCGCAGTTTGTCATCGTCGGCCGGGTCGTCGCCGTTGGAGCTCAGCGAGATGCTGCCGTTGCCGGAGGTGGTCATTTCGGCCGGCGCGTCCGATGCCATCAGCTGGAATCCGCGGTCTACGTAGAGCGACGAGTGCATGATGTTGGAGCTGGTCTGTGGGTTCTGGTCCCCCATGCCCTCCGCATAGGTCATCTTGCTCAGTTCGCCGCCGAACACGGAATGGTAAAAATCGACGGCTTCGGCGGCGTTGCCGCTGAACTGCAGGTAGGGGTTCATTCCCAGTGCCATGGTGTGCCTTTCGGACAGAAGGTCTGCGGTGCTTGCCGCCAACATTCTTGCCGGTCTTTACGCTGCTGGGAAGGGTTGCGGCCGCGGGCGGTCCGGGACGTGCCGCTGTGGCCGCTCCCGGGGTGTCCGTGGGCTGCATGGCCGGAGGCGCTGGACCGACTGGTGAACGCCACAGCCGCCTTGCCCAGTGGCGGGCAAGGCGGCTGCGGGACGGTCGGCGCGCACCGGCGTCGTTGTTTTATTGGGGACGACGCCGGCGGTGCCGAAGGAGGCCGGGCGCTACGGTGCGGAGATGGTTTCCCGTTCCCGGCCGTCGCGGTTGGCCTTCTCCTCGGCAACCTTGGCGTCGTGGGCGGCGCGGATCCGGGCGTGCTCCGGGTTGCGGCGCAGCACCAGGTAGCCGATGCCGAGCCCGATGAACCAGAGCGGGGTGAACAGCAGCGCGGTCAGCGTGTCCGTCTGCGTGGTCAGCGCCCAGAGGATGAAGGCGAAGAAGGCCATGACCACGTAGGGCATGAAGGCTCCGCCGGGCATCTTGAACTTGCTGTCCGCGTGCAGCTGAGGCCGACGACGGCGGTAGACCACGTAGCTGAGCAGAATGATGGTCCAAACGAACATGAAGCACAGCGCCGAGATGGTGGTGACCAGGGTGAACGCCTCGGACACGCTGCCCTCGGCGTAAAGCAGCACCACGCCGGCCAGCAGGAACATGCAGGAGAACAGCAGGGCGTTGCGCGGCACGCCGCGGCCGGACAGCTTGCCGAACCGCTTCGGGGCGTCGCCCTCCTGAGAGAGGCCATAAATCATGCGCGAAGTGGAATATATCCCGGAGTTCGCCGACGAGGTCGCCGAAGTCAGCACCACGAAGTTCACCACACCGGCCGCACCCACTAGCCCGGCCAGCGCGAACATGCCCACGAACGGCGAGGCGTCGGCGCTGAACGCCGTCCATGGCTCCACGGCCATCAGCACGATCAGCGCGCCCACGTAGAAGATCAGGATGCGGATGGGGATGGAGTTCACCGCGCGGGGCAGGTTCTTCTCCGGGTCCTTGGTCTCGGCGGCGGTGGTGCCCACCAGTTCGATGCCCACGAAAGCGAAGACGGCAATCTGGAAGCCGGCCACGAAGCCCATGAAGCCGGTGGGGAACATGCCACCGTGCTCCCACAGGTTGGCGAAGGAGGCGCGTGAGCCCTCGTGCTCGAAGCCGGTGATGATCATGACCAGGCCCACCACGATCAGCGCCACGATGGCCACGATCTTGATCAGCGCGAACCAGAATTCGGTCTCGCCGAAGGCCCGCACGGTGGGCAGGTTCAGCGCCAGCAGCAGCAGGATGCAAGCCAGTGCGGGGACCCACAGCGGCAGGTCAGGCCACCAGAAGGCCACATAGTGCGCGATGGCCACCACGTCCGCGATGCCGGTGACCACCCAGCAGAACCAGTAGGTCCAGCCGGTGAAGAATGCCGCCCAGGGGCCGAGGATGTCGCCGGCGAAGTCGCTGAAGTTTTTGTAGTCGGTGTTGCTCAGCAGCAGCTCGCCCATGGCCCGCATGACGAAGAACAGCATGAAGCCGATGATCATGTAGACGAAGATGACCGACGGGCCGGCCACCGAGATGGTCTTGCCCGAGCCCATGAAGAGGCCGGTGCCAATGGCCCCGCCGATGGCAATCAGCTGGATATGGCGACTGGACAGAGCCCGCCGCAGATGAGGTTCGGTACTGGTGGTGCTCATGTGTTCCTTAGGGGTGGGACTGCGCATCCGCGGGAGTTTCCGTTTCGAACCAGCCGGAACAGGCAACTTCGGCGTCCGGCCATAGCGATGTCAGGCCTATTCCGCGAGCCTCAAAAAGGGGCGGGCGGTGACCTACGCCACGAAAACTTATCTTCCGCTCCTCCCGCGGGTCAAATCGAGAAGCCTGCTTGGGGTGGCTGGCGGGTGCGCCGTCAACGCGGCGTCGGCGGACGACGGCGGAGGATTGGCCCTGTATCGCTCCTCGCCGAGGGCCTAAGGGGCTGGTCAGTGGTGCTCACCACAGGCGTGGGCACCGCCGACTTCCTGCTCAGGACGACGGCGGTGCCCAGGAAGCCGTAGTTGGACAAACTGCCGGCGAATATCCGGCGCGGCAGCCTTCGCTTTAGCGTGCGGACGCGAGGATCAGCGGGTGCTGGCCGGGCAAGGTGCAGGTGAGCTTGGTGCCGGGCTGCTCGCTGGGGTCCGGTGCGCGGTAGACGGTGAGGGTCAGCGGGCTGGCGTCGATGGTGGTGACGATGCCGGAGGTGGTGGGCACCGCCGTCGTGATTTCGGGGACGCTGCCGCCGGTGCCGCCGCTGCCGCGCACCGGGATGGCTCCGGTCAGTGGTTCGAGCTTCCCGTCCACGTCCAGGAACTGTTCGGCGCCGGCACCGCCCTGCACCATCACCGTGGCGAGCGCGGTGGCGTAGACAGGGTCGGCGCAGGCGTCGTAGATCCAGCGGTCGCCCAGCACCGAGTGTTCCATGGTTCCGGCCAGGAATTCCTCGGCCCCGGGCAGCGGTGCGCCGCGGTACGTCAGCGGGACGTGCACCACCCGTCCGGCGGCGGAGAGCAGGTGCGTTTCCATCCCGACCTCGCCGGCGGGATCATCGAAGCGGAAGGCGCCGAGGTGCTCCAGCTCGGCGGCGTCGGTCCCGAGTTCTTGGAACCACGGCTGCTCCGGGAGCCAGGTTTTGAGGAGATCCTGCTTGGAGGGCTCCAGCACTGCGTCGTAAATGATGGCCATGCCCGTAGCCTACGGGCTTCCCGCCGACGCTGCCTCAGATTCCCAGGACCGTGCGGGCAATCATGAAATACACCAGCAGGCCCGCGGCGTCGATGAAGGTGGAGATGAACGGATTGGAGAAGACCGCGGGGTCCACCTTGAGAAAGCGGGCCAGCATGGGCATAAGGCCGCCGACCGCTGCCGCCATGGTGCAGATGGCCAGCAGCGACGCTCCCATGACCAGCCCGATAGCAGGCCCGTAGAAGGCGGCGGCCACGACGAAGCCCAGCCCTCCGATCAGCAGGCCCAGCGTCGCGCCGACGCGCACCTCCTTGCCAAGCACCTTCAGCAGGTCGCGGGGCGTGACCTCTTTGAGCGCCAGCGCCCGGGTCACGGTGGTGGCCGCCTGGTTACCCGTGTTCCCGCCGGTGCCGATGAGCAGCGGCACGAAGAGCGACAGCACCACCATCTGCGCGATCGTGGCCTCGAAGACTTCCAGCACGCTCACCGTCAGCGTTGCGCCCACCGCCAGGACAAGCAGCCACACCAGGCGGGATTTGACGATCCGGAAAATCGGCGTGGCCAGATAGGGCCGGCGCAGCGGCTCGCTGCCGCTGATACGCGACTGATCTTCGGTTTCGGCTTCTTCCAGGATGCGAAGCGCGTCGTCTACCGTGAGGATCCCGACCACCCGCCGCTCGCTGTCTACGATCGGGAGGGCCAGCAGTTTGCGACCCGTGCACAGGCGCGCCGCGTCTTCCTCCGGTGTGGTGGCCGATTGGCAGTAGGCATCGCCCATGATGGCGTCCACCCGGGTGTCAGGTTCCGCGGAGAGGAGCCGGCGCAGGCTGACCAATCCCACCAGCCGCTTGCCAGCGTCGGTGACCGGCAGAATGTACACGGTTTCCGCGTCCTCCAGCCGGCTGTGCAGCCGTTCCAGTGTCTGCCGGACGGTCAGCTCCGGCGTGGTGGTGATGAATTCCGGGCTCATTCTTCGCCCGATCGAACCGCGCGGATACCCCAGCACCACGGAAGTCAGAGCCCGCTGCTCCTCCGTGAGACCGCGCATCAGCTGCCGCGCCACGGTGGCCGGCACTTCGTCGATCAGGGTGACCCGGTCATCCGGTGCCAGACCGTCGAAAAACGCGGCCACCTGCTCATCCTGCAGGCCGTCCAACAGTTCGGCTTGCAGCGCGGGACCGAGCTGCTCGAATACCCGCGCTGCTTGGTCCTTGGGCAGCAGCCGGAAAGCCACCGCGCGACGTCGGCGGTTGAGCCGCCGCAGCCGACTGACCTGCTCTTCGTCCCCGGCCGCTGCGCCGACCGGAAAGTCGAGCACGTCGAGGATCCGGGACCCTGACAGCTCGCCAAGGGACGTTTCCGTTGGAGCCGGCTCCGGGAGTGTGCTTGGTTGCGCTTCCGCGGGCAGCGCCTCCCGCGGGCTCCCGTTGTCTTTGCCGGCCATGGTCGTTCTCCCTGCTACTCCGCTCCGCCACACTACCTTGGAACCGCGACGCCCGCCCGGAGGGCTCCGGGGCGGACTATGGGCCGGCTGCAGGGTGTGGTTTCGGGGCGGACTGCGAACCGGCCGCGCGGTGGGCTGCGGGGGCTTTCGGGGCCCGCTACGGGCCGACCGCGGGGCATGCAGTCCGCGTCGACGGCACGGTCGGGTCAACGGCATGACTGGCTCCGGCCAGTCCTAGGTCGGTCAGGGCCGGGTCTGGTTAGGATGGGCGCCATGGCCACTCCGCTTCCGTCCGAGAACACGTTCGACCATGTCCGGGCCTTGGACGGCGAACACGTGGGCTACATCCACATGACGGACGACGGCGGGTTCGTGCCGTTCGATCTGCTGCACCGCCAGCGCGGGGAAGTGTCCGAGTTGGACGAGGCGGAGGCGTTGCTGGACGAGCTGGGGCTGCGGCTGTTGGCCGAGGACTGGTGGCTGGATCTGGACGGCGAGCGCGTGAAGGTGCTCATCAGGGAGGTACGGCGCGCCACCGTGTCGGTCTCCCCCGCGCTGACCGGTCCGATCGCCAAATCCATCGACCTGACCAAGACGATAGAGCTCCTGCTGCCCACCGACCGGCTGCACCAGGCCGGCTGAGGCTTCTTCGGGAGCAGCGGGACCGCTCGGCTGGTCATTAGATCCACTCGACAGCGAACTGCAGCGGCGACAGGTCGGCCCGGCGCCGGGAATCCAGAGATGCGCCGCATGTGCGCCTTCTCATGATCCCCGCCCAGGGATACTGTGCGGAGAAGGATGCTGGCGTCACCTCCGGAAAACCGGGATGGCGATTGCGAGCGGCGTCGGAATGCAGTCAGGGCGCCGGAGCGCAGTCAGGCGCCTGACTGCAGTCAGCAGAGTGGAGGGCCGAGGTGCAGACATCACGCGGGGTTGCCTCGTCATTCACGACGGCGTTCACGGCAGCTCGATTGGTGGCTGCGGCGCTCGGCTGCACCGCCGTCGTCGTAGTCAGCGGTTGCAGCGCGCCGCCTGGTTCGGAAGGGTCTCCGGCCGCTTCGGAAGGGTCCACCGCCGTTTGGGAGCTGCTCGACGCGGCGGAGGTGACACCTGACTCAACGGCGCTGCGGCTGGGCGTGACCCGGTTGGAATGTGCCAGCGGGGAAACTGGGACCGTGCTTGAGCCAGACGTTCAATTCGAGCGAGGCCGGATTGTCATCCGGACAGACGTCGAGCCGTTGACCGGCGATGCCTACAACTGCCAGGGCAATGACGCCGTGCCTGCGGACGTGGAGCTCTCCGAACCCGTGGGTAACCGTGACCTGGTGGACGCAGCCTGCCTGGGCGGCGAAGCCGTGGAAACGGTGTTCTGCGAGGACGGCCCGGTGCGCTGGAGTCCCTAGCCGGCTGAGGGCAGGCGGCCTCAGCTGCTGCTCTGGCTGCGCTGCCGGAAATGGTATTTCCGCTCGACGGCGAACTGCAGCGGCGGCAGCTCGGCCCGGCGGCGCATCAGGTCGAGGGCGTGCGCATCCAGCCGCCGGTCCTCGTCGGTGCGCAGCATCAACTGGGGAACCTCGGCCGCATGGCCGGCCTCGTTACGGGTGACGAAGATGGTCATGCACTGCGTGGTGGGCCGCCACTCACCGCCGCGCGGATCGCGGGCGCGCACGTGCACAGCGGTGTGCATGCTGCGCGGGCCGGTGTGGATCAGCCGCGCCTCCGCCTCCACCAGGTCGCCAATGTGCACCGGGTTCAGGAAGTGGATGCCGCCGGAGTAGACGGCCACCGCGTCGCGGCCGCACCAGGACATGGCGCAGGCCCGAGCCACTTCGTCGATCCAGCGCATCACGATGCCGCCGTGGGCGTTCCCGCCCCAGTTCACGTCCGACGGCGCGGCCAGGAACCGGAAGTGCTCCTTCGGCGTGGTGCCCGCATCCGTGTAGGCCTGCGCGCGCATGGCGTCCCTGATCTCCGCCCGCGCGGCGATCCGTCCGGCGGCACCCTCGGCCAGCCGCGCCGACTCATCGTCCGACGGCTGCCACTGCGGAATCGGCTTCGGCCGCCGGTCCTCGCCCAGCGCCACAAATACCAGGATGCAGTCCATGGCCGGCCGGAATTCACGTTCGCGGACGTTCGCCGCGTCGACCGTGACCACCACCTGCATGCTGGAGCGTCCGGTGTGCACAATCCGCGCGTCGATTTCGATCAGGTCGCCGTTGCGGATCGGGCGGGTGAAGTGCACGTTGCCCACGTACGCGGTGACGCAGTAGCTCCCGCTGTACCCGGTGGCGCAGGCGTAGCCGGCCTTGTCGATCCACTCCAGCACCCGGCCGGCCTGCACCGTGGTCCCGTCCTCCGAGACATCGGTCGGCGAGGCGAGGAAGCGCAACGTGATCCGGTCGTCCATGTCTGAATGGTAGTCCCCCGCGCGCCGGTGCCCACCTCAAACGGGGACGACGACGGCGGTGGGCACCGCCGTCGTCATTCCCCCTCAGTGTTGCGGGCCCAGGTTGTGTGTCCAAAGCGGCCCGCGGTGCGGCCTACCCCGCGGTGACCTGCCAGAGGTGGTCGTCCGGGTCGGCGAAGACCGCAGAGTAGCCCCACGGCTGCTGGGCGGGCTCCATGACGATTGTGCCGCCGGCTTGCCTGGCCGTGCCGACCACGGCGTCCACGTCCTGCGGCGAGCCGACCGGCAGGCCCAGCAGGCATTCGGTTTGTTCGCCCGTGGCGGTGGGCCGGTTGTTGGTGACCCAGCCGAAGCCACCGGGCGGGACGAACATGAGCCGCAGGCCCGCGTTCACCTCGAACTGGAGCGGCTCGGGCAAGCCGTCGTCGCCGGTTTCGCCGGTGGCCTTGAGGCCCAGGGCCGTGTAGAAGTCGTGGGACTTGCGGCGGTCCTCGGTGGGCAAGGCGACGATCACGGGCTGGCTGTCGGAGAATGTGGGCACGGGCGAAGTTCCTTCCGGTGGGGTGTTCCGTTACTTGGCTCAGACCGTTGCGCGTTCCGCGAGGATGGCGTCGATCTGGCCCATGGCTCCCTGCATGCCTTCGACCATGCCCATCTCCAGCATCTTCTGCAACTGATCGGCGGATTCGAATCGGGACTCGGTGGTCATTCGGGTGCGTCCGTCGATGGATTCCAGCGTCACCGTGGCGTACGTGGTGCCCATGTCCGTCACGGGTTCGCCGTCGTCGTCGGCAAATCCGTCCTCGAAGGAGAGCTTGTTCGGCGCTTCGATGGCGGTGAACTTCCACCAGCCGCCTGCCTTCTCGCCGTCCGGCCCGGTCATGTAGTAGCTGGCCTTGCCGCCCGGCGTGAACTCGTGCTTGTCGAA
Source organism: Arthrobacter sulfonylureivorans (assembly GCF_047607445.1). Taxonomy (GTDB): domain Bacteria; phylum Actinomycetota; class Actinomycetes; order Actinomycetales; family Micrococcaceae; genus Crystallibacter; species Crystallibacter sulfonylureivorans_A. The sequence continues at coordinate 98,043 of NZ_JBLKRT010000002.1, forward strand.
GGTGGCGGGCCAGGTGGGCGGGCCCCACCAGCGCTCCAGTTGGCGCGGATCTTCCCAGATCTGCCACACGCGCTCCACGGGGGCGTCGAACTCGGCGACGATGGTGAACTTCAACGCGTCCTCGTCCTTGATAACATCAATTACCGGCATGATGGTGCCCTTCTCTATTCGTCGAGAATGTCCTGGATCCGTTCAACCCGGTGCTGCCAGAGCATCTCGTATTGATCGAGCAGCCGACGCGCTCTCCGCACTCCCTCAAGATGAGGCCGCACCATCTGCTCCCTACCGCGCTTCTCCTTAACCACCAGGGAAGCCCGTTCCAACACCGCGACGTGTTTCTGCACCGCGGCGAAACTCATGGCGTAGCCCGCTGCCAGCCCGGATACCGAGAACTCTCCGGTGAGCACCTTGGCCACGATGTCGCGGCGGGTGGCATCGGCGAGCGCCTGGAACAGGCGGTCCAACTCGGTGTCGCTAACTTGATCTACAACCATTTGGTTGTAGGTTATTCCCGCACGGCGAGGACGGTCAAGGGTTTTTGCAGAAAACGCCCGACGGCGGCACGCGGGTGCCGCCGTCGGGCGTGAGGAACGTCTTGGCCGTCAGACCGCCGCGGCTTGAGTCCGGGATACCAGTTCAGCACTGTCGGTCACGGTGACCATCGGCGAGAGCAGTTCCAGCAAGGCCAGGGTTGATTCATGCGCCTGGTCGCTCTGGCCGGCACAGGCGTCCGCGACCACCGTGACGTAGCGTCCGGCATCCACTGCCCCCAGTGCGGTGGCCAGGATGCAGCAGTCGGTGGCGACGCCGGTGAGGATGATCTCGTCGCCCGCCGGGATCCGGCCAGCCAGTTCGGCGCCCCACTTGGTGAACGTCGGCAGGTCCAGCGTCCTTCCGGTCTCAACCCCGGGCAGCTCCACATCCCACACGGGATCCGACGGGTCCAGCCGCATGCTCTGCCAGCGGTCATAGTAGGCGGACCAGGAACCGGACTCGGTCGGATCCGGCACGAACCGCGTGATGATCGGATCGAAGCCGCCGCGCACCAGCCTGGCGATGACCCCGACCGCCTCGTCGTAGCGCGGAACGTGCCAGTCGCCCTGCTGGCGGAATGCCCGCTGCATGTCGATCACCACCAGATGCTGCTGCCCCACAGCGCGGTCGGTATGGTTCCGGTCCGGCATGTCCTAGCCCTCCTTGTCGGCGATGAGCAGCGGACGCCCGGACAGCCGCGGCAACCGGTAGGTCACCAGGTAAACCACGGTCGCGATCGCGGCGCCAACGTAGAACGACAGGTCGCCGATCTGCGGGAAAGCTGCTGCAACAGGGCCAGTGTAGATGGCGGAAATCCAGAACGGCGAGGAGCCAAGCACACCGGCTGCCCAAGCGATGAAGCCCCATTCAAACTTCCGCGACTTGTCGTAGAGCTCCTGGATGCCCTGCTGGCTTCGGCGTCCGCCCAACAGGTAATCGCAGATCAGCACCGCCACGTACGGCGCAATGCAGTAGGCGGTCAGGTTCAGGAATGCGGTGAAGCCGTCGTAGAACCCGTGCTGACCCCAGAGCGCCACCAAGTACGAGGCGATGCAGATGAAGACGACGGCGACATGGCGGCTGACCGGCACGCCCATGGTCTGGATGGAGATGGCTCCGCCGTAGACGTTCAGGAAGTTCTGCGTGAAGGAGGACAGCGCCACGATGCCCAATCCGATGATGGCCCACGGGCCCATCAGTTCGTCCAGCGCCGCAATGGTGTCGGACGAGGTGGCGGTGGAGCCGAGCAGCGCGCCCAGGATGCCCATCCAGGACAGCGTGATGAAGTTGCCCAGCATGGTGAACCAGCCGGCGCCGCGGCGGTTGGTGGCGCTGTTGGGCAGGTAGCGGGAGTAGTCGGAGGCGAACGGCATCCACGCGACTATGTAGGAGAAGAAGTAGCCGAAGAAAATGATCCAGCCACCCACGCCCAGGAAGCCTTCGGCGTCGGGGTTGGGGGTGTTGACGATCTTGCCGGAGGCCACCGTCACGACGGTGACGAAAATGAAGCCGGCCAGCAGCACGAAGGAGAGCACCCGCTGCAGGAAGTGGATTAGGTTGTAGCCCATCACGGCCACGCCGAGCTGCAGCAGCATCAGAGCCAGGGCCGAGAGCCAGAACGGCATGCCGGTGAGCAGCCCGATGGCCTGCCCGCCAAGAATCACCGTAACGGAGGCCCAGCCCACGCCGGCGAAGACATTGACGTAAGCCACCGGCAGCAGGTTGCCAATGAAGCCCAGCGGGCCGCGGGCCTGCATCTGCTGCGGGATGCCGAGCCGGACGCCCATGCCCGAGAGGTAGCCCATGACCGTGGCGGCGATCAGGCCGGCCCCCAGGATGGCCAGAACTGCCGACCAGAACGGCAGGCCGAAGTAGGCGGCGCTGAAACCCAGCACCACCAACGGGAAGTTCATCCCGGCGGCGAACCAGAGGAAGAACTGCGAGCGCGGCTTGCCGTGGCGCTCCACGTCCGGAATATGCTCGATGCCGTACGGCTCGATTTTGGTGAGGCTGTCTCGGTAGCCCCGATCTTCAGCGATGCTGTCCTCCCCGACGGGCACGCTGTTGGCTTGAGTGTTCACTGTGGTCCCTTAGATACTCGGTCGGTACCGGCGGCCCCTGTGGGCAGTCGGGTGGAACGGCCCGGGTCGGCATCGTTGCCTGCCCGGGGGCGGTGCGCTTGTTCGCGGTGAAGTCCTCGTCCGTGGGTCTTCGGTTACAGCGGGGACAGGCCTTCGCTGTCGTAAAACCGGCCGGCTTGGTAGACCATGGGCGCGGCGTCGGTGACTTCGGCGTGCCGCACGCGGCAGATGAAGATGGTGTGGGTCTTGGCTTGGAAACGTTCTCGGATCTCTGCTTCCAGCGCCGCCGAGGACCCGTCCAGCAGCGGGGAACCGTTGGGGCCGGCGTGCCAGTCGATCTCGGCGAATTTGTCCGCCGCCTTGGACGCGAAGGTGGAAACGGTACCCTGCTGCTGGTTGCTGAGGATGTTGATACCCAAATGGGTGGAGGCGAACAGCGCTGGGTAGGTGGACGAGGTCTTTTGGATACAAACCATCACCAGCGGCGGCTCCAGAGACACGGAGGCATAGGCGTTCACGGCCAGACCCTTCGGGGTGTCCCCCTCGGTGGTCGTCACCACGGTCACGCCGGTGACAAACTGCCGGTTGAACGTCTTCATGATCTCGGGGTCCGGCTCCCCGGAGAGTGAATCAACAACGACGCCGGTGCCCGCCTCAGCGAGTGCGTCACCCAGGTGCCGGATGCCGAGCGATCCCAGCAGTTCACTGCTGTCCCAAGTGACCGTTTCCTGCTTGATCCGGCCGCTTTCCATGGTCACGAAGTTGGAACCGCGGGTCTGCACCCGGCGGCCGGTCGGCGGCACGCCCATGAAGGAGGCCCTGTGGGTTCCGGTTGAGGTCCAGAAGATGGCCGCGGTGTCGCCGTCGACAACCACGGCGTCCACGGTGGTGGCCAGGTCCGGGAAGGCCTGCCGGACCTCCCGAATGTCCTGCTGCAGTTGCTCGAGGCTCATGCTCTTGCCGCTGCCCTTGCTGATCCTGATGTAGTCCGGTGCCGCGAGCGCCTCGAGCGCTTCGACCTCGCCGCGGTCCCATGCCGCCGCCCAGACACTTGCCACTGCACTATCGAAAGTCTGTTGCATGGCAGTGAGCGTAATGTAGATCACCAGAGAAGGTCAACAACAATTTCAACTCGGTTGAAATGACTACAAAAACGCCGTATTTCCCGGGACTTTGCCACAAACCCTTGACGGCTTCATGCATGCAACATAATCTCTGATGTATGCAAGAGACTTTCACCACCGAGCAGGGCCTGACCGTTCCCGTCCACGACCTGCCGCTTCTCGACCGAGTCCGGGCGCTCATCCTAGGCGGTGACTTCCCCCCGGGCGCTCCCGTGTCAGAAGTGTTCCTCTCCCAAGAATTCGACGTGAGCCGCACGCCGATACGCGAAGCGCTGAAGCAGCTGCAGCACGAAGGGCTGGTGGAGATCCGGCCGAAAGTCGGGACCTTCGTCCGCGAACCCACTCGACGCGAGATCGTCGAACTGTTCCAGCTCAAGGAGAGCTTCGAAGGGCTCGCCGCCGGCCTGCTGGCCCGCCGTGGACCTGTACGCGAGCTTGCGGTCCTGGAACGCAACTTGGAGGAGTCCGACGAAGCGGCCGCTTCAGGCGACGCCGAGCGCTATGCGGCGCTGGTGCATGAGTTCCACCAGACCATCATCCTAGGCGCCGACAACAACAAGCTGACCGAACATTACGGCCGCCTGATGAACCAGTTGGCCTACCACCGGCTGGTCCTGCGCACCGCCGGGCACCCCGGCCGGATCATCGCCTCGACCGCCGAACACCGGACGGTGCTGGAGATGATCAAGGACAAGGACCACTTCGGCGCCGAAGCGGCCATGCGCAACCACGTCTATGCATCCTCCCGCGAAGTCCTGACCGATTCGCGGACCCGAACCGACTGACCTTCTAGATTCCATCGGGGCGGCTGAGCCCTGCGAAAGGACCCACCATGCGCTTTTCAATCTTCCACGGCCTCGGCGCCCCCGGCGACTTGGACAACTACAACCAGCACATGAAGGATGCTCGCGAGTACGCGGTGGCCGCCGAGAAGTATGGCTTCTGGTCCACCTGGTACACGGAACACCACTTCGGCCACGAGGGCCAGGAACTGACTCCGAATCCCATCCTGATGGGCGTGGACATCGCAGCCCGCACCTCGACGATCCGTATTGGCCAGGCCGCTTCGATCGTCACGTTCTGGCATCCGCTGCGGCTGGCCGAGGACCTTGCGCTGCTCGACCAGCTCTCCGACGGCCGGCTCGAGGTCGGCGTCGGCCGCGGCCTGTACGGTCGCGAGGCACTGAACCTTAACCCGGCGGCCGATCCGCGCGACCAGGAGAAAAACCGGGCGTTGTTTGCGGAGACCATGGAGATCCTGGACAAGGCTTGGTACAACGATTTCTTCAGCCACAAGGGCGAGTTCTACGAGTTCCCGGCACCGGGCGTGAAGTGGAACCACCCGCTGTCCCCTGCCACCCCCGAGTACACCGAAGACGGCGTGATCACCAAGATGGCGGTGACTCCCCGGCCGCTGCAGCCGAAGCTGCCGCTGTGGCAGGTCATCGACACTCCGCGGTCCATCATCGGTGCCGCCCAGAACGGCGTGCAGGGCATCTTCTGGCTGCCGCCGGTCTCCGCCCTCAAGGGCCGCTTCGAGCTGTACCGCGAGCACGCCGCGCAGGCCCAGGGCCGCGAGGTTCCACTGGGCGAGGGCATCGCGCTGGTCCGCGACGTGTACGTGGCCGACACCATGGAACAGGCACGCGAAGAATTCGAAGAAGCCGTGATGAACACCTACCGCTGGATCACCCACTGGCGTGGCCTGTCCAACCTGATGGAAGAGGGCGAAGAACTCACCGACGCGCACACGCTGGACTTCGACATGCTGATGGACCGCAACATGCTGGTAGGCACACCGGAATACGTCACCGAGAAGATCCAGGAACTCCAGCGCGAGGTCGGTCTGGAACACATGATGCTCTGGACCACCCACCCCGGCCTGAAGCACCAGAAGGCCATGCGCAGCCTGGAGCTGTTCTCCGAGAAAGTGAAGCCCCACTTTGACTAGCAGCACTGGTCCGGATGCCTCCGGCGGACAGCCCGGCCTCCGAAAGATCGTCTACTACCAGGAAGAAGTACTGCAGGAAAACGGTGCATTGGCTCCTACTCCGGTGGTCCGGGCGACCGCCGCTGCAGTGATCACCAATCCATGGGTCGGCACGCCGCCGGCGACCGACCTGGCGCCGGAATCGAAAATGATCGCGCCGGTGGTGGCCCGGCTGCTCACCGACCGGCTGATTGCCGGACTCGGCGGCGCAGACCGGATCGAGGCGTTCGGCAAGGCAGCGATCGTCGGCACGTCGGGCGAAATCGAACATGCCGGGGCGTTGATCCATACGCCGTACTTCGGCAACCTCGTCCGCGAGTTCCTGGAAGGCACCTCCATCATCTGCTTCGCCGACGACCGGGCTGGAGCCGGCGAGGCGCTGGTAGTGCCGATGTGGCACAAGACCCAGGCGGCCACCCGCAGCCACTACCAGACCATCACCGCGCGGATCTCCGACGGGCCCCGACCGGACGAGATCGTGGTCATCGCCGCGGCGTCCACCGGCCCGCGCCCGCACGCCCGAATCGGCGACCGCAGCACCGACCCCGCCGTCACATCCCGCATCCTCGAAGGAGCCACCGCATGAACGTCCGCAAGATCGTCACGCTGACCGAAGAAACCCTTACCGAGGGCGGCCGCCCGGTCGAACCGAACGCCCGGGTCGCCGTCGTCGCAGCTGTCATCGACAATCCCTGGCACGGCCAGGGCTTCGTCGAAGACCTGACCGCCGGCATCGACGAGGCAGCCTCCAAGGTGGGCGAGCTGTTGGCCCCGCGCGTGGTCAAGGCACTCGGCGGCACGGTGGAAGCCTACGGCAAGGCCGCGATTGTAGGGCTGGAGGGCGAGATCGAGCACGGCTCGGCGCTCATCCACACCCTCAAGTTCGGCGACCACTTCCGCAATGCGGCGAACGCCACCACGCTGCTGCCGGCCGTGGAAAAGCGCGGCCCGGCCGGAGTCACCTTCGACATCCCGCTCAAGCACGTCACCGACGCGACCATCCGCTCGCATCACCAGAGCATCGAGGTCCGGCTCGCCGACGCCCCGCACCCTGGCGAGATCGTGATCGCACTGGCTGCCGCCTCGCAGGGCCGCCCGCAGCAGCGGCTGGCCCCCCTGGCCACCGAACAGTAACGGTGGAGACGAACCTGCCGATCGTCCTGCTCCATGGCGTGGGGTTGGACCGTTCCATGTGGGAACAACTGAGCACCCGGCTGTCCGAGTCCAGCGGACGCACCGTGCTGGCGCTCGATCTGCCCGGCCACGGCGGCCAGCCACGGCTGGAGCAGCCGGTCACGCTCGCCGAACTGGCCGACGACGTCGCGTCCCGGCTGCCGGGGCGGGCGCACCTGGTGGGATTCTCCCTCGGCGCGCTGGTGGCCCAGCACTTGGCCCGGTTCCGTCCCGAGCTGGCGGCCAGCCTGACCAGCGTCAGCTCGGTATGCCGCCGGACCCCGCAGGAGGCGGCCTCGGTGGCCTCCCGGCTGGACAACGCCGCGGCCGATTTTCCCGGCAGCGTGGAGGCTTCGATCGAGCGCTGGTTCCCGGCCGGTTCCGGGACCGACGCCGGGACCCTGGACGGCATCCGCAGCACGCTGCTGGCCAACGACCAGCAGTCCTACCTGCATGCCTACCGGGTCTTCGCCACCGCGGACGCGGAGATCGGCGCCGAACTGGGCGCCATCGCGGTGCCGTCGCTGGCGGTCACCGGGGACCAGGACCCGGGTTCGACCCCGGAGATGACCCGCCGCCTGGGCGAGGCCATCCCGGGCGCACGCACCGCCGTCGTCGCCGGAACACGGCACATGCTGCCGGTGCAGCGCCCGGACGAACTGGCGCGCCTCATCACCGACTTCATCTACGAATCGAATCAGGACAGCCATGACTAGGAATTACGACCACTTCATCGACGGCGGCTGGAGTGCGCCCTCCGAGGGCGCCTACTTCGAGAGCACCAACCCGGCCACGCTGGAAGTCCTCTACTCGGCCGCCCGTGGCAGCAAGGCCGACGTCGACCGCGCTGTCACGGCCGCTCGCGCCGCCTTCGAAAACCCGCTCTGGCGCGACCTGAGCCAAACCAAACGCGGTCACCTCTTGCGCCGGCTCGGCGACTTGGTGGGCGTGAACGCCGAGGAACTGGCCCGGATGGAAACCGAGGACAACGGCAAGCTGCTGCGCGAGATGCGCGGGCAGCTGGCCACGCTGCCGGAGTACTTGTATTACTACGCCGGTTTGGCAGACAAAGTCCAGGGCAGCCAGATTCCTACCAGCAATCCGGCCATCCTCAACTACACACAGCGCGAACCGCTGGGCGTGGTCGGGGCCATCACGCCGTGGAACTCCCCGCTGACCCTGACGACGTCGAAGCTCGCCCCGGCGCTGGCCGCCGGCAACACGATCGTCATCAAGCCCTCCGAGTACACCTCGCGGACCATCCTGCGGCTGGCCGAACTGGCTGCCGAAGCCGGATTCCCCGACGGCGTGGTCAACGTGGTCACCGGAATGGGCGCCGAGGCAGGTGCCGCGCTGGTGGACCATCCCGGGATCGCGAAGATCTCCTTCACCGGTTCCACCGCCACCGGGTCGGCGATCGCCGCGTCCGCCGCATCCCGGTTCATCGGCACCACCCTGGAGCTCGGCGGCAAGAGCCCGAACATCGTGTTTGAGGACGCCAACGTTGCCAATGCGGCGATGGGCGTGGTGGCGGGCATCTTCGCCGCCGCCGGCCAGACCTGCATCGCCGGCAGCCGGGTCTTTGCGCACCGGTCCGTCTACGACGAACTGCTGGAACGGGTCGCCGAGCGGGCCGGCAGCATCGTGATCGGCGACCCGCTGCAGGACAACACCGAGCTGGGTCCGCTGGCATTTGCCGCGCAGCAGGAAAAGGTCGGCTCATATGTGGAGCTGGGCGTCTCTGAGGGGGCCACCGTGCTCACCGGTGGCGGTCGGCCGGACATCGCGCTCCCGGGATACTTCTACGCTCCCACCGTACTCACCGGCGTGGACAATTCGATGCGCGTGGTCCGCGAGGAGATCTTCGGCCCGGTGGCCGCCATCATGCCATTCGATACCGAGGAAGAAGTGCTGCAGTTGGCCAACGATACCCAGTACGGGCTGGCCGCCGGAGTGTGGACGCAGAACCTGGCCCGCGCCCACCGGATGAGCCGGCGGCTGGAGGCCGGGACGGTCTGGGTCAACACCTACCGGGCTATGTCGCCGATGTCGCCGCGGCAAGGCTTCAAGAACAGCGGCGTTGGCATCGAGCACGGCATGGAGTCCATGCACGAGTACACCCGGCTGAAGAGCGTCTGGATCAACACCGACGAGGGTCCGGTCGCGGACCCGTTCGTGATGCGCAGCTAGGAGGAAGACATGCCACTGATCGACGTCTCGATCGCCGAGGGCCGTTCGCCGCAGCAGTTGCGGAAGCTGGTCAGCGCCCTGCACCGCGCTGCGGAAGAGTCCGTCGGCGCGTTGCCTGAGAATACAACGGTGATCATCCGGGAGGTCCCGGCTGCCCACTGGTCGAAGGCCGACCAAACCATCGCCGAGCGCCAACAGGCCACCACGGCAGCTGTCATTGAAGGGCATCCCGCCTGATGTATGTGGAAGTGAGCCCGCCGGACGGTGCCGCCGTCAAAGACCAGGAGAACCTGCGCGAACTCGCTGTGCGTGCCGGCGGACTGGTCGAACAGGACGTCGCCCACGCACTGGCGGCCGCCGGGCTGGGTACCGTCGACACCGGCCATGCCTGGCTGGACGTGGCGCAGTTACGCGCCGGCGGTGCAGCCCAGCCCGCGCAGTGGGCCGAGGGGTTCGATGGCATGATCTCCTTTGCGCAGAGCCGCGGTTGGCTCAGCGACGACGGCGGCAGCGTCCGCGCGCACATCGACTACGGAGCGTAGACGAACCGATTCCCGACGGCGGCACAAGGGTGCCGCCGTCGGGTGCGTTGGTTTGGGGTGCTGTCCGGAAGCCGGCTCCGGTGCTGGCTCTGGTGCTGACTCTGGCCCGTGGCCTACGCCGCGGGGTACTCGTCCTCGGCGAGCTTGTCGCCCCAGGTGGTTTCCGGTTCGTCGCTGCCGGGCTCCGGAGCTTCCCAGAGGGCGAGGTGGCACATGAAGTTGTCGGCGGTTGCGCCGTGCCAGTGCCACTCCCCTGCCGGGGTGTAAACAGTGTCTCCAGGCCGGAGTTCGATGACCTCTTCGCCGCGGGACTGCACGTAGCCGATGCCTTCGGTCACGTGCAGGGTCTGCCCAACGGCGTGCTTGTGCCACGCGGTGTGAGCACCGGGTGTGAACCGGACCAGATTGAGCCGGGTCCGTGAGGGCGCTTCACCGGCATAGTACGAATTGAAGTACACGTCTCCGGTGAACCACTCGGCCGGGCCCTTGACCGTCGGCTTCTTGGGTTGGATTTGCGTGCTCATGGAGTTTCCTTTCGCTTGCTCCGGGCCGAAGGAGCTGCGCCGCACTCAGACGGTGAGCAGCACCTTGGTGGCGTTCCGTTCGTCCATCGCGCGGTAGGCCTCTGCGGCGTCTTCCAGCGGGAGGGACAGGTCGAACACCTTTCCGGGGTCGATCTTGCGGTCCCAGATGAGCTGGATAAGTTCGGGCAGGAACCGGCGCACCGGGGCGGGGCCACCGTGCAGGTGCACGCCGGAGAAGAACAGGCCGAGGCCGTCCAGTTTCACGTCGTGGGTGACACCCACATAGCCGATGTGTCCGCCGGGCCGCGTGGCGCCGATCGCCTGCTCCATCGATTGCTGCGTACCGACGGCCTCGACCACGGAGTGTGCACCGAGTCCGTTGGTGAGCTCCTTGATCTTGGCGATGCCCGCCTCGCCGCGCTCTTCGACAATGTCGGTGGCGCCGAACTCGCGGGCCAGGGCCTGCCGGTCGGCATGGCGGGACATGGCGATGATGCGCTCGGCGCCAAGCTGCTTGGCAGCCAGGACCGCCGACAATCCGACGGCGCCATCCCCGACGACGGCCACGGTCTTGCCGGGGCCGGCCTCGGCGGCCACCGCGGCGAACCATCCGGTGCCCAGCACGTCGGAAGCCGCCAGCAGCGAGGGGATAAGGTCGGCATCCGGCATGCCGGGCGTGCGGACCAGGGTGCCGTCGGCCAGCGGCACCCGGATGAGCTCGGCCTGAGTGCCGACGGAGCCCATCATCACGTTGTGCACGCAGCGGGACTGGTAGCCGGCCTGGCAGATCTCGCAGGTGTTGTCGGAGGCGACGAACGAACCGACGACGAAGTCACCGACCTCCACGTTGCGAACATCGGCACCCACCTCCTCAACCACGCCGACGTATTCGTGGCCCATCGGCGTTGGGCCCTGGAGCTTCTCGATGCCGCGGTACGGCCATAGATCCGAACCACAGACGCAGACTGCCGCTGCCCGGATGATGGCGTCGGTGGGCTCCAGGATGGTGGGCTTCTCACGGTCTTCAACGCGAACATCACCGGGGGCGTACATAACAACTCCACGCATGAGGAGTGCTCCTTTCGTTGGTACGCCTCCAGTCAACCGCGCCCAAAACACCCGCGGGAGTCCCTGTCGAAAGGTGTACTGACAGGGAACCCTTCGGGACCGTGGCGTCACCTACCCTGAAAACATGGACAATCGGGCAGAGGTGCGGGAATTCCTGATGTCCCGCCGAGCAAAGATCACGCCGGAAGAGGCCGGACTGCCCGGCGGGATGAATCGGCGCGTGCCCGGGCTCCGGCGCACCGAGGTGGCCATCCTCGCTGGCGTCAGTGTGGAGTACTACTCCAAGCTGGAGCGCGGCGCGATTGCCGGGGCTTCGGCGTCCGTCTTGGAAGCACTGGCCAGGGCACTCCAACTCGACGACACCGAACGCGCCCACCTGTTCGACCTCGCCCGGACAGCCGACGGCATCCCCGCTTCCGGCCGCCCCCGTCGGCGCGCCACGGCGCAACAGGCCGCCCGGCCCAGCCTGCAATGGGCCCTCGAGGCGATCACCGACGGCGTTGCCTTCGTCCGCGACCCGTACCAGAACCTGTTGGCGACGAATGCGCTGGGCCGCGCGTTCTACTCCCCGCTGATCGGCGACGGCGGACGCACCCCCAACCTCGCGCGGTTCCAGTTCCTCGATCCGGCGGCCAAGTCCTTCTACCCGGACTGGGAACTGTTCGCCGGAATGTGCGTGGGCATCATGCGTGCAGAAGCCGGCCGCGACCCGCACGACCGGGCGCTGCAGGATCTGGTCGGTGAACTTTCCACCCAGAGCGAGACCTTCCGCCGCTTGTGGGCTGCCCACGACGTGCGCACCCACGGCACCGGCACCAAACGGTTCAACCACCCGGTGGTCGGCGAGCTGACTCTCGCGTATGAAGAACTCGCCATCACTGCGGAGCCGGGCCTGGTCCTGATGGTTTACACGGCAGAACCCGGCAGCCCCTCGGCCGAACGCCTTCGGTTGCTCGCCAGCTGGGGCGCCGACCATACCCCGCATGCCGCCCTGACCCAGGACGAGCGTCCCGCGCACTAAGGCAGGGCCCGGCCAACTGGGGGCTCCACAGCGGGAGCCCCAGTCGTACCGCACTGTTAGGCCCGATTTGTGCTTCGACTGTCGTCGCGGATCTGGCCGACGAGTTCTTCCAGCATGTCCTCGAGCGTCACAATGCCGTAGGCATGCCCGGCGTCGTCGATCGCCAGCGCCAGATGCGCCCCTTCGCGCTGCATGCGGTGCAACGAGGACCGCAGCGCGGCGTTCAGCTTCACCTGGGGCAGGTCGCGGACCAGGCTGGCCGGCAACGGCTGATCCCTAGCCGCGGCATCGAGTCCGAGCAGATCCTTGACGTGGACGTATCCGTCCAACTCCCCGCTGGCCGATTGAACCGGGAAGCGGGAAAACCCGTTGGCGGCGACCTGTTCGATCTGCTCCGGGGTGCATCCGGACGGCAGAGTAGTGACCTTGTTGAGCGGGATCACGATGCTTTCGACCGACCGTTCTTCAAAGGTCAGCGCGCCGAGCAGGAGCCGTTCATCCTGTTTGTCCAGCAGCCCGCCTTCGCGTGATTCCTCGACCAGGCCCGCCACCTCGTCACGGGTGAAGGTGCTGGCGACCTCGTTCTTGGGTTCGACCTTGAACAGGCGCAGGATGCCGTTGCCGATAGCGTTCATGCACCACAACAGCGGTTGCAGGATGCGGACCACGACCACCAGGACCGGTCCCAGGACGAAGGCCATCCGCTCCGGCCCGGCCAAAGCGATGTTCTTCGGCACCATCTCAGCGAGGACCACGTGCAGGAACGTCACGACGCTCAAGGCAATGGCGTAGGCGATCGGGTCGATCAGTGCTGCCGGGACCCCCCACGCGCTGAAGGGTCCTTCCAGCGCGTAGACCACCATGGGTTTGGTGACGTAGCCCAGCGCCAGCGAGCAGACGGTGATGCCCAACTGCGCGCCGGCCATCATCAGCGAGACGTTCTCGATAGCCCACAGGGTCATCTTGGCGGCCCGCCCGCCTTGCTCTGCCTTGGGCTCGACGATGCTTCGCCGGGCGGCGATGAGGGAAAACTCCGCTCCAACGAAGAAGAAGTTCGCCGCGAGCAGGACGATGGTCAGAATGATTCCGGTGGCGTCCATTTAGCGGCCCTCTTCTTCGGTTGCGAGGGGCGTGGCGGTAGCCAGGATCTTCGCGATCCTTGCCCCGTCCATCTCCTCGACGGACAGCTCCACGTTGGCAGCCGGGTGTCCGTGGGACCGCTCAGTGGCCAGTTCGACGGCGTCTCCGGCCTCCGCGATACGACCCAGATGGAGGGTGACCAGGCCGGCGAGGGTGTCATACTCGGTGCCTTCCGGGATCGTGTGTCCCAGGATTTCGGTGGCCTCGTCGGGGCGCAGTGCACCGTCGAGCCGCCAGACACCGAACGGCAGACGCTCGCTGCTGTCGTCATCGGGGTCGTGTTCGTCCAAGACTTCGCCGACGAGCTCCTCGACAAGATCCTCCAGGGTGATCAAACCTGCGACGTCGCCGGTCTCGTCGATCAGCACGGCCATCTGCAGGCCGCCGGCCCGCAGCGTGTCCATCAGGTCGTCGAGTTCGACGGTGTCCGGGATGAGCGTCGGCGCATCCATGATCTCGCTGACGCTGCGTGCGCCTCGCTCGGGAAAAGGCACGGCCAGGCCGCGGCGGATGTGCACGATGCCCAACACCTGGTGGGCGCCGGGTTCCATCACTGGGAAGCGGGAGTGGCCGCTGGCAGCAGCCGTGTCCAGCATGTCCTGGACGCTCTGGTCCGGGGCAACCGAAACCATCCTGGTACGGGCGGTCATCGCGTCATGGCCGCGGCGGGCACCAAAAGCGAACGACCGGCGCATGAGTTCCGCGGTCTCCTCCGGCAGTACGCCCTGCCGGGCCGAATGCCGGACCAGAACGGTCAGCTCCTCGGCGGATCGGGCGGACGCGAGTTCTTCCTGCGGCTCAATGCCCATGGCCCGGACCAGCTTGTTCGCCGTGCCGTTGAAAAAGACGAGCAGTGGTTTGGTGACGGCGCTGAATCCGCGCTGGAAGCCTGACACGGCACGTGCGGTGCCCAGCGGTTTGGCGATCGCCAAGTTTTTCGGAACCAACTCGCCGAAGACCATGGTCAGCACGGTTGCCAGCACCAAGGCGATGGTAATGGACACGGAACGGGCGGCCGGCTCGGCCAGCCCGGCATCCATCAGCGGGCCCAGCACCAAGGCGGCGATCGCCGGTTCGGCGAGGAAGCCGATGCCCAGGTTGGTCAGGGTGATGCCTAGTTGGGCCCCGGACAGCTGGGTGGACAGCGAATTCATCGCTTTCAGGACACCGACGGCCTTTTTGTCGCCGGCGTCGGCTGCATCCCTGACCGCGTTGCGGTTGACCGTGATGAGGGAGAATTCGGCCGCGACAAACAGGCCGCAGCCGACGACCAGCAGCAAGCCGCCGAGGATCGAGATTACTTCCACTGAGGGGCACCCCCTGCTGCATTTCTCGGAGCATGTTCGAGCATCAGCAGGGGGCATGGACTATGCCCCGGACTGTCACCGGGAGTAGACATCAGATCCTCTCAAGATCAAAAGACAGAAAAAGCCCGCGACTTGATCGCCGTGGACAGGTTAATTCTGCCATCCGCTACCCGCCCGCTGCAAAAGACAGGACGATGCCGGCGACAGTTCCGCTCCATCGGCGCAGCCAAGCGGGTTGCGTGCGGGGCGTAGAATTGATTGGCCGCATTTTCAGCGCCGCCGCTTCCCCTCCAGCAAGGTTGTTTTTTCCATGCCGCAATTCGCTTCTGCGCTCGCGCGGGGCCTGACGGTCCGCCACATCCGCTTCATGGCCCTTGGTTCCGCCATCGGCACCGGACTGTTCTACGGTTCGGCCGCGGCCATCCAAGCTGCCGGGCCGGCCGTGCTGCTGGCCTATGCCATCGGCGGGGCCGCCGTGTTCCTGGTGATGCGGGCGCTGGGCGAGATGGCGGTGCGGCACCCCGTCTCCGGGTCGTTCGGCCAGTACGCCAGCCGCTATCTGGGGCCGTTCGCCGGCTTCATCACCGGCTGGACGTTCGCCTTCGAGATGGCCATCGTGGCAATCGCCGACGTGACAGCGTTCGGCATCTACATGGGCTTCTGGTTCCCCGACGTGCCGCGCTGGATCTGGATCCTCGCCGTCGTCTTCTTCATTGCCGCGATCAACCTGGTCAAGGTCAAGGTCTTCGGCGAGACCGAGTTCTGGCTCTCGCTGGTCAAGGTTCTGGCCATCATCGCCATGATCCTCGGCGGGACCGCCATCATCATCTTCGGATTCGGCCTGCCGGCCGGGGCCAACCCGGGATTGGAAACCATGCTGGGCTCGGGCGGTTTCTTTGCCAACGGGTTCTGGGGACTGCTGGCCTCCTTCTCGATCGTGATGTTCGCCTTCGGCGGGATCGAGACCATCGGCATCACGGCCGGCGAGGCGGAGAACCCCAAGAAGGCGATTCCGGGCGCGATCAACACCGTGCCGCTGCGGATCCTGTTGTTCTACGTCTGCACCTTGGCCGTGCTGATGATGATCTCGCCGTGGGACCGGATCGACGGGTCCACCAGCCCGTTCGTGCAGATCTTCGACATGCTGGGCATCCCGGCAGCCGCGCACATCCTCAACGCCGTGGTGATCACCGCCGCCATCTCCGCGATCAACTCGGACACCTTCGGCGCCGGGCGGATGATGTACGGACTGGCCGAGCAAGGCCACGCGCCCAAGGCGTTCGCGAAGATCTCCCGGCACGGGGTGCCGTGGATGACGGTGGCGACGATGGCCGCGGTGCTGCTGGCCGGCGTCGTGCTCAATGCGCTGCTGCCCGAGTCGCTGTTCCTGATCGTCGCGTCCATCGCGACCTTCGCCACCGTCTGGGTCTGGCTGATGATCCTGCTCTCGCACATCGCGATGAAGCGGGAGATCGCACGGAAGGGCCTGCCGGCGTCGGATTTCCCGGTACCGTTCTGGCCAGTCGCGTCCTACCTGGCGCTGGCGTTCATGGCTTTCATCGTGGTGCTGCTGGGCATCATGCCGGACACCCGGGTGGCGCTGGTGGTGGGTTGTGTCTGGATCGGGCTGCTGTTCCTCGCCTACCGCTTCGGCGTCAAGGGCGCCGGCCGCCGGCGCGCGGAACTGGCGGACGAGACCGGCACGGAGCCCGCGGCGGAATACAGCGACCGCTAAACATGTTGACGTGTCCATGAAGATTGAGATCTGGTCAGACATCGCGTGCCCCTGGTGCTTCATTGGCAAGCGCCGCTTCGAGACGGCCCTGGCGGGCTTTGAGCACAAGGACCAGATTGACGTCGAGTGGCGCAGCTACCAACTCGACCCCACGCTGCCGGAGCACTACGACGGCACGGAAACCGAGTACTTGTCCCGGATCAAGGGCATCCCGCAGGAGCAGGTCAAGCAGATGTTCGGCCATGTGACAGCGCAGGCCGCCGGCGAGGGGCTGAACTACGACTTCGACAAGGTCGTGGTGGCGAACAGCTTCACCGCACACCGCTTCCTGCACCTGGCCAAGGAGCACGGGCTGATGGACCAGGCCAAGGACGCGCTGCTGTCCGGCCATTTCGAGCAAGGCAAGGACATTGGCGACCCGGAGTATCTGGTGAGCACCGGCGTCGCACTGGGCCTTGATGAGACGGAGATCCGCGAGACGCTGGCGGGCGACCGCTTTGCCGCGGAGGTCCGCGCCGACATTGCCGAAGCCCGCGCGCTGGGCGTCAACGGGGTGCCGTTCTTCGTGCTGGACCGCAAGTACGGGATCTCCGGCGCGCAGCCGGCCGAGGCGTTCGCGCAGGCGATCCGGCAGGCGTGGAACGAGCGCAGCCCGCTGACCGTGCTGCCGCAGTCGACGTCGGCCGACGGCGCGGTGTGCGGCCCGGACGGCTGCAACTGAACTGACTGACCGGCACCGGCGGGACGCTTTCGGGCGGCCCGCCGGTTTGCTGTTGAACCGCTGCGGCCCCGTCTAACCCGCCGCGGCCCGCTGGATCACCGCGAGCCGCGGACCGGCGGGCCGTCGAGCAGGGTGGGGACGTATTCGAGCAACTGGAGCCGGCCGTCGAAGATCCGGCTGTCCACCATCTCCAGCGCGACGTCGGGATAGCCGTCGTAGATCCGCTCGGACCCCGTTTTGCCCGTGATGACCGGGAAGACGACCAGCCGGAACCGGTCTACCAGGCCCGCGGTCAGCAGCGACCGGGTGAGGCTGAGGCTGCCGAGCGTGCTCAGGGTCCCGGTCCGGGTCCGCTTCATCTCCCGGACCGCCTCCACCGCGTCCCCGCTGACCAGCTCCGTGTTCGGCCAGGCCAGCGGCTCCTGCACGGTGGAGGAAAACACCACCTTGGGCACCGCGGCCAGCCCGCTCAGGCTGGCCTCTTCCTCCTCGGAGAAGCCGGAGTCGCGGGCCTCGGCTTCCGCCGACATCCCGGACATCAGCCGATAGGTGTTCGCGCCCATCAGGAGGGTGTAATCCTTCTGCGCCTCCTCATCGAGCCAGGCCAGGTATTCCGGCCCCTCCAAACCCCACCAACCGGGCCAGCCCTCGGCCGAGGCGTACCCGTCCAGGGAAATGATCAGGTCCACCAGCAGGTCTGCTGACGGTGTCTCCGCGGTTGCCTCGCCCATTACGTTCTCCTCGCCCCGACCGCCGGCCGCCGGGTCCCGCGGCTGCGCTTGGCGGCCATGCTACCGCCGAGGCAAGGGGTTGTTGAAGGGCGTGCGGCCTTACTGAGGCCCCCTGTTTTGTGTTCCGGGGTCCCGTCCGCTGCTCGGTGCCAGCTGGTCCGCAACGTGGTCGGCGCCCGGTGGGCGGCGCCCGGTGGGCGGCGCCCGCTGGTCAGCAGCGCGGTCGGCGCCCGGTGGCCAAGCTCATAACGCTTCCTGCCGTGCGGAACGAGGACCGGCAGTAGAGTAAGAAGGCTTGGCACCTCACGGATGAGGACCGATGCCACGGACCTCCTCGAACCGGCTGACGGCCTTCCTGCTGTCCCGCGGTGGTCCGCTTCCCCTTGATGTGGCGTCCGCCGTCCGCCGTCCCCCGAGCGACGGCGGCGGAGCACCTGATTGCGCCCCGGCGGATCGGTTCGCCCCTGAATCGGTTCCGCTTGCCTGCGCGTGCACGTATTGGCAACGGCCGGCCCGGCCCGACCGTGGAAAGGACTGATAGCGGGATGTACCAGCAACCGGCGAAACTCTGGACGAAGAACTTCATCCTGGCGATCGTCGTCAACCTGTTCATCTCCATGGTCTTCTACATGCTGATGACCACCATGGCGCTGTACGCGGTGGACCGGTTCCAGGCCTCCGACACCGCCGCCGGATTCGCTTCCAGTGCTTTCGTGGTCGGTTCCGTCTTCGCCAGGATCTTCGCCGGGCGGCTGCTGGACATTGTCGGCCGGCGGAGGCTGATCCTGGTGACCATGGCGGTGTTCGTGGCCGCCTCGCTGCTCTACATTCCCACCGGTTCGCTGGCCTGGCTGCTGGTGCTCCGGATTGTGCATGGCATGGCCTTCGGCGCGGGCACCACGGCCGTGGCTGCCTCTGCGCAATCCCTGATCCCGCATGCGCGGCGCGGCGAGGGAACCGGCTACTTTGGCTTGTCCACAACGCTCTCGACGGCGGTGGGCCCGTTTGTGGGCGTGCTGCTGGCAGGACTGGGAAACTACAACGCCATGTTCTACTTCTCCGCCGCCGCCTCAGTCGCGGCCCTGGTGGTGGCCCTGTTCCTGCGGGTGCCGGAACTGCCAGCCGCGGAGCGCCCGGGCAGGTTCCGAATGACGCTGAGCGACATCTTCGAAACGGCCGCCCTGCCGATCTCCTGCGTCATCCTGCTGGCGGGAACCGCCTACTCCGGCATCCTTACCTTCTTGACTTCCTACGCGGAGACGCGGGGATCCGCCGCGCTGGCCAGCGTGTTCTTCCTGGTCTACGCCGGGGCCGTGCTGCTCTCCCGCCTGTTTGCCGGACGGATCCAGGACCGGCGCGGCGACAACAGTGTCATGTACCCCACCCTGGTCTCCTTTGTGCTGGGCCTACTGCTGCTGATCCCGGAGCCCACACTGCTGACGATTATCGGCTCGGCCATCTTCAGCGGCATCGGCTTCGGCACGGTCATGTCCGGTGCGCAGGCGATTGCCGTCAAGGTGTCGCCGACAATGCGGATTGGCACCGCGACGTCCACGTTCTTCCTGATGCTGGATGTCGGCGGCGGACTCGGGCCCCTGGTGCTGGGCGCGCTCATCCCGGTGCTCGACTACCCGGGCATGTACCTGATGCTGGCCGTGGTGATGGTGCTGGCCACGCTGCTGTACTTCTTTGCACATGGCCGGCACGGCGGCCGCGCCGTCCACGCCTGAACCGGAACTCGGTAGGCCGGTACCTGGGTCAGGCGCCCGGTTGAGCCGGGCAGCTACCCACCCGATCCTGGGCGCTACCCGGCCGGTTCGGTGGGTTTGGGCGAAAGCCGCGGACAGCTGAGCAGTCCGGGTGTTTGATCAACCTTGTTGACGGCGACCAGCTCTTTGTAACCGGCGCCCACCACCACGTCCACGCTGTCGTCGGCGCGGTTGTCCGCCACGTACTCGGTGTCCGGGATGTTCCGCTGCAGGTTGAAGGCGTTGGCCTCCCCCGCCTTGCCGGAGACCACCACGGCGCTCATGCCGTAGAAGCTCAAGGTCTTGTTGCCCACCGAACCGATGTCGTAGCCGCGATCGGCCAGTTGGGAGGCCACCTTGCTGCCCAGACCTTCCAACTGCGTGCCGTTGTAGACGTTGAGCCGGAAGGAACCGTTATCCGGGTAGTCGTAGGTGCCGGCTGGGCAGGTGATGGGCACGGGCGGTGGCGGCGGGCCCCAGCCGGGAATCTTCAAGTCTCCGCGGGCCACGGCCATGGCGGTCAGCACTGCGGCGATAACCAGCCCCACCAGCAGCACCAGCACCACACCGTGCAAAATCCGGCGGTGATAAATGTGCGGCTTCTCCACGTTGCCGTCGTCTTCGAAGGCGACATCCAGGTCGTCCTCGGTAATCACACGGCGGCCCTGCCAGTCCAAGGGCTGCTGGGGCTGGCGTTTGGGTGGCGGCGGGACGCTGGTATCAGTCATCGACCACCAGGACCCGGGCGTGCAAAACGGCCCTCTGATGGAGCGCCGTGCGGACCGCGCGGTGCAGTCCGTCTTCCAGATACAGGTTGCCCTTCCACTGCACCACGTGCGGGAACAGGTCGCCGAAGAATGTGGAGTCCTCGGCCAGCAGGGCGTCCAGATCCAGGGTGGACTTGGTGGTGATCAGCTCGTCGAGGCGCACCTGGCGCGGCGGCACCCCGGCCCAATCCTTGGGGCTGACGTGGCCATGTTCGGGATAGGGACGATGGTCGCCGACGGCTTTGAAGATCACGGACCCAGCCTAAGGAACTCCGGCGCCGAATGAAACGCAAACCGCTGGGAGCAGCCGACCGTGGCCAAATGGTTACGCTCCGGGTCGCCGACCGGCGCCGGCTCCGCACCCCGCCCACACCCGGCCCGCCCCTATCAGGCGGCGGTGATCGGCACCTCGCGGACTCCCAGGATCTCGCCGGTGATCCAGTCCTCCCATTCCACCCGCAGCCGGTACCGCCCTGGCTCCGGCGGATGCAGGATCACGTCGTACCGCTCGGCGGCGCCGAAGGCCAGCACACTGGTCAGCAACGGGTATCCGGCCTCCCGGCAGGTAGGCGCCGGCGCACCCGGCACCGACGTGTCGCGGAACGGCCGGCCGTCATGGGCGATCAACTCCGCCATCCGCACGGGTTCCCCCTCCGCCGTCGTAAAGTGCATGTGGTTGGGAAGGTAGTTGGCGTTCAGGATGCGCAGCAGCGTGGGCTTCTTCACGCCTCCGGCGACGTTGGCCCGCAGCGCCGACAGGCTCCACACCCGGTTGTCGCCCGAGCGCCTGCGGATCAGTTCGCCGCCCATCAGGTAGAAGTGCTTGGGCTCAAACCGGTTCAGCCCCACGTCTTCGCCGGAGAGCCCGGCCGCATGGTGCATTTCATGCCAGCGCGGATCCAGTGAGTACGGGATCAGTATCGACTCGGTGTCGATGTCGTACTCCGGCCCGTCGACGAATGCCCGGCGTGCACCCGGCGTCACCGGATAGTCCGGATGGACCACCGGGTCCACGATCACCGGGCCGAACATGCCCATCTGCGCATGCAGCACGGTGTTGACGTGGCAGTGGTAGAAGTAGGTCCCGGCCGCGCCATAGTTGGGATCCCCCGGACGGCCCGGTTCCGGCGCCCACTGGTAGGTGTAGGTGCCGCCGATCTCGAACGAGGTGTGCCCCACGCCGTCGTTGCGCGGGTCCGGCTCCAGCCCGTGCCAGTGGATGGTGTGCGGCCCCATCGAGGGATGCACGGTGGCGTGGAAGATCTCCCCTTCCAGCGGGCGGATCAGCGGACCCGGAAAACCGCGGCCCGACTGCGGCGAATCGAAGCTCCACATTTCGAACGTCGCGCCGTCGTCGAAGCGCAGGTCCCGGTTGAAGACCTCCAGGTACACGGACGAATGCGGCGTCTGCCGGAACTCGGTCACCGGGCGGTCCAGGTCCAACTGGTCGGAGCTGAAGTCCACCTGGCTGCGGAAGCTGTGACGCGGGATCTCGTCGTCGTCCGGCCGCGGGCCCTGCGTCGGCTGCTGTGTCGGCTGCTGGCTCGGTTGCTGGGTCGGACCGGACGTCGGCTCCTGGCTGGGCCCGCCCGTTGGTCCCGCGGTTGGTTCCCCCGTGGGTGACGACGTCGGTGCCTCCGTGGGCTGCTGCGTCGGCTGCTGCGTGGGGCCGGCGGTGGCCGAGGCCGTTGGCTGCGGGGTCGGCTGGGACGTAGGCCGCGGCGTCGGCGCAGTTGTCGGTTTCGGCGTCGGAGCTGTGGTCGGTTTGCCCCGGCGCTTCCGATCGTCGTCGTCCTTTTTCTTGCGGGCCTCGGCTTCACGCTTCTTTCGGTCCTCCTCGCGCTTGCGGGCAGCCTCGTCGCGCTTCCGTTCGGCTTCCTGGCGCTTGCGCTCCTCGGCCGCGCGTTTGCGGGCCTGCTCCGCCTCGCGCTCGGCCTGCTTCGTGGACTTCCGATCGTCCGAGTCCCGCCGCAGCGGCACGGTCACGTTGCTCATGCTCCCTCCCCGGGAATCGGTGCCTTCAGGTTCCAGTGCGCCACCAAGCCGCCCGGATACATGCCGCCGGCGGCGGTTTGCGAGGGTTCGGCGTGGCAGTGCATCGGGTACTCCCAGTCGGTGGTCCGGGCGTTCCAGACCTGTTCAAGGGAATCCGGCGGCCGCTTGACCGGGATGATGCAGTCCTTGCGGTCCATCGGCTCCAGTTCCACCACGTCCTCCCACTGCTGCAGCACCACGTGGCCCTGCTGGTCCACATACCCGTCGCTCCGCGGCCAGTGGTAGTTGTTCCGCCGCACCGTCCAGAGGTGGTTCCCGTGGAAGTGGATCTGGTGGTAGACAATCCCGGGGTTGATCAGCCGGACCAGCTGGCCGCCGCGCAGGGTGCCGGCTGTGCTGCCTTCGCCGAACTGGCGCACATCAAGCTGCCGCGGATACCCGGAGACCAGGGTTTCCTCTTCGCTGGCCAGGTTCAGCGCCTCGTTACGGGTCATAGCCAGCGACTCGTAGCCGCTGCGTCCGTTGAGCGTGAAGTACCGCGGCACCGCTTTGGTCTGCAGCGGGTCAACGGTGCCCCCGGCGGCCTCGATCGCCGCCCAGTTCGACTCCACTGCATGGCACATCCACACCCACTGCCGTTCGAAGCTGGCCTTGCCGGGCGTGATGTCCCACTGGTGCACCGGGTCCATCACCACCAGCGCACCGAACAGCCCGAGCGTCCGCTCAACCGGCGCGTTGGTCGGATCGGTGTAGATGTACGTGCCGGCCGGCGGGCAGGGCAGCTCCAGCAGGGCGCTCTCCCCGGGCGCGATCGGACCGGTACCGGCGTCCGCGTGGTTGGGTCCGACGTCGTGCAGGACGAACTCGTGCTCCTTGGCCAGCCGGTTGTGCACCCGGAAGCGCAGCGTCGAGCCGGCCTCGGCGATGATGGTGCGCGCCGGGAAGTAGCTGGCCCAGTGGTTGCGCCGGATGAAGTATTGCCCGGGGTTCGCCGGGTCCGGGCCGTACGGCAGCGGCGTGCCGCGGGGCGGCAGCGCGGCGCCGAGCGGATAGGTCCGCGACTCCTCCAGCCGGCCGTCCGCGGTGAACACCTTGGGCACAACCGCCAGGCTGGGCGACGCGTCGCGCAAGCCGGTGGGCCGGTCGCCGAAACCGCGGTGGTAGACCAGCGAGTCGTCCACCATCTTCAGGTAGCCCTCGTTGATGTACAGGTCCAGCACGCCCGGCATGGGCACGACGGCGGAGGGCCGGGTCCCGGTGGCGGCGCCGGCATGGGCGCCTCCGGCCGGGGCGGGCCGGGCCTGGGTGCCGCCGGCCGGTGTTATGCCCGGCGTCCGGACCGTGGAAGGGGCGGACCGGGCGGGGCTCCTCAGCCCAGCCGCCGTCGCCTGGGCCGGTGCCGCGCCGCCCAGTCCGCCCAAGGCCAGCGCGCCGAGCCCGGCGGCGGCCCCGTACTTGAGGAAGTGCCAGCGCCCCACGCTGGCTGTCTCCGCGGCGCCGTTCGCCCGCCCGGCCTCCGCACCGGCAACATCGGCCGTCGCCGCAGTGGCCAGATCAGTGGCGGCCAGATCAGAAGCGGCCAGCTCCGAGGCAGCGCTACCCGTGGCGCCGTAGTCCGGCTCCGGGATCTGTTCAGTCATGATGGCCGCCTTCGTCCAGCCAGCCGGGTCTCAGCGCCACCCGGGGCACTTGGAGCTGCAGCGGCGCGGAGTGCAGCCACGGATCGGTGAACTCCGCGGAGAAGCTCTGCGCGTCCGCCGGCACCAGGAAACTGATCCAGAAGCGCTCGGCGCTCCCGGGTGCCAGCGACACAGCCTCCCCGGAGTCCCGGTTGGTCACCGTCGGCCCGCCGTCGCCGACCTTCAGCCGCAGCTGTCCGGGGGCGAACAGCACGGGACCGTCCGAAGCGTTCTGCACCTCCAGCTCCAGCAGCAGGTGGTCGCCCCATGTCATGTTCGCCGGCTGAGGTGCCGTCGCCACGATGGTGCCATGGCCCGCGTGCCCGGCGCTGCCTGCTGGCGCGCCCCCGCCCGACCCCGCTACCCCGCCTGAGCCTGCCGCTGCCGGCCCCGCCGCAGCGGAGGATTCCGCGCCCGTGGCGGGAACACCGCCGTCGTACGCCAACCGATGCTGGCGCTCCGCGGACACCAGCCGCACCGTGCCGAAGGACGTTTGCACGCCTCCCAGCGCCATGCCGCCTGCCCGTTGATGGCTGGCCGTGAGCAGACCTGCGCCGCCCACCACGCCGGCCACGCCGGCTCCGACCAAGACTCCGAAGACACGGCGCGAGAGACCGGACGGCAGGCTCGCGCTGCCCTCCGGCTCCGATGCGACCGCGCTATCCCCAATTAGCGTTGTCATTGCGGTACCGCTTCCACTCCCCAATGGATATAAGGACCCCATCGTTTCCGTCCGGACTTGGGAAAAACCTGAGGGGTTTCACACCGCCTTGGCACGCGGCCATACTGGGATCATGACCCTCACTGCCGGTGCCCCCGCCCGCCCCGAGCAGCCACCCATCGGGCTGCTGCTGGACGTCGACGGCCCGGTCTCCTCCCCGGTGACCCGCACGGTTCCGCCCGAGATCATTCATTCGCTGCTGGTGATGGCCAAGCGCGGCTGGCCGATCGTATTCAATACCGGGCGCTCGGACCACTTCATCCGCGAACAGGTGATGGAGCCGATGCTCGCCGCCGGAATGCCCGCAGGGGTGCGCTGCTACGCGGTCTGCGAGAAGGGCGCCGTCTGGTTCAGCTTCACCGCGGACGGCCCCGGAACCATCCATGTGGACCACTCGCTGGCCCCGCCGCAGGAGTTCGCCGCCGAAGTGCGCAAGCTGGTCAGCTCCGGCTACTCCAGCCTGATGTTCTTCGACGAAACCAAGAAGGCCATGGTGTCCGTGGAACAGGTGGTGGGCACGGAGAACCGGGAGTACCGCCGGGTGCAGGAGAAGTTCGACGCCGAGGTCCTGGCTCTGATGGGCCGGTTCGACATGGGTGCCACCCGGCTTGACCAGCACCTGCCGGACAGCGACGACCGGATTGACTACCGGGTGGATCCGAACATCATCGCCACGGACATCGAATCGGTGCAGCTGGGCAAGGACCTGGGCGCGCAGCGGGCGCTGGAGATGCTGGCCGCCGACGGCGTGGTGCCGCACGCCTGGCGGACGATGGGCGATTCGCGCACGGACTATGCCATGTCCGACCTGCTGCACCACCACGGCCATGCCGTGCTGCATGTGGATGTGCGGCCGGCGGAGGGAGTGCCGGAAAAGCCGTATCCGGTGCTGACCGCGGCGCATCTGGGCTTCCCGAAGGCCGTGCACGAGGAGGCCGGCGCGGCGTTCCTGCGGACCTGGGCGGCGATCGCGCAGACGCTGTAACACGGCGTAACCGGGGGCGTATTTGACGCCTGATTCCCGCGTGCGTCAAGCAAAACTTTGCCGGCGCAGTAAATCGTAACGTCCGTAATAATTGACAGCGGACCCGGTGCTAGCCTGCCAGCATGAACGCTTTTCAGGGATCCATTCCTGTCCTCGACATGAGCACCGCCCGGCTGGCGGACGGCAGCTTCAATCCGGACTTCATCGACCAACTGCGCGACGCCGCGCACCGCGTCGGTTTCTTCCAGATCATCGGCTACGGCGCTGCCGACGGCCAGGTGGCGGGGCTCTTCGATGCGATCAAGCGCTTCTTCGAGCTGCCGCTGGACGAGCGGCTCAAGCTGGACAACCGGAATTCCCCGCACTTCCGCGGCTACACCCGGATGGGCACCGAGCGGACCCAGGGCCGGGCCGATGCCCGCGAGCAGCTGGACTACTCGCCGGAGAGCGAGCCGGTCACCGACTACTCCGAGGACCAGAAGTACTGGCTGCTGCGCGGCCCGAACCAGTGGCCGGACGCTGTGCAGCCGGACCTGCGCGAGAAGGCCATGGCCTGGGCCGAGCTCATGTCCTCGGTGGGCCACGACCTGCTGGCCGCCATCGGCGTCGGACTGGGCCTGCCGGCGGACTACTTCGACGAGCCGTTCGCGGACACCCCGCACTGGATGGGCAAGCTGGTGCACTACGTGGGCGGCGTCGTGGAGGAAGCCGGCGACCAGGGCGTGGGCATCCACGCCGACTACGGTTTCGTCACCCTGCTGCTGCAGGACATGGTGGGCGGTCTGGAGGTCCGGCCGCCGGAGTCCGAGGAATGGCTGCCCGTGGAGCCGATCGAGGGCGCCTTGGTAGTGAACCTGGGCGAAATGCTTGAAGTGGCCACCGACGGCTACATCACCGCCACCATTCACCGCGTGCAGGCACCGCCGCCCGGCGTGGACCGCTACTCGGTGCCGTTCTTCTGGTCGCCGCGCCTGGACGCCGTGATCGATCCGGTGCCGCTGCCGGACGAGCTCAAGGCCGAGTCCCGCGGACGCACCGACGACCCGACCAACCCGATGCTCTCCAGCTTCGGCGCCAACATGCTCAAGGGCCGCCTCCGCGCCCACCCGGACGTCACCGAGAAGTACTACCCCGAACTCCTCGCCAAGAAGTAGCCTGGCCCCTTTGGTCGACCACCTCCCCGGTGGTCGACCAAAGGCGCTCGCGCCTGCGCGGAGACCCGCCCCTCCCGGTGGTCGACAGGCGCTCGCGCCTGCGTGGAGACCCGGAGCCCCACCCCCGGTGGTCGACCAAGCGAGCGCCAGCGAGCGCGCGGAGACCCGTGGAGACCCTCCGCGCAGCCCCACCCCTCCCGTACCCAACTGCCGCCCGCGCACCCATAATGGCTCTGTGGGCAACATCTTGATCCGCTGGCGCGATGAATTGCGCGGCACGTTCGCCGGACAGAGCAAAACGGTCCCCCAATGGGAACTGGAGCTGGAGTATGGCGACGATGCGGGCTACTTCGCGCCGGATTCCGCAGTCTGGACGGTCCACCGCTCGATG
Organism: Arthrobacter sulfonylureivorans; assembly: GCF_047607445.1. GTDB lineage: Bacteria > Actinomycetota > Actinomycetes > Actinomycetales > Micrococcaceae > Crystallibacter > Crystallibacter sulfonylureivorans_A. The sequence goes on from NZ_JBLKRT010000002.1 coordinate 125,364, forward strand.
ACCACCCTGGTGGCGGGCATCCGCTCGCTACTCACGCAAACGCTGCACCCAGGGGCACTGGCCGGCGTCGATGACTTCTCCGCCTACCGCGAGGCACCGCTGGCCCGGCTGGCCAACACCATCCGGTGGATCTTCACGGTCACCTACGGCGACACCGCCGCGGCGAAATCTGCCTGCGACCTGGTGCTGAACCTGCACGAACGCGTCCGCGGCACCTACACGGATGCTTCCGGCCAGCAGCAGGCCTACTACGCCAATGACCCGCATCTGCTGCGCTGGGTGCACCTGACCTTCACCGACGCCTTCGTCACCTCCCACCAGGCTTACGGCGGCCGGCTGCCCGGCGGGCCCGACCAGTATGTGGCCGAATGGGCCAAGGCCGGCGAACTGATGCAGGTTACCGATCCGCCCCTCACCTTCGCGGAACTGCGCACCCAACTGGACAGCTACCGCCCGGAGCTCACCGCCTCGCCTGCCATGCAGGAAACAGTAGAGTTCGTCCGCCACCCGCCGTTGCCCCGCTCCCAACGGCTGGGCTACAGCATTCTGTTCGCCGCCGCCGTCGAAACCCTGCCCGAGGATTACCGCCGGCTGCTGGGGCTGCGGCCGAGCACTCCGCTGCCGCTGCGGATCCTGATCAAGCCCGCCACCTGGCTGGTGCTCGGCGTCGTCCGGCTAGGCCTGAGCAAGACCGGCCCGAGCGAAGCCGCCGCACGCCGCCGACTCGCACGGCTCCGCCAGCAGGCCTGACCGCGCCGAGAGATCGCCGCCTCGCGCTCGGCACTCCGGCCGCAACTGTCCATGTTTTGGCGACCGCCGAAACAAACCCGCAGGTCAGAGCCTGATGCGTCTCCAAAACTTGGACAGTTATCGCTGAACGTGGACAGCTGTCACCGAACCTGGGCCACCGCAGACGGAGCTAGCCGCCGGGTGCGCCCTTCGGCGGCGAGCACGGCCGTCGTGATTAAGGCGAGCGCTGAACGATTAGGTCGCCGCGTCACCGGCAATCTTCCGGAGGGCCCGGACGTGCGCGTCGAATGCCTTACGTCCGGCTCGGGAGAGCGACAGCCACATCACCCGACGGGCATCACGCCGGTCCGCGGACGCCGCCTTGTCCGAGACCACATAGCCAGCCGCAACCAAGGTCTTCACGTGCTTGGACAGCGTGGCATCGGAAACATCCAGCGCATCCCGGAGAACGGCAAAATCGAGCCGGTCGACGGGTCGGAGAAGTCCGCAGATGCGCAGACGCAGCGGCGCATGGATAATCTCGTCGAAGCGCGCCTCATCCACGACGGAGGTTCTCAACCGCAGAACGGTAGGCCGCTCCGGCCAACCACGTCGTTACGGCGAACGCCACGACGCTAGTAAGGGCGACGCTCCAGTGCAGGCCAAAGGAAACCAGCCCGAGAGAAACACTGAACAACACGAGGCAGGTGACCACGATCCCGACGACAGCCAGTCCGGCACGCGTCCCCATGCTCCGGAATCGGACGCCGGTTTCCCGGTGGATCAGATAAACGACCACGAGAGCTACGGCCAGTGCCATCCAACCCATCGTCGGCGGTTCGTATCCCTCACCGGGCGACGTCCCTGCCGCCGAGCCGACCCACCACGCCGCCACGCCTCCGAATCCGGCGAGAAGCGGCCAAGGAACGCGGATAACCTCCGCAAGCCGATCCCGGTCGGCCGAAAGTTCGTTTAATGCCTCTATGGCCTCGCGACGCGACCGCCCCTGAAAATCACTTTCCATACCGGAAAGATATTAGATTCTTTCCGCCATGGCAAGTGATTGCTGATTCAAACATCCACTGCGCGGCTTTCCAGCGGGCGGCGAGCACAGCGCCGTGAATAAGGCGAGCGCCGTCGTCGTCGTTAAAGAGAAACAGCGGCCCCGGTCTGCAGTGCAGATCGGGGCCGCTGTTCTTGGCGGAGGATGGGGGATTTGAACCCCCGAGGGCGTGAACCCAACACGCGTTCCAGGCGTGCGCCATAGGCCGCTAGGCGAATCCTCCAGATGTTTGCTCACAAGAGCAGATACCAGAGTACCCGAAACCCGTCCGATCTGCCGAATCGGGCAGGTAGGGAGCAGGTCGCCTGCAGGCGCTAAACCGGCCACGGCCGGGGTCGCCGAAAGGAATTCTGCTCCGGCCGGATGTATCCGCCGGCCGGCTCTGGAAGCCTGAATCCGGCAGTGGCAAAATGTCGCCATAGAAAAGGTGAACGGCTCAGGGGAAGCCTTCATCCGAGGGGAATGAGGCGTCGTGGCTACCGCTCCGGAGTCCATTAACGGCAGCGCCCCATCGGCGCGCATAGTGGACTGGCTGCTGGCCGGAGACCCGTCGATCCGGTTCCAGACCCTGCGCGATCTGTGCGATGCGCCGGAGCCTGAGGTGGCCAAGGCGCAGGCCGATATTCCGGGCAACGGCTGGGGTGCGCTGCTCCTCCAGGCCCAGGATCCGGACGGCAGTTGGGGCGGCGGCCTGTACAACCCCAAGTGGACGTCCACCATGTTCACATTGCTGTTGCTGCACTGGCTGGGCCTGCAGCCCGGGCACCCGCAGGCCGTTTCCGGGTGTCTGCGGCTGCTGGACGGGGCGGAATACTTCGACGGCGGTATCGACTTTGGGCGGCATCCGCAGCGGGCCGAGAACTGCGTCACCGCGATGGCCGTGCTGGTCTGCTCCGAGCTGGGGCAGCGGTTGGACGGCGATTCACGGATAGACGACGCCGTGAATTGGCTGCTGGCGGAGGAACTCGCCGACGGCGGCTGGAACTGCGAGCCCCACACTTCGCCGGACAAGCACGGCTCCTTCCACACCACCATCAGCACACTGGAGGCGCTGGCCGCCTACCGGCACAGCGGCGGCCCGCTCCCGGTGGCTGCAGCCGAGGCCCGGGGCCGGGAGTTCCTGCTGATGCATTCGCTCTACCGTTCGCACCGCACCGGTTCGGTGGCCCATCCCACGCTGGCCCAGTTCCGGTTCCCGCCGCAATGGCACTTCGACATTCTGCGCGGGCTGGAGTATTTTCGCGCCGAACGCTGCCCGCAGGATGACCGGATGTCGATGGCCGTCCAGTCGATCGCTTCCCACCAGCGGACACCGGGCAACTGGGGCGGCTACCGGCCGTACCCGGGGCGGATGTGGTTCCGCTGGACGCCCGAGGACATCAGCCGCTGGGCCACGCTCCGCTGCGCCCGGGTGCTGCGTTGGTGGGACGCCGCCGGCCCGGCTCCCGTTGATTTCGGGACGCCGTCCGGAGTCGGGTAGACTATTCGTCGGCCCCTCATGCGGTGTCATCCTGTGAACTCCCCCAGGACCGGAAGGTAGCAAGGGTAAGCGGGCTCTGTCAGGTGCATGAGGGGTCTTTACTTATCCCCGCCTGCTGCCTATCCCCAGCCCCGGCGCTCCGGCGTGCGAGGGCCCAGTTTCAACCGATAGGGTTTCATCGTGAGTACAGCCCTTTACCGTCGCTACCGCCCGGACACTTTCGCGGACGTTATCGGGCAGGAACACGTCACCCATCCGCTGATGGCGGCACTGCAGAAGAACCGCGTCAACCACGCCTACCTGTTCTCCGGCCCGCGCGGTTGCGGCAAGACCACCTCCGCCCGAATTTTGGCCCGCTGCCTGAACTGCGCCGAAGGCCCCACCCCCACGCCGTGCGGTACGTGCGACTCCTGCGTTGAACTGGGCCGCGGCGGTCCCGGCAGCCTGGACGTCATCGAGATCGACGCCGCGTCGCACGGCGGCGTCGACGACGCCCGCGACCTGCGCGAGCGGGCCACCTTCGCCCCGGTGCGCGACCGCTACAAGATCTTCATCATCGACGAGGCCCATATGGTCACGCCCGCCGGCTTCAACGCGCTGCTGAAAATCGTCGAAGAGCCGCCGGAACACATCAAGTTCATCTTCGCCACCACCGAGCCGGACAAGGTCATCGGCACCATCCGCTCGCGCACCCACCACTACCCGTTCCGGCTGGTCCCGCCGGAGCCGCTGATGCAGTACCTGGAGCTGCTCTGCCAGCAGGAGAACGTGCCGGTTGCGCCCGGCGTGCTCTCGCTGGTGATCCGGGCGGGCGGCGGTTCGGTCCGCGACTCGTTGTCCGTGCTGGACCAGCTGATGGCCGGCGCCGGGCCTGCCGGGCTGGACTACGAACTGGCCGTCTCGCTACTCGGCTACACCCACGCTTCGCTGCTCGACGACGTCGTCGACGCCTTCGCGGCGGCAGACGCGTCCACGGTGTTCAGCGCGGTGGACCGCGTGGTGCAGACCGGTCACGACCCGCGCCGCTTCGTCGAAGACCTGCTGGAGCGCTTCCGAGACCTGATCATTGTCCGGGCCATGCCGGAGAGCGCCCACGCCATCCTGCGCGGCGTCCCGGAGGACCAGATCGCCCGGATGCAGACCCAGGCCAACCAGATGGGTGCCTCCGAGCTTTCCCGCGCCGCGGACATCACCAACCAAGCGCTGACCGAGATGACCGGTGCCACCTCGCCGCGCCTGCATCTGGAACTGCTCTGCGCGCGGATCCTGCTGCCCGCCGCCGACCAGGGCGAGCAAGGCGTCGCCGCCCGGGTGGACCGGATCGAACGCCGGCTCAGCTACGGCGGAGCCCCGGTGTCTGCCCCGCTCGACCAGGGCCAGGCACCGGTCGCCCACGCTGCCGCAGAACCCGCGCTCTCCGGGCCGGCTGCTGCCCGCGCCGCACTCCGCGGAGCCAACGCCCACAAGGCGCAGGCGCAGGCGCAGGAGCCCGCTCAGGCCCCGGCGTCAGTCCCCGCCTCAACCACGCCTGGATCTCCGCGCCCGGACGCCGAGCGCATCACTCCCCCGCGGGTGAGCACCGCCGATTGGCCGCGGGAGGACCAGCAGGCTCCGGCCTCTTCCGCCAACACCACCCAGCCGGCGGCGCAATCTGCCGCACAGCACGACGGCGGAGCTCCCGCCGCTTCCAGCCACACCGCACCTGCGTCTTCGGGAACCTTCGGATCCCCGGATTCAGCCGCCGCGTCCGGCGCCGCGCCGTCCGCTGGCGCGGATACTTCGGCGCCGGTGTCTTCGGCTTCGGCTGCTGCCGCGCCCGCCGGACCCGGCACGCCGTCCGGCGGCGCGGCGGGCGCCGAGGCCGGCCCCGCCGTCCCGGCGTCAGTTTTCGGAAACCCGCGCGACGCGGGCCGGGGAGACGCTGGGGTGAAGCGACCGTCCGACACTGCCAGCCCACAATCGAGTGCCCCCAACGCCTCAACTGCTTCCGCGGCCGATTGGGGCGGCACGTGGGGTGCTATGCCGGAACCGGCCCCCGCGCCGGAGAAGCCCGCCACCCCCGCGCCCGCATCGGCGAACCCGGCTGCACCGTCCGCGGCCCAGCAGGCCGGGGCACCGCAGGTCGGAACCCAGCAGGCTGGAACCCAGCAGGCTGGAACTCAGCAGGGCGAAACGCCGGGCCAGCAGCGGCAGGCACCGCGGCAGCCCCAGGGTCATCCTGACGCGCCGCAGCATCCGGCACAGGCAGCACCAGCCGCCCAGCAGCCGTCCCGTCCGGAACCAGCCGCAGCACCGCAGCAGCCGTCGCGGCAGGAGCAAGCTGCACCGCAGGCGTCCGCCCCGCGGCAGGACCAGGCTGCCCCGCAGGCCTCGGGCCAAATCGAGATGATCCGCCGAGCTTGGCCAGAGATCCTGAGCACCCTCAGCGGCATCCGCAAGGTGACCTGGATGAACGTGAGCGCCAATGCGTCGCCGCTCAGCCTCGACGGCTCGGCGCTCACGCTCGGTTTCAAGAACCAGGGTTCTGCAACAAACTTCGGCAACGGTGACCACGCGGAGAATCTGCGGCAGGCCATCCAGCAGGTCCTCGGCATGGATCTGCGGATCCTGACCGTGGAAGATGCTTCGGTGACAGCGGGTGAGTCCAGCCCAAAAGTACCAACTAGCCGGCAGCAGCCGGCAGACGGTGGATGGTCCGCCAACACCGCTACGGTAAGCGCGCCAGCGTCGGCAGAATCAGACCCCGCCCCCGCGGTCGCGCCGATGTCCCCGGCGCCGGGGGCCCCGCAGCCTGCCCCCAGTCCTGCCCCTTCACCAGTCGCATCGGTCGCTGGCGGGTGGCAGTCGCCGTCGTCCTCTGCCGGAGCTTCCGAGCCGGGAACTGCCGCTTCACCTGAATCGCCCGCCTCCCCCACTCCGGCTGATGCTGGTTATTCCGCTCCCAGCGGGATCTCAGCATCAACTGCGCCGTCCGCAGGCAGCGGCGATTCGGCGCCCACGGCCATGTCTGCCCACAGCGGCAGCTCAGCGGCCTCCGGTTGGTCCGCCGCATCGGCGGCGTCGGGTGCGTCAGCACCCAGCGGCATGTCCGGGGCCACTGCGGCCTCTGCGCCGTCGGCCGATTCACCGAACAGCGCCTCCGGCAACGGGCAACGGCCTCCGGCTCTGCCCGGCGAGAAGCCGGTCTTCGCGCAGCTGGCCGAGCGGATGTCCTCGGCGTCCGCTGTCTCCCGCGCCCCTGCAGCGGTGGCCGTGCAGTCCGCCCCGGGTCATCAGACCGCGGGAGCGGAAGCTGCTGCTCCCAGCGGGCCCGGAGCTGCCCAGCCCAACGCGCAGTTCGCGCCGGCGTCAGGCCCCAGCGCTCCGGCGCCCTCGGTCCCGGCTTCGCCCTACGACGACATCCCCTACGCCAACGACGAGCCGCCTGCCGAAGAATGGGAAACCACGCCCGATCGGCAGGTGCCCGGCCAGAAGCGCAGCCGCTACCAGCAGCTGCTGGACCAGGCGAAGGCGACGCAGGCGGCGGCAGCCCCAACGCCGTCCCCGTCGGGCAGTAACCTAAACTTGAAATACGTCGAGGACATCCCCAGCGACGACGACGAGTCCATCGAGGACTCCGGGCTTGTCGGCCGCGCAGCCATCGAACGTTTGCTCGGCGGACGCCTGATTGAAGAACGTAGCCACGACGGTTCCTGACCGGACGCGGAGAATGAAGGTTCAGTGTACGAAGGTGCTGTCCAGGAGCTGATCGACGAGCTCGGCCGCTTGCCTGGAATCGGCCCGAAGTCGGCCCAGCGCATCGCGTTCCATATCTTGGACGCCGATCCGGCCGACATGAAGCGGCTCGTTGACGCCGTGACCAACGTCAAGGAACGGGTGAAGTTCTGCTCCATCTGCGGGAACGTCTCCGAGCAGGAAACCTGCAACATCTGCCGCGATCCGCGCCGGGACCCCAGGGCCATCTGTGTGGTGGAAGAGTCCAAGGACGTCATCGCGATTGAGCGGACCCGTTCCTTCAAGGGCCGCTACCACGTGCTCGGCGGGGCGATCAATCCGATCGGCGGTGTGGGCCCGGAGCAGCTTCGGATCAAGGAGCTGTTGAACCGGCTCTCAGACAAGCAGATCGAAGAAATCATTATCGCTACCGATCCCAATCTGGAAGGCGAGGCGACCGCCACCTACCTGGCGCGCATGCTCAAGGCGATCGGCATCCCGGTCAGCCGGCTCGCCTCGGGCCTGCCGGTCGGCGGAGATCTGGAGTACGCGGACGAAGTCACCTTGGGCCGCGCCTTCGAAGGCCGCCGCATCCTGACCTAAGCCGCCGGTCTGGGCGCCCAGGCGGGTACGGCCGTGGCGCCGCATTCTGACCCGATCCCGCCGGCCGTGGGCGACTAAGCGGCTACGGTGCCGCAGATCAATCAGTCTCACCAGCCAAGAACTTGATGATGGCCTCCGTGACGGCGGTTGGCGCATCCTGAGTGACCAGATGACCGGCACCGCCGATCACGTGTTCTGGCACGTTCTCGGCCGCTGCCCAAGCTGGCATTGCCGTGGCGATGTTGCCGGTCTTGTCTTCTGCGCCGCGGATTAGGAGCAGGGGAACGGGCGTTCGGTACCCGGGGTCTGGGGCAACGAACTGCACGGTGGCCCGCCACACGTCGATAAACCCGCGTTTGCTGACCTGCGAGAAGGCGCGTTCCGCGTCGGCCCTTCCGGCGTCTGTAACAGTCGATGCCTTGGCCATGAGCTTCGGCAGACGCCGAGCAGGAATGAGCGCCAGCGCGGGAGCGGCCAATCGCAGCAGGAACCGTTCGCCGGAAGTGAGCGGTCCGGCATTCCACGTGGAGTCCATCACGATGAGACCCGCATACTTTCCTGGATTCCGCCGAACCAGTGCCTGCGCGATGTTGCCGCCGAGCGAGTGGCCCGCGAGCACGGGGCGATCCAGCCCCAGCGTGGTCAGGAGCGCTTCCACGTCTTGGACGAACAACTCTGCGGTGAGCGGCGCTGTATTCGGCTGGGACTGCCCCTGTCCGCGAAGGTCCAGCAAGACCACCCGCTGTCCCCGCTCTGCGAGCGCGGCCGCCTGCGCCTCGAACATGACGTGGTCGGCACCGGCACCATGAAGGAAAACCACCGCAGGGCCATCACCGGGCCTGTCCGCGTATCGAAGTACTACTCCGGGCAGTGTGAGCTCGTCGGGCAGATTCACCATGGGGTGAATGTAGCAAGCCGGTCAGGGGACGGTTAGGTGCCCGCTTGGTCTTCCCTTGGTCTCCACGCAGGCGCGAGCGCCTTTGGTCGACCACCGGGGTCGTTGTCCACCCGGTCTCCACGCAGGCGCAAGCGCCTTTGGTCGACCACCGGGGGGGGTTAGGGGTTTTGGTCGATGGGGCCGAGTTCGTAGACGGCACCGGGTTCGGGGACTTCGGCGACCGTTTCTACCTTGATGCCCTGCTCGGCCAGCTCACCGGTCATGCGGGCGGTGGCTTCGGTGAGGTGTTCTGCGATGGCCGCTACGGCCGCATCGGCGTCGCCGGATTTCAGCGCCGCCATGATGGCGCGGTGGGAGGGCGTGATTTCCCGGCGCACCACGTAGCCGTCCTTGCTGCTGAAGCTGGCCAGCCGCGTTTCCACCACCAGTGTGGACATGTAACGGGTCAGCCTGCCGTTGCCGGCGGCCTCGACCAGGGCGAAATGAAAGTCCAGATCCGCGTCGCCGATGGTCCGGGCATCCGTTCCTTTGACCGCCTCGACCAAGTGGTCGAAGGCCGCAGTCACCTTGGTGAGGGCACCGGCGTCGTTGTTTCGAATGAGGATCCGGGCGGCGTGCGCTTCAATGGCGATGCGCGCTTCAAACAAGTCGGGAAGGCGGTCCTCGGAGATCGTCGCCACGCGAAGACCCTGTCCGGGTATGGCGGTGAGCAGGCCTTCCTGCACCAGCCGCTGGGCGGCCTCGCGCAGCGGGCTACGGCTGACGCCCAGCTGCCGGGAAATCTCCACCTCGCGCAGCGGGGAACCAACGGGTAGTCCGCCTGAATAGACGGCGTTCCGCAGCTCGGTGGCGATCAGGTCCACCGTCGACGGACGGTGCACCCGCAGGAAGGCCGGCGCACCGGCCGGTGCGGAGTTCTGCGGCATCTGGTTCCTTACTCTTCCGGCGCTTCGGATGCAGGCGGGCGCCTGGTTTATCAGCGGGCGACCGCCGTTCAACCACCCCGTAGCCAAATTGTAATCAGCTGTGGGCGGCGGCATAGGGTCCCGGTCGTCCGCAGGGTTTTCACGGCTTCCTGCTGATTGTCGACAAACATACACGCTGACTCTCTGATTGTATGTTGACCAGAAGTTCATTAGCGTTGTCAACAGTCACAACCGAATTCGGGTCGGGTCGGCTGGGTTGCGCCGCAGAGGCGTGGGCTGGGTGGTTCGCCCCATTACACGACCGAAAGAGGAAATGATGAACGCGCGACTGACGAAGTCTCGAACAGCCTTGGCGGGCGCCAGCATTCTGGGCATGCTCCTGCTGGCAGGATGTGGCGACGGCCAAATCGACTCCGCCGAGGGCGGCGAAGGCGCCGCCACCGGCGACACCCTGGCCAAGATCAAGGATGAAGGCACCGTCACCGTCGGCATCGCCGGTGAAGCCCCGTACTCCTTCCAGGAAGGCGGCGAACCGACCGGCGGCACCATCGCCATGCACGAGGAGATTTTCAAGAACCTGGGCGTGGACAACGTCGAAGTGGCGCTGGTGGACTGGGACGCGCTGATTCCCGGGCTGAACGCGGGACGGTTCGACCTGGTCAGCGCAGGCATGTCGATCCTGCCCGAGCGCTGCGAACAGGCCGCGTTCAGCGATCCGGAGATCATGTACACCACCGCCCTGATGGTCAAGGAGGGCAATCCCAAGGGCCTTACCGACATGGATTCCGTGGTGAAGGCCGACGACGTGAAGCTGGCGGTACTCTCCGGCGGCATCGAGGCCGGTTACGCGGACAAGCTCGGCATCGACAACGTGCAGTCGGTGGGCAACGCCCAGGACGGCATGGACACCGTGGCCGCCGGCCGCGCGGACGCCTTCGCCATGACCGCAATTTCGCTGAACTGGCTGGCCGACAACAACCCGGACGCCGGCGTCGAGGTCACCGATGCCTTTGTGGCCAACATCGACGGCCAGGAGCAGATCGGCGCCGGCGGCACCGTATTCCGCAAGGGCGACACCGAGCTGATCGACGCCTACAACCAGGAGCTCGGCAAGATCACCGAGAGTCCGGAAACCTACGTGGACGTGCTCGGCGAATTCGGCTTCACCGAGGAGAACCTGCCGCCGAAGGATCTGACCACCGAGCAGCTCTGCGCCGGGACGGCAGGCTAGTCCATCCCCATGGAGGCAAATTTTGCAGCGCTGGCTGAGGCGGCGCCGAGGATCTGGGAAGGCTTGGGCATTACCCTCCTCCTGACCCTCGGCGGCGCCCTGCTGGCGATCGTCATTGCGGTGGTCCTGGGACTGGGTGCCCGCCTGAACAATGTCTTCTTGCGGGGCATCTGCCGGGTCTTCATCGAATTCTTCCGCGGCACCTCGCTGGTGGTGCAGCTGTTCTTCTTCTTCTTCGTGCTGCCGCAGCTGGGCGTGGACCTTCCGGCCATGGTCTGCGGCATCCTGGGGCTGGGGCTGAACTACGGCGCCTATTGCGCTGAAGTGGTGCGCGGTTCCATCAACTCCGTGCCCACCGGCCAGTGGGAGGCGACGACGGCGCTGAGCCTGTCCAAGGCGCAGCGGATGCGCCGGATCATCTTCCCGCAGGCCTGGGCCCTAATGATCCCGTCGTTGACCAACTACCTGATCCACATGCTCAAGGGCACGGCCATCGTCAGCTTCATTACGCTGGCCGACCTGACCTATCACACCGAGCAATTGCGCCAGGACACTAATACCTTCTTCGCCTACGGCGTCAGCCTGGTCATCTACTTTGTGCTGGCCTACATCCTGACGCTGATGATGAACGGCCTTGAGGTCCAGGCGAAGCACAAATTGGGCCGCGGCGACTCGCTGCGCGAAACCCTCAGCTTGAAGGCGCCGGAGACCACTGTTGCGGCGGAAGGAGGTAGGGGCTGATGAATGGATTATGGGATTGGGACGCCGCCTACGCCGTCCTCCCGGAGCTGTTGCTCGCGTTCCTGAAGGTGACGCTGCTGGTGACGGTTGTCAGTACCGCCATTGCCGCCGTGCTCGGCCTGGTCATCGCCATCCTGCGGATGTCCGTGCCCAAACCGGTGGCGGTGATCATCAACTTCGTCGGCGATTTCATCCGCATGACGCCGATCGTGGTGCAGCTGCTCTTCGCCTACTGGACGTTCCTGAGCGTTGACGCGATCATCATCGGCATCGCGGTCTTCGGCATCCACTACTCCACCTACATGGCAGAGGTCTACCGGGCCGGCATCGAATCCGTGCCCAAGGGCCAGTGGGAGGCCACCAAGGCACTGTCCATGTCCAAGTCGCGGACCTGGATTGCCGTGGTCATCCCGCAGGCCCTGCGTGCCACCGTTCCGGCGTTGGGCAACTACGCCATCTCGATGTTCAAGGACACACCGTTCCTGCTGACCATCGGCGTGGTGGAAATGGTCCGCGCTGGCCTGACCTTCGGTGGCAACCACTTCAGATATATGGAGGCCATCACCCTGGCCGGCGTGATCTTCCTGCTGGCCAGCTACCCGACCTCCCTGCTCATCTCCAGATTGGAAAAGCGCCTTGCCTACAACTACTGAACCCGAGACCATGCCCGCCCCCGACACCGCAGCCACCGTTCCCGCCATCAAGTTCGAGAACGTGGAGAAGCGGTTCGGCGACAACGTGGTCCTGAAGGACCTGAACTTCGAAGTCGCCAAGGGTGACCGCGTGACCCTGATCGGCCCCAGCGGTTCCGGCAAAACCACCATCCTGCGCCTGGTGATGACGCTGGAGGAGCTCAGCGGCGGATTTATCTACATCGACGGCGAGCCGCTCACCCACGAGGAGCGCGGCGGCAAGCGGGTGGAGCTGGGCGAAAAGGCACAGAAGCAGATCCGCAAGCGGATCGGCATGGTGTTCCAGCAGTTCAACCTGTTCCCCAACATGAGCGTGCTGGAGAACATCATCGAAGCCCCGGTGCACGTGCTGGGCCAGTCCAAGGAAGAGGCGACCGCCCGCGCCATGGAACTGCTGGAGAGCGTGGGGCTGCCGGATAAGGCGGACGCCCACCCGCTGGAGCTCTCCGGCGGCCAGCAGCAGCGGGTGGCGATTGCTCGGGCGCTAGCGATGGACCCGGAGATCCTGCTGCTGGACGAGGTCACCTCCGCGCTGGACCCGGAGATTGTGGGCGAAGTGCTGGGGATCCTGCGGCACATCGCCGACACCACCGACATCACCATGCTGATCGTCACGCATGAGATGCAGTTCGCCCGCGACGTCTCCAACCGGGTGATGATGTTCGACGGCGGCAAGGTTGTTGAAGAGGCGACGCCCGAGGTCATGTTCACCAACCCGCAGCACGAACGGACACAGGCGTTCCTGCACGCCGTCCTCGGCAACGGTGACGACCAGCTCGGCACCCGCTGAGCCGCCGGCTAGCCACCCGCTAGCCACCCGCTAGCCGAAACGAGTGTACGGATATGGCCCGTCCGGCGTCCGGAAGCGGGCCATATCCGTACACTCGATCCTCCGGACGGGGGTGGCAGCGCGACGCCGGCGCCGTGCGGCACTACGGTGAGGCACCGGCGTCGTTATGACCAAGGCCAGTCACACTGACCGGCCGCATTCTCTGCCGCCCCTGATGCGGCGTTAGAATTGCCCTGCCGCGCCGTGTCCGCAGCCAGGACCCGCGGCAGCCTTCCATAAGCCCGGCCGCCCGCCTCGAGCGGCACGTCCGGGCCCAACCCAGGAGTTGTTTAGAGCCCACATGAGCCTGATAGTGCAGAAGTTTGGCGGTTCCTCAGTCTCGGACGCCGAGGGTATTAAGCGCGTGGCCCAACGCGTGGTCGATACCCAGGCTGCCGGCAACCAAGTGGTGGTCGTCGTGTCCGCCATGGGGGACACCACCGACGAACTGCTGGACCTGGCCCACCAGGTCTCCTCCAACAGCAGCGCGCGCGAAATGGACATGCTGCTCTCCGCCGGCGAACGCATCTCCATGTCCCTGCTAGCCATGGCCATCCAGGAGTTCGGCTCCCGCGCGCAGTCCTTCACCGGCAGCCAGGCCGGCATGGTCACCGACGCCATCCACGGCAAGGCGCGGATCATCGACGTCTCGCCGCACCGGGTGCTGACCACCATTGAACGAGGCGAGATCGCCATTGTGGCCGGCTTCCAGGGCATCAGCCGGGAGAGCAACGACATCACCACGCTGGGCCGCGGCGGCTCGGACACCACCGCGGTGGCACTGGCGGCGGCCCTGGGCGCCGATGTCTGCGAGATCTACACCGATGTGGACGGCGTGTACACCGCCGATCCGCGCGTGGTGCACAGCGCCAAGAAGATCGACACCATCTCCAGCGAAGAGATGCTGGAGATGGCAGCCTCCGGCTCCAAGATCCTGCACCTGCGCTGCGTCGAGTATGCCCGCCGCTTCGGCGTGAAGCTGCACGTGCGCTCGTCCTTCAGCACCAACGAAGGGACCTGGGTGCTGCCCAACCCCGACGACAAGATCAAGATTCAAGAGGGAGAACCCTTGGAACAGCCCATCATCTCCGGCGTTGCCCACGACCGCTCCGAAGCCAAGGTCACCATCCTGGGCGTGCCGGACATCCCCGGCAAGGCCGCGGAAATCTTCGGCATCGTGGCCGGCGCGCACTCGAACATCGACATGATCGTGCAGAACATCTCCACCCGCGGCACCGGGAAGACGGACATCTCCTTCACGCTGCCCATGGTGGAGGGCAAGGAAGCCCTGGACGCGCTCAATGCGGCACAGGATGTTGTGGGCTTCGAGGGCATCCTCTACAACGAGAACGTTGGCAAGCTCTCGCTGATCGGCGCGGGCATGCGCTCCAACCCGGGCGTCTCCTACAAGTTCTTCGAGGCCCTGCACAAGGCCGGCGTGAACGTGGACATGATCTCCACCTCGGAGATCCGCATCTCGATTGTCACGCACGCCGACCTGCTGGATACCGCCGTCCGCGCGGTGCACGCCGCGTTCGACCTGGACACCGAAGAGGAAGCCACGGTCTACGGCGGCACCGGCCGCTGACCTGCCGCTGACCCGGCGGCTCGGCAAGCCGCGGATCCACTGACCGCGGACTCAGCCGACTGCGGACTCGCTGACCTCCGGATCGACTGATCAGCAGGCGCCCTTCCCATCCTTGGGAAGGGCGCCTGCCGATCTCTCGATGGGAACTGGCCCCTGGCATGGGTTCGGCCGGGGCTGGTCGGCGCCGCCCGCACCAATTGGCGGGCGCTGGCCTTCGTCGCCTGGGGGAACAACGACGGCGGTGCGCACCGCCGTCGCCATGTCGCCTGTCCCGGCGACTATTGGTTGTGAGGACGCCGCTTCCGGCGGCTCAGGCTTCAGGCTTCGCTGGCCTGCGGTAGGCGTACGAGTGGCCGGCTTCCCGCTCCACTTCGATCTGCGACAACTGTTCCTCCGAGGCTTTCTCCGCGGCGTCGTGCCGGTGGACCACAGGGGAATCCGCATCGATCCGGTCCGCCGGACCCCACACTTTTGCCGCCTTCTCCGTGGCACGCATGAATCGGTTCATGAAACGCGAATTCCCAGCCATTTGAATCACCTCTTGCTCGGAAGAATCCGTGGCATCAGTGTAACGAGCAGCGGTACGGAAATACAGGGTTTTGGGCGGCGAACAGCCCGCCCGGGCCCGCGATGGGCCGGCAGATTCCTAGGACTGCTTCTTCGGCACGATGTAGGTGCTGCCGTCGGCCCGGGTGACCGTTTCCCACTGCGATGCTTCGGCCTCGCGCTGCTTGAGCAGGGCCTTGTTCTCCTCGGTCATGGGATGGTCGACGCCGCTCTTCTGCGCCGGGCCGAAGACCCAGCGGAACTTGCCGGTCGCCCGCATAAACGCGTTGACGCGGGACTTCTTCTCGGCCATGTGCGTGATCCTTCTTCCGGTGCCCGGTGGACTCTGCGGGCGGTCGTATCCATAATAGGGGACGAACAATTAGTGCACTAACCAATCGGGAGTGATGGCCGTGACAGCGGGAACAACAGAAGACCTGCTGCTGGAGCACCAACTGTGTTTCGCACTGTCGGTGGCCTCGCGGAGTGTGGTGGCTTCGTACAAACCGGTGCTCGAGAAGCTGGGCATCACCCACCCGCAGTACCTGGTGATGCTGGCGCTCTGGGAGCAGAGCCCGCGGATGGTCAAGGACCTGTCCGAGGCACTTCAGCAGGAACCGGCCACACTCTCCCCCATGCTCAAACGGCTGGAACAGGCCGGGCTGGTGACCCGGGAGCGGATGGAAGGCAACGAGCGGGCACTGGCCGTGGGTTTGACGGAGGCCGGCGTTGCGCTGCGCGAGCAGGCTCTGGCCGTGCCGGGAACCATGCTCTCGCGGCTCGGCCTGGAACGGGAGCAGTTGCGGGACCTGAATGCCACGATGCATGCCCTGATCGCGGCGGCACGGGAAGCCGGGGGTGCTGAGCAGGCCGAGGCCGCGCAGGAGGCCGGGAGCCACGACCTGGCCTGAAGCGCAGGTAGGGCGGAAGCCCACGGAGACAGCGAAGGCGGCCGGTGGTTCAACCACCGGCCGCCTTCTTCATGTCCTCGCAAGGTTGCGAGGAACCGCCGCCGTTACCGGCCGGAGCGTTGCTCCGGCTGCTGGGAGGCACCGCCGTCGACAATCACCGCGCCGCCTTCAGCTGCCGGTTCCTGCGCCACGCTGCCGTCGCCGGTGACATTGACGGTGACCGCGGTGGATGCGCCGTCGCTGAACTTCACCAGGCCCACCCAGTTGCCGGGCTCCAAGCCGGACCAGGCGGCCTGCACCGTGCCGGTCTTGCCGTTGCGCAGCTTCAGCGGGTCCGGGCTGACGGTCAGGTTCTTCGAATCGCCGCTGAGCGCCACCGTGTTGATGGCGCCCTTGCTGGCCTTGCCGTCCGGGCTGGAGTACAGGTGCGCGATCGCGTAGTACGTTCCCGGCGTCGGGTTGTTGATTACCAGTGACTCGCTGGCCGATGCCGTGGCGGCGGAGATCACCGTGCCGGCAGGAGTGAGCACGTGCAGGTCCCAGTCCGCTCCGGCATCCGCCGCGTTGATGGCGAACTGCGCCAACGTGGCACCGGCCGGTACGGCCTGCGGGGCGAAGCCGGTGCTGCCGTTGGAACCGATCACGGCCGGCTGGCCGGGGGTCTTTTCCAGTTCGGTGGCGTTGGCCTTGGCAAGGCCCTCGACCGCCAGCTCGATGGGCGAGTTGGTGCCCGAGGTGACCTTGAACGAGCCGGTGCCGTCGCCGGCGTCGGATGTGAAGGCGATGCTGGCCGGAGCCATGGCCGTGACCGGCCGGACGGCGATGGGGGAAGCCACCGTATGCTGGCCGCTGCCCTTGCCGCGCTTGCCCTCTTCCGTCCAGACCAGCGAGCCCATGGCGAACTCGTCCAGCGGGGCGTTCACGTTTTCGAAGGTGACCTTGAACGTGCGCTCCTGGCCCGGCTTCGCGAAGGTCAGCTTCTTCGGGGAGACCTTGACGGCCACGCCGGGCAGGTCCACGTCCACCGTGTAGGAACCGGCTTCCAGGGCCGTGAGCGTGCGCTCCACGGTGACCGTGCCGGCCAGCTGCCCGAGGGCGAAGGACGGTACGTTGAGATCCTTGGACTGGATGGTTTCCTTCTTCTTCAGCCCCAGGTCCAGGCCGGTGCCCTGGATGAAGCCCAGCCAGTCATTGACGTCGGCGTCGTAGGCCAGGCCCGGGTCGCCCATTCGCGCGGTATCCACGTGGCCGGCGCCGGTGGCGAAGCGGTCTTCGTTCACCGTGCCGTCCTCGTTCACCAGATCACCCGCGGTGGTCATCATCGCCGACTTCACCGTGGCCGGTGACCACTGGGGGTTCTCGGCCAGCAGCAGTGCGCCGAGACCGGCAACGTGTGGGGCGGCCATCGAGGTGCCGGACATGAAGCCGTTGGTCTCGCCGCCAAGCACCGGGGAAACGCCGGCCAGTACGTTCACGCCCGGGGCGGCAACGTCAGGCTTGAGCAGGTTGGAGTCCACCGCGGTGGACGGGCCGCGCGAGGAGAACGCGGCGATCTGCGGGACCGGGCTACCGGCCAGGCCGGTGGTGTCCTTATTGCGCAGCGCAGCGGTCAGCGCCGGATCGGCGGCCACCTTGTCCTTGATGGACGGGTCGTCGATGTGGACGGTGGGCACTGCGTGCAGGTCCAGATCGAGCGATCCGGGCACCACGTTCACCAGCACCATGCCGACGCCGCCGGCGTCCTTCACCGCCACGGACTTGTCCGCACGGGCATTCACGCCGCGGTCGCAGACCACGATCTTGCCGTCAACCTTGGCCGGATCGAGTTTGCCCGGGTAGCAGAGCCTCGCCTCGTCGGCGGTGGCGCCTGCCGCGCCGGCCTCGGCGGACAGGATCAGGCTGGTCTGCGGAACTTCGCGGTTCATGATGGACGTGCCGCGGTACTTGGTGCCGTCGGACAGTTCCACCGTGCCCTGCAGTTCGTTGGAGAACGTGCTGGCGGCAACCGTGGTCACCCACGGTGCGCTGTGGTTGACGGTGGTGGGGGCCGGGCCGGCGTTGCCAGCCGAGGCGGAAACGAAGATGCCCACCTCGGCGGCGCTCAGGAACGCCACCGATACCGGATCCAGCACCGAGTCGTTGTTGCCGGAGATGGAGTAGTTGAGCACGTCCACGCCGTCCAGGATGGCCTGTTCGATCGCGTCCACGGAGGCGGAGGTGTAGCAGCCGCCGGTGGCTTCGTCGTTGTCCTCCCAGCAGATCTTGTAGACGGCAACCTTGGCGGCGGGCGCCACGCCGTGGCCGGTGCCGAAGTCGCGGCCGTCCACAGTCTGTGCCACCTCGCTGTTGCCGGCGGCGGTGGTGGCGGTGTGGGTGCCGTGGCTGGCGATGTCCAGCGGGGAGATGGACTCCTTCGGGTGGCGGTTTTGCACCGGGACGGTCCGCAGGAAGTCGTCGGCGTAGTAGCGGGCGCTGAGCACCTTGGAGTTGCATTCGGTGCCGTCGAAGCCGGAGCCCTCCTGGCCCGGCTGGCACTCGCCCATAAACGTGCTGCCGTCAGCCTTGAGCATGGCAATCTTGCCCTCGGCGGTCAGGTACGGCTCGCCGACCTTGGCCTTGCCGCGCAACGGCTTGACCTCTTCGCCGGCCAGGAACTCGCTCTCCGGGTAGTAACCGGTGTCGATGACGCCGACCACGGTGCCCTTGCCGGCGTTCTTCGCGCCGCCGTACTGCTCGGCCCAGACGCCATCGCGGCCGGGCAGGTTCAGGTAGTCGGTGCTGGCGTAGTCGGGCTGGTGCTGCTCGTCCGGAGCCACTGCCACGACGCCGGGTTTCTTGGCCAGCTCCGCCGCCTGCAGTCCGGTCAGCTCGGCCACGAAGCCGTTCACCGCCGTCGTGAAGCTCTTCTGGATTTTCACGCCTTCGGAGGCAGCGACATCGTCCTGCTTGTTGGCCAGGTGCGCGCGGTACTTCTTGGCGTGCGCGGTGCTGGCGTTCAGCTTCTCGCCCTTGGCTGGCTTGGTGGCCTCGATGCCGGCCACACCGCCTTCGTAGGTTGCCAGCGGAGCGGAATCCAGCATCACGATGTAGCGGCCGTCCTCGTAGATGGCCTGCTGCCCATCCGGGTTGGACGTGATGGTGCGCGGGAGGTTGGCGGGTGCGGCCGCGGCCGGGCCGGCCACCCCGGAGAGGATCAGCGGGATCCCCAGTGCGAGTGCTGCGGCAGATCGCATTCCCTGCCGGCGCACAAAGCTGCTGCTTTGCTTGGTCATGAGCGGTGAAGCCTTTCATCCGGTGAGCCCGACCGCTTTGGTCCGGACCCAGGCGCAACCGAATGCTGTACCCCGCGCGGTGAACGGCCACGCAGGGTATTGGACGTACCGGCGTGCGAGGCCGGCCCCCTCCCCCAACTGTGACAACAGCCACATTGGTGCACCTGTGAAACTAAAAGTACCGTAACGGCCGATCTGAAAGAACTGTTTCACCTTTTTTGGGTGCGTCTTTCCCGATAGTGACGCCGGCTCTTTCCGGCAGCGGCCTGCGGTGCTATAAGCGCTGGCCATTTAGCCGGTGCCAATCTGCCGCCGCTGCTGGGACAATGGAGCCATGGCGCAGCAGGCCCTCCTCGACCGGCCCCGGGTTCTTGAACCGGAGTTGTGGCTGCCGCGCGCCCAGGCCCACCACGACCGCGCCGCTCGATTCACCGAGCCGTACCTGCAGCGCCGGTCCGCCGGGCTGAAGCACCCGGTGGAAGACTTCCTCTTCACCTACTACAGCCTCAAGCCGGGCCAGCTGCTGCGCTGGCATCCGGGAGCGGGAGTGGTGTTGACCGGTGCGGCTGCCCGCGAGCGCCTCGGCTGGAAGTTCTACCGTGAACTGACTGCCGCGGAGTGCCGCTCGGCAGGTCTGGAGCACGACGGCGGTGCCGTCACCTTTGACGCGGAGGCTTTCCTGGCGGCGCGGGGAACCGCCGTGGCGTTTTCCCGGGACATCCTGGCCGGTGCCGCAGCGCGGCCGGCGAGGTTCGGCTGCTTCGGCCTGCACGAGTGGGCCATGGCGTACAAATCGCAGCTCAACGGCGTCCGGCACGACTATCTGGAGCTGCGGCTCGGCGCCGAGGGGACGGACCGGGTGGTGGAGGGCAGCCGGATCAACTGCTCGCACTTTGACGCCTTCCGCTTCTATACGCCGCAGGCTGTTCCGCTGAACACGCTGCGGCCCACGCGCGAGAACCAGCGGCAGCTGGAACAGCCCGGCTGCCTGCACGCCAACATGGACCTGTACAAGTGGGCGTACAAGCTGGCGCCCGCGCTGCCCAGCGAGCTGGTGATGGACTGCTTCGAGCTATCCTGGCGGATCCGCGAATTGGACATGAAGGCCTCCCCGTACGACCTGTCCGGATGGGGCTATGAACCGGTGCGGATCGAGACCACCGAAGGTCGGGCACAGTACGTGGCGGCCCAGCGGGCCTTCGCCGCCGAGGCACAGGCGCTGCGCGGACGGCTGCTGGACGCCCTGGACCTGTTCGACGGCGGGGCTGACGAGAGTTTCGCGCAGGACCTTTGATGGGGCGGGACGTGAATTTCGCCCAGCACCTTTGATGGGGCCGGCAACACTGGGAACATGAGAGCGGAGGAATGATCATGGCGTTCAGATCACGACGTTCGGCCCCGCGGCGGACCCGAGGGCTCCCAGCCGCCGCACTCATCATCGGCCTGCTTGCCGCGCCGTCGCTCGCGGCCTGCGGCCAGGGCAACCAACCGGCCCCCTCGCCCGGGATCACCACTCCCGCCTCCCCCGGGACCGCTTCACCCGGAACGGGTTCACCCGGGGCACCCTCCGAGTCAACGCCACCGACCACCGAGGAAGGAACCGCCATGGATGCTGATCTGACCATCGTGCTGACCTCGGCCGGCAGCGATGCCCGGGTCGAGCGGAAACTGGTATGCAAAGACAGCCAGCCCGCCGACGGGTCCACCGTCCGCGACGCCGACGCTGCGTGCGCTGCGCTGACCAAGCACGGGGAGAAGGTCTTCTTCGAACTGCCCGACCGGAACCGCATTTGCACCCAGCAATACGGCGGACCCCAGCAGGCCAGGGTCACCGGAACGATCAGCGGCCGCGAGGTGGACAAGCAATTCTCCTTGACCGACGGCTGCAAGATCTCGGAGTGGAACAGCATGCAAGCCCTGCTCGGCAGCCGCGCCGGCGAGGTCTAATCAGAGGGCCAAGGGCTTCAGCTCGCCCGCCCTGCTCACGGCAAGGTCGACGAAAGCCGCCGCGCGGCGGTTGGGACGCTGGCCGCTCAGCCAGCCAATGCACGCGCGCTCAAGCGGAGGTTGGGGGAGGATCCTCACGGCCTGGATGGGCAATCCCTCGTAACTGGTATCCGCCTTGGGCCGCTGGATGAACATCGAGTAACCGATGCTCCGGGCAACCAGGGAGCGGATGAATTCGAACTGTGACGTGCGTAAACCGATCTTCGGCGTTAGACCAAGCGCTGAGAAGTAGCCGAGGATGTCCTCGGAGCTGGGTGATAGGTCCATCAGCAGCAGCGGTTCACCTGCCAGATCCTCCGCACGGACCATGCCCTCGGCTGCCAATGGGTGGCCGGCGGCGAGAATGGCATGCATGACTGTGTCATAGAGGGCCGCCGTCTCCAGCTGATCGAACGTGTGCAGGTTGTAGGCGATGGCCAGGTCGATCATGCCTTGCTCCGCCAGGCGCACCAGTTCCGCGCGCCCTGCCGTAACGACGTCGAGTGTGACGTTGGGGTGCAGTTGGGCGAACTCTTGCCACAATCGCGGAATCACCGTGGGCGCCAGCGAAGGAAAGCACCCGATGGTCAGGGTTCCCTGCAGTTCGGTTTCATCGCCGAGCTGGTCCAGTTCGCCGGTCTCCCGCAAGATGGACTGAACTCGGCGCAGCACGTCGTGGCCATTGGCGGTCAGCACGACCCCCTGCGCCTTGGTCCTGATGGCCAAGGTGCTTCCCATGGCGCGTTCCAAGTCGTCCAGTGCGGCGGAGATAGACGATCTGGACACCATCTCTATCTCCGCCGCGGCGGAGATAGAGCCGTGCAAGGCGACAGCCCGGAAGTATTCGAGTTGGCGCAGGGTGAACTTATGCATTGTCCGGGGTCCTTCTCCGGACAATGCCGGGTTGTTAGCGCAACTGCACGCCCTTGGTCTCCGGCATGCGGACGATAACGAAGACGCTGATCAGGCACAAGATAACCATGTAGATGACAAACATCCAATGCATGTCAATGCTGGACAGCCAGGTGTTCAGATACGGAGCGGTGCCACCGAAGACGGCACCGGAGGTCGCGTAACCTACGCCGATAATGGTGGCCCGCAGACGCGTAGGCACCAGTTCTGCAAAGACAGCCCCCAGCGGTGCGCAGTTCGCGGCCAACAGCACCGATCCGATGGCCATGGCGGCGAAAAGAGACAGCGGGTGACTATTGAGCAGCCATTCCAGCGGGAATGCACAGACCACAAAACCTGCCGCAAAGATCATCAGGACGCGCCGACGCCCCCATTTGTCGGACAACCAACCCATCACCGGAATCGCGGCGAGGAACACCGCCTGCCCCAGCAGCCCGGCAACCAGCGAAGCGTTCGGATCCATCCCGTAGGACCGGACAGCATAACCGGGAGCGAAGATGAACCAGGTGTAGAACGCCACGACCCCGCTGATGGTCAGGCCGATGATCTGCAGCAGCCCTCGACGTTCGCGACGCAGCTCCCGCATCACGTCCGTGAGGCTTGGCTTGCGGCCGCCGTCCTGCGCCTTGGCCTGGGTGTGGACCTCGGATTCGGTCATGGTCCTGCGGATATAGATGGCGTACAGCCCCAACAGCGCGCCGACAGCGAACGGAATGCGCCAGCCGAATTCGGTCATCTGCGCGTCCGTCAGCACGGCCGTCAGCAAGACGCCCAGCCCGGTGGCCAGCATGGTGCCCAGTCCCACACCCAGCCAGGGCGTGCTCGACCAGAGTCCACGCTTGGCCGGCGGGGCCATCTCTGCCAGGTACGTGAACGCTGAACCCGTTTCACCGCCGTGTGAGAGCCCTTGCAGCAGGCGGGCCAGTAGAAGCACGACGCCGGCAAAGGCGCCTACCGATTCGAACGTGGGCGCAATGGCAATCATCAGGCTGCCGGCTGCCGCCAGCAGGATGGCAAGAGTCAGGCTAAAGCGGCGCCCCTTCTCGTCTGCGATACGTCCGAACACCCATCCCCCCACCGGACGCATGAGAAAACCAACGGCAAAGACCGCGAGGGTAGAAAGCAGGCTGGAGACCGGATCACCGGACACAAAGAACTGCGCCGCAAAAAAGGGCGCGAAAATCGCGTAGATGTTCCAGTCAAACCACTCAAGGGCGTTGCCGATGTTAACTGCCAGCAAGTCTTTGCGCCGGTGGCGCTGCTGGGTTCTCGCCGGAACGGCAGTGGTCTCGGTCATGCTGGCTCCTTGTGTGGTCGTGGTCACTCCACCCATCTGAGCCCGGATAGTTGAATAGTTCAACGACTTTTTTCCGACATCACATGACGGAAAAACATCCATGGGCAGCGGAAGCGGACATGGATAACCTCGATACATGACTTTGCAATCAGCCGAAGGCGCAGTTGAAGAACACGGCAGCCTACAGCGAGAGCCCGGGGCCCCTGGCCTGACCTTCCTTGCCAGCATCGCGGTAGAAGTAGCCGAGCCGATCGAAGTCGGCGAGACCGCCGAAGGCATCCGCCGCATCATCCCGATTACCGGCGGCACCGTTTCCGGGCCCAAGCTCAACGGCCGAGTGCTGGCGGGCGGCGCCGACTTCCAGCTGCTGCGCTCATCCACCATGACCGAGCTCGAAGCCAAATACGCCATCGAGACCGACTCCGGCGAACGCATCTACATCAACAACTTCGGCATCCGCACCGGCTCACCCGAAGACATCGCCGCTCTGGTCCGCAATGAACCTGTTCCCCCGGAGCGGATCTACTTCCGCTGTTCGCCCCGCGCGCTGGCCGGCGGACCGGAATGGAGCTGGCTCTCGTCGCGGATCTTGGTGGGCAGCGGCACCAGGCTTCCCGCCCAGGTCCGGCTGGACATCTGGGTGGTCGAATAGACCGCGGGGCGCCGACTAGACCGCCATGCGTCGGCTAGGCCGCCGCGCAGCAGCAAGGCCGCCGGGTGTTCCCGGGCGACCGCTTGGGCCTCTGGGTTGGTGCAGGCCAAGTTCAGGGTGCCGTTGTCAGCGGCGACCGCGCATGACTTCGCTCACTTTCCGGCCGAGGTCCTCACGCGCGGCGCCCTCTGCCCGCCGGTCCGCCCGGAACTTCTGGATCACCATCCGCCCGAGACCAGCCAGCACCACGGCGGCCAGGATGGGCAACAGCATGGACTGCGGCTTCTCCTTCATGGCATTCATGCTACGAGTCCAGCAGAACAACGGCACGGTGTTGGCCGCTTTCACCGCCGTCGTCCCGTAAAATTAGCGCCTCCGGATGCCGGTAGAATGGATCCCGCAAGCTCGCGGAGCGCTGGTCAGCGTGAGACGGCACCGATTGTTGGACTGATTCTGCACTGGATTCCGCGCGCCTCGCTTCGTTTGAAGAGCACAATCCAAGCACAGGAGTGACCGGATGCCCCGGATCGTTGTTGATGTCATGCCCAAGCCCGAAATCCTTGATCCGCAGGGCAAAGCCATTGTCGGCGCATTGAACCGTCTGGGCCAGACCGGGTTCAGCGAGGTCCGTCAGGGCAAGCGCTTCGAACTGGTGGTTGACGGTGAGGTCACCCAGGAGATCCTGGATCAGGCCCGCCACGCCGCCACCACACTGCTTTCCAACCCCGTGATCGAAGACGTCACGCGGGTGGAGGTCATCACCGAGGCGACCATCGGAGCCGGCGAATAATGACCGAGACCCCCCTGATCGGCGACTTTTCTCCGGCGCCCGACGCCGGCCTCTCCGGTGCGCGCATCGGCGTCGTCACCTTCCCCGGCACGCTGGACGACCGCGACGCGGCCCGCGCGGTCCGGATTGCCGGCGGCACCGCAGTCAGCCTGTGGCACGGCGACCATGACCTGCAGGGCGTGGACGGCGTGATCATCCCCGGCGGCTTCTCCTACGGCGACTACCTGCGCGCCGGCGCCATCTCCCGCTTCGCGCCGCTGATGGACCAGATCGTCGACGGCGCCGGGGGCGGCCTGCCGGTGCTGGGTATCTGCAACGGCTTCCAGGTGCTGACCGAGGCGCACCTGCTGCCCGGCTCGATGATCAAGAACAACCACCTGCACTTCCTCTGCCGCGACCAGCGGCTGCGGGTGGAGAACAACGCCACCGCCTGGACCAGCCAGTACGAGGCCGGCGCCGAGATTGTGGTGCCGCTGAAGAACCAGGACGGCCAGTACGTCGCGGACGAGAAGACGCTGGACGAATTGGAAGCAGAGAACCGCGTGGTGTTCCGCTACGTGGACGGGAACCCGAACGGCTCGCGGCGCGACATTGCCGGCATCAGCAATGCGGCCGGCAACGTGGTGGGCCTGATGCCGCACCCCGAGCACGCCGTTGAAGCCGGGTTCGGCCCCGATTCCTCCGCTTTTGGCGACGTTGCCCTGCGCGGCGGCACCGACGGCTTGGGGATTTTCACCTCAGTTTTGACGAAGATTGTTGCAGGTGCCAAGTAATGACCGAGACCAATCAGACCAGCGCCGCCACCCGGCTGGAGACTTCCGCCGAGGTCCGCAATGAACACGTCCAGAGCTTCGGCCAGGCGGCCGACGCCGTGGAACGCGAGAAGGGGCGCCAGTTCAACATCGACACCGTAGAGCATGCTGCACAGACCCCTGACACGGAGATGCCCTGGGCCGAACTGGGCCTGAAGCAGAACGAGTACGACGAGGTGGTCAAGGTGCTGGGCCGCCGGCCCACCGCCGCCGAGCTGGCCATGTACTCGGTGATGTGGTCCGAGCACTGCTCCTACAAGTCTTCGAAAGTCCACCTGCGCCAGTTCGGCGACAAGGTCACCGAGGACATGAAGAAGCACATGCTGGTGGGCATCGGCGAGAATGCCGGCGTGACCGATCTGGGCGACGGCTGGGCAGTGACCTTCAAGATCGAGTCGCACAACTCCCCCACCATGGTGGAGCCCTACCAGGGTGCGGCCACCGGCATCGGCGGCATCGTGCGCGACATTATCTCGATGGGCGCTCGTCCGGTGGCCGTGATGGACCCGCTGCGCTTCGGTGCGATCGGCCACCCGGACACCGCCCGCGTGGTCCACGGCGCGGTCGCCGGCATCGGCGGCTACGGCAACTCGCTGGGGCTGCCGAACATCGGCGGCGAGGTCGTCTTCGACTCCGTCTACCAGGGCAACCCGCTGGTGAACGCGCTGGCCGTGGGCGTCATGCGCCACGAGGACATCCGGCTGGCCAATGCCTCCGGCAAGGGCAACAAGGTGGTGCTGTTCGGTGCCCGCACCGGCGGCGACGGCATTGGCGGCGCCTCCATCCTGTCCTCGGAGTCCTTCGACGACACCAAGCCCTCCAAGCGCCCCGCGGTTCAGGTCGGCGACCCGTTCGCGGAGAAGGTGCTGATCGAGTGCTGCCTGGAACTGTTCAAGGACTCCTTGGTCGAAGGCATCCAGGACCTGGGTGCGGCCGGTATTTCCTGCGCCACCTCGGAGCTTGCTTCCAACGGCGACGGCGGCATGGACGTTGAGCTGACCTCGGTACTGCTGCGCGATCCGACCCTGACCCCGGGCGAAATCCTGATGTCCGAGTCGCAGGAACGCATGATGGCTGTGGTCTCGCCCGAGAACGTCGAAGCCTTCGAGGCCGTCATGGCCAAGTGGGCCGTGGAGTACTCCTGGCTCGGTGAGGTCACCGACACCGGCCGCCTGGTGATCAAGTGGGACGGCGAGACGATTGTCGACGTCGACCCACGCACCGTCGCCCACGACGGCCCGGTTTACAACCGCCCCTACGCCCGCCCGGAATGGCAGGACAAGCTTCAGGCAGACAGCTTCCGGGGCTCCGACGCCGGCTCTGAGATCCCGGCCAGCGCCGAGGACCTGAAGGCCGCCGTGCTGGAACTGATGGCTTCGCCGAACATGTGCTCGAAGGACTGGGTGACCAACCAGTACGACCGCTACGTGGGCGGCAACACCGCACTGGCCATGCCCGACGACGCCGGTGTGGTCCGCGTGGACGAGCAGACCGGCCTCGGCGTCGCGCTGGCCACCGACGCAAACGGCCGCTACACCTTCCTGGACCCCTACCAAGGAGCGCAGTTGGCCTTGGCGGAGGCCTACCGGAACGTCGCCACCACCGGTGCCGTGCCGATGGCCGTGTCCGACTGCCTGAACTTCGGCTCACCCGAAGACTCGGATGTCATGTGGCAGCTGGCGGAAGCGATCCGCGGCCTTTCCGACGGCTGCATGGATCTGGGCGTCCCGGTCACCGGCGGCAACGTGTCCCTCTACAATCAGACCGGATCCACCCCGATCCACCCGACGCCGGTTGTGGCCATGCTGGGCAAGTTCGACGACGTCGCCCGCCGCACGCCGTCGGGCTGGCGCGAGGACGGACAGGCGATCTACCTGATGGGCACCACGCGCGACGAGCTGGACGGTTCCGAGTGGGCCAACCTGCGCGGACACTTGGGCGGCAAGCCGCCGGCAGTGGATCTGGCCGCCGAGAAGCTGTTGGGCGAGCTGCTGATCAATGCTTCCCGCGACGGCATGATCGACGCGGCGCATGACATCTCCGAAGGCGGACTGGCCGCCGCGCTGTCCGAGATGGCCCTGCGCTTCGGCGTCGGTGCCCGGATCGGCCTGGGCGAGGTCTGCGAGCGCGACGGCGTTGACCTGTTCACCCTGCTGTTCAGCGAGTCCCAGGCACGCGCCGTGGTCTCCGTGGCCCGCAGCGAGGAAGTCCGCTTCAAGGACATGTGCGGCGCGCGGGGCTTCCCGTTCATGCGCATCGGCGTGGTGGACACCGAGAACGGCGCACTGGACTTCCAGAGCGAATTCTCCGTGCCGCTGGCCGAACTGAAGGAAGCGCACGAGGGAACGCTGCCGAAGTACTTCGCGTAGTTCCCGAGCTGTTTCCGGCGAAGCTGGATAACGAATGCTCCCGGCACCGAGGTGGTGCCGGGAGCATTCGTTTCTTCCCCGAAAGATCGGCAGCTTCAGCCCGTCGGGCGACCGCGGGGAAAGGCAGCGCTGTTTAGGCCGGCAAAAGCTCACTCTTGGGGCTGTCAGCGTCTGCAGATGACGATCGAACCGTGAGTCCGCGCAGCATCTCAGTCAGGCCGTGGCCGTCCTGCGGTGCCGTATGCCCCCTCCACACCACATGCTGGTCTTCGCGGATCAAGACGTAGCGGTGGTTGTATTCGGATGGCACGACGCTCGGATCCACTTCCAGGAGTTTGATCGGGACGGTGAGCTCCGCCGCATTGGTGAGGAAGTCCACTATGCCGGCGTCAGCCTCACCAAGGCTGATGAGTGTGTAGTAAGGTCCGATTTCGTCGTAAAGCGACACGTCCTCGGATAGCCAGAAGTGCGGCGCCCTGCAGCCGGGAACCGTGGATGGCGTGTAAGCGCCCATCGAGTATTCCGGTGCCTGTTCGCCGTCGTACGAGATAATCGGCGAGTCAGCATAGGAGTACCCGAAGTTCAGGCCTGCAGCGGCAAACTGTTGGACGTTAAGTTCATAGGCTGCTTCGCCCAGCCGTGCGCGTGCTTCCTGCCCTTCGACAGTGTCATCCTCAATCTCGGCTGGGACGTCGGCCTGCGAAATTTTGCGCAAGTGGGACATGGCAAACTTCGATACCTGCTCCGTGATGGGCAGCCGTTCGGCCTCATAGGCATCGAGAATTCCGTAGTCCGCCCATCCGGACAGGTGAGCTCCCAGCAGCCACGTCAGATTCAACACATCCGCGATTCCTGCGTTCATGCCATATCCGGCATAGGGCACCCACAGGTGGCACGCGTCGCCGCTGATGAAGACGTTGCCTTCGCGGAACTTGTCGCTGACCAAACGGCGCGCAATCCAGTCTTCCTTGGAGACGACTTCGTATTCAAAGGACTCATCGACGCCGAGGATGGTGCGGATGGCCCATTCCCTGTCGACGCCACCGGATGCAACTTCGTCCTGCTTGAGGTAGTTGTGGACCAGGAAGGTCTCTTCTCCGTCAATGGCGTAGACATGGCCGTTGCGACGCGGGTTGAACGTGTAATAGCCCCACGCCCTTCCTGCTTCCATCGCAGCGCCGAGTTCGCTGGCCCGGATACAGGTGGACTGGACATGTTGCAGCACCGGATCCCCGGACAATTTCGCGCCCATCTGTTTGCGCACCGCTGAACGGCCGCCGTCCGCTCCGATCAGGAACCGGCCGCGCACCGTACGCTCCCGCCCGCCGTCGTTGTCCACGATCGCGGCCTCAACGCCGTCGGGACCTTGGACATACCGCTGGTAGGTGGTGTCATTCAAGAGCATCACGCCCGGCAACTCGGCAACGTGGCCCATCAGGATGGGCTCCAGATACTTTTGGTTAATGCGGTGCGGGGGTTCAGGTGTTGCCCACGACGTATCCGGCCCCAGGGTCGAGGTGTAGCGCTCGCCCCGGGACGGGATGGGAATGCGGGCGATTTCCTTGCCCGTCATGGTGGTGCGGAAGGCAATATCGTGGGGATGGTCCTCGGGTAGCCCAGCATTACGGACCTTGGCTACGAAACCGAGCCGGCGGAACCGCTCCATCGTGCGTGCCGAGACATGGTTGCACTTCACGTTCGGCGCCTCCAGAAAGCTGCGCTGTTCGATGACCACCGACTTGATCCCGCGGGCGCTCAAGTCTGCTGCGGCTAACAGGCCCACCGGCCCTGCGCCGATGATGATGACGTCTGTCTCGATGATTTTGCTCAAGTCTCTTCCAAACTTCTTCAGTGTGTTACGGCAATGCGGAGAAGGGCTAGCGGATGTCTGCCAAATTGCGGCGTCGCCCCTCGGTAGCGACAACCACCGCCAGCAGGCACAGGGCCAGGACCCCGATCCATACGCCGCCGAGGAGCATGATGCCTCCGCCGCCGGCCACGACCGCTGACGCAATAACGGGCGTGAATCCAGCTCCCAGTGCTGAAGCGCCTTGGAAGCAGACGGAGGATCCGGTAAAGCGCACGGCAGTGGGGAACAGCTCAGCTAGGAATGAGGCCAGAGGACCGAGGATGATTCCCTGGATGCCCTGTCCCACCATGACGGCTACCGTGAACCCGACGACCGTTCCGCTTTCCACCAACAGGAGCAACGGATAGGCGAAGAGGATGGCTGCCGAGATGCCTGCGATGATCACGGGCCGCCGGCCGAATTTGTCACACAACCGCGCACTGAGCAGCGTCATCAGGAACAGCGCGATCGCAGCTAGTGCCTTGGCATTCAGTACTCCGGTCCGTTCCGCGCCTTGTGAGACCGCATAGCTGACCGCCCACACGCTCGCTATACCCGAAATCGTCAACTGGCTCATTGCTGCCAGGGTGCCCAGAAGCAGGTTCTTGGGGTGCCGGGCGAAGACTTCGAAAATCGGAATGCGGCGCTTCTCAGCCTCCGAGTTGAACTTCTGGAACAACGGGCTTTCAACCACCTTGAGCCGCACGAAGAGGCCAATGGTGACGAGGAAAATGCTCAGCAAGAAAGGGATCCGCCAGCCCCAGGCGAAGAACTGCTCTTCAGGCAACAGTGTTGCCAAGGACAGCGCGCCGGCCGCGAGCAAGGACCCCGCCGGAGCGCCCAGGTTGGCGAAGGCAGCGGCGAATCCGCGCTTGCCCCCGGGGGCATGTTCCAGAGCGATCAGCATCGCCCCTCCCCATTCGCCGCCGACTGCCAGGCCTTGGACGATCCGCAGGGTGACCAACAGGATCGGCGCCAATGTGCCGATCTGGGCGGCGGTGGGGAGCAACCCGATGATGGTGGTGGCGATACCCATCATGAGCATGGAAACTACCAGCACGCCCTTGCGTCCGAGCCGATCGCCGAAATGGCCGAAGACGATGCCACCAAGGGGCCGCGCCACGTAGCCCGCAGCCAGGGTTCCGAAGGAGGCAAAGGTGGCCAAAGCCGGCGACAGGTCAGCGAAGAACACCTGAGAAAATACGACGGCGGCCGCCGTTGCGTAGAGCATGAAGTCGTAGAATTCGATCGCACTGCCGAGAAAACTCGACGCCAAAATGCGCCGCATCTGCGGGCTGTTCAGGCTCTGCTCCTTTGGCAGAGCTTCGGTCCTTTGATGTTGCGAGACACTCATCGTCGAGCCTTCCTTGCAGGGGAGATGTATTTCACATGGAGCCTCAACAACTATGGTTCGCTTCCACACATTCGACAATCACAAGTATTTGGATTGATTGTTTACACTTCCTAAAGTGAGCGACTTCAGTCTAAGACAACTGCAATTCTTCGTTGCCGTGGTGGAGGAGGGATCCGTAACAGAAGCGGCCAGCAGGCTCAGGGTCTCACCGGGCGGCGTCTCGGTGGCCATGAGTCAATTGGAAGCCACCCTCAAGGTTCAGCTGATCCTCCGCCGGCGGGGGAAGGGCGCGGCGGTGACTCCTGCCGGGAAGTGGGTCTATGACCAGGCTCGTAAAGTACTCGAAGGTGCAGAAGGCATCACTTCTGTGGCGGCGGTGGTTCGGGGCGAACTCGCCGGTCCTCTTCGGATCGGCTGCTTCAGCACCTTGTCCCCTTGGCTATTTCCCCGCATCGCTGCGCACTTCGCGGCCGAGCATCCCGGGATCGACGTTCAGCTAATCGAAGGAGCATCGGCCGAATTGCAGGCACGGCTGAAGGCTGGAGAACTCGACGTAGCTTTGCTGTACGCCAACCACATGGCCGGCGGTGTCACCGGGACGGAAATCGTGCCGGTGCGGCTACAGTTGGCGCTCGCCCCCGGGCACCGCTTGGCCGCGCGCGAGGAAATCTGGCTCCGCGAACTTGAAAACGAGGAGGCGATCCTGCTGGGCGTGCAGCCTTCGATGGGGCATGTGGAGGACATCCTGCGGCGGGCCGGTCTGCGTCCCAACGTGAGATGGCGGAGCACGAATGTGGAGACGATTCGTTCAATGGTCGCCAGGGGGTTGGGTTACACAATCATCATGGGCCGTCCGTACGGTGACTATACGTATGATGGCCTACCGCTGGTTTACCGGCGGATCGCTGACGATATCCCTGAGAACGCCGTCGTCGTGGCCTACCCGGAAGGCACGACCCCAACGGCGAAAGTCCGTACTCTCATTGCGTTCTGCCGATCTGAATTCGGCGCGGAAGGGCAGCAGCCCGATGCCGGGCGCTGGACCTCCCGCGAGGGAATGGGCGAACTGTAGCCGCATGACCACATGGGCCTCGGCGCAATTGGCATCGTGGGCAGCCTCAAGCAGGAGAGGGGTTGTCGCCCATGGTGGAGTCGACTAGGTTTCCAGCTAGAGCAGCGGCCGGCGCCACCACACGGCGTCTACACCTTGGCGTTGGAATCGCCGGCCGCAATCTTCCAGATGGAGGACTCGGACGCCGGAGGTAGCCTATGGACGCCGAAATCTCACTGCAGGTGGACGGCCGCGCCACCACGCTCATGCTGGACACGCGCACCACGTTGCTCGATGCCCTGCGGGACCGGCTGGGCAACTACTCGCCGAAGAAGGGCTGCGATCACGGCCAGTGCGGTGCCTGCACGGTGTTGCTCAACGGCCGGCGGATCAACTCCTGCCTGGTCTTCGCAGTGGCCCAGGACGGGGCTAGCGTCGTTACCGCGGCCGGGCTGGCCTCGGACGGCGAACTGCATCCGGTCCAGCAGGCGTTTCTGGACCAGGACGGCTTTCAATGCGGCTACTGCACCCCGGGACAGATCTGCTCCGCCGTCGGAATGCTGGACGAAGCCGCCCGCGGCCATCCCAGCTACGTCACCGCCAGCCGCTCCGATAGAAGCACGCAACCGGGGACGCCGGAGGCCAGCGCAGACGCGCAGATGGACGGCTCCCCACCCACCCAGGCACCGGAACTGCCCGACGACGAGATCCGCGAGCGGATGAGCGGGAACCTGTGCCGCTGCGGGGCCTACGTGAACATTGTCGCCGCCATCCGCCAGTCCCTCGCAGGCGAACAAGTCGGCGGCACGCCCGGCCGACCGGCCACCGAATCGGCCATACCGCAGCCCGGCAACGGGATGGACCAGCCGGAGCCGTCAACCGGCCAGACCGCTGGCAGCAGCAACCAATCCGGAATGAACACTCCCGGCGGCGGAACGGGGCAGCGCGGATGAAGCCCTTCGACTACGCCAGCGCCGCCAGTCCGCCCGAGGCAGTCGCCGCCGTCGCCGGCAACCCGGCCGCCGCCTTCCTGGCAGGCGGCACCAACCTGGTGGACCACATGAAGTTGGGCGTCGCCGCGCCCGCGCAGCTGGTGGACATCTCGCAACTGCCGCTCAACACCATCGACACGACCGACGACGGCGGCCTCCGGCTGGGCGCGACCGTCCCGAACAGCGACCTCGCCGCCCACCCGCTGGTCCGGCAGCGCTACCCGGTGCTCTCCCAGGCCCTGCTCTCCGGCGCCTCCGGCCAGCTGCGCAACGCGGCCACCACCGGCGGCAACCTCCTCCAGCGCACCCGGTGCGTCTACTTCCAGGACGTCACCACTCCGTGCAACAAACGCAGCCCCGGCTCCGGCTGTTCGGCGCTGGAGGGCTACACCCGCTACCACGCGATCCTCGGGGCCTCGATGGACTGCGTGGCCGTGCACCCCTCGGACATGGCGGTGGCGATGGCGGCGCTGAATGCCCGGGTGGAGATCCTCGGGCCTTCCGGCGAGCGCAGCGTGGGCCTGCACTCGTTCCACCGGCTGCCCGGAGATCAGCCGCAGCGCGACACTGTGCTGGACCACGGTGAGCTGATCACTGCGGTGGTGCTGCCGCCACTGCCGGAGGGAACCCGCTCGGCCTATCGCAAGGTGCGCGACCGCGCGTCCTACGCCTTCGCCCTGGTGTCGGTGGCCGCCGTGGTGCGGCTGGAAGAACCCAGCGACGCGGACGACGGCGGCGCCCCGGCTTCACCACCGAGAATCGCCGAGGTGCGGCTCGCTTTGGGTGGCGTCGCGCACAAGCCTTGGCGCGCCACGTTCGCCGAGGAGGCATTGCGAGGGCAGCCTGCCACCGAAGGGAAGTTCCGCCGGGCCATCGACGCCGAACTGCAGCACGCGGTCCCGCTGCCAGACAATGCGTTCAAGGTGCCGATGGTCCGCAACACGGTGGTGTCCGTGCTGCGGGACCTGTGTGGCCTGGAGGGCGGTTTGGACCAGGGCGGCGGACAAGCCAGAGATGGGAACAGCGAGCAGCGCGACGGCCGGACGGGGACTCCGGCTTCCGGAGAGGACCGACCATGAGCGCGCAACAGCCGGCGGCCACCGGACTGGACCTGGAACGGGTCGACGGGCGGGCCAAGGTTCTCGGCCTGGCCCCCTACGCCTACGAGCACGCGGCGGAGCACCCGACCTACCTGCACGCCGTCCAATCCACCATTGCTCGCGGCCGGATCACCGCCATCGACACCGCCGCGGCCGAAACGATGGACGGCGTGGTCGCGGTCCTCACTCACCTGAACGCTCCGCGGCTGGCCAACACCGAGGACAAGGAACTGGCCGTGCTTCAGTCCGACGCAGTGGGCTTCCGCGGACAGTTCGTCGCCGCTGTGGTGGCCGATTCGCCCGAGACCGCGCGCGAGGCGGCAGCCCACGTGCACGTGCAGTACCAGCGGGAGCCGCACCACGCGGCGCTGCGGGCTGACCACGAGGACCTTTACAAGCCGGAGACGGTCAACGCCGGATTCGACACCGACACCCGCACCGGGGATCCGGACGCCGCCCTGGCGAGCGCCGCCGTCGTGGTTGACCGCACCTATACAACCCCAACGGAGCACAACAATCCGATGGAACCGCACACCACGGTGGCGCAGTGGGACGGCGACCGGCTACTGGTGTTCGACTCCACCCAGGCGGTGCACAACGCACGCAAGACGCTGGCACCGCTCTTCGATGTGGAGGTGGAGCAGATCCGCGTGGTGGCGCCGCACGTGGGCGGCGGCTTCGGCTCTAAGGGACTGCCGCATGCGCACGTGGTGCTGACCGCGCTGGCCGCGAAAGTCACCGGGGGCCGTCCGGTAAAGTACGCGCTGACCCGGCAGCAGATGTTCTTCCTGGCGGGCTACCGCACGCCGACCATACAGCGGCTGCAGTTGGGCGCCAGCCCGGACGGACGGATCTCCGTGCTGACGCACGACGTGGTGGAGCAGACGTCGGCGATCAAGGAGTTCGCCGAGCAAACCGCGACCATATCGCGGATGATGTACGCGGCCGATCACCGGCGCACCACCCACCGGCTGGCGTCGCTGGATGTTCCGATCCCGTCCTGGATGCGCGCGCCGGGTGAGTGCCCGGGCTCGTTCGGCCTGGAGGTGGCGATGGACGAGTTGGCGGAGGCGTGTGGGGTCGACCCGATTGAGCTGCGTGTGCGGAACGAACCCGCCGTCGATCCGGAGACCGGCAAGCCGTTTGCCAGCAGGCACTTGTTGGCCTGCCTGCGTGAGGGTGCCCGCCGGTTCGGCTGGGAACGGCGCAACCCGCAACCGGGAACGAGGCTGGTGGACGGCTGGCGGACCGGGATCGGAGTGGCGGCGTCCACCTATCCGGCGCGACGGCAGCCGGCGAACACCGCCCGGATCCGCTTCACGGCCGACGGGTTCTACGAGGTGCAGATCGGCGCCGTGGACCTGGGCACGGGTGCCTGGACGGCCCTGACCCAGATTGCCGCCGAGGCACTCGAGTGCGGTCCGGAACAGGTCCGGCTGCAGATCGGCGACACGGACCTGCCGGTGGCAACCGTTGCCGGCGGCTCCACCGGAACGGCCAGCTGGGGCTCGGCGATCATCGGCGCGGCCCAGATGTTCCGCAAGGAGCACGGCGGTTTTCCCGCCGCCGAGGACATGTCGGAGGGCGACGGCGAAAAGAACCCGGCCAGCAAGAACTACGCGCTGCATTCCTTCGGCGCCCAGTTCGCCGAGGTCCAGGTGCATGCGGACACCGGCGAGATCCGGGTGTCGCGGATGCTGGGGGTCTATTCCGCCGGCCGGATCATCAATCCGCGCACCGCCCGATCCCAGTTCCTGGGCGGCATGACCATGGGCATCGGCATGGCGCTGCACGAGCAGAGCGTGATGGACGAGCGGTTCGGAATGATCGTGAATCACGACTTGGCCGAGTACCACGTGCCGGCCAACGCGGACATCCGTCAACTGGAAGCCTTCTGGCTGGAGGAAGTCGACGAGCACGCCGGCCCGCTCGGGGCTCGCGGGATCGGCGAGATCGGCATCGTCGGAGCGGCTGCGGCAGTGGCCAACGCGGCCTACAACGCCACCGGCATCCGCGTCCGGGACCTGCCGCTGACCGCGGACAAGTTCCTGGCCTAACGGCAGTCAACCAAGGCAGCCCGCCTCACCGGTGGTTGACCAAGGCCGCCCGCCTCACCGGTGGTCGACCAAGGCCGCCCGCGGCCGCGTGGAGACCCCCGCCCGCGTCACCGGTGGTCGACCAAGGCCGCCCGCGGCCGCGTGGAGACCCAGGCCGCGGGCAGCTCCGGCGGGCATCGGCCGCAGCTAAACCCCGCGCCAATCGTGGCCGGTCACTTCGTCTCAACGGGGACGCCCTAAGGCAACGCTCTGTCCGGACTTCCCGCACCTGCACGTAGGCGGCCACCAACGACGACGGCGCGGCGCACCTCGCGGTGCACCGCGCCGTCCGTTGAGTACGTCGCGTTCGGCCCCTGGACGTCAGGCGTCAGGCCGCAGGCGCTCCACGTCTGCCCGTCGCGGATACGCGGCCTGGGTTCCCTTCTTCGTGGCAGCTAACGCAGCAGCGGTCGAAGCGAACGCCGCCGCCTCGACCAAGCTCTCCCCCGCGGCAAGCTGTGCCGCGAGCGCCCCGGTGAAAGCGTCGCCGGCGCCGGTGGTGTCCACGGCGTCAACCTTGGTGGGGGCGATCCGGGTGATCCGCTGCCCGTCCTTGGCCTGCGAATCCAGCACGATGGAGCCGTTGGCGCCCAGAGTAACCACAGCGCGGTCCAGTCCCTGCCCCGCAAACTTCAAGCGCACCTGCTCCCAGTCGGCAACGGCGGCATCGGCACCGGGCATCTCGGCTCCGAGGAACTGCGAAGCCTCGTGCGCATTGACCAGCAGGACATCGCTGAGTTCGGCCAGGCTGTGCAGCACCGGCGCGTAGGGCGAGAGGTTGAGCAACACTGTTGCTCCGGCGTCGTGCCCTGACCTTGCCGCCGCCTCCACGGCGTCCAAGCCGACCTCGAGGCAGAGGCAAACCACGGCGGCGTCAGCGAAAACCTCGCTGGCTGCGACGACGTCTTCCGGACCTACCGTGCCGTTAGCGCCAGGGGAAATGACGATGCTGTTCTCCCCCGCGGCGTCAACGGTAATGACGGCGACGCCGGTCTCGACCCCGGCGGCGCGGCGCACGCGGGAAACGTCCACGCCGGCCCCTGCGACGGAGGCCAGCAGCATGTCCCCGTTGGAGTCCTCGCCCACGGCGCCGATCAGGGCGACGTTGCCGCCCAGTCGGCCAGCGGCCACGGCCTGGTTGGCGCTCTTGCCGCCCGGATTCACGGCGAAGCCTTCGCCGTGAAGGGTTTCGCCAGGGTTGGGTAGCCGCTCGGTGTAGATGGTCAGGTCCGCGTTCAGCGAACCAACGACGACGATGCGTCCGGCCTGCGGACTCACTTTTCCACCTCGGCGTCGACTGGCTTGGGGATCAGCAGCGAAGCGGCAAAGGCTGCGACCGTGATGACCAGACCGACCACGACCACCGTGAGGTAAGAGGCGTGGTCGCCCAGCGCCGAGGTGCCCACGAGTACCGCCGGCAGCACCAGGAAGCTCAGTCCGGCGCCGAGGTTGAAGGCTCCGGCATTCATGCCGGGCAGGAAGCCGGGGTTGCCCGGGGGCGAGAGCACCACGCCGAGCCCGTTGAGCATGATGTTTGCGGTTCCGGCGTACATGATGCCGAGCAGTGCAGTGCCGGCGACCATCAGCGGCAGGCTGTTCAGGCCGAACAGCGCAATGACCACCAAAGAGACGACGCTGCCGATCATGCCGATGCGCAGCACATTGGTGTAGCCGAGGACCGGGGCGAGCCGTCCGCTGATCGGGCCGAAGACCCAGCCCAGCAGCGCGTGGGGAGTCAGGATGAGCAGGGCCGTTTCGGTGGGGCCGATGCCGAAGCCGGGTGCGGCGGCCTGTACGTAGGCGGGAACGATCCCGTTGATGACGGCGAAGATTCCGGTCATGGTCAGGACCGTAGTCAGCAACGGCGCCCACGTCGAGCGCTGGCGCAGATGGACAATCTCGACCATCGGCTGCTTCGCGCGTTTCTCGGTGGCCCAGAAGCCGGCGAACGCGGCGGCGGCCACGGCGATCAGCACCAGCGAGAGGAGCAGGGTCTCCCCGGAGAACCCGCCGACCAGCTTGGCCGCTTCGTTCAGTGCGGTGAGCAGGGCACCGACCGCGACAACAATGAAGACGACGCCTGTCCAGTCCATCCGCGTCCCGGCCTGCGGCTTGCTCTCGGCTGTCAGGACTGCGACGAGAACCGCGGCGATCACACCGAGGACCACCATGATCCAGAAGATGCTGCGGAAGCCGTAGTGCTCGGCCATGTAGCCGCCGAGGAAGGAATCGACGCCGGCCACGCCGCCGTTGACCGCAAGGATGACGCCCATCAGCGTGCCGTAGGTGCGCAGGTTGGGCACGGCGGTGCGCAGCATGATCAGGCACAGCGGCACGGTGGGACCGCTAACGCCCTGGATGATCCGGCCCACGAAGAGCCAGGTAACGTCCGGGGCCAGCGCGGCGATCACGGAGCCGACGGCCGTCAGCAGCATCATCCCGACGAGGATCCGCTTACGGCCGACAATGTCGCTTAGCCGGGGCAGGAACAGGGAGAACAGCGCGGCGGTGGTGAAGAACCAGGTCTGGGACAGGCCGATCGCGGCCTGGTCGGTCTGCAACTCCTCCCCCATGGTGACCAGGGCGGGGCTGAGCATGGATGCATTGAGCTGGAAGGCCACGCAAGCCGTCAGCAGGGCGACCATCAGGGCGGCACTGCCGCCGCGGGTTACCTTGGCTTCCTGAAGAACGGTGCTCATTTCGCTGCCGCGCCGTTCTCCGCCACGCCGTTGGCGTCGGGGGCCGCGGAGGCGGGCACCGCCGTCGTCGTCGTCAGCGTGTCGGCGGTGGCTGCGGGGTCGGGCGCCGCCGTCGTCGTGGGGGCGGCGGTTCCGAGGTCTACCTCGCCGATCCGGACCAGGGCATCGGTCACCAGGTTCCAGAACTTGGTGCGGTCAAGGTCAACGGCCACGGAGGTGTGGCAGTCGGCCGGTGCGGGAGCGCGGAAGTCGGCCACGGTCATGCCAAGGGTCAGCTTGCCCTGCAGTTCGATGTCGACCGGGACCTTGCGGGTGGTCATGACGGTGGGGTCGATGACGTAGGCGACGGCGCACGGGTCGTGGACCGGCGGGTAGTCGAAGCCTTGGGCGTCCTTGTAGGTTTGGGCAAAAAAGTCCATCAGTTCGCGGACAAAACGGGCCGGACCAGTGCCGACGGCTTCGATCTGCTCCACGACGTCGGGGGTGGCCAGCGCCTGGTGTGTGAGGTCCAATCCCACCATGAGCAAGGGCCATTTTTCGTTGAAGACGATGTGGGCGGCCTCAGGGTCGATCATGATGTTGAATTCGGCCACGGCGGACCAGTTGCCCACATGGTAGCCGCCGCCCATCAGCACGACTTCCTTGACCCGTTCCACAATGCGCGGCTCCTTGCGGGCTGCCATCGCGATGTTCGTCAGGCCGCCGGTCGGGACCAGGGTCACGGTGCCGGGTTCATGCGCCATGATCGTGTCGATGATGAGATCAACGGCGTGGCGCGGATCCAGTTCAATGGTGGACTCCGGCTGCGCGGGGCCGTCCATGCCAGATTCGCCGTGGATGTCCGGCGCGGTTTCGATGGTGCGCACCAGCGGGCGGTCGCAGCCGGCGGCGAACGGGACACCGGTGATGCCGGCGATGGTCCCCACGGCCAGAGCGTTCTTGGTGACCTTGGCCAGAGTCTGGTTGCCAACAACGGTGGTTACGGCGAGCAGCTCGATGTCCGGGTTGCCGTGGGCCAGCAGCAGCGCCACGGCGTCGTCGTGCCCCGGATCGCAGTCGAGGATGATTTTCTTCGGTCCAGGGGTCACGGAGGTGGCGTCCATATTTTCTCTCCACGTCATTGGGGGCCGCCGCGGCGGCAATTCAATCACAGGGAAGTGTGACACCCTCCAATCGGTCACGTCAAACGCTTGACGTGCATTACGTCAAGCGTTTGATGCCTTGCGCCACGGTGAGATGTCTAACATGGGGCTATGGCATCGGCATCAGATCTTGAGCTACAGCAGCGTCCCGGACGGCGGGTGACCGCCGCGATGGTCGCCGCGCGGGCCGGCGTCTCCACTGCAACCGTCTCCCTGGTCGCCAACGGCAAGACGCATGGCCGGGTCTCGGAAGACAACATCTCCCGCGTCCGACAGGCCATCGCCGAACTCGGCTATGTGGTGGACAGCGTCGGCAGTTCGCTGGCCAAGGGTGTCAGCTCGATCGTGATCCTGGTCGCACCGGACATCTCCAACCCGTTCTTCGCCAAGGTGATCGAGGGCGTGCGCGAGTCTCTCGGCTCGGATTTCCAGCTGCTGCTGTCGGTCACCGAGGCCGGCGAATTTCCCCGCGCCGACGACATCCGGCGGCTGTCGGCCCTGCGCCCTGCAGGTCTGCTGGTCGATGCCCCCGATGCCGCCTTCCTCGAGAACCTCTCCACCACCGTCCCCATGGTGCTGCTCGACGCGCCCGGGGTGGAGGCTTATGCGCCGTCGGTGAACCTCGACGTCGCCAGCGGCGCCCGCGAACTCGCGGCGCATCTGGCGGGTGCCGGCCACCGGCGTGTGGCCTATCTGGACAGCGTGACCGGAACGGCCACCTTCACCCTCCGCCGCACGGTGTTCCTGGAGGCGGCGGAGGCGCTCGGGATGTCCGTCGAACCGGAGCACCGGATCAGCACCACCATCGACGTCGGCACAGCGGCGGAGGCGTTTGCCGCGGCCTGGCCGCAGTGGCGGCAGGCAGGTGTCAGCGCCGTCGTCTGCGCCACCGACACGCATGCGTACGGAGTGCTGCAGGAAGCCCGCGTGGCCGGCCTGCGGATCCCGGCCGAGCTCGCCGTCGCCGGCTTCGACGACCTGCCCTACTCCGCGTCCAGCAACCCCGGCCTCACCAGCGTCCACCTTCCCGCCACCCGCCTGGGCCTCAAGGCCGGAGAACAGCTGCGCGGCCTGATCGAAGGCCGCGACCTCGAGCAGCCCCAACTCACCTTGGAAAGCTCGCTGATCGTTCGCGGCTCCACGGAGCGGACCGCCGCCGGCTAACGAACGACGGCAGTGGCTGCCCAAAGCCCGGTGGTCGATTAAGGCCGCTTGCGGCCGCACGTAGACCCGGCACCTTCCGGCATCCAAGGCATGCCGTCCCCCTTGCTCGGCGGGTCTCGTTGCTCCGCTACGCCTCGCGCCAATCATGCCCGGTGACGGCAGCTCCCGCCTGCGGCCCCATCTGCAACATCCCGCCGTCCACGGCCCAGGACGCCCCGGTCACATAACCGGCATCTGCGGAGGCCAGGAACGCGATCACCGCGGCCACTTCACGGGCGTCGCCGGGCCGGGACAGCGGGATGCCGGGCCGGTCGATGCCCTGCGGGTCCTCGTCTTCGTTGCCGGTCATGGCGGTGGCAATCTCACCCGGCGCGACGGCATTGACCGTGATGCCGTGCCGGCCGAGCTCCAGCGCCATGTTCTTCACCAGTCCGCCTAGTCCGTGCTTGGCGGCGTCGTACGGCGCGGCACCGACCATCGGCTGGTGTTCGTGCACGCTGGTCACCGCGATGATCCGTCCGCCGTTGCCGGCGGCCGCCATTTTCCGGGCCGCCCGCTGCATGCAGACAAACGCGCCGTCCAGATCGGTGGCAACCACCTTCCGCCACGTCTCATAGTCAAGGTCCAGGAACGGCT
Organism: Arthrobacter sulfonylureivorans; assembly: GCF_047607445.1. Classification (GTDB taxonomy): domain Bacteria; phylum Actinomycetota; class Actinomycetes; order Actinomycetales; family Micrococcaceae; genus Crystallibacter; species Crystallibacter sulfonylureivorans_A. The sequence goes on from NZ_JBLKRT010000002.1 coordinate 167,488, forward strand.
CCATGGCACCGGTCCCGGAGTTGTTGACGAACACGTCCAGCCCGCCGAGCTGCTCCGCCAGCGCATCGACCACGTCCCCGCAGTCGGGCAGGTCAGTGGTGTCCAAATGAACGACGACGGCGCTGCGTCCGAGCGCGCGGACCTCCTCCGCTGTGGCCTCCGCTCCGTCCCGGTCAGAGTGCCAGGTGATGCCCACATCCATTCCTGCCTGGGCAAGTGCGACGGCGGTGGCCCGGCCGATGCCCGAATCGGAACCGGTGACGATGGCGGTGCGGGGCGTGAACTGTTCCATGCGCCCCATTGTGGCGAAGAACTGCCGGTCTGGCAGCCCAATGCGGCCCGGATCAGCGCGAGACCGGTGGGATTTCCCGACTAGTTTTTGTTGAGGGCTGCGGACAGTTCGGATCGGATCGAGTCGATCCAGGCAATGCGACGCGTGATCCGTTCCTGGCCCCCGCTGCGTTCCCACATGTCGATAAAAGCTTGCTCTCCGCGCGCGATCCGGGCAAGAACAAAGGGCCCGGAACGGTGAATGCCCCTCACGATGCGATCCAGGAACTCGTCCCGCTGCGGACCGAGGGGAATACCGTAAGCGTCGGCGACGATCCGCAACCGGGAACCAACGTCAAAACCTGAACGTCCCCAGCGCTCCGCATCCTGCTGGGTATCAACAGGGACCCAATGCCGTGCCAACACCGCGAGGTCGTGCAGCGGATCGGTCGGGGCAGCAAACTCGAAGTCGATCAGCGCCACTGCCTGCCCGTCGCGCACCACGACGTTCTCCACGCACACATCGTTGTGACCGACGATGTTCCCGCCGTCGGGGTGTGCCAACTCGGTGTTCCAGAAGGCGTTGGCAGGCGGGACGAAGTCAGCCACGGCGTCGTGGAAATCCCGCAGCAGACGGGAAACCGACGCCAGCAGCCCGGGCGAAAGCGACCACTTCGGAAACGGCGGAATGGCCACGTCTCCGGGAATGTAGCGCAGCCGCTCCCTGCCCTGCTCATCAATCCCCAGAGGCTCAGGCACCCCAGCGAAGCCGTTGGACCTGGCATGTTCGAGCAGGCTGAAAACCAGTTCCGTCTGGGCCGAGGCAGGACGGCGAACCTCATCACCAATTTTGATGATCGCTCCGGCGTTGGCCACACCGCCGGCCAGGACCTCGCCGTCGTTCATGGGCCATACCCTACCGCGGCCCGCAACGCAGGACCGCCTGCCTAGACAAGGATGGGGGCAGGTATCGCCTGCCCCCATCCACTGAAAAACTGCTAGGCGACGGTCATTTCGCCCATCTGATCCCAGCCTTCGCCGTCAAGCTGGCGGCTGATGATGCGCGGAGTCTCCTGCAGGTACTGCGGCTGCTCCTGCATGGCCTTCTTGAAGTGATCGCTCTTCACGTGTGCTTCGGCGGCGTCATCCTTGAAGGCTTCCACCAAGACGTACTCGTTCGGGTCCTCCACGCTGCGCGACCAGTCGAACCACAAGTTGCCCGGCTCGGCGCGGGTTGCTTCGGTGAACTCCCGCACCAGTTCGGGGAAGCTTTCGGCGTGCTCGTCCTTGACCTTGAACTTGACCACAATGAAAATCACGCGGATTCAGCCTTTCTCTTGGGTGTCCGTCAATCCTGTCATGCGTCGGCGGGGTGAGCGCGGCGGGACGTCGCCCCTGCCAGTGGCACCTTCCACGACAACGACTGTACCGATCGGGCCCACTCGGCGGCGAGGAACGGGCCATATCGGTACAGTCGTTCCCGGTGTTAAGTGCAGCCGGCCAGACCGCCGGCCAGCGCTTTGGCAGCGGCAACGTAGCGCCGGGTCACCAGCCGCTGGGCCGCTCCTGCCACTGGGCCGCCTGCCCGGTAAAACCAGGTGGAGTGCCGGCTGAAGGCAAACAGGTCGAAGACCACCAGCCCGTTCTCCTGCAGCGACGCCACGAAGCCCTCTTCTCCTGACTCCGGATGACCGGGCAGCGTGCCATAGCCGAAACCTGTCCGGGCGGGGGTCCGCTCGGTCCAGACCACCCGGCAGGGTGCGGACAGCCGCAGCGGCCCGATCCCGAATCCGGGCACAACGTCCACTCCTTCGGCGACCGCAGGCGTGGCAGCATCGACCCGCAAGCCAGCCAACCGGTGCAGCTCCCAGCCCATCAGTCCCTGGGCCAGCCGGTGGAATGCGTCCTCCCCGACGCCCACCGCGGTGCGCACTTCGGTGGTCCGAAACCCCGGTGGGGTGCTGCGCTCCCGGCTCAGCCCCACGTCGTCGTACGTCAGCGAGGCCGCACTCAGGTCCTTGGCTTTCACCGCTCAGCCCTGCCGTACATCGTCGCCGCGGGCAAGCCCCATCCAGCCGAGCGACTCGCGGTCCCGCCGCGGCAGCGACGCCACCACCAGGTCGTACGAGTCCTCGATCATGTCGCGCAGCATGTCGTCGGGCAGTGCGCCGTCGCAGCGCACTCCGTTCCAGTGCGTTTTGTTCATGTGGTACGCGCCGGTGATCTCCGGGTGCGCCGTGCGCAACTGCTGGGCGAGCGCCGGTTCGCACTTGAGGCTGATGCTCAGCCGCGGGGCCTGAAGGTCCGACAACGCGAACATTTTGGCGGCCCGCCCGGGCGCACGGACCTTGAACACCGATGCCTCCGGGCCGAACGGAAAGTCTTCGAACGCCCCGGGCAGGGAAAGGCAGAATTCACGCAGCGCGGTCGCGTCCATAGGCACGAGCCTACTGCTACCCGCCGGCCGGGTCACGGGCTGCGCACGTCTTGGTGCGCGGAGGGCCCGCCCAGCCCGCCCGCCCCGGTGCGCAGCGATGACTTCGGTGGCAGGATGGTTTCACGGATGTTTCACGGGGAACAACGGCGCTGCTGGCGCGCCGGTGCCAGGCCCTCAGGGTCGCCACAAGGCGCCGGGTAGCACCCGCTCAGAGGAGGAGAACCATGGCAGACACCGGCAGGGAAGCCAAGCGGGCGGCCGGCAAGGCCGTGGACAAGACCGAGAAGGCCGCCGATTCGAAGACCTTCGAGTGGGTGGCGCGCACCGGGTATGCGGCCAGCGGGCTGCTGCACCTGCTGATCGGCGTCATCGCCCTGCGGCTGGCCTTCGGCGGAGGCGGTGAAGCGGATCAGTCTGGAGCAGCCTCCAGCCTGGCGCAGAACCCGGGCGGACTGTTCCTGCTCTGGGCGGGCATGCTGGGTGCTGGGGCGCTGGCGCTGTGGCAGGTCAGCGACGCCGTGTTCGGCGGCCGCAACCTGGAGCCAAAGAAAAAGTGGGGTTTCCGGGCGAAGGCGGTGGGCCTGGCCATCGTGTACGGAGCCATCGCGGTGACCTTCGGCAGCTTCGCCCTGGGCTCCGGCAGTAATAGCAGCGAGAAATCGCAGGATGCCAGCACCAAGCTGATGCAGTGGCCGGGCGGTGCCGTGGTGCTGTTCCTGATCGGCGCGGTGATCATCGGGGCTGGTATCTACTACGTGGTCAAAGGCCTGTTCCGGAACTTCTTCAAAGACCTCAAGCCGCTCCCCCGCGGTGCAGTCCACACGACCGTGACCTGGGTGGGCATCGTCGGTTTCGTCGGCAAGGGTCTGGCCTTGGTTGTGCTCGGATTGCTGCTGGCGGTCGCCGCCCTGCAGAACGATCCGCAGGACGTGAAGGGCCTGGACGGCGCACTCAAGGCGCTACGCGAGCAGCCGTTGGGGCCGGCGGCGCTGGCCTTCGTGGCCGTCGGCCTGATCTGTTACGGGCTCTATCTGGGTGCCCGGGCGCGCTACGCCAAGATGTAGCGCGCCCGGCGCGGTCCTGCGGCGGCGAGCTCGGGGCTCGCCCGGCCGTCGGGCCGACAGTAGGGCCGCCCCGCGCGCCCGCGCGACCCCAGGCCGCCGCTTACTCCGCCGACACCGGGGTCAGCACGTCCTTGACCAGTGGGTCCTCGGTGGTGTTGAGATATTCCTCTAGCCGCGGATCGGAGAAGATCTCGATCAGCTTCTTGCTCTCGGCGCTGTCCTTGAACTCGGTTCCGATCACCAGGCGAGAGGCGAACGTCTTGGGTGCCGCCGGGAACAGGATGCCCTTGTCGCGGCCGATCTTGCCGGCGTCGAACTGGGAGACGTACCCGATGGCCACGTCGACCGAATCGAGCATGCGCGGCATCGCCAGCAGGTCGGCTTCCTTCAGCGTGAAGCCCCGCGGGTTGCCGGCAACGTCACGGATCTTCGCGGTGCGCGGCTCGACCGCGGGATCCAGTTCCAGCAGCCCCTCGCGCTGCAGCAGCCACAGCGCCTGTCCCTGGTTGGCCGCATCGTTCGGCAGCAGCAGGACGGCGCCCCGCGGCAGGCTCTCCACCGACTCGTAGCGGGTGGAATACAGCCCGAAGCCCCACTGGAACAGCTCCACGGTGGGCGTCAGCTCCACGCCGCTGGCTTCGGCCGACTGCTGCATGTACCACTGGTGCTCGAAGATGGTGCCGTGGAACTGGCCCTCGGCCACGGCGCGGTTGGCTTGGACCGGATCCTGCAGGCCCACTGCCTCGATCTCCACGCCGTAGTCCGGTGCGATCTCCTCGGCGACGAACTCGAGGATCTTCTCCTCGCCGGCCATCGCCGGTTCAAAGTGGACCTTCAACGGGGAGGTGACCTCGCCGCCGTCGGCAGCAGCGGTGGCCGGCCGGGACTGCTGCTGCACCAGCAACAATCCCAGGACCAGGGCGACGACGGCGGCGATCGCCGCGATACTCCACGGCAGCGAGGTGGACTGCTTGCGCAGGGTGAAACCGTGGTCGTGACCAGACCCGGTGGACGGTGTGCTCATGTGTGGTGCTCCTGGTTTCTTCAGCTAGGGGCGCAGCAGTGCGCGGGAAATGCGGTCGCCGGCGAACTGCACCAGCTGGACCGTGATGATGAGGACAACGATGGTTGCGGCCATCACGTGGGTGTCGAACCGCTGGTAGCCGTACGTGACGGCCAGGTAGCCGATGCCGCCGGCGCCGATGGTTCCCGCGATGGCCGAGTATTCGATCATCGAGATGGTGTTCAGCGTGATCGCCGATGTCAGGCCGGGCAGCGCCTCGCGCAGCTGGGTCTGCCGGATGATCTGCCCGGTAGAACTGCCGGTGACCAGGCCCACGGCCATGTTCTCGCGCGGCAGGTCGTTCAGCGCGTTCTGCACCAGCCGGGCGAAGAACGGGATGCCGGCCAGCGTCATCGGGACCACCGCAGCTGCGATACCGATGGTGGTTCCGGTGACCCACTTGGTCAGCGGGATGATCGCGGCCATCAGCACCAGGAACGGCAGCGAGCGGCCCATGTTGACCAGCCAGCTGACCACACCGTGCAGGCGCGGCCGTGGAAACAGTCCGCGGCTGTCCGTGTTGTACAGCAACACGCCGGTGGCTCCGCCAACCAGGATCACCAGTGCCATCACAATGCCGACCATCGCCCAGGTTTCGCCGTAGGCGGGCAGCAGCAGCGCGGGCAGGTCGGCCCAGGGCGTATCCAGCCCGACGGCGGCGGTTTCGGTGGGCCTCATGCGCTTACCCCGATCTTCTCGTTGGCTTCAAATCCGGCACCATCCGACGGCGGTGCGGTGGGTGTCAGGGGGGAGGCGGTGGCCGCGGCGGAGACTGCCGCACCCGGATCCGCGACCAGGCCCAGCTGCTCCAGATAGCCGCGGACCTCCGCCTCCGGACGGCCGGCCACCCCGATTTCAGCACGGCCGAGCACCGTTTCACCGTGCGCTTCCACCGAACCGCCCAGCAGCGCCACGCGCACGCCGAGTCCCGTGGACAGGCGGGTCAGCCACTCCGGGTCCACCGGCCCGTGCCGGTAGGAGACGGACAGTGCGTAGTCGAAGCCGGCCGGCAGCGGCAGGGCCCGCACGGGCAGCAGTTGGCGGCCCGCGCCAGACCCGGGATCCGCCACCAGTGCGCCGATCGGTCCGTACTCGGAAACCCGCCCGTTGGCCAGCACGGCCACCTGGTCGGCGACGTGGCGCACCACGTCCATCTCGTGCGTGATCAGGATGACGGACAGTCCCATCTCGGTGCGCACGTCATCCAGCAGGTCCAGGATCTGCTGCGTGGACTCCGGGTCCAGGCCGGAGGTTGATTCGTCGGAGAGCAGGATCCGCGGCCGCAGCGCCAGCGCCCGGGCGATGCCCACCCGCTGCTTCTGGCCGCCGGAGAGCTGGCCCGGGTAAGCGGAGGCCTTGTGCAGCAGGCCCACCCGGTCCAGCAGCTCGGCCACCCGGTCCTCCATCTCGCGGTGCACCACGCCGAGGTTGCGCAGGGGAAGCGCCACGTTCTCGGCCACCGTCATCCGGCGCAGCAGCGCCGAATGCTGGAAGATGGTGCCGATCGCGCGGCGTTCGCTGCGCAGCGCCTGGCCGGACAGGGCGGAGAGGTTGCGGCCGTCCACCAGCACCTGGCCGGAGGTCGGTTTCTCCAGCAGGGAAATGCAGTGCGAGAGGGTGGTCTTGCCGGCCCCGGACGGGCCGACGACGGCGGTAATCGCCCCCTGTTCGATAGTCAGGTCGATGCCCTTGAGCACCTCGACCGTCCCCTGGCCGGTGCTGTAGCTCTTGTGCAGATTGCGGATTTCAATCATCGCGTACCGCCCGCGGCGTACCGTGTCATGTTGCTCCTGAAGTTCAGGGAGCCCCGGGCACAGGGCATCGCTGCCGCGCAGGCAGGGCGCAGCCGGGTCCGGTCCTGTCCGGGTTCTCCATCGGTCCTGGCGTTAGCACCGTGCGGCAGTTGGCCGGGGTTGCTGCGGCGTCATCGAGCCAGATCTCTCAGCCGCTCTGGATGGTTCTTCCGACGTCGGTGCGCCGCCCCGTCAGGAGCCGCGCACCGCCGTCGTTGTTTAATGCGTGTTGCTGTTGTCCCGGATCAGTCGACCAGGGCGTTCTGCAGCCGGAAGCCGGCCGCGCGGTGGTTCTCCGGCAGCTTGTCGCCGCGGCCGAAGAGCTTGTTGCGCAGTGTGCCCGGCGCGTACTCGGTGGGGTAGGCGCCGAGCTTCTGCAGCTCCGGCACCACGTATTCCACGACGTCCTCGAACGTGCCCGGGGTGATGGCGTAGGCCAGGTTGAAACCGTCCACGTCGGTTTCCTCGACCCAGTCCACCAGCTTGGCAGCGACCTCCTCGCCGGAGCCCACCGTGATCGGGCCGAAGCCGCCGACGCCGACCCATTCGGCCAGCTGGCGGATGGTCCAGGGCTTGCCGCTGTCGCCGGAGGCCTTCTGGAAGGTCTCTACCGAGGACTGGATGGCATTGGACTTCACGTTCTCGCCGATCACCTCGTCCGGGCCGTAGGTGGACAGGTCCACGCCCATCCAGCCCGAGATCAGGGCCAGCGCGCCGTTGACGTCCGCGTAGGACTTGTAGTCCTCGAACTTGGCCTGGGCGGTGGCGTTGTCCGGTCCGGTCACCACGGTCTGCATGGCGTAGATGCGCACGTCGTAACGGCCGCGGCCGGCGGCCTCGGCCGCGTCGCGGATTTTCTTCACCGCCGCGGCCAGCATTTCCTTGGTGGGGCAGGTGACGAACACCGCCTCGGCGTTCTCCGCGGCGAACTCGGTGCCGCGCTTGGAGGCGCCGGCCTGGAAGATCACCGGGGTGCGCTGCGGGCTTGGCTCGGTGATGGCGATTCCGGGCACCTTGAAGTACTTGCCCTCGTGCCGGATCTCGTGCACCTTGGCCGGGTCGGTGAATACGCCGGTCTCGACGTCCTTGACCACGGCGTCGTCTTCCCACGAGCCCTCGAGCAGCTTGTAGATGACTTCGAGGTATTCATCGGCGTGGTTGTAGCGCTCGTCGTGCTCCAGCTGGTCTTCCTGGCCCATGTTGCGCGCTGCCGAGGGCAGATAGCCGGTCACCACGTTCCAGCCGACGCGGCCGTTGGTGAGGTGGTCCAGCGTGGCCAGCCGGCGGGCGAACGGGTAGGGGTGCTCGTAGGCGGTGCCGGCGGTGACGCCGAAGCCCAGGTTCTCGGTGACCGCGGCCATGGCCGAGACCAGCATGAACGGATCGTTCACCGGGACCTGTGTGCCGGCCCGCAGCGTCGTCTCGTTGGATGAGCCGAACACATCGTAGGTACCGAGCACATCGGCAATGAACAGGCCGTCGAACAGGCCCTTCTCCAGCACCTTGGCCAGATGCGTCCAGTAGCCGATGGTGTTGTAGGTGGCGGACTTGTCCTGCGGGTGGCGCCAGAGGCCGGGCGACTGGTGGCCCACGCAGTTCATGTCGAAAGCGTTGAAGCGGATGTGCCGCTGGGAATTGTTCTGTGAGTTGTTGGCTGTCATGTCAGGCTCCTTTACTGATGAGAAGAGCCCGCGCCGGTCCCCCGGCGGGCATGCAGTGGCCCTGAGGAACCAACGAGAGATCGAGCTTCTCCATCGGTCCTGGCGGTAGCACCTTCCTCAAATCGAGGGGGTTGCTGCGGCGTCAACAAGCCAGGTCTCTCGGCCGCTCTGGATGGGTACCCCTCCATTGGACACCCACATGTGCCGCGGAGGGAAATGGCGGGCGTCACGCGGGGTAAAAATGTTGCGCGTCACCCGAGGCAAGAATTACGACGCCGGGGCGGCGCCGACTGACGACGTCGGCGCGGCGCCTGCTGTGGCCTGCGGCCGCCTCGCGGCCACCACTGCTCCGGCGCCGAAACTGGCCAGGATCAGCACGACGACGGCGCGGCGCCGGCTGTGGCCTGCGGCCGCCTCGCGGCCACCACTGCTCCGGCGCCGAAACTGGCCAGGATCAGCACGACGACGGCGATGGCCAGCGGCACGCTGTTGCCGACCAAAGTCGGCAGGTTCTGCAAAATCAGGCCCAGGATTCCCAGCAGACCGAGGAGTCCAAGCGCCGGGGCGACGGAACGCTTCCAGCTGCCCGCCGGCGCTCCCTGCCGGCGGAAGAACACCAGCACGGCGACGCTGGTGAGCGTCATCAACACCACCACGCCCAGCGAGGAGAATCCGGCGAACCAGGTGTAGAACTGCACGATCGGGTCCCATCCGGCAACCACGGCGACCAGCAGGAACAACACCACCACGGCCGTGGCCGCCGCTGAGGCCCGGTGCGGAGAGCGGTGCCGGACGTGGGTGCCGGCGAGTGTGGCGGGGAAGATGCCCTGCCCCGACAGCTGGAAGAAATAGCGCGAACTGATGTTGTGGAAGGACAGAATGCAGGCGAACAGGCTGGTGGCGAGCAGGACCTGGACAATGTGGCTGCCGGCCGTTCCCAGGTAAAGCGCGGTGGTCTCGGAGAGCAGGGTACCGGGCGCGTCGGTGGCCTTCTGCACAATCCCGGTGTCGCCCCAGACGCTGATCAGCAGCCAGCTGGAGAGGGCGTAGAAACCGCCCACCACCAACAGGGCCAGGTAGGTGGCACGCGGGATGGTCTTGTCCGGGTCGCGGGCTTCGTCCCGGAACACGGCGGTGGCTTCGAAGCCGATGAAGCTCAGAATGGCGAACAGCAGCGCGATCCCGGGCGCTCCGGACAGCACGGTGGACGGGGTGAGGAACCCGGTAGAGAGGCCCTCGGCCCCGCCGCCGCCAAAGACGATGGCTGCGTCCAGGACCAGCACAATCAGCACTTCGGCCACCAGCAACACGGCCAGCACCTTGCCGGACAACTCGATGTTGCGGTGGCCCAGCCAGGCCACGGCCACCAGCGCCGCTGCTGCCCATACCCACCAGGGCAGGCCGGGGCCGCCGTACGCGCGGACCACTTCATCGACCGCGGGGGCAAAGAGCCCGTAGACGCCGGCTTCCAGCGCCAGGTAGGAGAGCAAAGCCACGAAGGCCGCACCCAGTCCGGCCCGCCGGCCCAGGCCCTTCTCCACATAGCTGAAGAACGCGCCGGCCGACGGCACATGCGGCGTCATGGCGGTGAAGCCGACGGCAAACAACAGCAGGATGGCGGTAGCCAGCAGGTAGATGAAGGGCAGGCCTGCACCGTTGCCGCTGGCGATGGCCAGCGGGACCGTACCGCCGATGACGCCCAGCGGCGACGCCGCGGCCACCACGATCAGCACGATGCTGGCGACGCCCAGCCGGCCGGACAGCCGCGGCGTTGCTCCGGCTTCAGTTCCGGTCTTCGAGGCGGCTGTTGCGGCGGCTGGCGGAGCCGCAAAGGTTTTGGGGTTGGAAACTGACATGGCTTGCCTTCTTTTTAGACGGCCGCGGAACGGGCGGCGGGGCTGTGTGACTGGCGGGCGGCGTCGGCATTGGCCTCGCCGATGGTCCAGATGAACGGAGGTTCGGTGGCGTTGACTTCCCAGTCGCCCACGATCCGGGACTTGTAGATGAACGGGTTGTGCGTGGCGACTGTGCGGGCATTGCGCCAGTGCCGATCCAGTGCCTTGCCGGTACTGGTAGAGGAAGCGCCGAGCGTGTTGAACAGCTCGCCGGCCGCCTCCGGCACAAGCGTGCTGAGCACAATCTGCGCCTGGCCGGATTCCAGTTCGACGGCGATGTTGGCCGCCTTCTCCGCGTCGGCGGTCTGGAGCCGGGAGGCGAAGACCCGGTCCAGGGCGCGGGCCACGCTCAGGGTGGTTGCCCTGGCGGCGTAGGCCTTGGCGCTGATCTCGCCGACCACTTGCAGGATCTGTGCGTCGTGCCGGACCAGTGGCGCGTTGCCGTGGCCGAACACCCGCTTGCGTTCCCGCACGTTCGCGGCGGCGTCGGTGGTGGCCGCCTGCGCGATCCCGGCCAGCGCCACCAGCAGGATGTGCTGGTACAGCGCCGTCTGGTAGGGGAAGCGGTCGGCGAACGCGGACACGTTGGCCGCGTCCACTGCGGCGTCGGTAAACACTGTGGTGCCGCTGCCGGTCAGCCGCTGGCCGAAGCCGTCCCAGTCGTCGTAGGTTTCCACGCCGGGTGTCTTGGTGGAGATGATCACCGAGACGTCCGAGCCTTCGGGCCGCTTGGCGGTGACGTCGATCCAGTCGGCGAAGATGGTGCCCGTGGTGTAGAACTTGCGCCCGTTCAGCACCAGCTTGCCGGCGGATTCGGACAGCACCGTGGCGGTTCCGCCGGCGCCCGGTTCGGTCCAGGCGTTGCCGGCCAACTGGCCGGAGGCAAAGCGCTGCAGCCAGGTGCTGCGGTCCCCGCTGCGGGCGTGGTGGTACAGGTTCTCCTCCACCAGCGCGATGTGCGAGCGCAGCGCCTGCGGAATGTTGCTGTCCGCCGCGGCCAGCTCAATCAACAGATCGGTGAACTCTTCCCAGTCCAGCCCGTCGCCGCCGAGCTGGGCCGGGATCCGGGCGGCGCCAAAGCCGGCGTCCCTAAGCCAGCCGATCTGCTCAAACGGCAGCTCGCGGGCCAGTTCCCGGTCCAGCGCCCCTGCCGCGATGCGCTGGAAGATCGGGCGGTACTTGGCGGCCGCCGCTTCGAAGGCGGCAGTTGCACGGCCGGAAGGTTGGGCGGCAGGGTGGGCGGATGTGGTGGCGCGGTCAAGGGTTTCAGTCATGATGGTGCTCCTGGAGTCTCAGCCGAGCAGGGCCAAGGTCGGGATGGGTGGGGCTGTTGCGCGGCTAAGGTGCTGCGCGGGCGGGGTCTGCACAGAAGAAGGCTGTGCGGCGGGCGCGGCGGGGCGCGGCGAGGCACCGCGGCCGGGCACCAAAGCCCGGGCGCAGATCAGGTGTAGAGCGAGATCGGCTGGACTTCGCCCAGCAGGAAGTTGGCGCCGACCTCGACTTTCTTGTAATCCACCGGATCGTGCAGCGTGTGGGTGCGGACATTGCGCCAGAAGATGTCCAGTCCCACCTCGGTTTTCGCGGAGGAGGAACCTGTCACTTCGAAAATGCGGTTGGCCACGTCCACGCCCACTTCGGTGGAGACGACCTTGAGCCGGGCGATCTCGATCTCGATGGCTGCGCGTGCTTCGGCGGTCAGTTCCCCGCCGACGGCGATGGCGGCGTCGAAGCGTTCGTTGGTCCGGTCCGCGAGCGCTTCCACTGCTGCCACCCGGGACACCAGTTCGCCGTAGACCCGCTGGGTCAGCGGATCCTGGGCATAGGTTTCGGCGCTGCTGAGGAACCAGGAGTTCTTCCGCGCCACGGTGATCTGGCGTGCGCGCTCCAGCGCACCCTGGGCAATGCCCAGGTAGAGGTTGCCGAACGCCAGCTGGATGTACGGCGTGACCAGGCTGGAGAATGGCTCCTCCCCCACCTCGCCGATGATGTCCGCGGAGGTGACCAGCACGCCGTCGTACTTCACGGAGCCACTCGCGGAGAGGCGCTGGCCCAGCGCGTCCCAGTCACCCAGGAAGGAGATCCCGGCGCGGTCGTGTTCCAGTGCCAGGGCCAGGAACGTGCCCTGTGCTGGGCCGGCCGTGATCGCGGCGTTGACCAGGATGGCGTCGCCTACGGACGCCCCGGTGGAGAAGTGCTTGACGCCGTCCAGCCGGTAGCCGTCGCCGTCGGGAACCAGTTCCAGGTTCGGGTCCACCGGGTTGACCGAATCGCCCCAGGACCAGCGGCCCTGCGCCGAGCGGCGGAGCAGGCGTTCCTGGACGTGCGCGTCGCCGTAGAAGACCACGGCGCCGAGGTTGGCGTAGTGGTAGGCCAGGATCTGCGCGATCGACGCGTCGGTGCGGGCCAGGATGCGCACGGCGTGCAGCGCGCTCTCCCAGTGGCCGCCCTCGCCGCCCCACTCGCCGGGGATGATCAGGTTGAACAGGCCGGAACTGCGGAGCAACTCCACTTCGGCCTGCGGGTCGGCGTTGCGGCGGTCCCGCTCCAGCACGTCCGTGCTCAGCACGGCGGCCACGCCCTCGGCGATCTGCCGCCAGTGGGCGAGTTCTTCGCGGCTGGCGTGTCCGGCCCAGGGGGAACGGCGGGTCTGCTGGTTTTCTTCAATGACGACGGCGGTCATGGCGCCTCCTCGGGCTGGGGCTCCCGCCTGCCTGCGGCGCGCAGCAACCACTGGGGTGGACGACGCAGCCTGGAGGGGGCCGTACTTGCCGGGCACTGGTCTGTGCGCGGCCGGATCCTCATCTGGGGCACCCCACTACGGAAGAGGGTTGCCGCCCAACCAGCCAGAGCTTGTCGTTGGGACTCTTGATCTTGGGGAAGAGTCTGCCGGGCCCGCTGCGGCGTTGGGAAGCATGTGACGGGCCATGACGTACCGCTGCCGAATGTTACACATGCCGTTTATGACGACGACGGTGTCCCTCCTTTCGTAGGATCAGCCGCCGGCACCGGCGGATCCGGCGCCCTGCGCCCGCGTGCATGAATTCCAGCCCGAAGACGCCGTGTATTCTGCCGTCCCCTGTAGGCCTATCCGCAACGGGTCTAGGGTGAAGTTGCGCCGCCAAAATCACCGAACCGGGACGTGCACCGCCCCGTCACCCAGAGAGGTTCGAACCATGAAGGCATGGCAATTTACTGGAACGAACAAGCCGCTGGAGCTCAACGAGGTGGAGGAGCCGCACGCCGGCCCCGGCGAGGTGGTGGTGGACGTCAAGGCGTCCGGTGTCTGCCACTCGGACGTCACCACGCTCGATGATCCAGGGTGGATGGCGCTGTTCCAGCACGGGCTGCCCCGCACCATGGGGCATGAGTCCGCCGGGGTGATCAGCGAGGTCGGCGACGGCATGGGGCACTGGAAGGTGGGCGACCGGGTGGGCCTCTCCCCGGTGATGTCGGACGGGGACGCCCTCGGCTACGGCAAGTGGGACGGTGGCTTCGCCGCCAAGCTTCGCGCGACCGATGACAACCTGGTGGCCCTGCCCGACGAGGTGCCCTTCGACCTGGGCGCGATGGCGACCGACGCCGGGCTGACCGCCTACCACGCAATCATGGCCGTCGGCGGGGCACGGAAGGGCATGAAAGTCGGCGTCATTGGCCTGGGCGGGCTGGGCTACATCGGTGCGCGCTCCGCGGCACTGTCCGGTGCAGAGGTTTACGGAGCCGAGGTCAACCCGGAGACGCAGAAACTGGCCGACGAGATCGGGCTGGCCGGCGTCGCCTCCTCGATCGAGGAATTCAAGGACAAGAACCTGGAGCTGATCGTCGACTACGCCGGTTTCGGCACCACCACTTCGGCCGCCATCGAGACCCTCGGCGAATTTGGCACCCTGGTCCAAGTGGGCATGGGGCGGCTCGAATCCACCATCAACACCTATCCGATCATCATCAACCAGCTCACCATCAGGGGCTCAAAGTCCGGCACCAAGGAGGACTTGGCCGGGATCTACGAACTGATGAAGACCGGCCAACTGAACCCGCCGATGAACCACATCTCTCATGCCGATATCCCGGGCGCCATCGACAAACTACGGGCTGGCGGGGTCGTGGGCCGCTTCATCGCGATGTACGAGTGATTCCAAGGCGGACTTCAGGTGGCCCGTCGTCGGCAGCAGACCGCTGACGGGCTGGCTGGCGGGCTAGCTGACGGGCTAGAGGCCGAAGCGCGGGGCTTCGATAGCCGGGCAGGTATCCATCACGACGTCGAGTCCGGCTGCCTTGGCCCGTTCCGCGGCGGCTTCGTCGACGACGCCCAGCTGGAGCCAAACCGCCTTCGCGCCGACTTCAATGGCCTGGTCCACCACCGGGCCGACCTTCTGCGAGTTGACGAAGCAGTCCACCACGTCGATCTGGTCCGGAATGTCCGCGAGTTTTCGGTAGCCGGTCAGGCCGTGGACATCGTCGCCCTGCAGGTTGACCGGGACCACCTCCATGTCCAGTTGGTCCATCAGGTAGCGGGAGATGCGCATGGCGACCCGGTGCGGGTTGGTGGACAGGCCGACGACGGCCCAGCGCGCGGGCGTGCTCAGCAGGCGGCTGACGACTTCAGGATCATTCTGGTGTGCCATGGCGCCACCCTACCCATCAGTTCCCGCCACCGGTACCTTCGGCGCCTGGTCCCCCGGCCGGCAGCCCCATCGACTCCGCAGATAACGCCCACTAAACCGCGATTTAGGGGCGTTATCTGCGGAGTCGATGGTTGGAGCGGCGAGTCCGTAGGCCGGCGCGGCCCGGGGTTAGCGGGCCAGCTGCTGGGTGTCGGATGTCCCGGAAGCCCCGGCGTTGGCCTGCTCCGCCACCCAGTTCCCCACCAGCGACAGCAGTTCGGCATCCACCGGCTCGCGGATCTGCCGCTTGTAGTCGGAGAGGGTCGGCGCCTTCGGGTCGCGCCGCAGCAGGTGCGAGAGGTCCTCGATCGTCCGCGTCGTCACCGGGCCCGGCACGGTGGCCGCGATGAGATTCAGGTCCTCCGGGTCCACCTGGACGTCCTTGGCACCGGTGATGGCCAGCACGGGCATCTGCAAGCGCTCCAAGTACGGAATCGGGTCGAAGTCGATGAACTCCCGCTGCCAGAGTGCGTTGATTTTGCGCCCCTGCATCCGCACCACGTCTTCGGTGGTGGTCCTGATCTTCTCCACCGACTTGGACTGGATGGTGACCAGATCCTTCCGCAGGACCTTCAGCAGAAGGCGCACGAACGCCGGCAGCGAGTCGCAGATCTGCGCCGTCTGCCATCTGCCGGTCTCGAAGCCCGTGTGCGCCGAAGTGGAGAGCAGTACCGTTCCGTCCAGCCGGGTGCCGGGCTCGGCCGCCACGGCAGCTGCGTGGTAGCCACCTTCGCTGTGGCCGACCAGGAACACCGGCAGGTCCCCGGCCTTCTGGGCGACCATCCAGCGGAGGGCGGCAGCGGCGTCGTCAGTGTTCTGCCGGAAACCGGCCGCCAGGAAGGTTCCGTCCGAGGCGCCGGTGCCTCGTTTGTCGTAGCGCAGCGAGGCGATGCCGCGGTCAGCAAGTTCGCGGGCCAGGTCGCGGCTGATGCCCAGCGGCATCCTCTTGTGGTCGGCGTTCCGGTCAATGGGGCCGGAACCGGGCAGGATCAGGGCAGCCCCGCGGACGGTCCCCGCCGGCTTGGCCCAGGTTCCGACCAGCTGCACCGTTCCGGAGGTGAAGCGGACCTCCTCCTCCGTAACCAGCTGCTCGGCAGGCAGTCCCGCAGCAGCACGGATCCGCGCAGCAACGTCCTCGGCGTCCGACAGCGAGACGACCACCCGGGCGTATTTCTGTCCGGACAGGTCCAGCTGGACGGCCGGGGTGCCCCGGCGGGCGACGGCAAGGGTCCTGCCGCGGCCGCGCCACGTACCGATCCTGGTCATGCCCGGGATCGCCAGACCGGGAGAACGCAGTCCGCGCACGCCGTCGAAAGCATCCGCCAGCACGTCCACCGACGTCACGGACGACAGCGGGAACGTCTGATTCCCGATCAGTCCGGCTACCTTCTCCATCCGATCGAGCTCCAGCAGAACCTCGTTGTTCCCTACCCGTATCGTCGCCATTGCGCCTCCCTTCGGATTGTTATTGCCTGTCAGTAAGTCGATTCAGCCCGGCCTCTGCGCCGGACAAGAATCATTATTATCAGTTGTGGGAACAATGTCAACTGTGAGAATATTAGGTCATGTCCCCCTCACCGAGCGCCGACCTGATCCTGCACCCGGTACGGCTGCGCATTGTGCAGTCGCTGCTGGGAGAGCGCGAATTGACTACGGCGGAGATCTCCGCGGAGCTGCCGGACGTCCCTACCGCGACCCTCTATCGGCACATTGGCACACTGGCCAAGGCCGGGGTATTGGCGGTGACCCAGGAACGGCCGGTCCGCGGCACTACCGAACGCACCTATCGGCTGGATGCCACCAAGAGTTCGGTGGAGGGTGATGATTTGGCATCCATGACGGCCGAGGACCACCGCCGAGGCTTCATGGCCTTCGCGGCCGGACTACTGGACGCCTTCGACCAGTACACCGCGCGGGACACACCGGATCTGGTCCGCGACGGCGCCGGCTACCGGCAGACCGCGCTCTGGATGACGGACGAGGAGCTGACGGAGTTCTCGGCTGCCATCCGGGCGGCCGCGCAGAAGGCAGCACCCAACGGCCCAGGCGAAGGCCGGCACCGCCGGCTGTTCTCCACGGTCCTGATCCCCGCAGATCCGCCCGCCTGACACTCAGCCTGTGCTTAGCCGGTGCCCCCTCGCACACCCGAGACCTGCGCCGCGCCGGCACCACTCGCGCGCAAAGTCTTGCGCCGCGTGACGGGTGGCTCCGCACCGCCGTCGTGCTTAGCCGGCGCCGTCCCGTACCCGAGGCCACGCCGCGTGACGGGTGGATCCGCGCCGCCGTCGTGCTTAACCGGCGCCCCAGCAGAAGCAGAACGGGTGGCCCGCAGGGTCGGCGTAGACCTGGAATCCGGAATCCGCCGCCGCGTCGTCCGCGGGTTTCAGCAGCTTGGCTCCGAGCGATGTTGCCTGCTCATGGGCTTCAGCCAAGTCGTCAATGTAGAGGTCCAAATGGATTTGCTGCGGCGCGCCGTCGGGCCATTCCGGCGGGGTGTGGCCGGGAGCCAACTGGAACGCCAGCCTGGGCTCACCGTCCACGAAAACGGTATGCCAGTCGTCGTCCGCCTTGACTGTCCCGTCCAGCAGGCCTGCCCAGAAGCTGCTCTCCGCGTCCAGGTCGGCGGCGTCGAACACAATGATGTGACGGTTGATTTTCATGCGGCCATCCTGCCACCGGGTCAGACCGGCGTCTACGGATTCGCACCCACCGGCAGGCACGGACACCGATCTTTGTGCCTCGGTTTGTTACGCCGCATTATTACGGGCCGCTTGCAGCAGGGGCCGGAAGTGCCGTTTAGTTAGTCGTGACCATCCCGAGCGGCCGAGAGACCTGGATCGACGACGCCGCAGCAACCCTGGTCACCGGAAGCCATCCCAGACTCCCGGTGATAACGAGGTGACAAGCCACGGGTACGGCCGGCGGAAGCCGGCTGCACGGCTTGAACCGTAGGGTGCTACTGCCAGGATCGATGGAGTGATCCCATGACTGCAGTCCTGTCGTCCCGCCATGCGGCTCCCGCTTCCGCTGAACCGTCTGCAGCTTCCGGTTCGGCACTGGCTGTCTCTTTCCGCGGCCTGAACCGTACCTTCGGCAAGGGCGCGAACGCCCACACCGTGCTGCGCGACGTGAACTTCGAGGTCCGTCCCGGCGAGGTACTGGCCATCCTGGGCCCGTCCGGCTGCGGCAAGTCCACCTTGTTGCGTGCCACCGCAGGCCTCGACGCACCCAGTGCCGGCAGCGTGGACATCGACGGCGCGCCGGTCCAGGGCATTGATTCCCGCTGCGCGGTCGCGTTCCAGGAACCGCGATTGCTGCCGTGGCACACCCTGCAGGCCAACGTCGCCATCGGCCTGCCCAAGGCTTCGAGCGCCAAGCAGGGCAAGTCCAAGGTGGCCCGGTTGCTGGAACTCGTGGGCCTGGACAAGTTCGCCAAGCACCGCCCGCGCGAAGTCTCCGGCGGCATGGCGCAGCGAGCCTCGCTGGCACGCGCCTTGGCCCGCAACCCAGGGGTGCTCCTGCTGGACGAACCGTTCGGCGCACTGGACGCGCTGACCCGGATCAAGATGCAGGATCTGCTGCTGGACATCCACGCGGCAGAACCCACCACCGTGCTGCTGGTAACCCACGATGTTGACGAAGCCCTGCAGTTGGCAGACCGGATCATCCTGCTCGGCAAGGAAGAAGGGCGCGAGCACGACGGCGCCACGATTGTGCGCACTGTAAACGTTCCCGGCACCCGCCCGCGGGACCGCGGTTCGGTGGAGCTGGCCCGAATGCGCCGCTCCCTGCTCGAAAGCCTCGGCGTGGACGGCCATTAGGCTGCCCTCTCCACCCTCAAGCATTTCCCGGGCCGCCTGCGCCCAAACCACCCGTAACCGCGGAGCTTCTCCTGCTTCGTGCACCGTTCGAAGGGACCACCATGTCTATTGCCCGCCGTTTCTCCCGCCGCTCGATCCTGGGCGCGGCCGCCGTCGCCGCCACCGCCTCGCTGGCACTGACCGGCTGCGTTGCCGGTGAAGATTCTGAAGCCACCGCAGCCGAGGGCACCGGCGATGGTGTGCTCAACATCGACTTCGCCACCTACAACCCGCTGAGCCTGATCATCAAGGAAAAGGGTTGGCTGGAGGCCACCTTGGCCGATGACGGCGTCGAGGTGAACTGGCTGCAGTCGGCCGGTTCCAATAAGGCCAACGAGGCGCTGCGCTCCGGCGCCGTCGACGTCGGATCCACCGCCGGTTCCGCGGCGCTGCTGGCCCGTGCCAACGGTTCGCCGATCAAGGCCATCAGCCTCTACTCGCAGCCGGAATGGGCCGCGCTGGTCACGCTGCCCGATTCCGGAATCGACTCGGTCGAGGACCTCAAGGGCAAGTCGGTGGCTGCTACCAAGGGCACCGACCCCTACTTCTTCCTGCTGCAGTCGCTGGAAGAGGCCGGCCTCTCCGCCGACGACGTCACCGTGGAGAACCTGCAGCACGCCGACGGTCTGACCGCGCTGAAGCAGGGCTCGGTTGACGCCTGGTCCGGACTGGACCCGATCATGGCCGGCGCCGAAAAGGACGGCGCCGAGCTGTTCTACCGGAACCTGGACTTCAACACCTACGGCTTCCTGAACGCCACCGAATCCTTTTTGGAGGAAGAGCCGGAGCTCGCGCAGGCCGTGGTCAACGCCTACGAGAAGGCCCGCGCCTGGGCCGCCGAAAACCCGGAGGAAACCGCCCAGATCCTCGCTGACGTCGCCGGCCTGGACCTTGAGGTTGCCACCAAGGTGATCACCGAGCGCAGCAACCTGGACGTGGAAGCGGCTCCGGGCGAGAAGCAGCGCGCCGTACTGGAGAAGGTCGGCCCGGCGTTCGTCGAGACCGGCGATGTGAAGAGCCAGGCCGACATCGACGAAGCGCTGGCCACCCTGCTGGATGACTCCCTGGTGAAGAAGGCCGATGCGTCGGCCATCAAGGAATCCTAATGACTCACCTCGGCAACCCCGGCGCCACCGGCAACAGCGTTTACGCCACCAGCCAGCAAGGCCTGGCAGCTTCCGGCGTCCTCAAGACCGCGGCAGACGGACCGGGCCAGGGCGGCCCCGCGCCGGAACAGCGCCCCGCCAACGGCCGGTCCGCGGCTGGCGTGCTGGGCAACGGCTGGGCCCGCCTGCTGCTGGGCCTGCTGCTGCCGGCGGCCGTGCTGGCGGCATGGCAGTGGAGCACCTCGGCCGGGTTGTTCAGCTCGGTGCAGTTGCCGGCCCCCGGGGCAGTCATCGAGGCCGCGGTGGACCTGCTCCAGCGCGGCGAACTGGCCCAGCACATGGCCATCTCCACCCAGCGGGTGCTGCTCGGGTTCGCCTTCGGCGCCGCCCTGGGCCTGGTCTTCGGCGTACTGATCGGCCTGTCCAAGGTGGCCGATGTGCTGCTCTCCCCCACTATCGGCGCGCTGCGTGCCGTGCCGTCGCTGGCGTGGGTGCCGCTGCTGATCCTGTGGATGAAGATCGGCGAGGACTCCAAGGTCACGCTGATCCTGATCGGCGCGTTCTTCCCGGTGTTCACCACCGTCTCGCTGGCGCTGCGCCATGTGGACAAGAATCTGGTGGAAGCCGGCCGCGCATTCGGGCTGAAGGGCGTGAAGCTGCTGACCACCGTGCAGCTGCCGGCAGTGGTGCCAGCCGTGTTCTCCGGCTTGCGTCTGGCGCTGGCACAGGCATGGCTGTTCCTGGTGGCGGCGGAACTGATCGCCTCCTCCATGGGTCTGGGCTTCCTGCTCACTGACTCGCAGAACAACGGCCGCACCGACAGGCTGCTGCTGGCCATCGTCCTGTTGGCCATCATCGGCAAAATCACCGACGCGCTCCTGGGAGTTGCGGAGAAATGGGCAGTAAAGAGATGGGCATAGAAGTAGCCGAAACCGCCGCCGGCCGGAGCGCCGCCGGAGGCACCGCCGTCGTACTTGAAGAGGGCGTGGCCCCGTACCGCGACCAGGTCACCGCCTGGCCGGAGCCGCAGACCGAGGCCGAACGGATTGCGTTCTGGGAGCGTGCCGCCAGCCGGCTGCAGTGGGCCGAACCGTGGCATACCGCGCACTCGGCCACCCCGGTGGACACCGAGGCCCGGCGCGGTCCTGAGCTGCGCTGGTTCGACGGCGGAAAGCTGAACGCTGCGGTCAACTGCGCCGACCGGCACGTGGCCGCCGGCCTGGGCGACAAGGTGGCGCTGCACTTCGAGGGCGAACCCGGCGACCGCCGCACCGTCACCTACCGCGAGCTGCAGGAACTGGTCTCGCAGGCCGCCAACGCGCTGCTGGCCCTGGGCATCGGCAAGGGCGACCGGGTGGTCATCTACCTGCCGGTGCTGGTGGAGACGATCGTCATCACGCTGGCGTGCGCCCGGATTGGAGCGGTGCATTCGCTGGTGTTCGGCGGCTTCTCCGCGGAGGCACTGAAGTTCCGGGTCGAGGACACCCGCGCCAAGCTGCTGGTCACCACCGACGGCCAGTACCGGCGCGGCACTGCCGTTCCGGTCAAGGCCAACGCGGACGAGGCCGTCTCCGGTGAGAACGCGATCGAGCACGTGCTGGTGATCAACCGGACCGGCCACACGGACATCAACTGGGTGGAAGGCCGCGACGTGTGGTGGCACGACGTGGTGGACGCCCAGCCGCGGGTACATGAGGCGGAGGCGTTCGACGCCGAGACGCCGCTGTTCATCATGTACACCTCCGGCACCACCGGCCAGCCCAAGGGCCTGGTCCACACCACCGGCGGGTACCTGACGCAGGCCTCGTTCAGCCACTCGTACCTCTTCAGCAACCCGGATCCGGAGACGCGTGCCGACGATGTGCACTGGTGCACGGCGGACCTGGCCTGGGTCACCGCGCACACCTACGAGATCTACGGGCCGCTGAGCAACGGCGTGACCCAGGTGATCTACGAGGGCGTGCCGAACGCCCCGCACCCCGGGCGGCACTTCGAGGTCATCCAGCGCTACGGCGTGACCAGCTACTACACCGCGCCCACACTGGTCCGGTCGCTGATGGGCTGGTTCCCGGACGGCATTCCCTCCGAGTACAACCTGAGCTCCATCCGGCTGGCCGGCACCGTGGGCGAGGCGGTGAACCCGGAGGCGTGGCGCTGGCTGCGCAGCCAGGTGGGCCGCGATTCGCTGGTCGCCGGGGACCCGGCGTCGGGCATTCCCATGGTGGACACCTGGTGGCAGTCCGAAACCGGCGCCACCGTGCTCTCGCCACGGCAGACGGACGAATCCTTCAAGCCCGGCTGCGCCACCCGCGCGCTGCCGGGGCTGGCCACCGACATTGTGGACGACGGCGGTGCCCGGGTGGGTGCCGACCAGCAGGGCAACATTGTGGTCACCCAGACCGGGCCGTCGATGGCGCGGACCGTGTGGGGCAACCCGGAGCGCTACTACACGTCCTACTGGGAGAAGTACTCGGCGCAGGGCTGGTTCCTGGCCGGCGACGGCGCCCGGTTTGACGCCGACGGCGACATCTGGATCCTGGGCCGGACCGACGACGTCATCAACATCTCGGGACACCGGCTGTCCACCATCGAGATCGAGTCCGCGCTGGTCTCCCACCCGGCCGTGGTCGAAGCCGGCGTCTGCCCGACCTACGACGCCAAAACCGGCCACGCGGCGACCGCTTTTGTGGTGCCGCTGGACAAGTCGCTGATCGGGAGTTCGGTGAGGGTTGGCGGGGCTGGTGGGGCGACTGGTGAGGCTGGCGGGGCCGCTGGTGAGGCTGGCGGGGCCGGAGCGAGAGCTGCCGGGGCTCCTGGTACTGCAGGCGGGGCCGGAGCGAGCGGTTCCGGGGCTCCGACCCCCGAGCAGGCCGCCGCCATCAAGGCTTTGCGCGACCACGTGGCCACACAGATCGGCCCGATCGCCAAGCCGCGCGACGTGGTCTTTGTGCCGGACGTGCCCAAGACCCGATCCGGCAAGATCATGCGTCGGCTGCTGACCCAGTTGTTCGAGGGGACGACGCTGGGCGACACCACATCGCTGCAAAACGAGCCATGCATCGCGGAGATCCAGGCCATCTGCCAGCGGTAGCGCCGGCCCGCCCGGCTCGGCGAGCCGCGGCCCCGCGAGGCGCGGCCCGGCCCGCGGGCGGGACGTGGCTGGCTGCGGGCGCCGATGCGGCCCCGAGGCGGCGCGGCCCGGGGTGAGGCGGGCCCGGCCCGCGGCCGGTCCCGCGGCCAGCTGTCCCTCCCGACCGCCCGGCTCGGCTCCAGCCACCATCCGTTCGCTCCCATGTCTTAGCGGAGGCTCAAAAAGTTTCCCCTAGTCAGAGCTTTGTAAACGTTTTAAGACGTGGGCAAATACTCCTATACATGGGAGCGAACGATTGAACCCTGCTCAGGCCGACCGGCGCAACATGGTCTGAACCTCAGCGACAACGCGTTCCGGCGTGAAGACCAAATCCTCGTAGACATATCGAAGCGTGGGCAACCCGCTGAGCATGCCCGCATTGTTCCGCCTCCGGTCCTTGAGGAACGTTGCCCGATCCCAGTGGAAGTCGAACCCATCCAGCTCAATGATGAGGCGGCCTTCAACCACCAGGTCCACCCGTCCGAGTCCCCGGATTCGCACCTGAGTCTCCACATGGAGACCGGCACCTCGGAAGAGTTCCCGGGCAATGACCTCCAGGGGCGAGTCTGCGTCATGTCCTACGCTGTGGACAACCTGCCGCCGCAAGCTATTTCGCGTTCCCGGCAGGTGTTCCACAAGCTGTGCTTTCGTCACTCGTCCGAGGCGTACGGCCGACTCGGCGATGACCAGGGCTTCCAAGCGTGGACGGCAACGGATGGCGTGCAGCACACAATCCAAAATCCCGACGTAACCCCACCTGCTTGTGGTCACCAGAGGGCCCCGGTGCTTGACGGCGTCAAGCTGCCGGCCGTGAGCCGTCCACAGATGCAGTTGGTTAGGGGCCTGCATGGTCCAAAGCCCGAGTTCTCGAGCCGCCGAGACACATGTAATGAGCCCTCCCGCTGTCATTGCGATGCGGAGATTCGGATCCGCATCGGCTGTGCCTACCAGCCCCCGCTGAAGGGACGTTACGGTACCGGAGGAGATAGCCGCCTTGAGCGCGTCTGGTCCGATGCCTGCCCTCCGCAGATCCTTGACGGAGGCCGTACCTCCTTTATGCGCCACATAGTCGGCGATCATTTCTGGAGTCTGCATGACACCGAGGATGCCTGCGCCCTGCGCCCGTCACCACTGTTGGCCCTGAATTGTGGATATCTGCACCCAGTAGTTAGTAGCGGCCGCCGAAGAGGTGGATCTGCGTTCGGACTTTGTCGCGGTGGTCCTCGATCAGGGCGTCTTTGGCGGCCCCGGCGTGCCAGGACGAACGGAGCCAACGCGCCGCTGCCGCTAGACGATCGAAGGTTGAGGCGGCTGCGGACCAATTCCCCTTTACGGCTCCGACATTGGCAGGCGGCTGCTCCGGCGACAGGGTCGGTCGAGTGCTCACGGGGACCGGGGGGACGCTGGCAGAGGCCGGACGAGCGCTAAGGGGAACCGGCTGGACGTTTACCAAGGCTTGCGGACGCTGGCAGAGGCCGGACGGACGCCAACCGGGGCCGGACTGACGGACGCTGGGGCTGAGGACTCGGAGCGATATGCGCGGTGATCGGAGTCAGCGCTCCGGTGATCGGCGTCAACGCTGCGGTGCGGGGTACGAGTTGTAGTAGTCATGGGTTCAGATTCCGCTAGCCCTCAGGGAAGAGCCACGATTCGGCGGAACCCGAATCGGGAATAATTCAGGACTGTCCCGGAATCCGTAGCGCTAACTCGAACTGCTAGACGGTAGGCCCATCGGGTCAGCGAAAGCCAGATCGCCCCCCTAGCGTGGACAGCGGTGAAAGGCGCCGCAACACGGCCACGATTCGGTCTACCCCGAATCCTCGACCGGCGCACCCGGCGACCTTACGCTGTTCCCATGCACATCACGCTCAGCAGCGAGGGCCTGACCAAGGTCCGGTTCGAGGCGGCGCCGCTGGGCGAAACAGTCGCCAGCCTGCGCGCCCTCCAGGTCGGCACGCCCATCCACCGCCCGTGGATTGAGGCCACCAAACGGCGCATCGCCGAATCGCCCGATCCGCACGCCCGCGACCACCTGCGCCTACTCACCGCGCTCGTTCCACCGAAGGGCTTCCTGGCTGACTCCATCACGCCTACCCCCAAGTACCAAGGCACGTTCACCGAAGGCCTTGCCGCCGTCGCCGATGTGCCGCCGGAGGTGTGGCAGCGCGACGTCAATCATCTGCTGAGCCAGAACCCTGCCGACTATGCCCGCGAGGAACTGCAGCGGCTCGCGGAAGACATCGACACCGGCATCCCCCGCATCACCGCCGCCCTTGAGTGGTACTGGAGCACCGCCATCGAACCCGTGTGGCCACGCCTGCGCTCCCTGTTGCTGGCCGATATTGACAGCCGTCTGGCGCAGCTGGCCCGCGACGGCATCCTCGAGGTGTTCAAAAGCCTGCACCCCAGCGTGCGCCCCACACCCACCGGCCTGGAGATCATGCGCGGCTGCGAGGCCGACGATGTGCCCGAGCCCGGCGGCGGACTGCTGCTGGTGCCCAACGCGTTCGTCTGGCCCAACACGTTGGTGCTCAACGTCAGGCCGTTCGTGCCCACGCTGACCTATGCACCGCGCGGGGTCGGCCGGCTCTGGGAGGCCAGCCGCGAGGCCACGCACAGCCCGGTGGCGCGGCTGCTCGGCAAGACCCGGGCGCAAATCCTCGCGCAACTCGATGTACCAATGACGACGACGCAGCTCGCCCGCTGCTTGGACCTCGCCGCCGGGACGGTCAACGAGCATCTGAAGGTGATGTCCGAGAGCGGCCTGGCTGCCACCATGCGCTCCGGCCGCGAGGTGTTCTACCGACGGGCCGAAACCGGCGAAGCACTCCTGGCGCGGCTGTAACGACTCTCGCTGGCTCTGGACCGCGGGAAGGCGACCGACTAGCCCTCCCGCAGCGCGCGGATCAGCGAGTCGAACCTTTCGTTGGCGGCTAGGTCCTCGAGCAGGACGGCTTCCCCGTTCGGGCCGGCTAGCGGGATCCGCCAGTTGGGGTACTCGTCCGCGGTGCCCGGCTGGTTCTGGGTCCGCCGCTCCCCCACCACGTCGGTCAGGGCAACCCCCAGCAGCACCGAGGGAGTCTGGGCGATGAACGCGTGTAGCGCCTCGATGGTGCGCTGCTCGCCGGAGGTGCCCGCGCCGCCCGAAGTGCCCGCGCCGCCGGAGGTGCCCGCGCCGCCGTCGTGCTGTGCAGCAGCCGGAACCCGCGAGCGCACCAGCGACAGCACGGACTCCTGGGCTGCCCGGTCCAAGCTGCGCTCCTCCTCCACCGGCCGGTTGAGCAGGCCCAGCGACTCGCGCAGGTCCACGTGTTCGCCGGCAAGGTAGCCGGCGGTGGGCGGCAGGTCGTGGGTAGTGACGCTGGTGAGGCAGGAGCTGCGGTAACTCTCCGGCGGGCGGGGGCTCGCGCCGTCGTACTCAAACCACAGGATGGAGGTGCCCAGCACGCCACGCTCGGCCAGGTAGTCCTGCACCCCCGGCTCGAAGACCCCGAGGTCCTCGCCGATCACCGCGACGCCTGCCCGCTCGGCTTCAAGGGCGAGGATGCCGATCAGGGCTTCATGGTCGTAGTAGACATAGGCGCCTTCGCCGGGAGTGCCGCCGACGGGGATCCACCACAACCGGAACAGTCCGAGGATGTGGTCCACGCGGATGCCGCCTGCATGGCGCAAGATGGTCCGCAGCATGTCCCGGTAGGCGGCGTAGCCGGACTCGGCGAGGCGGCCGGGATGCCACGGAGGCTGGGACCAGTTCTGGCCCTGCTGGTTGAACATGTCCGGCGGCGCACCCACCGAGACGCCGGCGGCCAGCACCTCCTGCAAAGCCCAGGCGTCGGCGCCGGCCGGATGCACGCCTACGGCTAGGTCATGCACGATCCCGATGTCCATTCCCGCGTCGAGGGCGCGGCGCTGCGCGGCCTCTAGCTGCTGGTCGCACAGCCATTGCAGCCACTGATGGAACTCGATCCGATCCTTCAGCGCGCTGCGCTGCGACTGGATGAACTCCGGATCGGACCATTCGGCAGCGCCGGGCGGAAGGGCTTCGGCGAGGGCACACCACAGCGCGAAGCGCTCCAGCCCCTCGCCTTCGTGCGCCCGGAAGGCTTCGAACTGCTGCTGTCGTTCGGCGGACCGGGGTACCGCGAAGACCGCTTCCAGCGCCTGCAGTTTGGCCGCAAACACCGGATCGCGGTCCAGGATGCCGGCGTCCAGGTTCGCGCTGTGGAAAGTGTTGTCCAGCGGGATGTCCCGGGCTTCCGGCACGTCCTCGACCCGCAGGTAGATCGGATTGACGAAGCGGCGCGTTGTCGGCAGGTAGGGCGAGGGCTCCACCGGCGGCTTGGGCTGCGCCGCGTGCAGCGGGTTGATCAAGACGAAGCCCGCGCCTTTGGCGGCAGCCGTTTCGGCCAACACGGCCAGGTCGTCAAGATCGCCGATGCCCCAGGACGACCGGGAGCGGACGGAATACAGCTGCGCCATCAGGCCCCAGCTGCGGTCAAGCCGGTCGGCGGTGCTGAGCCGTTGCGGGGTAACCACCAGCGCACACTCCGCTTGGCTGTCGGACGTCGCCGCGGGCGGGGCGGTTTCGGGTTCGGTCGCGGTTCCGGATCCGGTGCGGGCCTGGGTTCCGGACCCGGCCACGGTTCCGATCCCGGCCTCCGGCCCGGCCCCGGCTTCGGTCCCGGCCACTGGACCGGCGTCGGCCCCGGTCCCGGCCTCGGTCACCTCAAGCCTGTGCCAGCCCAGCGGGAGATCGGCCGGTACCAGCGCGGCCAGCCGGTCCCGCGGAACGCCCGCCGCCTGGTGCGGCCCGCCGGCCACCACCTCGACGTCGCGCCGCGACCCGTCCTCCAGCAGGATCCTGACCCGAGGCTGTGCCCCCGGACTCACATTGACCGGGATCTCAATGGCGTCACCTTGGCGGACGACGACGGCGGGCGGCAACGTTCGTTGCAACGGCGCGAGTTCCGCGGCCCGGAGAGAGACGGTGACATCGTCGTCGGTCTTGCAGGGGACATCCAGTGCGGTCAAGACAGCAACCAGGGTTGCCGGGCTGACCGCTTTCTCAGCGCCGTCCCAGCCGCGGAAGGTAACGCCGACGCCGTGTTCCTGTGCGAGGCGCTGCAGCGCCGTGAGCTCAGCCATGGGCCCAATCTACGGGTGGCGCGGGATGCGTGCACCCCGGGTGGGCGGTTGGGCAGCAGCTGGCATGAGGGTCTCCACGCGCTCGCTGGCGCTCGCTTGGTCGACCACCGGACGGCTGGCGCTCACTTGGTCGACCACCGGACGGCTCGCGTTCGCTTGCTTGACCACCGGACGGCTCGCGTTCGCTTGCTTGACCACCGGACGGCTGGGCACAACGGTCTCCACGCGCTCGCTTGGTCGACCACCGGGAGGCTGGCGCTCGCTTGGTCGGCCACCGGGGGTGGGCGCTCGCTTGGTCGACCACCGGGAGGCTGGCGCTCGCTTGGTCGGCCACCGGGGGTGGGCGCTCGCTTGGTCGACCACCGGGTGGCTGGCGCTCGCTTGGTCGGCCACCGGGGGTGGGCGCTCGCTTGGTCGACCACCGGACGCGGGGCACCTACGGTGAGCACCGCCGTCGTACTGGAAATTCAAGGCGGTACGCAACGCGGCTCAACAATTTTGGCGGCGGCGGTCGAACTTGCGAGAATGGTCGGGACCATCCCGAGCGGTTGAGAGATCTGGCTCTTTGACACCGCAGCAACCATCCGGCCTCCCGGAAAGGTGCTACCGCCAGAAGCGATGGAGAGAGCGCAAGCAATCTTTGATCCAGATGGCGCTGCCGCATTGGACCGCGCCGACAGGACCGTCATTGCCTCGGGAACCCAAGTTTGAAGGAGCTGCCTGATGGCTGAACGCACATTCGGTTTCCGCACCCGTGCCCTGCACGCCGGCGGCACGCCCGACGCCGAGCACGGCGCGCGGGCGGTACCGATCTACCAGAGCACGTCGTTCGTGTTCAAGGACACCGACGACGCCGCGAACCTCTTCGCGCTGCAGAAGTACGGCAACATCTACTCGCGCATCGGCAACCCCACCGTGGCCGCGTTCGAGGAGCGCATCGCCTCGCTCGAGGGCGGCATCGGCGCGGTGGCCACGTCGTCGGGCATGGCTGCCGAATTCATCACCTTCGCGGCGTTGGCCGGCGCGGGCGACCACATCGTGGCCTCGTCCAAGCTCTACGGCGGCACCATCACCCAGTTGGACGTGACGCTGCGCCGGTTCGGCGTGGAAACCACGTTCGTTGACTCCACCGACCCGGCAGACTTCGCCGCGGCCATCGGCGAGAACACCAAGGCCGTCTACACCGAAATCGTGGCGAACCCCTCCGGCGACATTGCCGATCTGGCGGGCCTGGCGGCCGTGGCGCACGACGCCGGCATCCCCCTGGTGGTGGACGCCACCTTGAGCACCCCCTACCTGATCCGGCCGATCGAACACGGCGCGGACATTGTGATCCACTCCGCCACCAAGTTCCTCGGCGGGCACGGCACCACGCTGGGCGGCGTCGTCGTCGAATCCGGCCGCTTCAACTGGGGCAACGGCAAGTTCCCGCAGATGACCGAACCGGTGGCCAGCTACGGCAACGTGTCCTGGTGGGGCAACTTCGGCGAGTACGGCTTCCTGACCAAGCTCCGCTCCGAACAGCTGCGCGACATCGGGCCGTCGCTGTCCGCGCAGTCCGCATTCCAGTTGCTGCAGGGCGTGGAAACGCTGGCACAGCGCATGGACGAGCACCTGGCCAACGCCCGCAAGGTGGCCGAGTGGCTGGAAGCCGATGAGCGGGTCTCGTGGGTCAGCTACGCGGGCCTGCCTACACACCCGCACTATGAGCGCGGCCAGAAGTACCTGCCCAAGGGCGTGGGCTCCGTCTTCAGCTTCGGCGTCAAGGGCGGCCGCGTGGCCGGCCAGAAGTTCATCGAGTCGCTGCAGCTGGCCAGCCACCTGGCCAACATCGGCGACGCCCGCACCCTGGTGCTGCACCCGGGATCGACCACGCACCAGCAGCTCACCGCAGACCAGCTGGTGGCCGCCGGAGTGCCCGAGGACCTGATCCGCATCTCCGTGGGTCTGGAGGACGTGGACGATATCCTCTGGGACCTGGACCAAGCTCTGGCTCTCGCTACCGCGGCGGTCGACCAGGCCAGCACCCCGGTGGTCGACCAAGCGAGCGCCAGCGAGCGCGTGGAGACCCGCGCGGAGACCGGTGAGTTCGACGCCTCCGCGTTCGCTGCCCCGGAGTACGACGGCGCCGCGTGCGCCCTTCCGTCGGCCCGCCCCGGTGCCGGCGAAACCGTTGAGACAGGAGCCGCCAATTGACCGCGACAGCAGAACGCAGCTGGGTGGGACCGTCTGCCCCGGAACGACTGAACATCCTGCGCAACACCAAGTCGATCGCCATTGTCGGCGCCTCGGACAAACCCAGCCGGGCCAGCTACTTCGTGGCCACGTACCTGCTGTCCAGCTCGCCGTACAAGGTCTACTTTGTGAACCCGGTGGCCAAGGAGATCCTCGGCCAGCCGGTGTACAAGTCGCTGGCCGACCTGCCCGAGGTCCCGGACCTGGTGGACGTGTTCCGCAAGCACGACGACCTGCCCACGGTGCTGGACGAGACACTGGCCGTCGGCGCCAAGACCATCTGGCTGCAGCTGGGCTCGTGGCACGAGGAGGTTGCGGCCAAGGCCGAGGCCGCCGGCCTGAACGTGGTGATGGACCGCTGCGTGAAGATTGAACACGCCCGCTTCCACGGCGGTTTGCATCTGGCCGGTTTCGACACCGGCGTGATCTCCTCGAAGCGCCAGCTGACCGCCTAGAAGGGACTCGGCAGGGCCTCGCATCCCAGCCAGCGTCCGCTGATACCAATAGTGCCCGGTCCTCTTCGGAGGGCCGGGCACTGCCTATTCATCCCTTGCGCCACGTAGGCGCGACGAAGGACCGGGGTTAAAATCAGGTGGAAAATCAGAAGCCGCGCCACAGCTTGTTGGGGGGGTAAAAGCTGTGGCGCGGCTTCCTCATATGTGTAATCGCCGCGGGCTATGGAAAAGTTACGGCTCCGCTGAAATCTTTTTCGGCAGCTTCCCTGCCCGCGCAAAGGGTCAGTGCGCCGGGACGATCTCCACCGTGCTGGCGAGCCGGCGGTTCTTGAGCACCGGCAGGAACTCGCGTACTTCGTCGATCCGGCGCCGGGTCACATCTACGGTGACGACGCCGCGTGGTTCGTCGTCCAGGTAGGCCACCGGGATCCCCATCGGATCCAGGATCGCCGAATGCCCCACGGTGTTGGTACTCGAGGTTCCGGCCGCTGCCACCCAGCAGGTGTTCTCGATGGCGCGGGCACGCAGCAGCGTTTCCCAGTGCTCGATCTTGTGGTCGCCCTTGAACCAGGCCGCCGGCACGCTCAGCAGGTCCGCCCCCTGTGACGCCAGCGCCCGCGCCAGTTCGGGGAAGCGCAGGTCATAGCAGGTGAGTACCCCGATGTTCAGCTCCCCCAACTGCACGATCTTCAGGCCGCCGTCGCCAGGTTTGATCCGCTTGGACTCCTGGTAGGAGAAGGCGTCGTAGAGGTGTAGCTTGCGGTAGGTGTCCACGATCTTGCCGGAGGAGTCGACAATCACCAAGGTGTTGTAGGGCCGCTCCTCGCCACTAGATTCGTAGCCGCCCGCGATAATCGCGATCCCGACCTCCGCGGCGATAAAGGACAGTTGCTGCACGAACGTGGTCCAGTTGGCATCCACGGCAGCGGCCAGATCGCCCTGCACGTGCCGCACGGTGAACATCGACTCTTCGGGCAAGATGATGAGTTCCGCGCCGTCGGCCTTGGCCTCTTCCGCAAGCGAGCGCACCGTGGCGAGGTTCTCCGTCATGTCCCCGCTGGGGTTGAGCTGTCCGACGCTGATCTTCATGATGCGCTCCCGTCTTGCTGGCGGCGTGTGTCCTTCCAGCCTACCTAAGGTGAACTCCGTCGGCGCAGGTGGGAACGTTGCATTCAGGGTACGACGGCGGTGGGTCGGGCCGGGTGCAGCGACGACGACGGCGGGTTGGGTCGGGTGCAGCGACGACGACGCCGGGCCGGGGATTATCCGTCCGGGTCACCGGGCGCAGCGCAGGATGGCGTCCACGCTGCGGTCGGCGTCCTCTTCGGTGGTGGACCAGTTGCAGACGCTGATCCGCATCGCCGCCATCCCATGCCAGGTAGTGCCGGACAGCCAGAGGGTTCCGTCTTCCTGTACCCGGTGGACGACTTCACGGGTGAACTCGTCCGGGTCGGAGCCGTCTTCCGGCGTGAACCGGACCAGTACCTGGTTCAGCACCACGTCGTTGAGGATTTGGACACCGGCGGCTCCGGCCAGTTGTCCGGCCATTCGTGCGGCGAGCGTGCAGCAGCGCCCCACCAGGTCAGAGACGCCCTCCCGGCCCAGCGTCCGCAGTGCTGCGTAGGCCGGGAACCCGCGGGCGCGCCGGGAGAACTCCGGCACCCAGGCCACCTCGTCACGCTCCTGCCCGTACTCCAGGTAGGCCGCGTGCGGTGGGGACATGGTGCGCTGGTGAACATCGGAGTCGCGGACGATAGCGATGCCGGAGTCGTACGGAACGTTGAGCCACTTATGCGCGTCAGTTGCCCAGGAATCCGCCAGTTCCACGCCGTCCAACAGGTGCCGGAGCCCGGGGTTGGCCGCAGCCCACAGGCCAAAGGCGCCGTCCACGTGCACCCAGGCGCCCTCCCGCCGTCGCACCCGTTCCACCGCCGCCGCGAAGGGATCAAAGGAACCGGTGTTCACGTTGCCGGCCTGCAGGTTCACGATCAACGGCGCACTCTCCGGAATCCGTTCCAGTGCGGCATCGAGGGATTCCAGCGTGATCCGGCCCTGCTCGTCCGTGTCCACCAGATGAATGCGGCGTCGCCCCAGCCCTAGGTACTGCAGGGCGGACAGCACTGTGTTGTGGGCTTCCTCCCCGAGAACGACGGCGATCTCCGGTGCGCCGAAGAGCCCATCGCCGACCACGTCCCAGCCGGCTCGCTCCAGGACAGCCGTCCGGGCCGCAGCCAGGCAGGTGAAGTGGGCCATCTGGCAGCCCGTGACCAGTCCATAGCCGCAGCCCGCAGATAGGCCGAACAAATCCAGCAGCCACTTGCCCACGGCCTCTTCCACCACCGACGCCGCCGGGCCCCCTACATATAATCCGGCGTTCTGGTCCCAGGTGGAGGTCAGCCAGTCGGCGGCAAGGGCGGCAGGCTGGGAACCGCCAATCACGAAGCCGAAGTAGCGCGGGCCGGCCATCGCCACGGCAGCCCTCCCGCCGACCTCCGCCAGGTGCTCTATAACCTTCCGCGGGTCCTCGCCGCGCTGCGGGAGTTCGCCCACCAGCTCCCGGCGCAAGCCGATAACGTCCATTCCCGTTTTCACCGGGCGGTCGGGCAGCGACCGCAGATAGTCGGTGGCAAGCTCGGCCGTGCGGCGCAGCAGTTCGTCGTCCCACATGTCGTGCATGCTACGCCCGCGGGTCTCGGTTGGGACAGGGCAGGCGGTGGTTTGTGGGGCTTAGTAGCGGTTTGT
>NZ_JBLKRT010000003.1:0-164390 GCF_047607445.1 Arthrobacter sulfonylureivorans
ACCGCGTCCCAAGAATGACGGCTCCCGCTTTGGCGGGAGCCGTCATTGTCGTGGGAGGCCAGATTGCCTTGCATTCGCAAACCTCAGTCGGACGTCGCCTTGCCCGAAAGCAGGAAGCGCCTGTTCGAGCGGGAGCGGATCGGAACAGAACGGAGTGCAGTGCGTCAGCGCGGTGACATTCTGCCCGGGCATCGATGGCCGCCTCCGGCGGCCGCCATCGATGCCCGGGCCAGGCTATTAGCGCCTTGTGGCAACTTTGCGGGCGCGGCCGAGCGTCCGGCGGCGGACGTGGACCGCGGCCGAAACGATCGTGGAATGCCGCACCATCAGCCTGCGCGCCTGGGGTGATGAAGGGTTGATATCCAGCGCCTGCAGGGCATACTGGCGTCCGACCGACCGGTGCTCCCAGGGCAGGTGTCGTGCCGCCTCGCTCAGGGCGATCCACGGGCGGGCCGACTTCCACCCAACCAACCCGAGGACGTGGATCAGCTGAGCGAACAGGGGCACGGGCAGCTTCCGACGGGCTGATCGCAGCAGTTGGTTCAGCTCGTGCGAGTTGGGTTTCGCGGAGAGAAACCGGGCGGTTGAGGCTATCAGTTCAGAAGTTCTACGGGCTTTGAGGATGCTGACCGCCGGGGCCTGCTGCCGGGCAACAGTGGCGGACAGATCTGTCTCAGCCGCAAAAGCCAGTGCCATGCGCCGCATAAACGCCCTGGCGTCGAATTGATCGAGCCGCTGTTCGAGCGTGTCGTAGTCAGGTTCCGCTTGGAGGACCCTGGCGATAGCTGCCAGTGCTGAATCGGCATCGTACTCATCGAAGTGCTCGTATCCAGCCACCCCGGCCAGGACTTCGGCCGTTCCAACATGTGAGTACGTCACGATGCGTGCACCGGCCCTGACTGCTTCCAGCGCTGCCAAGGGCATGGGGTCGTCGGCACTGGAGAGAAAGAAAACGTTGGCCTTGGAGAGGCAGGCTTCCAGCTGGGGCCGAGGGAGCTCTCCTAGCCAATCGACATGTTCGGAGAGCCGGGTGCCTTCGTTCAACCTTGGGGTCAGGCGTCCTGCCCACTGGAAGCGGTAAGGAAGCTCAAGGGCATGTGCTGCGTCGGCCACGGCCGAGAACAAAGCAACCCCTTTCCGTTCCTGGACTGTGCCAGCCATCAGGACGGTAACGACTCCCTCAGGATCACTGTTCTTCCGGCGTTCGATGGAACCGGCCAGGCCGGGCGTAGTGTTCAGCACCACTCGTGTCTTCGCCCCCAGGGCCCGGTACATGGCGGCCTGGCCTTCGGAAACACAGAGCATTTCGATGTGCGGCAGGACCTTGAGCAGTTGCGCGTGGCGTTCGGGAACACGAGAGCTTTCGTAATCGAAGACCCACTCTGTTTCATGGACGTAGACCAGCACACGGGTGCCACGGGTGACCAGCTCGCCGATGATCTCCGAGAAGTTTCTGCTCCGCCAGAACGGGGCGAGGCTGTTGACCAACAGAACCCTGTGTTTGCGGAGTTCAGTAGCCAATGCCTGGGGCGACAGATATGCACGGGAATCGATGAGGCAGATGGAATTCGCCTGCTCCGGCGTAAGCGTCTTGAGCCCGGTCAGCAGCGGGATGGCGCTCCCGGTGCGGTAGGAATAGTCGTCGGTCACCACCGCCATGGGGCCACGGGGGAACGGCAGCTCCCGGACCAATACTTCCTCGGCCGAAACCGGAGCCTTCGGTTGAGGTGCCTCTACCGGCGCGTTCGAAGGCATCGGTGACGCGTTCATGATTTCTGAAACGATCAACTCAGCCGGGTCTTGAATGCTGGCCACGACATCCCCCATGGAAGCGCCGGCAGCGTTGGAAGGAAATACGCCTGTCGCGGCATAGCGCTTGATAATGAGCGCAAGTTCCTTCGGGCCCGCCACGTTGCGGACCAACGGATGCTTGATTCGCGGAATGACCGGCTCGATGTCCGGGGAACTGACGAAAATCACGGGGGTGCGCTGCCGTATCGCGTCAGTGTAGATCGTCGAGTAGAAAGTGACGATGGCGGCCGTTTGATCCTCCCCTTCGCCGTGCTCCCAGCCCCGGGCAGTAGGCGCTACACGACCGGGGAAGGTTTCGGTCAGCCACTGGAGGTGCTTAGCCGAGCTGGAGGGGTGTGGCTTTACGGTCAACTCGCCGACGCTCGCCAGGGCCCTGGCCACCTGCATCAGCAGGAACCGGTGTCGCCGTTGAGTGCACTTGCCCTGGTCGGACAATGCTTGGTCCGCGAGCACGAAACGGGGTTTCCCGCTGAACGTCCGCCGGTGCCGTTCCTGCAGAGCGGCTCCAGCCTGGAAACGGCCGTCATCTGAGGAGCCGAGTGCGCCCGTCACCACTAGGCGTGTATCGAAGTTCTCCTCACGGCCCCGGATGAACTCTTCCGTCGTTTTGCCCCAAACGCAGACTGAGGACGGCAGCGTGGAACCGTACGACCAATTCTGGTCACGGCGGTGCAGAAACGCGCGCCGGAAGTAGAAGTGCAGATGACCGTCTTGGATGAGGACGGTACCGGCGATATCCCGAACCGCTTCCATGACCCGCGATCCTCTCACGGAGCGGTCGTTGAACAGGACGACTACATCGATGCCTTCGGCTTCAGCCCAACTCCGAACCAGATGCGGCAGATCGTCGCGCCAAGTCGACGTACGCCCGAGTCCCTCAAACACATTGTGAACCGGGTGCTCTGCTCCAACGTCAGCAAGTCCTGCTTTGACCCACTCGAGGGTGACGTTGGTTGGATCAGCCACGAGAGTTTTAACCCGGGTGCCGTTCGGTAGGCACGCCCATATCTTGGCAGCTAAATGAACGCCGTTACGGTTTTCGAGAAAGAAGGCAACGGTACGATTCGTTCCCCGAGCGAATTGATTCATTGAAGCTGGTCCTT
Source organism: Arthrobacter sulfonylureivorans (assembly GCF_047607445.1). GTDB lineage: Bacteria > Actinomycetota > Actinomycetes > Actinomycetales > Micrococcaceae > Crystallibacter > Crystallibacter sulfonylureivorans_A. Next base: position 2,916 of record NZ_JBLKRT010000003.1, read on the forward strand.
ATGTAGCTTTGGTGCCCTAATGCCTAAACGCTGGCAAGACCAACTATCTATGCAGAGCAAATTCGCAGCGATTGTAGCACCGGAAGATTGACACAAATCCTCATCGAAGAGTGCATCTTTGGAGATGGGATTGTTCATGGCTATCCACCATCCGTGCCCTCTTCCTGCTGTCCCCGTGCCGGACTCGGCATGATGGCCAACGGCGCGAGGGGCCGGGCTGTCAGGTCCAGCGGGGCTTTGAAGGGTGTTAACTCAAAATTCACTCTGTGTGTGCACATAACGCCTCAGATTGCGTGTGCCGCACGAAAAGATGATAAACAATGGCGTGAGGCGTCGCTGCTGCTTCCGGTTGGACGATGTAAACAAAGTGATTTCGGTCGGCATATGGGAAAGGTCAAAAGATCGCTTATATATCGGGCGCCGTCAACATTCGGAAGGGGTCATTGTCTTTGGATACGATCAATCATGAGCTATTCGGAATGGAACTCGGCAGCCATCCGCTGCCCTCGCATTTGGCAGAAGCCGGCGTGAAGGGGATCTATCCCCAAGACCTAGCAGGGACGCTGACCTCAGAAATCCCTGTCTCCCTCAACCGGGCACGAATCGGTGGTGCGGTGACGATTGGCATGCTGACGTACGTCGGACCCGGCTGCGAATTGAACAACGTTTCGCTCGGACGATTCTGTGCCGTTGCACCGAACGTGTTGATCGGTGCGACTGAACATCCGACCGACTGGCTCTCGGTTCACCCATTTCAGTACAACGGGACCCGCCAGTTCAAAGACCAGCCGGCCTACGAGGAGATCGCAGCCTCGATTCCATTCGATGGCGGTAAAGGTCCCAGCTATATCGGCAACGACGTTTGGATCGGCGAGGGCGCAGTGGTCCGCCGCGGCACCCGGATCGGTGACGGGGCAATAGTCGCCGCGAGGGCTGTTGTCTCACGCGATGTCGAGCCGTACACCGTAGTGGCCGGAGTGCCGGCGCGACCGATCCGCACGCGCTTCTCGGCAGACCTAGTGGCGAGGCTGCTGGCATTGCGCTGGTGGGAGTACGATCTTGCGCCTGTCTCCGGCAGCCTCGACTTCAGCGACGCGGAGGCATGTACGCGGCATCTCGAAGAACTCGTTGCCACTCAACGGATTGGGAGGAAGACGCCCCGGTCCCTGAAGCTCAACCGCGCGGGCAATGAATTCAACGTTCACCCGGCTCCATGAGAACCCTCTAACGGGGGCTCTGAAGCCCGTCGCTGTCTCTGCTACTCCGGAATCCGGATCATGCCTTCCTGGGCGACGGTGGCGACCAGTTCGCCGTCGCGGTTGAAGATCTTGCCGACGGCGAGGCCGCGGGCGCCGGAGGCGCTGGGGGAGGACTGGACGTAGAGCAGCCAGTCGTCCACCCGCACCGGCCGGTGCCACCACATGGCATGGTCCAGGCTGGCGACGCTCATGTCGGGCGTCACCCAGCTGACGCCATGCTGGCGGAGGATGGGCTCCAGCAGTGAGTAGTCGCTGCCGAAGGCAAGCGCAGCACGGTGCAGGCCCTGATCGTCGGGCAGCGGGCCTTTGGTCTTCATCCAAACAGCATTAACTGCTTGGCGTTCGCCCTTGGCCTGGATGTAGAGGGCGTCCTGGACGTGGCGGATGTCGAACGGCCGGTGGTAGGCCACGTGCTGGGCCACCGGGTTATCCACCTTGCCCAGCAGATCCGCGGTACTCGGCAGGGTTTCCGGGGCCGGGATGCCGTCCGGGAACGGCTCATGATGTTCCAGTCCCGCGGCGGGCGTCTGGAAGGAAGCGATCATCGACAGGATCGGCACGCCGTTTTGGTAGGCGTGGGTGCGCCGGGCGGAGAAGGACCGTCCGTCGCGCAGCCGCTCCACGCCGAAGGTGATCGGCAGGTCGGCGTCGCCGGCACGCAGGAAATAGCCGTGCATAGAGTGGATCGGCCGGTCCGGCTCCACCGTCCTCAGCGCCGCGATGACCGACTGGGCCAGTACCTGACCGCCAAAGACCCGCCCGCGCGGCTGCTTTTCGGAGACGCCGACGAAGATTTCCTCGTTCGTGTTGGCACCGTCGGCGTCGGAAAGGTCCAACAGCTCCAGCAACACCGCCGTCGGATCGGCGTGTTCCTCAATGGCGGTCATCTGCTCTCCTTGCCGGTTACCCACGGGTACGAACATCTCCGACAGTAGTTCGCACCCGTCAACCACTCAACTCCGGCGCGGCTGCAACGCGCAGGAGCAGTCCCGCCCGTCCGGCTGGTTAGTGGCGGCTGCCGCGCTTTGAGAGGATTGGAGCATGCCTACTGTTCCGCCGAATGCCCCGCGTTTCCCCATCCAGCTACGGTTCAGCGACGTTGATTCCTATGGCCACGTGAACAATGTGACGTATCTGGAGTACCTGGAAACGGCGCGCGTGCTGCTGCACCAGCTGCGGCCGGAACTTCCGGCAGCTGCCGGTGGGCAATCGGGCGCGACCCTGCGTGAGCTGGGCGGCACCGACAACCGCACGCTGGTGGGACGGCAGGAAATCGAGTACCGGGTGCCGCTGGACCTTCGGACCGAACCGGTGCATGTGCGCGTGTGGGTGACCCGGATCGGCAACTCCAGCTTCGACCTGGGCTACGCCGTCGTCGATGAAGACCGGACCGGCACCGTGCATGCGCTGGGTGCGTCGACCATGGTGCTGGCAGCTGCCGCGACGGGACGGCCGGTGCCGCTGCCCGACGGGTACCGCGCTGCCCTGCAGCTGTGGGCCGGGCCTCCGGTCCCGTTCCGCAACAGCAGCCAGGCTGCCGGCGCCGGACAAGAGGTTGCCGAGTGACCGCCACTGGAACGCCCGTTCTGCAACTGGCCGATGAACAGGTTGCGGCGGACTTGAAGACCTACGTCAGCCGGGCCCGCGCCGCCGGTGAGAGCTCGATCCACCTGCAGGCGTTCGGCAGCGTGCTGGCCGCATACGTCTGTTTGATGCGGCCGCGGATCCTCGGCGAGTCGACGCCGACGATCCTGGGCCTGCGGGTCATGCCGCTGGCGGCGCCGGCCGGCGTGGAGGAGACCGTGCCGTTGGCTGCGGTCGGGGACCGGCTGGCCAGAATGGGGAATCAGGAAACCGGGCTGCCCGTTCCGCCCACCACGGTGAACGAGTCATGGACCGGGGTGCTGCCGCCGCGCTCTGGCTGGGAACACGTTGGCGCGCTGGAGTCCGCCGAACTGGAGGAAGCCGCCCGGGAAGGGATCCGGGAGGTCTCCGAAGCGCTGCCGGAGAGTCCGGGGCAGTTGATGGTCAACAATGCCCGCGGCACTGTCTGGAGCAGGCCGCTGCCAAGCATCGGCGGGCTGCCGGCCGACGTCGTCATTCCCTCGGGCGCGGCGTTTGCCGCGCTCACGCTGGGCTTTTTGGACGGGAACCCGGCGGCGGTGTTCCGGAACGGCCGGTGGCTGCGGGTGAGCACCGGCCGCGGGCACGTGCTGGTACGCAGCGGCGCCTCGCTCTGAGCGGAACTGCTTAGGCGCTGTTGACCATCGAGTGGGCGGCGCGTTCGAAGTAGTCCCAGAGCGTCTGCTCGTGGAGCGGCGGCAGGTCCAGCGAATCGACCGCCCGGCGCATGTGCGAGAGCCAGCGGTCGCGCGCATCGAAGTCCACCTTGAAGGGCTGGTGACGCATCCGCAGCCGCGGGTGGCCGCGCTGTTCGCTGTAAGTGCCCGGGCCGCCCCAGTACTGCTCGAGGAACATCCGCATCCGGTCCTTGGCCGGTCCCAGGTCCTCCTCGGGGTACATCTTGCGCAGCACGTCGTCCTCGGCGATGCCGTCGTAGAACACGTCCACCAGTTTCACGAAGGTCTCGTGGCCGCCGACGGCATTGTAGAAGTTGTCCGTGTACTCCGGTTGCTTGAACGCGTTCGCGGCCGCCGGGGCCGGCGTCAGGGTGGCCAGCGGCTGGCCGAAGCGGGACGGGATGTCCGCGCCTTCGGCCGGCTGTGCCGGGGCGGAGGGGGAGGCTGGCTGGGCGGGGTTCTGGGGTGTTTCGGTCATCGATGGTCTCTGTTCGCTGATGCTGTCAGCAACCATTGTCTCAGCCGGGCACAACCACCGCTTCGTGGAGGACGGGGAAGTTCACGCTGCGCGCAATGAAGCAGACCTTGTTGGCGTCCGCATGCAGACGCTGGGCGAGCTCGGACTGATCCGGATCGGCGATGGCAACGCGCGGTCGGAGCGTCACGGAGGTGAATTCGCCGCTGCCGTCCCGGTTCAGGCGCAAGGTGCCCTCGGCGTCGTCGTCATAACCGGTGACGACGATGCCGTTCTTCACCGCGACATGCAGGTAGGAGAGCATGTGGCACTGCGAGAGCGCGGTCAGCAGCAACTGCTCCGGGTTCCAGCGGTCCTTGTCGCCGTGGAAGGTCGGATCGGCGGTTCCGGCCAGGTCCGGCAGGCCCGCCGCGCGGACCACGTGGTCGCGCCCGTAGCCGCGGTAGCTGGCGGTGCCTTCGCCCCGGTTACCGGTCCAGTGGAGCGAAACTGAGTAGTGGTGCTGGGAGAGGTCCATGGGGCCATTAAACCCTGCACGTCCGGGCTGCACCCGCCGGGGTTGCTGTGACCTGCCGCGCCGCGGGGTCAGCGGCGACCCGCCGCGTTGCTGTGACCTGCCGCGCCTGGCGAGCCGCTGTTTCCGCCGCGGGGTCAGCGGCAGGCTGTGATTTCGTAGAGCGTGGCGCTGCCGTGGGAGGCGATGCGGCGGAAGCCGTGCGAGAAGTCAATGTTGTGGAAGCCCGGCCACTGGTGCTTGGCGCTGTGCTGGTAGCCGCGGACCGGCTGGTCGTCGTAGAGGTAGGTGGCGCCGGTGCTCCGGAGCGCCGGGCAGACGCGGGGATCGGACCCGATGTTGCGGAAATGCTGGCGCAGATAGTCCTTGTCCTTGCTGCCCGCGCTGCTGACATTCTGGAAGTAGACGGTTTGATGGCCGGTGAGGGAGTAGATGTACGGCAGGCCGTTGAACGGGTCGCCAATGACGACGGCGCCTGCGGGCAGCAACGGCCCGAGCGAGCGGATGAAGTCCTGCTCGTCGCCCATCAGCGCCCGGCCGTCATGGTGCTGGGTGATGCCGTAGCGGATGGAGGCCGTGTCAACGCGTACGTCGTGCCGGAAGGCGCCGGTGGACACGAAGACCGCGGCCAGGACAGCGAAAGCCAGCCCGGCCGTTGCCAGTTGTTGGCGGTCGGGGCGGGCGTGGGTGTCTGGAGGAACGTTGGTGGAGGCGCGGGCGCCGGTTGGGGCGCGAGCGCCGGTGCGGCCGCGGCGCGGGCGGATGAGTCGCACCAGCAACGTGCACAACTGATCCAGCGCCAGCGCGGCGAAGACCACGGCGAAGATGTGGACCAGCGGCGCGATCCTCGGCGGGTCGGTGTACCAGAAGCCGGTCAGCCACCGGAACGGATTGTCTTCCGGCCCCGCCGCCAAGATGAACAGCACGACGGCGGCCGCCATCCCCGCCACCGCCGGCCACGTTCTGGCGGTGAAGCAGGCCAGCAGTGCGCCGCAGACCATCAGGATGCCGACAACGACGGCGTAGCTTCCCGGGACGGCATCGGCGCTGGCCGGCTGGCGCGGCAGGTCGAAGACCAACCACACCAGGGCGTCCTCCCAGCCCGCTGTGCGGCCGCGCGGATAGGACATCACTGCGGCCAGAAGCTGGGACTGGGTCAGCAGGACGACGACGCCGACCGCTGCCGCGGCGAGCGCACTGACCGTTACAACGAACTGCTTGCGATGACTGCGCCACAGGCGGAGGAGCCCCAGGACTGCCACGCGGATGAGGTAGACGCCGCCGAGTACCAGCAGGCTGGCAAGGGCCGAGGGATGAATCCAGGCGGCTCCGAAGGTGACCATCGCGAGTGCGGCGAGGTCCGCCGTCGTCCTTCTCCGGGGGGCCCGTGTCTGGGAAAGTCCGACGGCGACGACGACGGCGCCGGTTCCGGCATCGGTGTCGGCGTCGGATCGGGGTCCGGGGGAGGCGCCGGCGCCGGGTGGAGTGCCCGGGGCAGGAGCGATATCGGGTTGCGTGCCGGGGGCAGGGGAAGCATCAGCGTAGACGTCGGGTTGCGTGCCTGGAGCAGATTCGGAGTCAGCCGCGGTGCCGGCATCAACAGTGCGGCCGGCGGTCGGAGCGACAGCGCCGGGTAGCCGGTACTGCAGTTCGATGCCGAGGGCGAGGATGGCCGGCAGCAGGGCCACCGCGAAGCTGTTGGGCCACTGGCCGGCGCGGAACATCTGGACCAGTGGGAAGGCCAGCATCGACGACGCGATCAGCGGCGTCAGCACCCAAACCAACGGGCGGCTTGGGAACAAGGCGCGGGCGAGCAGCGCGAGCGAGGTCGGCCACACCACGCAGCCGATGATCAGGCAGGACAAATTCCCCGCCGTCACCACGTCTCCCGGTATCAAGGACACCATGGCGTGCCAGCCTGCGGGATAGAACGACGGCGGTGCGCCTCCGAAGATCGGCCAGATGCTCCACGGGCTGGCCTGGCCGTTCTGCTTGATCCATTGCAGGACGTTGACGTGGTAGGTCGGGTCCCAGGCCTGCGACACCCGGTCGATGGACCCCATGGCCTGGATCATCACCGAGCCCAGGATCAGAGCCGTGATCGCCAACGACGCCGCCATCATCCACTTGACTGCGCGCGGCACTGCAAGGACGGGAGCTTCGGGCGGGTTGATGGCTCGGCCGGCCAACCAGCAGAGTCCAATGCCCAGCGCTGCCAGCACCGCGGCTGACAGCAGATTCCAGCGCACGCCGGTGAGCAGGCAGGCCATTGTTCCGACCGCAGCCAAGGCGGTACCGGCCGCGGGGGCGAGAACCAGGGCACGGATCGATGGTTGCCGCAGCGCGCGGAGCGCCAGGAACCCGGGCAGGTAGAAAACGGCCAGCATGACCGCCAGTTGTCCGGCAACCGTCAGCGGGCCCATGCCAGCTTCAGCCACCAGCAGTCACCGGCCGGCGAGGGCCCAGCGGCCGGTGCCGCAGCGGCGACCCGGCGTCGGCGGGACTGGCGGCTGGACATCTGGCTCCTTCCCATCCGCGTTGTTGAGGCATTCTAGTTCGGCCGGTGGGAAGTGCAGTACCTCTCGGCGGATCGTTCAAGGAACGGAAGGGGCGGGAGGCCAAAACGCAGCTGCCCGCCGGAACGGTTGTTCCGGCGGGCAGCGTTGTTGACCGTATCGTTGGTCGACCAAGGCCGCTTGCGGCCGCGTGGAGACCCGCCCTCGGCTTTGGGTCTCCACGCGCTCGCTGGCGCTCGCTTGGTCGACCACCGGCAAAGCCTTGGTCGACCACCGGGACCGGACGCGGGAGCGCTAAGCGGCGCATCGCGGAGCGAGGAACGAGCGACGTGTCTAAGCCGCGTGCGGTCCCGTGGCCGGCGGAGGGTTAGCGGTCGGCGGCTTGGGCTTTTAGGGCGCGGACTACGCCGTCGCGGTTTTCCAGCACTAGACGGCGCAGCGCGGGGGAGCGGTCCGCCAGCTTCTCCAGCCAGGCATCCGTGGCGTCCACGGTGGCCTGGGTGGTCAGCTGCGTCGGGTAGAGCCCCACCACGATCTGCTGCGAGAGCTCGTGCGTGCGCGTGTTCCAGATGTCTTCGATGGCGTCGAAGTACTGCGCCGCGAAGGGCTCCAGCAGGGCGGTGTCATGCACGCGGGTGAAGCCGGCGATGACCGACTGCTGGGTGGCGTTGGGCAGATCGCCCTTGACCACCACGGCGTCCCACGCCGCCGCCTTCGCTGCGGCGGTCGGGATGGCGGCCTGGGCCAACGCCGCGGCACGCTGGCCGGTGGCAGTGTGGTCGCGCTCCAGTTCGGCGTCGATCTCGGCCTGGCCGAAGCGTCCGCCGGCTACCAGCGAGGTGAGCAGTTCCCAGCGCAGGTCCGCGTCCACGGTCAGTCCGTCCAGCGTCCGCCCGCCGTCCAGCAGCGCGGCGACGATGTCCAGCTGCTCTTCGGTCTGCGCGTGCACGGCGAAGGCCTTGGCGAACTGCAGCTGTGAGTCGGACCCGGCGGCTGCATCTCCGGCCAGTTCCCAGAGCCGGTCCGCCGCGGCGATGGTCAGCCGCTTACGGTCGTCCGGGTTCACGTAGAAGGCCAGCGTGGTGGCCAGCTGGCGCAGCAGCACCAGCACCACGGAGGAGTCGGTCTCGTAGGCGATGTTGTTCAGCACCAGCTCCACGTACTCGCGGGCCGGGGTCTCGCCGTCGCGGGTGGCGTCCCAGGCCGAGGCCAGCACCAGGGTGCGCGGCAGCGACGCGGTGAAGTCCTTCAGGTGGGCCTTGGAGGTGGCCAGCGAGGCTTCGTCCATGCGGATCTTGGCGTAGGCCAGGTCGTCGTCGTTGAGCAGTACCAGAGCGGGACGGGCCAGCCCGGCCAGCTGCGGCACCTCGGTGCGCTCGCCGTCCACGTCCAGTTCCTCACGGTGCGTGCGCACCAACTTGCCCGCCTGATCCAGGTTGTAGAAGCCGACGGCGAGGCGGTGCGGCCGGATGGTCGGATGGCCCTCCGGCGCAGACTGGAGGATCGCAAACGAAGTGATGGCACCGCCGTCGTCGGTTGAAATCTCCGCGCGGAGGGTGTTCACGCCGGCGGTTTCCAGCCACTTGGCGGACCAGTCCTTCAGGTCGCGGCCGCTGGAGGCCTCCAGTTCGCCGAGCAGGTCGGCCAGCTCGGTATTGGCCCAGGCATGCTTGCCGAAGTACTCACGCACGCCGGCCATGAACTCCTCCTGGCCCACCCACGCCACCAGTTGGCGCAGTACCGAGGCGCCCTTGGCATAGGTGATGCCGTCGAAGTTGACCTGCACGTCCTCCAGATCCTTGATCTCCGCGGTGATCGGGTGCGTGGAGGGCAGCTGGTCCTGCCGGTAGGCCCAGGACTTCTCCATCGACGCGAACGTGGTCCACGCGTTCGTGTACTCGGTGGCTTCGGCGGCGGCCAGCGTGGACATGAACTCGGCGAAGGACTCGTTCAGCCACAGGTCGTTCCACCAGCGCATGGTGACCAGGTCGCCGAACCACATGTGCGCCAGCTCGTGCAGCACGGTGATGGCCCGGCGCTCCACCATGGCGTTGGTGGGGCGGGAACGGAACACGTAGTTTTCCAGGAAGGTGACCGCGCCGGCGTTCTCCATGGCTCCGGCGTTGAACTCCGGGACGAACAGCTGGTCGTACTTGGCGAACGGGTACGGGGTGCCGAACTGCTTTTCATAGAACTCGAAGCCCTGCCGGGTGAGCGTGAAGATGTTCTCGGCGTCCATGTACTGCATCAGCGACTTGCGCGCGAACACGCCCAGCGGGATGGTGCGGCCGTCGGAGCTGGTCAGCTCGCTGCGCACGGATTGGTACGGGCCGGCGATCAGCGCGGTGATGTAGGAGGAGATCCGCGGGGTGGGCTGGAATGCCCAGGTGGCGGCAGCCCCGCCGTCGTCCGTGGAACCGACGTGCTGCGGCGTCGGGGTGGGGGAGTTGGAGATGACGTCCCAGTGCGACGGCGCGGTGACGGTGAAGCGGAAGGCCGCCTTCAGGTCCGGCTGCTCGAACACGGCGAACATGCGGCGCGAGTCGGGGACCTCGAACTGGCTGTACAGGTAGACCTCGTTGTCCACCGGGTCCACGAAGCGGTGCAGGCCTTCGCCGGTATTCATGTACAGCGCGTCCGCGTCGATCACCAGCACGTTGTGCTCGGCCAGAGTGGGCAGCTGGATGCGCACGCCGTCGGACACCTCGGCCGGGTCCAGTTCCGTGCCGTTGAGCGTGACCGAGTGGACGGTGTCCGTGACGGCGTCGATGAAGGTGGAGCCGCCCGCGATGGCGGTAAAGGTGACCACGGTGCGCGAGCCGAAAACCTTGGCGCCGCGGGTGAGGTCCAGCGTGACGTCGTACGACTCGACGTTGAGCAGTTCGGCGCGGGCCCGCGCTTCGTCACGGGTGAGATTCAAACCTGGCAAGATCGCCTCCAGAAGTACGGGTGTCCTTGGGGAAGGACGGGTCGGTAGTGCCGGGAATCTGAAAGAACCCTTGCACAATGTGGTCATTCTCTCACCGTGATGGGCGGCGGCGCAGCAGTTGTGGGAAAAAGGCGAATAGTTTCGGTTCTGTGTCCTCCCGGACGGGTTCTGTGTCCGTGCGGACCATGTGTGTCAGCCGGCGAGTACTTTGGTCCAGCCGGTGACATAGCTGGTCTCATCGAACCGCTTCAGGGTTTCGCGGCTTGCCTGGGCCATCCGCGAGCGCAGCTCCGGGTCCCGCATCAGCTCCAGGATGCCCTCCGCCAGCGCCTGCCGGTCGCCGAACGGCACCAGGAAGCCATTCGTGCCGTGGCGGATCACATCCCGCGGACCGTAGTTGGCGTCGTAGGCGGCGACCGGGACGCCGAAAGACATGCTCTCCAGCAGGATCAGCGGGAAGCCTTCGGAGGCCGATGTCAGCAGCGTGGCGCAGGCGGTGGCGTAAAGATCGGCCGGGTTGTTGGTGAAGGGCGGAAAGTCGACGGCGGCGCCGAGGCCCAGTTCGTCGACGAGCGCCCGGATGGTGTTTTCCTCTTCATCCCCGTAGCCGAAGCCGAAGAGCTCCAGCCGGGCCTGGGGGTTGCCGGCCCGCACCAGGGCGAAGACCTGGATGGCCTCGTCCACGCGCTTCTTGGGGTGCAGCCGGGCCACCATGACCAGCCGGTTGGGGTCGATGGCGGGGCTGCTGGGTCCGGGGACGGTGGCCTCGGCATCGGGGCTGATCGCGACAGGCTGGTCAGGCTGTGCCGGCGGAGCCAGCTGCCCGATGGTGTACAGCCGGTCGGGATGGCCAAACTCCTTGGCGATGTCCTCGCGCTGCGCGTCGGTGTGTAGGACGAGTCCGTCCCAGCGGTCCAGGTGCTCCAGCAGCCTGCGCCAGTTGCGGCTGACGCCCGAGCCCACCACGTACGGCGGTTCCAAATGGTTGCTGTGCACGGCCGCGATGCGCCGCAGGTTAGGGTGCCGGACGCTGCTCACCACGTCGTCCAGCGTCTGGCCGGGCAGGTTGTTCAGGTTCTCGCGGAATTCGGACGTGAGCACCGGAGCGTCCTCCTCCGCCAGCAGGTGTTCGAACGCATGCCGGTAGAGCTCGGCCGGATCCGCGAAGGTGAGGGCATCGCCGTCGTCGTGCGGCACGCCGTCGAACAGGTAGCTGCGTCCCCATCTGGGCGAGCCGGGATGCTGCGTGATGGTCAGGAAGCAGTCGCCGTTGCGGCCGATCAGGCGCTGCGCCGTGGGCGTTTTGGACGCCTCCGTGAAATGCTGCACCAACTTCAGCCGGCCCTGTTCGTCCATGTCGTCGCGGCGGAGCCGGGCGCGATTCGGGGCCAGCAGTTCGACGGCGCCGACCGCCCCTTCGGGCTGGAACCGGACGTAGTACTCCTGGACCCCGTCGCGGAAGTATCCAAAGGCCAGGCCGGAGGCGCCGACCGGAACAATGTCATAGTCGTCCTCGGGCGGGGGGCGGACGGGCTCGCGGGTATCGGGCTCGGGGCTGGGATCCAGCCCGTAGAGGACGCTGCGGACCTGGACGTCCGAGTGGAGATGGCCCTCCGCCTTGAGAACGGCTACTTCGCTGGCCAGCCGGTACTGCAGCCCCAAGACCTCGATCCAGATCTCTTCTGCGGCGCCGTGCTTGGCCAGCGTGTTGGCCCGGGTGCGCACCGCCTTGACCAAGCCCCCGCGCTTGAGGGCCAAGGTGTTGACGGGGAAATGGATAGTGCGCGTCACGCTCGCATCCTGTCGGGACGGTTGCCGCTATTGTGGCGGGTCAGCCCGGCGTGAGTAAAGAGGGCCGACGACGGCGGAAGGCCCCCGGACGCCGGGCGCCGGGCTAACCTCGACGGCGCCGGCGTCAGCCCTCGTCGGCCGCCGGGGCCAGCTCGTGCCGCTCCGCGGCGATGTCCACCAGCCGTTCGGCCAAGAGTAGTGCGGTCAGCGGATGCTCCTGCCGCAGGCGGACGTAGTTATCCGGCGTCAGCAGTTCCACTGTGGTTTTTCCTTCGGCGTGCACCCGGGCCCGAGGCGGCGCGTCGCCGCTACCGCCGAGCCGTCCGAAGCTGGTACCCGCCGTGTACAGCGAGGCACGGGTTCCTGCGGCGTTCGTTCCTGCGGCGTTCGGGGAGACGCGGGCTTGCCCCGCCATGACCAGGAACAGGCCTTCGCTTGTTCCGTCAACTCCAGTCACAGGCTCTCCGTCGTCGTACGTTTGCCCTTCCAGATAATCCGCGAGCGCCGCGCGCACCTCGGTGGGCATTCCGTCGGTTACGGGATGGTCGGACAGTTGCAGTTCACTGGCTCGGTGCTTCACGCCGTAGCGTTCGATGAGGTGGTCCTCGCACCAGTGCGCGGCGGCGTCCACCGACGGGAAGCTCGTGTTCGGATTGGCCGCGCCGGCCGGACTTCCTGGCACGGGTGCCAGCAATCGGCCAGGGTCGACGAAGGCCAGCCGGGCGGGGTCGGAGGCTTCCTGCAACCGCAGAAACAGGGCCCTGATGCGGCTGCTGATCTTGTCCAAGCGGCTGATGTCGATCACCACAACGTCATGGCTTGCTGCCAGTTCGGACCCCAGCTGGATGACCGTTTCGGCCTCCGGAAAGAGCATATCGCCGTGGACCTCGAGGAACCTCGCTTCGTGTCCATGTTTGGCCAGGACCGATTGTTCCCGGGCGGGCCGGATACGCGGCGACGGCCTCTCAGCCAGGCTGTAGTCGGCGCGAATCGTCGAGCGCGCGCTGCGGGCGGCGTGGATGAAGTGCAGTCCCAGGTCCTCCGAGAGCTGGCGGCAGGCCTCGGTGCCGCGGACGCTGTTGCCGTGCTGGTCCAGCCGCGGGGAGAACACGGCAAGCCCCAACTGGCCGGGCAGTGCGGCCAGGATCCCGCCGCTGATACCGCTCTTGGCCGGCAGCCCGATGCCGGCCACCCAGTCGCCGGCGTCGTTGTACATGCCGCAGGTCGTCATCACGCTCAGCACGTGCTCTGCTATCCCCGGGGCGAGAACCTCCTCGCCGGTGAGTGGGTTCGTCCCGCGGTTGGCCAGGGTGGCGGCCATGACACCCAGATCCCGGCACGTGACGCCGATCGAGCACTGCCGGAAATACAGATCCAGGGCGGCCTCGGTGTCATGCTCGATCACGCCCTGGCTTTTCAGCAGGTAGGCAATGGCTCGGTTGCGGTCGCCCGTACGCCGGGCAGATTCGTACACCGTTGGGTTCATAGTCAGATCGCGTCCCGCGGCGGCCGAATACATCTGCCGCAGCTGCTCGAAGGCATCGTCGCCGTAGTGGCCGGCAACCAGCGAGGCGGCTGCGAGGGCCCCGGCGTTGATCAGCGCGTTCCGCGGCCGGCCGGTATCTGCCTCCAGGCTGATTTCGTTGTAGGCGTCCCCGGAGGGCTCCACATCGATCTTCTCCCTGACGCGCTGGTAGCCGTGGGCGGCCAGCGCCATGCCGTAGGTGAAGGGCTTGGAGATCGACTGGATGGAGAATTCGGACCGAGTGTCGCCGGCTTCGTAGGTGTACCCGTCGGCCATGGTCATGCTTAGCCCGAGCAGGTCCGGATCCGCCACGCCGAGCTCCTCCGGCTCGCCGGCCAGGGTTCCTGCACTGTTGCTGGCCAGACCGGCGAGGATGGACTCAAGGTTATCGCTCATCACTTGCTCCATAGGGGCACACTATCGACGGCGGACGTGCGGCGACAGCGAACATCGCGCCGTCGACGCTCCTCTGATTGCACGAGCGCGGCCTGTTCCCGGCTGCGGATGCTCAGGATTGGCTCAATCCCTTGTGCTTTAAGTGTCGGGGCTGACAAAGTAGTTTGCAGTACAAAGTGGTTTGGCAGCGGAGGTATCTCGATGAGCAGCAACGGCCGGCGTCCGGACGGCAAGGATCCCTGGGCAGTTGGAGAGCCGGTGAACGGGGAGCGTGTAAAGGGGGAGCCTGCAAACGGGGAACCTGCTACAAATCGGGGGGAAGCCCACGACGGCGCGGACTCCATCGGTGCCGGTGAGGACCTGCCGGGCGACCCGGCGGAGATGCTGGCGCTGATCCGGTCCCAGCAGGACACGGTGCGCAAGGGCACCGAGCCCAGCGGTCCGCTGCTCTTCGGCGCCTGGGGTGTGGCCTGGCTGGCGGGTTACCTGGTGCTCTACGTGAGCGGGACCCAAGAACGCGGCCTGCCGGCAGGTTGGGCGTTCGCCGTGTTCGGACTGCTGCTGGTCTCGGCGATGGTCTTCACCGGTGTCCACATCGGCCGCCGGGCAGTCGGCGTCCGCGGCGCTTCGGCGGCGGTCGGGGCGATGTACGGCTGGTCCTGGGCGGTTTGCTTCGCCGTCGTCTTCCTGATCCTGAGCGGCGTTGCGCGGGCAGGTGCCAGCCACGAAGTCATGCAGATCCTCTCCAATTCCCTGTCCTGTCTGGTGGTGGCCGCGCTTTATATGGCCGGCGGGGCGCTCTGGCGCGAGTGGCGAATGTTCGCCCTGGGCGTGTGGATCGCACTGGTGGCCGGAGGTGCAGCACTGTTAGGGCCGCCGTCGTCCTATCTGCTGATGGCCGTGGCTGGGGGCGGCGGCTTCCTGCTCGGCGCCGCCGCCGGCGTGGTCGTTGACCGACGGCGCTCGCAGGCCGCCGCGGAAACCGCCACGGTGGCCGCGCCGTGAGCGAGCCGGAACTGGACCCAGTGATCCACGCGCAGGCCCGGCTGAAGGTGGTGGCCACTCTGGCGTCGTTGAACACCGGCGACCGGATCTCCTTCCCCAAATTGCAGAAACTGCTGGACATGACCGCAGGAAACCTCTCTACCCACCTGCGCAAGCTCGAAGAGGCCGAGTACGTGTCCGTGGAGAAGACCTTTGAGGGCCGCAGCCCGGCTACTTTTATCGCGTTGACGTCCCGCGGCCGCTACGCGTTCGAGAGCTATACCGCCGCGCTGAAATCGCTCTTGAAAGGAGCACAGTAAATGGAGCCACTGATCAGTGTCCGCTCCGTGACCCGACGCTTCGGGGACGTGGTGGCGCTCGACGATGTGAGTCTGGAAGTGGGCGCGGGGGAGATGGTGGGCCTGCTCGGACCGAACGGGGCGGGCAAGACCACGCTGTTGTCCCTGGTGAACGGGCAGCGGAAACCGGATGCCGGCGTCGTCCGTCTCTTCGGTGCCGACCCGCGCAAGCCCGCTGCCCGCGCGATGCTGGGCACCACTCCGCAGGAAACGGGGCTGCCGCCGACGCTCAAGGTGGGCGAGGTGGTGGACTTCGTCGCCGGACACTATGTGGACCCGATGCCGCGAGGCGAACTGCTGGAGCGCTTCGAGCTGGCCGGGCTGGCGGGCCGGCAGACCGGCGGCCTCTCCGGCGGGCAAAGGCGCCGGCTGGCGGTGGCGCTGTCCCTGGTGGGCCGGCCGCGGCTGGTGTTGCTGGATGAGCCGACCACCGGTCTGGATGTGGAGGGCCGCCGTGCCCTGTGGCAGGCGCTGCGCGATTACCACGCCGACGGCGCCACGATCGTGCTGACCAGCCACTACCTGGAGGAAGTGGAGGCGCTGGCCCAGCGGGTAGTGGTGGTCGGCGGCGGCCGGGTGCTGGCCGACGATGCGCTGCCCGCCGTGCTGGACCGGGTCAGCGTGCGCCGCGTGGCGCTGACGGCGCAGGTGCCGGCGTCGGAACTGCTCCGGCTGCCCGGCGTAGTTGATGTTGGCGACGGTCCGGCAGACACAAGCCGTGATGAGGTGACTGGTGGTGCCGGCGCCGTTGCCGACGCCATTGTCGATACCGTTGGCGGCGCCGTGCCGGCGGGGAGCCGGTATAGCCTGCTGGTTTCGGACTCGGACGCCTTCGTCCGCGCTCTGGTGGCGTCCGGCATTCCGTTCTCTGGATTGGAGGTCCGGGGCGCCTCGCTGGAGGAAGCCTTCCTGACCCTGACACACCACCACACGACGGACCGCGACGCCGCCCCTGAACCGGCGTTCGCCGCATCGGCCGGGGACTCCGAATCCCACCGAGAGGGGAAATAACCGTGAGCACAACAACGACGGCGGGGCCAGCCTCCGCTGCGCAGGCCGCGGCGGGCACGGCACGGCTGGTGCTGCTGCACACCAAGTTCCAATTTCTGGAGACGGTCCGGATCCCGATTGCCGTGATTGGCAATCTGCTCTTCCCCACGCTGGCCGTGTTCTTCTTCGTGGTGCCGCAGCCGGCAGCCCAGGAGATCCCGGCCGTTGCCACGGCGATGATCGGTCAGTTGGCCATGTTCGCGGTGATGTCCACGTTCCTGTTCAGCTTCGGCACCGGCGTGGCGGAGGACCGGGCGCAGCCGTTCGAACCCTACGTCCGGACGCTGCCCGCGGGGGCCGGGCCGCGGATGGCCGGTCGGCTGATCAACGGCTGCATCTTCGCGCTGATGGCCCTGGTGCCGCTGGTGCTAGTCGGCTGGTTCCTGACCGCGGCCGAGGTTACCGTGCCGGTGCTGTTGCTGGCCGCGGCGCTGATCCTGGTGATCGGCACTCCGTTCCTGATGCTGGGCCTGGCAATCGGCTACTCGCTCTCGGCCAAGGCCGCGCTGGCCGTGGTTCAGGTGGTCCTGTTCCCGCTGGCCTTCGCCGGCGGACTGTTCATGCCGGCGGAGCTGTTTCCGGAATGGCTGGACAAGTTCAGCCAGTTCCTGCCCAGCCGCGCCGGCCGCGAGCTGTTGATCCAGGTACTCACCGGATCGGAGGCCTACCCGCTGGCGCTGCCCGTGCTGCTGGCCTGGGGCGCACTGTTCACCGCGCTGGCGGTGATGGCCTACCGGAAGGACCAAGGCCGCCGATTCCACTAGGTGGTGGTCCTTGGTGGCCCGTCGCGAGTCGAGGGCCCCGCGCACGGGCGGTGCGCCAGTTCGTGGAGGCATGCAGTTACAGTCCAGTGAGTATGCACAAGGACGGGGAGCGATGAACCGGGGCGACCAGAAGCTGGGACTGTGGCTAGGCCTGGGCACGGCCGTTTTCTACGCCGCTGCCAACATCGCCGGGGCACTGCTGCTCCGAGACAGGCTTCCGGATCCGCTTGGCATTCACTGGGGACCCGCCGGCGTCGTGGACGGCACTGGAAGCTTTTGGCTGCATGTGCTCCCCGGGTCGCTCGCCCTCCTCCTGGTAACTGGCCTGTTGGCAGGCATAGCGGTGGCGAGCGGGATGCAGGCACCTGGAAGCCGCTGGATGTTGGCCGGCGGCATCGGACTGGGCGGATTGCTGACCTCGATGCTGCTCGCTGGCCTGGTAGGC
Source organism: Arthrobacter sulfonylureivorans (assembly GCF_047607445.1). GTDB lineage: Bacteria > Actinomycetota > Actinomycetes > Actinomycetales > Micrococcaceae > Crystallibacter > Crystallibacter sulfonylureivorans_A. Next base: position 20,223 of record NZ_JBLKRT010000003.1, read on the forward strand.
CAGACGGACCGTGCCCACGCCATGGGTGCCCCGATGCATCTGCCGACCTTGGCCATAGGTGCGGTGGCAGGGGTTCTGTGGGCCTGGGCTTGCGGTTGGCTCTACCGGCCGCCGGGCCAACCGGACGCTGCTGCGGATGGTGACCCGCGGTTGGCGACCGATGCCAATGCTGATGCCGCCGCCTCCGGCCTCACGATGACGGTGACGATCAGGGCCGGCCGGGCCTTCAACCTGCTGCTGTTGGTCCCATTGGCGTTGCTGGCTGTGGTTGCTGTAGCGGCGCCCCTCACGTGCTACTGATCCTGATCCCGGCAGCTACGCTTATTTTCGGAGCATTCGTCGTCTGCCTACGGGGCCGTGTAGTGGTGGACCCGAGCGGCATTCGGGTTTACGGTGGCGGTTTCTGGCGGATGCTGGCCACGCGTCCCGCCGAGGTGCGTTCGGTGGAGGTCCGCGAAATCAATGCGATGGAGTACGGCGGCTGGGGCTACCGGCTCAGCGGCCATGGCGTCGGCTTCATCACCGGCAGCGGCCCGGCGCTGATAGTCCGGCGCAAGCTAGGCATGGACATCGTTTACAGCATCGACACTCTGGAGCACGCAGAGCAGCTCGCCGGGCTGCTGGGTGGCTACGCCAGACTGGAAGCCTCCGGGAGGACAGACCCGCGACGGTGAACGCCGGATCCTGGCGCTGACGTTGCCGCACGGGCCGGTGCGCGCCGTGAGCAGCCGTTGCGAGCGGCAACACGGCCCGGCCACGAAGGGTTTGGGAGACCGGGGCAAATGCAGGCGGTTGCAGGGTCGATGTTCTCAGCCAGGGGAGGAAACCCCGCCAAGGCGGGCACCGGCGTCGTAAATCCGCCGCAAATCAGGATCGGTGCGCCCCCTCCAGTAGGCTGGAAGCCGCTAATCTCCCTCCCCGCACGCCACAGAAGGACCGTACATGCGCGTTCACATTGCCACCGACCACGCCGGCCTGGACCTCAGCCACCACCTGATCGAGCACCTGACCGGCCAGGGCCACGAGGTTATCGACCACGGGCCCACCGCGTACGACGCCGAAGACGACTACCCCTCGTTCTGCATCAACGCCGCCCTCGCCGTGGTGGCGGACCAGTCCGCGGGCGTAGAAGCGCTGGGCATCGTGCTGGGCGGTTCCGGCAACGGTGAGCAGATCGCGGCGAACAAGGTCAAGGGCATCCGCGCTGCGCTGGCCTGGAACCTGGACACCGCCAAGTTGGCCCGCGAGCACAACGACGCCAACGTTGTGGCCGTCGGCGGCCGCATGCACAACGTGGAGGAAGCCACCGCCATCATCGAGGCGTTCCTGGCCGAGCCGTTCTCCAACGCCGAACGCCATGCCCGCCGAATCGGCAAGATCGCCTCCTACGAGACCACCGGCGAGGTCCCGGCCTAACCATGCCCGAAGGCCATTCGGTCCACCGCCTGGCCCGCCAGTTCCAGGATGTTTTCGCCGGGCAGCGGCTTGCCGTCTCCAGCCCGCAGGGCCGCTTCGCCGCCGGCGCCGCCCGGCTCGACGGGGCCACGCTGCTGGCCGCCCGGGCACACGGCAAGCAGTTGTTCCTGGACTTCGACAACGGACTGGTCCTCCGGGTCCACCTGGGCCTGTACGGTGCGTGGAGCTTCGGCGGGGATGAGACGTTCCGCGGGGCCTCCAGCATCGGCGCGCCACGCCGGGTGGGGGAGCGGGAAATGTACGACGACGGTGATGCCGTTGCGTACGACGGGCCGCCGGAACCGGTGGGCCAGGTGCGCGTCCGGCTGGTGTCCGACCACGGCTGGGCGGACCTCCGCGGCCCCACCGCCTGCGAGGTACTCACGCCCGAGGAAGCGTCCGCCATCGCCGGCAAATTGGGACCGGACCCGCTGCAGGTTGAAGCAAGCCCGCTTCGAAAGGCTGCTGGTCCGGTGCAGGAGGTGGATAGCCGGGCCGACGAGTTTGTTCGCCGGGTGACCGCCAAGCGCACCGCCGTGGGGCAACTGCTGATGGACCAGAACGTGGTGGCCGGCGTGGGCAACATCTACCGGGCCGAGACACTGTTCCGCCGTGGCCTCAGTCCGTGGCTGCCCGGCAAGCAGGTCTCCCCGGAGGATGCCGGGCTGCTGTGGGAGGACATCGTGGACGTGATGGGCGACGGCGTCCGCGACGGCAAGATCATCACCACCCGGCCCGAACACCGGGACACCGACCCGGCCGGACGCGTGCTGCCGGTCTGGCCGGACAACGCCTACTACGTGTACCAGCGGCAAGGCATGGCGTGCCGGGTCTGCGGCAACCCCGTGGCCCTGACGGACATGGCCGCCCGCAAGCTCTACTGGTGCCCCACCTGCCAGCCGGCCTGACCGGATCGCGCGGGCAGTAGCGGCCGGCCGGGCTAACCGGCGGGTCGCAGGGCCGCTACTGGACTGCTCACTCCGCCGGTGCACCCGCGTTGCCCACCCAGCCGGTGTACCCGCGCTGCCCATCCCGCCGGTGCACCCGCGCCGCCCACTTCGCCGGTGCACCCGCGCCGCCCACTTCGCCGGTGCACCCGCGCCGCCCACTTCGCCGGTGCACCCGCCTGCCCACTCCGCCGGCTTACTCGCGTTGCCCACCCGGCCGGTGCTCCCACGTTGCCCACTCCAAATTTCCGCGAGGGCAGGGTTTGTCTTCGAGGACAGGGGATATAGGCCCTGCCCTCGACGCTAGACCCTGCCCTCGGCGATTATTACCCCCGCGCGTGGCGGCTAACCCTGACCTCAAGCATTTTCTCTGCATGCGAAGTTGGGCCGGGACGGGGCTAGATTGATTAAGCAACGAAGCTCAGGAAGATCACCGCGGCGGGGTCTGCGTGCAGCCTAAAGGAAGAACCGGCTGGGGCAGAGGCCAGCATCGCCTGCCGGGCCGATTTGTTGAACGGGGCCGCCGTCGTGCTAAAGTTTCAACGTCCTCGGGGATGTAGCTCAATGGTAGAGCCTCAGTCTTCCAAACTGATTACGCGGGTTCGATTCCCGTCATCCCCTCGCAGTGAGAGGCGGTCCAGTAGGGCCGCCTTTTCTGTTAGCGGCAGCGGTGCCAGGGTTTTATCGGCGCAGCTGCTCCGCGGAACGTAATTGTGCAGCAGGCCGGGATAGCCCGTAGACTTGCGTGTGCACTACGGGGCGTAGCGTAGTGGCTAGCGCGCCTGCTTTGGGAGCAGGAGATCGCAGGTTCGAGTCCTGTCGCCCCGACTCTGTATTCTTGGTGCAGATTTAACCCCTATAGCTATCAGGAGTCCTAACGCTGTGAAGAGCGCTGTCGAAACCCTCACCCCCACCCGGGTCAAGCTCAACGTTGAGGTCCCCTTTGAGGAACTCAAGCCCAGCATCGACGCGGCGTACAAGACCATCGCGGGTCAGATCCAGGTTCCCGGCTTTCGCAAGGGCAAGGTTCCGGCCAAGCTGATCGACCAGCGCGTCGGCCGCGGCTACGTGATCGAGACCGCTATCAACGAGGGCCTGAACGGTTTCTACCAGGGCGCCATCGAAGAGACCGGCATTCGCCCGCTGAGCCGCCCCGAGGTGGAAATCACCGAGGTTCCGGACCCGTCCGCCACCGAAGGCCAGCTCGCCTTCCACGTTGAGGTCGACATCCGCCCCGAGATCGAGCTGCCCGAGTACGCCGGCCTCGAGGTCACCGTGGAAGCCACCGAGGCCTCCGAGGAAGACGTGCAGAAGGCACTGGACGACCTGCGCGGCCGCTTCGGCACGCTGAAGACCGTTGACCGTCCGGCCGCTGCCGACGACTTCATCACCATGGACCTGTCCGCCAAGGTGGACGGCGAAGAGGTTGATTCCGCCGCTGACCTGTCCTACCAGGTAGGCGCCGGCACCATGCTCGAAGGCCTGGACGAAGCCGTCACCGCCCTGAGCGCCGGCGAAGACGCCACCTTCGAGACCAAGCTGGCCGGCGGCGAGCACGCCGGTCAGGACGCCACCGTCACGGTGAAGTTGAAGGCCGTCAAGGAGCGCGAGCTGCCCGAGGCCGACGACGACTTCGCCCAGCTGGCAAGCGAGTTCGACACCATCGCCGAGCTGAAGGAAGACCTGGCCAAGCAGGCTGCCGACGCCAAGGTTGTGGAGCAGGGCATCGAGGCCCGCGACAAGGTGCTGGACAAGCTCATGGAGCTGGTTGAGGTTCCGGTGCCGGAATCCGTCGTCGAGGAGCAGCTGGAGCAGCACTTCCGCCCGGAGAACAGCCACGGTGAAGACCACGACACCGAGGAGCACCGCGCCGAGGTCCGCGAGAACACCGAGAAGGCCTTCCAGAACGAAATCGTGCTGGATGCCGTGGCCGACAAGGAAGAGCTGGGCGTCAGCCAGGCCGAACTGATCGACTACATCGTTTCCTCCGCAGGCCAGTACGGCATGGACCCGAACCAGTTCGCGCAGCTGCTGGACCAGTCCGGCCAGGTCGGCATGATGGTGGGCGAGGTCCGCCGCCGCAAGGCCCTGGCCAAGGTCCTCGAGCTGGCCAAGGTCACCGACTCCAACGGCAACGAGGTCGACCTGAGCGACTTTGTCCGCCCGGCCGGCGAAGAAGAGCCGAACGTCGAGGACCTGATTCAGGCTGCCGAAGCCGAAGCTGCCAACGCCGAGGCCGGCGAAGCTGAAGCAGACGCCGCCGACACCGAGTCGATCGAGGACACCGACGCAGCCGAAGAGGCCGCCGAGGCAGAGAAGAAGTAGGCAGCACACTGCCCCACGGACCGCCGGAATCCCGCAAGGGACCGGCGGTCCGCCGCTTTAACCCCTGCGCTCGACGGCGGTCCGCCGCTTTAACCCCTGCGCTCGACGGCGGTGCGCGGCTTCGGCGGGGGTGCACGACGGCGGTGCGCGGCTTCGGCGGGCGGTGCTCGACGGCGGTGCCGGGCCTGGTAAGGGAGGGGCTCACGTCGGCGGTGCCGGCTTGATTCAGGCCGTTGGAAAAGGTGAGTCGAGCGCACGGTGAACGGCGCTGCGGAAGGCAAGCTCCGGCGTCGTAATTCTGCTGCAGGCAGAGCTTTTCCCGCGAGAACACGGGCCTGATGCGCCGTCAGCGAACAGTGCGTTGTCAGGGAGGAATCGGGCAGCCGAACACGTTACTGTCCAAGTAGGTAAACGACCCGAGGGGCGCCGGATAACGGTTTGGCCCAGGGGAAGAAGCGAGAGGTATTTCAGCATGTCGAATGAATCCGCCACTCCGATGATGGCTACGGTCGAGGCCGCTAGCCGTGAAGATTACATCTACAACCGTCTGCTCAAAGAGCGCATCATCTGGCTCGGCTCCGAGGTGCGGGACGAGAACGCCAACGCCATCTGCTCGCAGCTGCTGCTGCTCTCGGCCGAGGACCCGGAAAAGGACATCTACCTCTACATCAACTCGCCCGGCGGCTCGGTGACTGCCGGTATGGCCATCTACGACACCATGAAGTTCATTCCGAACGACGTGGTCACCGTGGCTACCGGCCTGGCGGCGTCGATGGGCCAGTTCCTGCTGTCTTCGGGCACCAAGGGCAAGCGCTATGCCACTCCGCATGCGCGGATCCTGATGCACCAGCCTTCCGGCGGCATCGGCGGCACGGCCTCGGACATCCGGATCCAGGCCGAGCTGATCCTGCACATGAAGCAGGTCATGGCCGAGCTGACCGCCGAGCAGACCGGACAGACGGTCGAACAGATCCTGATCGACAACGACCGCGACAAGTGGTTCACGGCCGAGGAGGGCCTGGCTTACGGGTTCTTCGACAAGATCTCCGCCCACGCCGGCGGCGTCACCGGCGGTGGCGGGACGCAAAGCGACTCCGCCTCGACGACGGAATCCTGAGCCCACGCGCCACCGACCCGAATACAAGCAGGAGAATCTCATGGACTACAACTTCGGTGCCGCTGCCGGCGGTTACGCCGCGAACATGCCGCAGAGCCGCTATGTGCTGCCCCAGTTCGAGGAGCGCACGCCGTACGGCTTCAAGCGCCAGGATCCTTACACCAAGCTGTTCGAGGACCGCATCATCTTCCTGGGTGTCCAGGTGGACGACGCGTCGGCCGACGACATCATGGCCCAGCTGCTGGTGCTTGAGTCCACCGACCCGGACCGCGACATCACGCTGTACATCAACTCGCCGGGTGGCTCGTTCACCGCGATGACCGCGATCTACGACACCATGCAGTACATCCGCCCGGAGATCCAGACCGTGTGCCTGGGCCAGGCGGCCAGTGCTGCTGCTGTACTGCTGGCCGCCGGGACGCCGGGTAAGCGTTTGGCCCTGCCGAACGCGCGCGTGCTGATCCACCAGCCGGCGCTTGGCGGCGGCGAACGCGGCCAGGCTTCCGACCTGCAGATCCAGGCCGACGAGGTCATGCGGATGCGCGAATGGCTGGAGAACGCGCTGGCCATGCACTCGGGCAAGGACGCGGCACAGGTCAACAAGGACATCGAGCGCGACAAGATCCTGACCGCCGACGGTGCCCTGGAATACGGGCTGATTGACCAGGTGCTCGACTCCCGGAAGATCAACAAGCCGGCGATCACCAAGTAATAACAGGTAAGATTGCCGGATTGCTTTCACTGCCCGTGGCGCGTCATATCGCACCACGGGCAGTGTGGTTACTGAAACTGTCGGCGCAGTGAATTAGAGTTGGTGTCAGCCAGCTTCGGCAGCGCAGCACCAACTCTGCTCAACGCAGCACCTTGTAGCGGGGTTGGACAGCTCGGACGCCGCGGCAGGTGCCGACGTAGGACAAGTAAGGGGACGGATATGGCTCGCATAGGTGAGAGCGCTGACCTGCTCAAGTGCTCTTTCTGCGGCAAGAGCCAGAAACAGGTCAGGAAGCTGATCGCCGGCCCAGGCGTGTACATCTGCGATGAGTGCATTGAGCTGTGCAACGAGATCATCGAAGAGGAGCTGGCCGAGGTCTCGGACCTGGGCTCCTTCGAACTGCCCAAGCCCCGCGAAATCTTCGACTTCCTGCAGGAATACGTGATCGGCCAGGAGCCGGCCAAACGAGCGCTGGCTGTAGCGGTGTACAACCACTACAAGCGCATCCAGTCCGGCCATGCGCCCAAGGGGACCGCAAACCTCTCCGATGCCAGCCCGCTGGAGGACGTGGAAGTCTCCAAGTCCAACATCCTGCTGATCGGCCCCACCGGCTGCGGCAAGACCTATCTGGCCCAGACCCTGGCCCGCCGGCTGAACGTTCCCTTCGCGGTCGCCGACGCCACCGCCCTGACCGAAGCCGGCTACGTGGGCGAGGATGTGGAAAACATCCTGCTCAAACTGATCCAGGCCGCCGACTATGACGTCAAGAAGGCCGAACAGGGCATCATCTACATCGACGAGATCGACAAGATCTCCCGCAAGAGCGAGAACCCGTCGATTACTCGCGACGTGTCGGGCGAAGGCGTCCAGCAGGCACTCCTGAAAATTTTGGAGGGAACCGTGGCCTCGGTTCCCCCGCAGGGCGGACGGAAGCACCCGCACCAGGAATTCATCCAGATCGACACCACCAACGTGCTGTTCATCGTGGCCGGTGCCTTCGCCGGGCTGGAGGAGATCATCGGATCACGGGCCGGCCGCAAGGGCATCGGCTTCGGCGCCCCGCTCAAGGATGCGGCAGCGGAAAAGGACAGCTACGGCGAGGTCATGCCCGAGGACCTGCTGAAGTTCGGGCTGATTCCGGAATTCATCGGCCGCCTGCCGGTGATCACCACGGTGTCCAACTTGGACCGCCCGGCACTGATCAAGATCCTGACCGAACCGAAGAATGCGCTGCTGCGGCAGTACCAGAAGATGTTCCAGCTGGATGGCGTGGAACTGAACTTCGAGCAGGAAGCGCTGGAAGCGGTGGCGGATCTGGCGCTGGAGCGGGGGACCGGTGCGCGTGGGCTCCGGGCGATCATCGAAGAGACCCTTCAGCCCGTCATGTTCGACCTCCCCAGCCGCGAAGATATCGCCTCTGTGGTGATCACTGCAGACGTGGTGCTGAACAAGGCCGAACCGACGCTGATTTCCCACGATGTGGTGGCCAAGCGGCGGAACAAGTCGGCCTGACGCACCGCATACAGACGACCACCGGACGACGCACGAGGACCAGACAAGGGGATACATTATGGCCCGGACCGCCGGAAGCGCGGAGCTTCTCACCTGCTCGTTCTGCGGGAAGAGCCAGAAGCAGGTCAAGAAGCTGATCGCCGGCGGCGGCGTCTACATTTGCGACGAATGTGTTGGGCTGTGCAACGAGCTGCTGGAGGAAGAGTTCGGTGCTGGGGCGGCCGCAACTGAACTGCTGGAGCTGCCGAAACCGCGGGAGATTTTCGGGTTCCTGCAGGAATACGTGATCGGCCAGGAGCCGGCCAAGCGTGCGCTGGCGGTGGCGGTCTACAACCACTACAAGCGCATCCGGACCGGCCATGCCGCCCCGGGCAACGCTGCGTTGACCGCCGCCGGCGACCTGCAGGACGTGGAGATCTCCAAGTCCAACGTGCTGTTGATCGGCCCCACCGGCTGCGGCAAGACGTATCTGGCCCAGACGCTGGCGCGCCAGTTGAACGTTCCCTTCGCGGTGGCGGACGCGACGTCTCTGACCGAGGCCGGTTATGTGGGCGAGGACGTGGAGAACATCCTGCTGAAGCTGATCCAGGCCGCCGACCACGACATTAAGAAGGCCGAGCAGGGCATCATCTACATCGACGAGATCGACAAGGTCACCCGCAAGAGTGAGGGCCCGTCGATCACCCGCGACGTTTCCGGCGAGGGCGTGCAGCAGGCGCTGCTGAAGATTTTGGAAGGCACAGTGGCCTCGGTGCCGCCGCAGGGCGGACGGAAGAACCCGCAGCAGGAGTTCCTGCAGATCGACACCACCAACATCCTCTTCATTGTTGCCGGCGCCTTTGCCGGGCTGGAGGAGATCATCGGCTCGCGGGCGGGGCGCAAGGGCCTCGGTTTCGGCGCACCGCTGCGGGACACCGCGCGGCAGCAGGACAGCTACGGCGAGGTCATGCCCGAGGACTTGCTCAAGTTCGGGCTGATTCCGGAGTTCATCGGCCGCCTGCCGGTGATCACCACGGTGGCCGATTTGGATAAGCCGGCGCTGATCAAAATCCTCACTGAACCGAAGAACGCGCTGCTCCGGCAGTACCAGAAGATGTTCCAGCTGGACGGCGTGGAATTGGCCTTCGAGGAGGACGCTTTGGAGGCTGTGGCGGACCTTGCCTTGGAGCGGGGGACCGGTGCCCGCGGACTGCGCGCGATCATGGAAGAGACGCTGCAGCCGATCATGTTCGACCTGCCCGGCCGCGAGGACATTGCCACCGCCGTGATCACGGCGGCGACGGTGCTGGACGGGGCCGAACCCACGCTGATCCCGCGCGACGTGGAAGCCCTCCGCCGCCGCGACTCCGCCTGACCGGCCATTCCTGCGGCCATAGGTGCCCCGCAATAGCGGGCTGCGCAAACGTCTGCGGTGCAACTCGCTGCGGGGTAACACACTGCGGCGCAACTCGCTGCGGTGCACAAGCTGTCCGCCGTGAGGCAGGTGGAACAAAACCTCAGCCCGCGCAGTTACGCAGAACAGCATCTATAACCGGCACCATGAAGGAGCACTGACCATATGTCTGAAAACGCCGCACCGTCCACCGTTGACTTCTGGTTCGACCCGGCCTGCCCGTTCGCCTGGATCACTTCCCGCTGGATTCTGGAGGTGGAGAAGGTCCGCGACGTCAAGGTCGAATGGCATGTGATGAGCCTGGCCGTGCTCAACGACGGCCGCGATGAGCTGCCGGATGAGTACAAGGAGTTCCTGAAGAAGGCCTGGGGCCCGGTGCGCGTGATCATCGCCGCTCAGGAACTGCACGGCGAGGCCTACGTGGGCAAGCTCTACGAGGCGATGGGCACCCGGATCCATAACGGCGGCAACAAGGACTACGAGTCCGTCACCGCCGCGGCACTGGAAGAGGTCGGACTGCCCGCGGACCTGGCCCGCTTTGCCACGTCGGACGAGTACGACGAGCAGCTGCGCACCAGCCATGAGGAAGGCATCTCCAAGGTCGGCGACGAGGTCGGCACGCCGGTGGTGGCCTTCAACGGCACCGCCTTCTTCGGACCGGTGATGACCCGGATTCCGCGCGGCGAGGACGCCGGCAAGATCTTCGACGGCGCCGTGGCGCTGGCCGACTTCCCGTATTTCTACGAGATCAAGCGTTCGCGGACCACCAGCCCCGAATTCGACTGATCGGTTTCGCCGGACACGTTATCGGTCAGCCGGACTCGTTCCCGGCCGACCACCGGCTCCTAGCCGACACGCCATAGCCAACCGGAAAATATTTCCGCACAGCTATGGCGTGTCGGCTTGCGCAGGAGTATATATATCTATACGCATCCGCCAAAAGATGCGGGACCGAACACCAAAGATTCAGTGACAAGTAGTGGACTAGCTCCACAAACTGCCAGCCAGTGACGAGGCTAGGAAGACCTGAAAATCCAAGGAGTTCGCGAGACCCAAAGCCGTCACCTTTGGATCAACGAGTCGAAGCCCCACCAACTGCGTAAACGCTGATGGGGCTTCCCCTCGTTAACGGCTCCGATAACGGCTCCGATAGCGGCTCTGCGAGCAGCTACCCGGCCCGAGCCTCCACGACCGGAAGAGACTCCGCTACTCGGCCGGAGCCTCCGCGGCAGCAAGCTCCACCTTGGTGACGGTCAGCTCGCCCTCGGCCTCTGCCAGCATGACCTCGCGGGCGTTGCCGGCGGCCTTCAGGTCACCCAGCCCGGCTTCCAGCTGCGCAATCTGGGCAGCCGAACCGCTGATGGTCGCGGTGAGCACTTCGGTGCGCTGCTTGACCTTGGCTTCCGACTTGGCCTTGCGGATGCCGCCCAGCGCGAGTCCGACGGTGCCCAGCAGGCCCTTGTCGGCGGCCGAGGCGACCGAGGCGAGCCCCGCCGTCGTCGGCCATTCAGCGCGGTGCACGGAACCGGCGCGCCACCAGCTCCAGACCTCTTCGGTGGCGAAGGGCAGGAACGGCGCGAACAGGCGCAGCAGCGCGTCCAGCGTGGTGGCGAGCGTGGCCAGGACCGAGTCCTGCTCCGCCTGGCCGGCGGCACCGTAGGCGCGGTCCTTGATCAGTTCCACGTAGTCGTCGGTGAAGGACCAGAAGAAGCTCTCGGTGACCTGCAGCGCCCGGGCGTGGTCGTACTTCTCGAACGCCGCGGTGGCGGTTTCCACTACATCGGCCAGCTGGCCCAGCAGCGAGATGTCCAAGGGGTTGGTGACCACGGCGGCGTCGTCGGCAATCACCGATGCTTCCGTGGCGCCCAGGTTCAGCACGAACTTGGAGGCGTTGAGCAGCTTGATGGCCAGCCGGCGGCCGATCTTCATCTGCGCGACTTCGTAGGCGGTATCCGCGCCGAGCTTGGCGGAGGCCGCCCAGTAGCGCACCGCGTCGGCACCGAACTGCTCCAGCACGTCGGTGGGGACCACCACGTTGCCCTTGGACTTGGACATCTTCTTGCGGTCCGGGTCCAGGATCCAGCCGGAGAGCGCCGCGTGCTTCCACGGCGCGCAGCCATTGAGCGCGTCGGCGCGCACCGCGGTGGAGAACAGCCACGTGCGGATGATGTCGTGTCCCTGCGGGCGCACGTCGAACGGGAAGACGTTGTTGAAGAACGCCTCGTCCCGGCTCCACTTGCCCACGATCTGCGGCGTCAGCGACGAGGTGGCCCAGGTGTCCAGCACATCGGCGTCGCCGATGAAGCCGCCGGGCTGGTTGCGCTGTGACTCCTCGTAGCCCGGGGCGGGCTCGGCGGCCGGATCGACCGGCAGCATCTCGTCGCTCGGCAGCACCGGGTTGTCATAGTCCGGGTTGCCGGAAGCATCCAGCGGATACCAGACGGGGATTGGCACGCCGAAGAAGCGCTGCCGGGAGACCAGCCAGTCGCCGTTAAGGCCTTCGATCCAGTTTTCGTAGCGCGAGCGCATAAACGCCGGGTGGAAGTCGATTTCCCGGCCACGGCCGATCAATCGTTCGCGCCGGTCCTCGTCACGGCCGCCGTTGCGGATGTACCACTGGCGTGATGTGACGACTTCCAGCGGCTTGTCGCCCTTTTCGTAGAAGTTGACCGGGTGGGTCATCTTCTTCGGCTCGCCGTCCAGCTCGCCGGCGGCTGCCAGCAGCTCCACGACCTTCTCCTTGGCGGAAAATACGGTCTTGCCGGCCAGCTCGGCGTAGTTCGCCTTGCCGGATTCGGTGGTGATCCACTCCGGCGTCTCGGCCACAATCCGGCCGTCGCGGCCCACGATCGAACGGGTGGGCAGCTGCAGCTCGCGCCACCAGGTGACATCGGTCAGGTCGCCGAAGGTGCAGACCATGGCGATGCCGGCGCCCTTCTCCGGCTTGGCCAGCGGGTGCGCCTTGACCTCCACCTCCACGCCGAACAGCGGGGACTTCACGGTGGTACCGAACAGCTTCTGGTAACGCTCGTCGTCCGGGTGGGCCACGAGTGCCACGCAGGCCGGCAGCAGCTCGGGGCGGGTGGTCTCGATGTGGACCTTCTCGCCGTCGGCCGTCTCGAAGGCATAGCGGTAGTAGGCGCCGGGCATCTCCCGGTCCTCAAGCTCGGCCTGCGCCACGGCGGTGCGGAAGGTGACGTCCCAGAGCGTGGGGGCTTCGGCCATGTAGGCGTCGCCGTCGGTCAGGTTGGACAGGAAGGCGCGCTGCGAGACGGAGCGGGATACGTCGTCGATGGTCCGGTAGGTCAGGTCCCAGTCCACGGAGAGGCCCAGCGTGCTGAAGAGGTTCTCGAAAACCTTCTCGTCCTCCACCGCCAGGGTCTCGCAAAGCTCAATGAAGTTCCGGCGTGAGACGACGTCGAAATCGCGCTGGTTCTTCGCCGGCGTGGCCGGCGGCTGGTAGTCCGGGTTGTACGGCACCGACGGGTCGCAGCGCACGCCGTAGAAGTTCTGCACGCGGCGCTCGGTGGGCAGGCCGTTGTCGTCCCAACCCATCGGGTAGAACACGTTCATGCCGCGCATCCGCTTGTAGCGGGCCAGCACGTCGGTCTGGGTGTAGGAGAACATGTGTCCCACATGCAGCGAGCCGGACGCCGTCGGCGGGGGAGTGTCGATCGAGTAGACCTGCTCCCGCGTGGTCTCGGGGTTGAACTTGTAGGTTCCTTCCCCGCGCCAGCGCCGGGTCAGGGCGTCCTCAAGGCCTTCGAGGGCGGGCTTGTCGGGAACGTTTACGGAAACGGGCGTGTCTGTGCCCGGGGTATGTTCTGCCATGCTGGCCATTCTTTCATGCCGGGCACGGAATGAAGATTCGCGACGGCGGTGCTCCCTTTCGTGCCCTGGACCTACCTGCGGCCCGCCCTCTCTTCGCCGATCCGCGCTGTCCCGCCGCCCGAACTGCTGATTCGTACGACGGCGGTGCAACCTATCTGCCCCGGCCCGGCTCGCGTAGCATGCGGCTATGACGGACGTTCACATCAAACGGGTCTATGAACCGGCCGACGACGGCGACGGCTACCGGGTGCTGGTAGACCGGATCTGGCCCCGCGGCATCAAGAAGGACGAGGCCGGCCTGGACCTCTGGCTGAAGGAAGCGGGAACGTCAGCCGAGCTGCGCAAGGAGTTCAGCCACCAGCCCGAGAAGTTCGAAGCGTTTACGGTGGCCTACCGAAAGGAGTTGGACGGCTCCGAGGCGCTCAAGCGCCTCCTGGATCTGGCCCGCGAACACCCCAAGCTCTGCCTGCTCTACGGCGCCAAGGATGAGATCCACAACCAGGCGGCGGTCCTGCGGGACATAATCGTGGAAGAACTCGGCGGGACATCCGGCTGACATGCCGCGGCGGGTGGGGGAGTTGCTGGGTGTCGGCGGCCCGCGGGGTCGGATGTCGCGAGGCGGGAGCCGCGGTGCGGGCGGCAGAACATTGCGGGGTGCCGTTCCGGCTATCGTGGGTGCAGCGATTCTGGCCGGACCCATGGCGGGGTGCGGGGTTATACCCGGGCTCGAGGCTCCGCCGTGTCTCCCGCCGGAGTATGCGGTGAGTCCCGCGGAGGCGAGTCCAGGGCAGGTCGTGACGGTGTCAGCGCCGGGCGCCGGCTGCGACCCGCGCTACGGGCGCGATGCCCAAATCGAAGTGATCGTGACAGATGCTTCCGGCGCGGAAGTCATTCACGAAACCGCCCCGATGAACGACGCCGGCGGCTTTACTTATACATTCAGGGTCCCGTCCGATACTGCGGCCGGCAAGGCGTTGGTGACGGCGCTGCCCTACAACCTCGACTGGTGCGATGACACCGGCCGGAACAACCGCGTTTCGGAAGCTTTGGGAGCGGCCGGCGTCGACTTGGAGCGCGTATCGTGCGCACTGCCGTTGAGGCCCCTCCTGATCACGCCGTAACCATGCTGGTTATTCGGTCAGGGCTCATGCGTTCGGTGAACACCACTCGGCCACTTCGCTGCCTGGCAGTGATGGACGGATCCCCATGCTTGCCACCGAGTGGCAGCGCCGTCGTCCATTGGGCCGCCGGTTCGCCGTTAGGCTGTGATCCATGACCAAGCGCGCAGTAGTAACGGGAGCAAGTTCGGGTATCGGCGCCGCCACCGTGCGGGCGCTTCGCGGGAGCGGTTGGGACGTAGTGGCGGTGGCCCGGCGGGCTGACCGGCTTGCCGCGCTCGCCGAAGAAACCGGCGCCGTGGCGATGCCCGGGGACGTGACCGACCAGGACTCTGTCGACCGGTTGGTGGCCGATGTGCTCGCGGGCGGCGGGATCGATGCGCTGGTCAACATTGCCGGGGGCGCCTTCGGTGTGGATTCGATCGCCGACGGCAAGTTCGCCGACTGGGAAAAGATGTACAACGTCAACGTCCTCGGCTCGCTGCGGATGATCCAGGCGTTCCTGCCGGCGCTGCGCGAGAACGGCGAAGGCTCAGTGGTGCTGCTGACATCAACAGCTGGCATTGTGGCGTACGAAGGAGGCGGTGGATATGTGGCCGCCAAGTTCGCGCAGCATTCCATGGCCGGTACCCTGCGTCTAGAAGAGGCAGAACATAACGTGCGGGTGATCGACATTCTGCCCGGGCTGGTGCAGACCGAAGAGTTTTCGCTTAACCGGCTCGGCGGCGATCAGACGGCGGCGGAGAAGGTCTACTCCGGTGTGGAGAAACCGCTGTTGGCTGAGGACGTCGCCGGCGTTGTGGCCTACTCGCTCAACCTTCCGCATCACGTGAATCTGGACCAGATCGTCATGCGCCCGGTCGCCCAGGCAGCCGCCCACAAGCTGATCCGAAAGTAACTCTGCCGCGGGGAAGGTTTGGGGACCACACACACAGAACCCAATCCACCCCGGAGTACACACCCAAGGCATGTATGCTGTGAGCGTCACAATGAGTGAGCCCTTGGTTCGTCCGTCATCAGCGGGCGTTCAAGTATGGAAATGAGCCATGCGAGCCATCTTCTCTAACGGGAGGTTGCCGCGATGGCTGCCTGTACAAAGGTCCAGTACGCAACGAGTTGGGGCGCGAATCGAGCGCTCCAAGCGATCAGAGACAAGACTGCGGCTCGTCGGCAAAAGCGTCCGGTGCGTATCTACCCATGTGAACAATGTGCCGCTTGGCACCTCACCTCAAAGAAGCGAGTGGGCAGGTTTAAGAGGTGGGAAGCTCCGACCCTGTGATTGCCTGACTCGTGATGCGATCGATACCGGCCAGTAAACAAGGACTATCGTTCTCAGCGCTGTCGGCCGCGTTTCGACAGCCGCGCCGGTGTGGCCCTAAACTTGAGCTACAAGCTTTGACCCGGCCATCACCGGTGAGCTTCCGGAAGAACAGCCCACACAGCAACAGCGGGCCTAGTAGAGCCGGACGGGTAAGCCCGTCACAGCAGCGAACGAGTGGCTGTCCCTTTGCACCGGTTCCGGCGCAGCAGGCCAGCAAGTGAGGTGGTACCGCGGGTTCCGCCCCGGCAGCGGGTTCGGCTTTCAAGCCGCACCGGCGAGCTGGAGCAGGGCACGTCCTCGCAGAAGTACCCACACTTGCCGAGCTGTCTTTCCAGGATGACGAACATGCCACAGATCTATCCCAAGGCCTCCACCGCCGGCGCTGCCGCTGCCGAGAGCTCGCCCAAGTTCCCCGAGATCGAGGAGCTGGTGCTCAAGTACTGGCAGCAGGACGGCACATTCCAAGCCTCCGTTGATGCCCGCGATGCCGGCCAAGACGGCGAGAACGAGTTTGTCTTCTACGACGGGCCGCCCTTCGCCAACGGGCTGCCGCATTACGGCCATCTGCTCACCGGCTACGTCAAGGACCTGGTGGCCCGGTACCAGACGCAGCGCGGCCACAAGGTGGAGCGCCGCTTCGGCTGGGACACGCACGGCCTGCCCGCCGAGCTGGAAGCCATGAAGCAGCTGGGCATGACGGACAAGAACCAGATCCTTGCCATGGGCATCGACAAGTTCAACGACGCCTGCCGCACGTCCGTGATGAAGTACGCCGATGAATGGCAGAACTATGTCACCCGCCAGGCCCGCTGGGTGGACTTCGAGAACGACTACAAGACGCTCAACGTCGAGTACATGGAGTCGGTCATCTGGGCCTTCAAACAGCTGCACGAGAAGGGCCTGACCTACCAGGGCTTCCGCGTGCTGCCGTACTGCTGGCGGGACGAGACCCCGCTGTCCAACCATGAGCTGCGGATGGACGACGACGTCTACAAGATGCGCCAGGACCAGACGGTCACGGTCACCTTCCCGATCCGGGCGGACGGCTCGGAGAACCCCTTGGCCGCAGAGCTGGCCGGGGTCAACGCCCTCGCCTGGACCACCACGCCGTGGACGCTGCCCACCAACGTCGCGCTCGCCGTCGGGCCCGACATCCGCTACGCGGTGCTGCCAGCCGGTCCGCACGGCACGCAGGCAACGGGGGAGAAGTTCCTGCTCGCGGAGGACCTGCTCGGTTCCTACGCCAAGGATCTGGGCTACGACGACGCCGCTGCCGCCGCCGAAGCGGTCACCGCCACCTACGCGGGCTCCCAGCTTGCCGGCCTGCGCTACGAGCCGCTGTGGGACTACTACACGGACGCCGAAAAGTGGGGCACCGGCAACGGCTGGCAGATCGTGGTGGCCGACTATGTGACCACCACCGACGGCACCGGCCTGGTCCATCAGGCGCCGGCCTTCGGCGAGGACGACCAGAAGATCTGCGAGGACAACGGCATCCCGGTGATCGTGTCCGTGGACGAGGGCGCCAAGTTCCTGTCCAATTTCGGCGAGGGCCCGCTGGCGGAGATCGCCGGCATGCAGGTCTTCGAAGCGAACAAGCCGATTACCCGGGTGCTGAAGGCAGAGGGCCGGCTGGTCCGGCAGGCCAGCTTCGAGCACAGCTATCCGCACTGCTGGCGCTGCCGCACGCCGCTGATCTACCGCGCCATCTCCTCCTGGTATGTGGAAGTGACCAAGTTCAAGGACCGGATGGTCGAGCTGAACCAGCAGATCAACTGGATCCCGGAAAACGTCAAGGACGGCCAGTTCGGCAAGTGGCTGGAGAACGCCCGCGACTGGTCCATCAGCCGCAACCGGTTCTGGGGTTCGCCCATCCCGGTGTGGGAATCGGACAATCCGGAGTACCCGCGCCGCGAGGTCTACGGCTCGCTCGCCGAGCTGGAGGAAGCGTTCGGCACTTTGCCGCGCAACCACGACGGCGAAGTTGACCTGCACCGTCCGTACATCGACGACCTGGTCCGCCCCAATCCGGACGACCCGACCGGCCAGTCGATGATGCGGCGGGTGGAGGATGTGCTGGACGTCTGGTTCGACTCCGGCTCGATGCCCTACGCCCAGGTGCACTACCCGATGCAGAACAAGGACTGGTTCGACAGCCACAACCCGGCGGACTTCATCGTGGAGTACATCGGCCAGACCCGCGGCTGGTTCTACACCATGCACGTGCTGGCCACCGCGCTCTTCGACCGCCCGGCCTTCCGCAATGTGATCAGCCACGGCATCGTGCTCGGCTCGGACGGGCAGAAGATGTCCAAGAGCCTGCGCAACTACCCGGATGTGTCCGAGGTGCTGGACCGCGACGGCTCCGACGCCATGCGCTGGTTCCTGATGGCGTCCCCGATCCTGCGCGGCGGCAACCTGATCGTCACCGAGCAGGGCATCCGCGACGGCGTCCGGCAGGTGATGCTCCCGCTGTGGAACGTCTGGCACTTCTTCAAGCTCTACACCAACTCCGCGAACCACGGCGCCGGGCACGAGGCGGTCTCCGTCCTCGGCGACACCGCCCGGATCGAGGCGATGGAATCGCTGGACCGGTTCATCCTGGCCAACACCGGGGACCTGGTCCGGGACATGACCGCCGCGCTGGACGCCTATGACGTTTCCGGTGCCTGCGACGCGCTGCGCGAGTACCTGGACACGCTGACCAACTGGTACATCCGCCGGTCCCGCCAGCGGTTCTTCGACGAGGACCGCGACGCGTTCGACGTGCTCTACACCGCGCTGGAAACCGTGTGCCGAATCGCCGCTCCGCTGCTGCCGCTGGTGACCGAGGAGATCTGGCGCGGGCTCACCGGCGGACGGTCGGTGCACCTGACCGACCTGCCCGACGCCGGTGAGTTCCCGCAGTTGGCCGAGCTGGTGGAACTGATGGACACCACCCGGCAGATCTGCTCGTCCGGCTCCAGCCTGCGCAAGGGCGCGAACCTGCGGGTGCGCCTGCCGCTCGCGTCGCTGACCGTGGTGGTGCCGGGCGCGGAACGGCTCTCCGGCCAGTACGCCGTGATGATCCAGGACGAACTCAACATCAAGTCGGTCCGGCTGATCGACGCCGCCGACGCCTCGCCGGAAGAGTTCGGCATCTCGCAGAAGCTGGTGGTCAACGCCCGCGCCGCCGGTCCGCGGCTGGGCAAGAACGTGCAGCAGGCGATCAAGGCGGCCAAGTCCGGTGACTGGTCGGTGGACGACGCCGGTGTGGTCACCGCCGGGGGACTGGCGCTGGAGCCGTCGGAGTACTCGCTGGAAACGGTGGTGGCCGAGGACGCGGCGGCGGGTTCGGCCGTCACCATGCTGCCCGGCGGCGGTTTCCTGGTGCTGGACACCACGGTGACCGCTGAGCTGGAGGCCGAAGGCGTGGCGCGCGACTACGTGCGCACCATTCAGCAGGCCCGCAAGGATGCCGGACTGGTGGTCAGCGACCGCATCCGCACCACGGTGACCGCAGACCAGTCCGTGCTGGACGCCCTCACGCTGCACCAGGGGCTGGTCTCGCAGGAGACGCTCACCGTGGACCTTGTGCTGGTGGCCGGGGACGGCGAGGCCGTGTCCGTGGAAAAGACCGGATCCTGAAGGGGCACCGATCATGAGTGATGAATTCGGCGTTGAGAGCGTCTACGCGGAGCTGCTGGGCCGCGCCCCGGAAAACAAGATGGAACCGCGGATGGAACCGCTGTTCCGTGCGATGGACATCCTGGGCGAACCCAACAAGGCCTTCGCCAGCATCCACCTGACCGGGACCAACGGCAAGACGTCCACGGCCCGGATCATCGAGGCGGGCCTTCGGGCACATGGGCTGCGGACCGGCCGCTACACCAGTCCACACCTGTCCAAGGTCACCGAACGGATCAGCATCGACGGCGAACCCGTGGCGGACGAGACGTTCGTGCGGGTCTGGGACGAGATCCGGCCCTACCTGGACATTGTGGACCAGGAGCTGAATGCCGAGGGCGAACCGCGGCTGACCTACTTCGAGTGCGTCACCATCCTCGCCATCGCGATCTTCGCCGACGAGCCGGTGGAGGTGGCGGTGGTCGAGGTCGGCCTGGGCGGCATCACCGACGCCACCAACGTGGTGGACGGACAGGTTTCGGTCGTTACCCCGATCTCGCTGGACCACACGGACCTGCTGGGGGACACCACCGCGGACATCGCCCGGGAAAAGGCCGGCATCATCAAGCGCGGCGGCTTCCTGATCAGCGCCGCCCAGCCACTGGACGCGGCCGAGGTATTGCTGGAACAGGCGCGGGACATGCAGGTGCCGTTCCGTTTCGAGGGCGTGGAATTCGGCGTCGAGTCCCGCTCGGTGGCGGTGGGCGGCCAGCAGTTGACCATCAACGGGCTGGCCGGGCGCTACGAGGACCTGCTGTTGCCGCTGCACGGGGCGCACCAGGCGCAGAACGCCGCGGTGGCTGTGGCCGCCTTGGAGGCTTTTCTCGGCGGCGGGGAGAAGGAGCTCAACGTCGAGGTGCTCCGCGAGGCGTTTCTGGACGTCACCTCGCCGGGCCGTCTGGAAGTGGTCCGGACTGCGCCCACCATCATTGTGGACGCCGCCCACAACCCGGACGGGATGAAGGCCAGTGCACAGGCCATCCTGGAGGCGTTCAACTTCACCACGCTGGTCCCGGTGGTCGGCGTACTGCAGGAAAAGGACGCCATCGGATTGCTCCAGCAGTTGCGCGAACAACTCTCCGACCTGACCGACGAAATCTGCGTCACCACCTCCAACTCGCCCCGGGCCATTCCGGCCGAGCAGTTGGCGGAGGACGCCATGGCCGCCGGTTTCCCGGAGGACGCAGTCCACATTGCGCCCCGGCTGGATGATGCCATCGAATGGGCCGTCGGCCGGGCCGAAGCCAACAACGACCTCTCCGGCGGCGTATTGATCACCGGGTCCATTACCCTGGTCGCCGACGCCCGCATCCTGCTAGGAAAGTAACAAGATCCATGGCCAAACTGACCAAAGCCCAGCGCGAATGGCGACCGAACATGCCGAAGAAACGGCGCTCGATCAAGACCATGTTCGCCTCCACCGTGCTGCTGCTGGAAGCCTTCGTTGCCTTCTTCGCCACCCTGGTGGTGTTCGGGCTCTACCGCGACGTCGTGTCGCCGGCGCTGATCCTGGGTCTCGGGATCGGCCTGAGCGTTGTGCTGGTGCTGTGCTGCGCCCTGCTGCGCCGCCCGGCCGGCTACGCCATCGGCTGGGTGCTGCAGGTGCTGCTGATCCTGACCGGCTTTGTCGAGCCGGTGATGTTCGTTGTCGGGCTGCTGTTCGCCCTGTCCTGGTGGTACGCGGTGCGCACCGGAGGCCGGCTGGACCGCGAAAACGCCCAGCGCGATGTTGAGCAGGCCGAGTGGGAGCGCGAGCACGGCGGGGAAGCAGGGGCCGCCGGGACCGCCGGGGCCGCTGGCGGCGACGGCCGCTGACCCGCGCCGCGTACCCTCCGGGCAGGGGCGGCTGGCGGCGACTGAGGCTAACCGGCGCTACCTGCCGTGGCCGAGGACCGGCACTCACTGCCGTGGACGAGGGCGGGCCGGGCCACCCGGCGGAGGAGGGCGGTTCCGTCCGTAAACCGGGCCACGCCAGCCTGTCCCGTAGGATGAAACGGGGTTTTTGGAGCTAATCGTGAAAGCTAAGAGGAGAAATTGTGAGCGTTGAACGCACACTGGTACTGGTCAAGCCCGACGGCGTGTCCCGCGGTCTCACCGGCAGCATCCTGGCCCGCATCGAGGCCAAGGGGTACACGCTGGTTGAACTGAAGCTGGTCGAAGCCACCCGCGAGCTGCTGGAAAAGCACTACGAGGAGCATGTGGGCAAGCCGTTCTACGAGCCGCTGGTCGAGTTCATGCTCTCCGGCCCGGTGGCCGCCGCCGTGTTTGAGGGGCACCGGGTCATCGAAGGCTTCCGGTCCTTGGCCGGGACCACCGACCCCACCACTGCTGCTCCCGGCACGATCCGCGGCGACTTCGGCCGCGACTGGGGCCTGAAGGTGCAGCAGAACTTGGTCCACGGGTCGGATTCGCCGGAGTCCGCCGAGCGTGAGATCGGCATCTGGTTCTCCTAGAGCGCCAAACGCACAGAGGCCGCGACCCCGGACGGGGACGCGGCCTCTGGCCGTTAAAGAAGGTAGTTGATCAGCCCATCAGAAGGGCGCGATCAGCCCAGGAAGGCGTCGATGAACGCCAGGAAAATGGTCCCGGCGGTCACGACCCACAGCAGCACGGTGATGGTCCAGGCCCAGCTGCCGGCAAAGCGGACCACACTGGCCGGCGCCTTGATGACCCCGTGGGCCAGGTTCCGGGCTGTGGTGTGGACGATCATCGCGATCATCGCGGCCCACACGCCCATGCAGTACAGGCACAGGATGTGGATGTCGTACAGCGCCTGGCTCCACAGCCAGACGACAAAAATGAAGCCCAGCGTGACGCCGGTCTGCAGGCCGATCCAGTACCAGCGGCGGAACCGTGCGCCGGCAAGGATCCCCACCGCCGTCGTGATCGGAACAGCGAAGGCGACGATGCCAATCAGCGGGTTCGGGAAGCCGAAGAGCGAGGCCTGCCAGTGCAGGAACACCTTGCCGCAGGAGACCCACGGATTGATGTCGCAGCTGGTCACGTGGCCCGGGTCCTGGTAGGTCGCCAGCCGTTCGAGCACCAAGATGCCGGACATGATCCAGCCGAACACGCCGGTGGCCAGCAGCAGCCAGGCGAATGGTTTTTCCCGGGCAATGCCGGGAACCTCGCTGTCCGGACGGTGTCCGGAGGCGGTGGCGGCCAGGGATGTGGAGCGTTGCGCGTCGGTGTGCACCGTGTTCCTCGAGCTCGGGGGCAGTTGGCTCGATTCTACGCCGGAGAGATGAGGCGAATACTCACCAAAACGAACCCGGTGTGAGAGAATGATCGTGGCTGATAGCGGCCCCACATGCTGCTATTGGTCCAGCGACAGGCTTCCAGGTCCGTCGGCGACGCTTCCCGAACAAGGAGCCCATCAATCCGGATGGGCGCTGGGAATCCGCCGGGCGGCCCTGCCGGTGATAGAGAACGTTACGGCAGACGGAAAAGCGCCGCTGGTCCCCGGGTGTGCCGCGCCCCACGTGATGGCGCGAGCTCGGGTGATACCAAGACGACTTTCGGTGTCGGGCAGCCTAGGGCACCCGGACACCCGGCTACATGCCCCCGAGGGCACCGGGATGTGGCCGGTGCCGCAAGGGTTGGAGCATAACTTTAAATGGACAATGAACAGGTAATACCCGCTACCTCCACTCCGGCCGATTCGCCCGAGGGAACAGCCAAAAAACCGCCGCGCCCGCGCCGCAAGCCCGCTGTGTCCGCACCGTCGCAGGACCAGCTGGATGTGCAGCTGCCCGCCCCAGCCACCGAGCCCGCTAACACTGATTCCCCTAACGACGGCGGTGCCCCCGCCGCTGCGCCGGGGGCCGATGCGGCTCCCGCGGGGGAGCAGCAAGCCGCAGTAGCCACGGACGCCAGCCAGCCGGAAGGCCAGGCACCAGCAGCCGTCACCCGGGCACGCCGGCCGCGCAAGACCGCCGCCGAGAAGGCCGCGGAAGCAGCGGCAGCCCAAGGTGCGCAGGCGGAAGACTCCGCCGCTGCCCCGGTTGCTGAAGCGGCACCCGCTGCCAAGACCCGGACCCGGCAGCCGCGCAAGACCGCCGCCCAGAAGGCCGCCGAAGCAGCGGCCCAGGAAGCCGCGCTGCAGGAAGGCACCGACGCCCAGCAGGCTGCAGCCCCGGCCGCCGAGCAGGCCGAGGCCGCCGCCGGAGCCGCCCCGGACGGTGTGTTGGACGCTGCCGATGCGCAGACCGATGTGCAGTCCGATCAGGCCGCAGCCAAACCGGTGCGGAAGCGCCGCAGCCGTGCCGAGCAGCAGGTTGAGCAGCCCGTGAACGCCGACGGCGTTCTGGAAGCCGAGGGTGCGGAGGAAGCGGCCGAAAAGCCGGCAGCCCGCCGTCGTACTTCCGCTACCACGCGGAGCCGCCGCAGCGCCGCCGCGCAGACCACGGAGGCTGCCGCGGCCGAACTGACCACCGCGGCAGGCGAAACCGCCGCCGGCGAGCAGGAGCCCGCAGCCACGGAAGCCGCCGTTTCCGGCGTCGAGGCCGCCACCGAGCCGGACGCCGGCACGCAGCCAGCCGCCGATGCGGCCGCCGGGACGGACTCAGCCGCCGAGGCAGCAGGGGAGCAGCCCGCGAAGGCGCCGTCACGCCGTCGTCGTTCCAGCAAGGCCACTGCCGCCGCCCCGGCAGCAGCTGAAGCCGCTCCCGCCGCGGAGCAGGCCCCGGGAGCAGACCAAGCTGCCGCCGAGCCCGCCACCGAAGCTCCCGCCGAAGAGGAACAGGCCGAAGAAACACCCGCAGCAGGGACCGGGCACGATCCGTTCGCGATTCCGTCGTCGCCGGTATCGCTGCTCTTCCACGCGCCGGACCTCTCCGCCGTCGCCGCTGCCAAGCAGCAGCCGGCCGCGGCAGCCGACTCCGACGAGGAAGACGAAGACGGCGGATCCCGCCGCAGCCGCCGGAACCGCCGCAGCCGTACCCGTAATCGGGCAGAGGTCGAGGCCGGCAACGGCGAAGCAGCCGGCACGGAAGAAGCAGGCGAGGCCGCCGAAACCGCAGTAGAAGGCGCGACGGGGGAGAAGGACGGGGTGACCTCGCGCCGTCGCCGCCGTCGCCGCCGCGGCGATGCGGATCTGGAACTGACCGGCGGCTCGGAGGACGATCCGCCCAACACGGTCACCCGGGTTCGTGCACCGCGCCCGGTGGCGGAGACCGCTCCGAGCAACAAGGTGGCCTCGGTCAAGGGGTCCACCCGGCTGGAGGCCAAGAAGCAGCGCCGCCGCGAATCGCGCGAGTCCGGCCGCCGCCGCCAGGTGATCACCGAGGCCGAGTTCCTGGCCCGCCGCGAATCCGTCGACCGGCAGATGGTGGTCCGCCAGCGCGACGACAGGATCCAGATCGGCGTGCTGGAAGACGGTGTGCTCGCCGAGCACTTCGTCTCCAAGACCCAGCAGGATTCGCTGATCGGCAACGTCTACCTGGGCAAGGTGCAGAACGTGCTGCCCAGCATGGAAGCTGCCTTCATCGACATTGGCCGCGGCCGCAACGCCGTGCTCTACGCCGGCGAGGTCAACTGGGACGCCGCCCACCTGGACGGGCAGCCGCGCCGGATCGAGCTGGCACTGAAGTCCGGCGACTCGGTGCTGGTGCAGGTGACCAAGGACCCGGTGGGCCACAAGGGTGCCCGCCTGACCAGCCAGATCTCCTTGCCGGGCCGCTTCCTGGTCTACGTGCCGGGCGGCTCGATGACCGGCATCTCGCGCAAACTGCCGGACGTGGAACGCAACCGGCTGAAGAAGATCCTGAAGGAACATGTTCCGGACGGCGCCGGCGTGATCGTCCGCACCGCGGCCGAAGGCGCCAGCGAAGAAGAGCTAATGAACGACATCAACCGGCTGCGCGCGCAGTGGGAAGGCATCGAATCGCGTGCCGGCTCCACCAAGACGCTGGCACCGGAAATGCTCTACGCGGAGCCGGACCTGACCATCAAGGTGGTCCGCGATGTTTTCAACGAGGACTTCTCCAAGCTGGTGGTGTCCGGCGAAGAAGCCTGGGACACCATCGAGGCCTACGTCACCTACGTGGCCCCGGACCTGGTGGACCGGCTGGAAAAGTGGACCTCGGAGACGGACATCTTCGCAGCGCAGCGGCTGGACGAGCAGATCCACAAGGCACTGGACCGCAAGGTGTTCCTGCCGTCCGGCGGTTCGCTGGTGATCGACCGCACCGAGGCCATGACCGTGGTGGACGTCAACACCGGTAAGTTCACCGGCTCCGGCGGCAACCTCGAAGAAACCGTCACCAAGAACAACCTGGAAGCGGCCGAAGAAGTGGTGCGCCAGCTGCGGCTGCGGGACATTGGCGGCATCATCGTCATCGACTTCATCGACATGGTGCTGGAGTCCAACCGCGACCTGGTGCTGCGCCGGCTGGTCGAGTGCCTGGGCCGCGACCGGACCAAGCACCAGGTGGCCGAGGTGACCTCGCTGGGCCTGGTGCAGATGACCCGCAAGCGGATGGGCACCGGGCTGCTGGAAGTTTTCGGCGAGCAGTGTGAGCATTGCGCCGGCCGCGGCGTGATCACCCACGACGAACCGGTGGAGCACCGCCGTCCTGCAGCGGCAACCGAACACCACCAGGTCCGGATAGAGAAGCGTTCGGAGCGGCAGTCGCGCAGCGAGAAGCGCCGCAACCGCGGCCAGGCGCAGGAGCAGGCCACCGAGGCGCCTGCTGCGGTGGCGCACGAGGACGACGCCGAGCGCAAGGCCAAGGCCGAGGCTGCCCGCGCAGCGCTGGCCAACATCGCCGCCGCAGCCCATGCCGCCCACGAGGCGGAGGAACACCCAGAGGCTGCCAAGGCCAAACAGCACGACGGCGCAGCAGTCCCCGCAGCCAGCGCCGCCGGGAAGACTGAAGCCGCCGGGAAGCCCGACGCCGCCGCCGCTTCGGCCCCGGCGCAGGGCCAGCCTGCCGGTTCCGGCCGCAAGCGCCGCTCGCGCCGCGCCGATGATTCCGGTATCGCTGCTGCTGCCCCGGCTGCTGCAGCCGCCGAGGAAAGCGGCGCCGGCGTGCTGAAGATCAACGGCGAAACGGTGGCCATTCCGCGAGCCACGTCCACTCCGGCGGCTGCCCAGGAAGAGCCGTCGCTGACCTTGGAAAGCCTGACCGAGGCCTTCAACAAGGTCGCCCCGGTGGAGAACCGGGAGCAGGCCGCCCCTGCGACCGCACCCGCCGCCGCTCCTGCAGCCGCACCTGAGGCTGCTTCCGCCGCCGCACCGGAACCGGCCACCGCAGGCAGGTCCCAGGCAACCGAGCCATCGGCAGCGACGGAGCAGGTCAAGCCTGCCGCCGGGCCCCAGGTCCAGGCCACAGCCCCGGTCCGCAAGGTGCGCCGTCGTCGTGCTGCCAGCAGCCCGCAGGGTGCAGCCGACGCTCCGGTGGAGACGGTGGATGCCGCCATCTCGCCGGAGAACAACGGCAGCCACCGGCACGCCGCGGCCGCGCCGGCCGGGCCCGCTTTGGCTGAGGCGGCCGCCGGAAAGACTGAAGCCGCGGCTCCGCTGGTGCTGGGCGTGGGTGTGCCCGCCTCGGAGCTGTAGCAAAACTGCCACAACACAGGCCGCGGATCCTCGGGTCCGCGGCCTGTGCTGTATCCGCCGTGTCGCGGATTGGAAATGCGCGGGTCCCGGGCGTGTCGGCGGTAGTATTGCTAGGTGCGACCGAGCGGATTCCAGTCCGCTCGCGCCAGGTAAGGATCACGCAGGCCCCTCCGGCACTCCCGGAGCCGCTGGTTTGCGGCGGATAGCCGCAATAGCGTAATCTAGATCTTCGGTGCGTACGCCTTCGAAGGGTTTCCACCCGCAGGCGCGGATGCACAGTGCTTTCCAGGTCGTCATGAACGTGCCTGCGTATTCGAGCAAAAACTGTAATAAACGTCTAGAGAAGTGAGTTCCCAAGTGGTGTACGCGATTGTCCGCGCCGGCGGCCGCCAAGAAAAGGTTTCCGTTGGAGACCTCGTGACCCTTGACCGCGTCCCCGGTGAGGCTGGTAGCACCATCGAGCTGCCTGCTCTGCTCCTGGTCGACGGCGACAAGGTCACCTCCGCTGCCGATGCCCTGGCCAACGTCAAGGTCACGGCCGAGATCGTCGAGAATCTCCGCGGTCCCAAGATTGTCATCCAGAAGTACAAGAACAAGACCGGCTACAAGAAGCGCCAGGGCTACCGTTCTGCACTGACCAAGGTCAAGGTCACCGGAATCGCCTAAGCGGTCCGCTGGCTTTTCAAACGTTCCTTCAGACACAAAGGTAGGCAAAATAAATGGCACATAAGAAGGGTGCGAGCTCCACTCGCAACGGTCGCGATTCCAACGCACAGCGCCTTGGCGTCAAGCGCTTCGGTGGCCAGGTAGTTTCCGCCGGCGAGATCATCGTCCGCCAGCGCGGTACCCACTTCCACCCCGGCGCCAACGTCGGCCGTGGCGGCGACGACACGCTGTTCGCCCTTGAGGCCGGTGCCGTTGAATTCGGCACGCGCCGCGGACGCCGCGTCGTGAACATCGTGGCTGCCGCTGCGGAGTAATCTCCAGCAGTAAACAGCTTTCCAGTGAGGCGGGCCGTTGGTCCGCCTCACTGGTGTTTTAACCCGACTAGAATCACTGGTGGGCCGTTTCGGTTCTGGCCCACCGGCATAGAGGAGATAGATCACGTGGCAACATTCGTTGACCGGGTAGTCCTGCACGTTTCCGGCGGATCCGGTGGCCACGGTTGTGTCTCCGTCAAGCGTGAGAAATTCAAGCCGCTGGGCGGGCCCGACGGCGGCAATGGCGGCAATGGCGGCGACGTGATCCTGCGCGTGGATCACCAGACCACCACGCTGCTGGACTACCACCACGCCCCGCACCGGCACGCCACCAACGGCGGTCCCGGCATGGGTGACTGGCGGGGCGGCAAGAACGGCGCCACGCTGGTGCTGCCCGTGCCCGACGGAACGGTGGTCAAGACCAAGAACGGCGATGTGCTCGCCGACCTGGTGGGCGAGGGAACCGAATTCGTTGCCGCGGCCGGCGGCCAGGGCGGGCTGGGCAACTCCGCGCTGGCATCGGCCAAGCGCAAGGCCCCCGGCTTCGCGCTGCTGGGCATTCCGGGCGACGAGCGGGACATCGTCCTGGAGCTGAAGTCAATCGCGGACGTGGCGCTGGTCGGTTTCCCGTCCGCGGGCAAATCCAGCCTGATTGCGGCCATGTCCGCCGCCCGGCCGAAAATCGCCGACTACCCGTTCACCACGCTGGTGCCGAACCTGGGCGTGGTGCAGGCCGGGGACACCCGGTTCACCATTGCCGATGTGCCCGGGCTGATCGAAGGTGCCAGCGAAGGCAAGGGCCTGGGCCACAATTTCCTGCGCCATGTGGAGCGTTGCGCCGCACTGGTGCACGTGTTGGACTGCGCCGCGCTGGAGGCCGACCGCAACCCGCTCTCCGACTTGGAAATCATCGAGCGCGAACTGGAACAGTACGCGGTGGACATGAGCTACGCCGGTGCCGACGGCGACGTGGTCCCGCTGAACGAGCGCCCCAAGCTGGTGGCGCTGAACAAGGTGGACGTGCCGGACGGCCGTGACATGGCCGAATTCGTCCGGCCCGAGCTGGAAGAGCGCGGATACCGCGTCTTCGAAGTGTCAGCCTCCAGCCACGAGGGGCTGCGCCAGCTGGGCTTTGCGATGGCCGAGATCGTCGCCACCGCACGGGCCGAAGTGAAGGCCGCCCCGCCGAAGGTTGCCCCCGCCGTGCTGCGCCCGCGGTCCGTGAACGACCGCGGTTTCATCATCCGCCGCGAAGAGAAGAACCTGGAACCGCTATTCCGGGTGCTTGGCGAGAAGCCGGAGCGCTGGGTCAAGCAGACCGACTTCAACAACGACGAAGCCGTGGGCTACCTCTCCGACCGGCTGGCCAAGCTGGGCGTCGAGGACCAGCTGTTCAAGTCCGGCGCGCGGCCGGGGGACACCGTGGTGATCGGCGAGGACGACGCAGTGGTCTTCGACTGGGAGCCCACCATGGCTGCCGGCGCCGAGCTGTTGTCCTCCCCGCGCGGCACCGACCTGCGCCTGATGGAGTACATCCGGCCCACCCGCGAAGAAAAGCGCGAGCAGTACGAGGAGCGCAAGCAGGCCAGGGCTGCCACCCGCGCCGAACTCGAGGCCGAGCGCAAGTCAGGCGTCTGGACCGAGAAGGAAGACCATGACGACGACGATGAGCTCTGAGCCGGCCACCGCGGCCGACCGGACCCTGCTGGCCTCGGCCGAGCGCCTGGTGGTCAAGGTCGGCTCGTCGTCGCTGACCTCGGTGGCGGGCGGCATCTCCGAGGAGGCGCTGCTGTCGCTGGTGGAAGTGCTGGCGGCCCGCCGCAACGCCGGCACCGAAGTCATCCTGGTGTCCTCCGGTGCCATCTCCGCCGGACTGGCGCCGCTGGGCTTGGGCCGCCGTCCGCGGGACCTGGCCACCCAGCAGGCCGCGGCCAGCGTGGGCCAGGGCCTGCTGATGGCCCGCTACACACAGGCGTTCGGCGCCCGCGGCATCACGGTCAGCCAGGTGCTGCTGACCGCTGAGGACCTGATGCGCCGCCAGCACTACGCCAACGCCTACCGGGCGATGCACCGGCTGCTGCACCTCGGCGTCGTGCCGGTGGTCAACGAAAACGACACCGTGGCCACCCATGAAATCCGCTTCGGCGACAACGACCGGCTGGCCGCGCTGGTGGCCCACCTGGTCAAGGCCGA
This sequence comes from Arthrobacter sulfonylureivorans, assembly GCF_047607445.1. GTDB lineage: Bacteria > Actinomycetota > Actinomycetes > Actinomycetales > Micrococcaceae > Crystallibacter > Crystallibacter sulfonylureivorans_A. Next base: position 50,354 of record NZ_JBLKRT010000003.1, read on the forward strand.
CGCGCTGCTGCTGTTGTCCGACGTCGATGCGCTCTACGACGGTCCGCCCAAGGACGGCGCGCAGCGGATCCCGCTGGTGGCCGGGCCGCAGGATCTGGACGGCGTGAACATCGGCCGCACCGGCGCCGCGGGCGTCGGCACCGGCGGCATGATGACCAAAGTCGAAGCCGCCGGAATCGCCGCCGGCTCGGGCATCCCGGCGCTGGTCACGTCCACCCCCAATGCAGCGCGCGCGCTGGCCGGCGAAGACGTGGGAACCTGGTTTGCGGTCAGCGGCACCCGCCGCCCGCCGCGGCTGCTGTGGCTGGCGCACTTGGCCTCCGTGCAGGGCCGGCTGGTCCTGGACGACGGCGCGGTGCAGGCCGTGCGGGACAAGCACCGCTCGCTGCTGCCCGCCGGCATTGTTTCGGTCAAGGGCGACTTCGAACCGGGCGATCCGGTGGAACTGGCGGACGGCGACGGACGGGTGGTGGGCCGCGGACTGGTGAACTTCTCCTCCTATGAACTGCCGCGCATGCTCGGCCGTTCCACCAAGGAACTGGCGGCGTCGCTGGGGCGCCAATACGAACGCGAAATCATCCACGTGGACGATTTGGTGGTGCTCTGAACCAGGCTGCCGGTGGGCGTGCAACGTAACGTGACCTCCGTCGTCGTGCTTCCCGCGGCGTCCGGGCTAAAATCGCCTGTATGACCCAGACAGCCTCTTCCCAGTCCACGGCCGAAGCGACCCAGAACGGCCAGCAGCCGGATGCCGCCGCGGCCGTAGAGGCCATCGCGGTCCGGTCCCGAAACGCCGCGCGGCGGATGGCACGGGCCAACCGTGCGTGGAAGGACAAGGCGCTGCGGGAGATCGCCGAATCCCTGGTCGCCAAGCGCGACGTGGTGCTGCAGGCTAACCGCCAGGACCTGGACGAGGGCAAGGCGAACGGCACCAGCGCCGCGCTGCTGGACCGGCTGACGTTGGACACCAAGCGAATCGACGGACTGGCCGCTGCACTGGAAAACCTGGCCGCGCTGCCGGATCCGGTGGGGACGGTGATGCGCGGGCAGACGCTGCCGAACGGGCTGCGGCTCCGCCAGGTCCACGTGCCGATGGGCGTGGTGGCCGCCATCTACGAAGCCCGGCCGAATGTCACCGTGGACATCGCCGGCCTTGCGCTCAAGAGCGGCAATGCCGTGATCCTGCGCGGCGGCAGCGCGGCCCGGCACACCAACGTTGCGCTGCTGGGCATCATCCGGGATTCGCTGGACCGGGTGGGTCTGCCCTCCGACGCGGTGCAGAGCGTGGATGACTACGGCCGCGACGGAGCCAACGCCCTGATGCAGGCGCGCGGGCTGGTGGACGTGCTGATTCCGCGCGGCGGCCGCGAACTGATCCAGTCCGTGGTGAACAACGCGAAGGTCCCGGTCATCGAGACCGGCGAAGGCAACGTGCATATCTACCTGGACGAGTCGGCGGGCACCGAGATGGCCGTGGATATCCTGCTCAATGCCAAGACCCAGCGGCCGTCGGTGTGCAACACTGTGGAGACCCTGTTGCTGCACCGTGATGCGGCCGCCTCGGCCGACGTCCTCGCGGCCCTGGCCGGAGCGGGAGTCCGGCTGCACGTGGACCAGCGCGTGGCCGGCATCCTCCCGGCCGGCGTCGAGGCCGAAACCGCCACTGACGAGGACTGGGCCCGCGAATACATGGACCTGGATTTGGCGGTGGCCATGGTGGACTCGATGGACGACGCGCTGCGGCACATCCGGGCTTGGACCACGGGGCACACGGAGGCGATCATCACCAACGACCTGCGCAACGCGGAGCGCTTCATCGCCGAGATCGATTCCGCGGCGGTGATCGTCAACGCGTCCACTCGCTTTACCGACGGCGGGGAGCTGGGTCTGGGTGCGGAAGTGGGGATTTCCACGCAGAAGATGCATGCCCGCGGCCCGATGGGCCTGCGGGAACTGACCACCACCAAATGGATCGTCCAGGGCGACGGCCAGGTCCGCGACTGATCCTTGTGCGAGCCGGAGCTGTGCCCGGCTGAATCACGGTTCCACTGCCGGAACGCGTACCATGGGTACGAAGCCATATCCCGTCCGCCTGAGCGCGGCCGGGCTGAAAACATCAAGGGAGAATCATGCTGTCTCAGGTCCTCGACGCCGCACTGGTGGCTAGCGAAGCCGCCCACGTCGAACTTCCGGTCCCCGCGTGGGCCATCGGCGTCGGATTCATGACGCTGTTCGTGCTCATGATGTTTGCCACGATCGCGTTCACCAGTGTGGGCCAGCGTCACTCGGCCGTGGAGGAACAGGTGGATCCGCACCGCCAGTTCCCGAACAAGCACGATCACGGCCAGGCCGAGCGCCACTAGTCGTTCGTGCCCGCGCTGCCTGTTAAAGCCCCGCCAGCCGGAGAACTGCACCCCATTTACCCGGGGCGCAAGCTCCGGCTTGGCGTCATGGGCGGAACGTTTGACCCGATCCACCATGGACACTTGGTGGCGGCCAGCGAGGTAGCGTCGGTGTTTGGCCTGGATGAAGTGGTCTTTGTGCCCACCGGCCAGCCGTGGCAGAAGACGGGGCGCGATGTCAGCCCGGCCGAACACCGATACCTGATGACCGTGATCGCCACGGCGTCAAACCCGCGGTTCACGGTCAGCCGGGTGGACATCGAGCGGCCCGGGCTGACCTACACCATTGATACGCTGCGGGACCTGCGTGCGGCGCGTCCCGATGCGGAACTGTTCTTCATCACCGGCGCGGATGCGCTGGCGCAGATCATGTCGTGGAAAGACATCGACGAACTGTGGTCACTGGCGCACTTCGTGGGCGTGACCCGGCCGGGGCATGAGCTACACAACCTGGGCCGCAAGGACGTCAGCTTGCTGGAGGTCCCGGCCATGGCGATTTCCTCCACGGACTGCCGGGACCGCGTGGCCGAGGACCAGCCGGTCTGGTATCTGGTGCCGGACGGCGTAGTACAGTACATAGCCAAGTACGGTCTCTACCGGCGCTCGTCGCATGGCGCCGCAATGGCGAGCCAACTTGAACCGAGCCAATGAAAATAGTCGTTTACTACCGGGTGATCAGCAAAGCATGAGCAATCAATCCCAGCCGCGCAGCCGCCGGGACATCCGGCGGCAGCGCGATGGCGCCGGTCCGGGGCCGGAGTCGGCCTCCGGGACCGGCCCGCAGGTTCCGAATGCCCAGGCAAATGCAAATGCACCGTCGGAACGCGGGGGAGCAGCCCCCGGTGACGGCCCTGCAGTTCCCCGCGAACGCCAAGGCGAGCGGTCTTCGCAGACCCGCGCCCGTGAACGTGAGGCACGCCGCGCGCTCAAGACCCTGACCGCCGCGCTGCCCCAGGTTCCTGCCCCGGACCGCGAGCAGGTGCCGACCCGGCGACAATTGCGCCAACAGCAGTTGCAGCGCGAAAACCCCTGGCTGGTCACGGACACCCCGGCTGAAGGGGCTGGCCGTGACTCGGCCGGGCCTGCTTCCGGCGGCGCCTCTACCGGGCGCGCTTCCGAAGGTGCCTCGGCTGGATCCCGTGCCGGTGGCTCCGGCGCTCCTGTTGCCGACCGCGTCCGCAGTGCTGCCAAACCTGCGGACAGCGGGGCCCGCACCTCGGCTGCTCCGGCCGATACCCCGTATGAGCCGCAGCGTCCGCCGATCGAAGGCGGCCGCCGCGCCCGCCGCAGCGGCGACACCGGACGGCATCCGGTCCAACCGGCGGCCGACGGGCAAGAGCAGCTCTCCACTGCCGGACGCGAGGCAGTCGACGCCGGCGAGATGACCGTGGAGCAGGCCTTGGCCGCCCGCGACCTGCTGATGGGCCAGGCCAAGAACATGGTCGCCATGATGGAGTCCCGGCAGGAGCAGTCTCCGCATGACGTGGACTTGGAACTGCTGGCACAGCAAAAGGCTCTGGCCGAGCGCGCCGCAGTCCTCAACCGCCGGGCTGCCGACAAGAAGCGGCTGAGCGAGGAGAACGAACAGCGCCGGCACTCCGCCTCGGACCGCCCGATCGCGGACATCGCCTCGGCGCCGATGGAGTTTGTGGCCGTTCCGGGATCCGACCAGCATGTGCTGCGGCCGTCGTCGACGTCCTATGTTCCCGTGGTGACCACGCCGGTGGCGACGCCGGCTCCCAAACCCACGGCCGCCAAACCGCCGGCTCCGGCCCAGGCGGTTCCTGCCCGGCAAGCTGCGCCGGCACAGCGGCGGCCGGCAGCACCGACGGGGAAGACTGAAGCTTCCGCCACCACCCGTGCCGTTCCGGTACAGCCACGGGGGACGTCCGCACCCCGGGCAGCCCAAACAGCAGGTGCCGCACCGCGGTCGAAGATCCTGGCCCAGGCCGAAGCCTTGGCCGGAGGACGCGGCGAGGCCATCCACCCGCTCAAGGCCAGCAGCGCCCACGGACTTGACCCACTGGACGCTCGGACCGCTGGGCTGGGGCGGGTCCAGCGGACCCGGCTTGCTGTCGGCGCCGCTCTGGTGCTGGGCGCCGCGGCGTTCGCCGCGGGCATCGCCATGATGCTTGGATTCTTCGGCGGCTGAAGCCGTCAATCAATAACTGGTTCATTTTCAAGGAGACACATGACCGCACCCGAAAGCTCTATCGCCATTGCGCGGACCGCCGCCAAGGCGGCCAGCGACAAAATCGCCGAAGACATCGTTGCCATCGACGTCAGCGAGCGGCTGGCCATCACCGATGTGTTCCTGATCGCCTCTGCGCCGACCGAGCGGCAGGTCAACGCGATCGTCGACGGCATTGAAGAGGAACTGCACAAGCAGGACCTGCGCCCGGTCCGCCGGGAAGGACGCTCCGAAGGACGCTGGGTGCTGCTGGACTACGCCGGAGTTGTCATCCACGTGCAACACCAGGAAGACCGCGTCTTCTACGCGCTGGAACGGCTGTGGAAGGATTGCCCGGCCATCGACCTGCAGCTGGACGAGAAGCCGGCTTCAACGGAAACCGAGTAGCCGAGGGGGAGCGCGGCACCTGCCGCCTGGTTCCGTCCTGCGCGGCGCCGGCGGCACGTTCCGGGCAGGTCCGCTGATTTGGAATCCGTGCCGGTCTCTGCATAGAATATTCAAGTTGCTTCAAAGGAAGCGGCACGGAATCCGCAAGGATTACGGGGCTGTGGCGCAGCTGGTAGCGCACCTGCATGGCATGCAGGGGGTCAGGGGTTCGAGTCCCCTCAGCTCCACTCGTGAGGACACCATCGGTGATATTCACGCTGTGGAATACTCGCCAACACGTTGGCAGAAAACTTCCATTCAAGGGGCTGTGGCGCAGCTGGTAGCGCACCTGCATGGCATGCAGGGGGTCAGGGGTTCGAGTCCCCTCAGCTCCACCAAGATGGTGAGACATCCTTTGCATGGATGACTCCGCTGATGGTAAACACCCCGGTCTTCGGACCGGGGTGTTTTCTTTTGTCCGGCCCGCGCCGTCCTCAGAGGAGCTTTGACAGTGCCGTGATGAGGCGATCGATCTCAGCGTCGTCGTTGTAGGGTGCGAGTCCAATGCGCATGCCGGCATCGACAGCGAGCTTGAGGGCTTGGAAGGGCTCGTAGGCGTAGAAGCTGCCGGCGGGAGCGAGGATGTCCTGGTCTGCAAGGAACTGAGAGACTTCGTGGGCGTTCTTGTCGCGGAAGGTAAAGAACAGCGTCGGGGTGCGCTCTGCTGCGGTCGAGTGAACGGTGATGCGATCCCCGAGGTCGGCGAGACCTTCTTCGATGCGCTGACGCAGCCGCACTTCGTGGTGCTCGATGAGGTGGTGGGCAGCGATGAGCCGTTCCCGCCGCGTGCCCTTGTCCGGCGCGAGGCCCGCGATGAAGTCCACAGCCGCGGTTGTGCCGGCCATGATTTCGTAGGGCAAAGTGCCGAGCTCGAATCGCTCGGGGACGTTGTCGGTAGAAGGTAGCAGCTTGTCAGGTTTCAGGGTCTCCAGCAGGTCCGGATCGGCGGCGAGAGCGGCGCAGTGCGGCCCGAAGAACTTGTACGGCGAACAAGTGAAGAAGTCCGCACCCAGCGCCTTGATGTCGACTGCGGCGTGGGCGGTGTAATGCACGCCATCGACATAAACGAGGGCGCCGACCTCGTGCGCGCGTGCCGCGATTCGCGCGACCGGGGGCCTGGTGCCCAGCAGGTTGGAAGCCGCTGTGACGGCGACCAGCCTCGTGCGCTCATTGATGATCTCGTCGACAGTGGATAGATCAAGTTCTGCGGTGCCGGGGTCGAGTGGAATCCAGCGGACGGTGACGCCTGCTGTATCGGCGGCCTGGAGCCAGGGCCGGATGTTGGAGTCGTGGTCGAGCCCGGAGACGACGATCTGGTCCTCTGGTTTCCACGACTTTGCCAGAGTGCGCGAGAAGTCGTAGGCAATCTGGGTGGCGCTGCGCCCGTAGACGATCCCCTCGGGAGAGGCGCCGAGTAGGTCGGCTACGGCGGTGCGGAAACTCGAGACGGCGCTCTCGGCATTTCGTTCGCTGGCGACCAATGTGCCGCGGTTGGACAATGGACCGGTCAAGGTGCGGGCAATCGCCTGTCCCACAACCGCTGGCGTTTGCGTGCCTCCAGGGCCGTCAAAATGAGCCAGTCCAGACGTCAGTGACGGGAACTCGGCGCGGAGGGCGGAAACTTCGATCGTCATGCTGCTCCTTAATTCTGAGTGCGCTTGTGCTCGTCGACCACGACGACCGCGACTGCTCGCGTGTGTCGAGCGTGACACCACCGGCGTCCGTTGCCAAGGAGGCCTCGATGTTTGCTCTGTGTCACACCGGCATCGGGCCCGGAAGTGCGCAGCTCGGGCGGCCCTCCTGGTGTCATTGCTGAGCGGGTCAGTGGAGAACTGTCCGGGAATGCGTCCGTCCGCGGGGATCCCGACAGCCCGCTCCACGTGCGGCCCGCGTGTTGCGCAGGACGCATCCATTTGCGGAAAAGTGCGGTTTGCCGCGCCGGTGGTCACGATGGCATAACTCCTTTGCAGCCCCGGGATTTCAAGGCGAAACCGCTGCTAGCCTGCGATGACTCTACCGATTTCGGTCCAAAATTCAGCTCAGAGTGAACAGCGGATTGTTACGGTGGAGGACGAACAACCAGTAATACGAACGGCATGTGGGCGAGCTATGCAGACCGCGGCGGAGTCCACATGTGCTGGACGTCGAACTGGCGGTTGGGGGAGTTCCCGTCATCGCTTCGGCGAAACCGTCTTCCTGGGCGCCGTGACCGCGGCAACCAGGAGCCTATGAGTTTGACGCGTGTATTTGTCCGCAAAAGACCAAGCACCAATCGTTGCAACTCCGCCCGCTCCTGGCGGTGCCGCAGCGTAGACGGGCCGAAGTGAACGAACAAATCGCACTGAGCGTACAAAATGTCTACAAGGTCTTCGGCAAGCGACCGGCCGAAGCAGTCAAGCGCCTGAAGGCCGGAAAGACTCGGGATGAGGTCTCCGCACTGGGGACCGCCGCAGTGATCGACGCGTCATTCGACGTCCGCGCCGGCGAAATCTTCGTCGTGATGGGGCTCTCCGGCTCCGGTAAGTCGACGTTGATCCGAACCCTCAACGGGCTGCAGCCGCAGACCGCGGGCAAGGTGGTGGTGGGCGGCACGGATATCTCGACCATCTCCGATGCGGAGCTGCGGAAAGTCCGCCAGCAAAAGATCTCGATGGTCTTCCAGCACTTCGCGCTGATGCCGCACCGCACCGTGGCGGACAACGCAGCTTATGCCCTCGAAGTCCAGGGCATGGCCAAGCCAGAGCGGCTGGCGCGTGCCGAGAAAGTCCTGAAGCTGGTGGGGCTGGAGGGCTGGGGCGACAAGTTCCCGGCGGAACTCTCCGGTGGCATGCAGCAGCGCGTCGGTCTGGCCCGGGCGCTGTGCGCCGAAACGGACATCCTGCTCATGGATGAGGCCTTCTCAGCCCTGGACCCGCTGATCCGGCGCGAGATGCAGGAGCAGTTGGTCGCGCTGCAGGCGGATCTGGGCAAGACCATTGTCTTCATCACCCACGACCTGAACGAGGCCATGTTCCTCGGCGACCGGATCGCCGTGATGCGGGACGGCAGGATTGTCCAGATCGGCACACCCGACGAGATCCTGACGCACCCGGCGAATGACTACGTGGCGCAGTTCGTCCAGGATGTGGACCGTACCCGCGTCCTGACCGCAGCATCCGTGATGGAGCCGGCCCGCGCCGTCGTCAATCTCTCCGGCGGTCCGCGGAACGCGCTGCGCACCATGCGCGACCTGCAGACGTCCGCAGCCTTCGTGGTGGACCGGCGCCGCACCTTCTTCGGCACGGTGCGCGACCGCGACGTGATGCATCTGGTCGAATCACGGGCACCTGACCTGGCCGCCGCCGTGCGCAACGGCAACGGGCCGGTCCGTGCCGAAACCCCGCTCTCGGAGCTTTTCGGCCTGGCCGTGGAGAGTCCCATCCCGCTGCCCGTGGTCGACGACGAGGGCCGGCTGGTGGGGGCGATACCCCGGGTGACGCTGCTGGCCGCGCTGGGCAATGTGCCGTCCAGCACCACGGACATCCCCATCGTTGAAAGCGCGCCCGCGCCGATTCCCGAACAGGAAGTCACGCGGACGCTGAACAAGACCTCGATGGGCATCAAGACGTCGGCCGAAGGGGGAACCCGCTAATGGATCTCGAATTCCGCATCCCGCTGGGCGACTGGGTCGACGTCGGCCTTGACTGGCTGCTGGCGACGTTTGCCGCAGTCTTCGCCTTCATCCGCACCATCTTCCTGGCCGCGTACGACAGCCTTGAGTGGGTTCTCACCACGCCACCGTCCTGGGTGATCATCCTGGTGTTCGCTGCCATCGCTTACGCCGCCAAGGGCTGGAAGCTGGCGCTGGGCACCGCCGTCGGCTTCCTGCTGATCGTCGGCGTGAACCAGTGGGACAACGCGATGGAATCGTTCGCGCTGGTCATCGTGGCCACGGTGGTGGCGATCCTGCTCAGCGTCCCAGCCGGAATCCTCGCCGCCAGCTCCTCCACCGCCTCGGCCATCATCCGGCCAATCCTGGACTTCATGCAGACCATGCCCGCCATGGTGTACCTGATTCCCGCCCTGGTCATGTTCCGGGTGGGAGTGGTGCCGGGCATCATCGCGACCATCATCTTCTCGATGGCACCCGGCGTGCGGTTCACCGAGCTGGGTATCCGCGGCGTGGACAAGGAAGTGGTGGAGGCAGGCTACGCCTTCGGCTCCAGCCCGGGCAGCATCCTGCGCAAGATCCAGCTGCCGCTGGCCATGCCCACGATCATGGCCGGCATCAACCAGGTGATCATGCTGGCGCTGTCGATGGTGGTCATCGCCGGGATGGTCGGCGCCGGCGGATTGGGCGGCGAAGTGGTCGCCAGCCTGAACCGGATCGACGCCGGCCTCGGTTTCGAAGCCGGACTGGCGGTGGTCATCCTGGCCATCTTCCTGGACCGGGTGACCGCGAGTGTGGGCAAAACCTCGGAGCCCGGGGGACGCCAGCGCGCCGGCCGCCCGGCCAAGCAAAGCCTGCAGAACGCCTGACCCGCGCGTCTCCTAGACCAATCAACGTGCCCTCGGTGGGCATTACGAAAGGAACAAAATGAAGCACTACAGCAAGCTTGCGGCCCTGGCCGCCGTTGCGGCACTCGGACTGACTGCCTGTGGCAGCGGCGGCGAGACCGATGGCCAGGCAGCCAGCGGGGTGGACAACGGGGATCAGCAGGACGTCACCATCGCGGTTTTCAATGGCTGGGATGAAGGCATCGCCGCGTCGGAACTGTGGAAGGCCATCCTGGAGGAGAAGGGCTACAAGGTCACGCTGGAGTACGCCGACCCGGCACCGGTTTTCTCCGGCCTGTCCACCGGCGACTACGACCTGACGCTGGACACCTGGCTGCCGGTCACGCACGCCAGCTATCTGGAGGAGTACGGCGATAAGATCACCGAGCTGGGCCAGTGGAACGACGAAGCCAAGCTGACCATCGCGGTGAACGAGGACGCTCCGGTGGATTCGCTGAAGGACCTTGCGGCCAATGCCGACCAGTTCGACAACCGCCTGGTGGGCATCGAGCCCGGCGCCGGCCTGACCGAGGCCACCACCAAGAACGTCATCCCCACCTATGGCCTGGAGAAGATGGAGTACTTGACCTCATCTACCCCGGCGATGCTCTCCGAGCTGAAGTCGGCCACTGCCGCCGGCGAGAACATTGCCGTGACGCTGTGGCGCCCGCACTGGGCCTACGACGCCTTCCCGCTCAAGGACCTTGAAGATCCCGAAGGAACCCTGGGTGACGCCGAGGGCATCTACGCCTACTCCAGCAACAGCTTCGCCGAGGACTTCCCGACGCTGGCCGGTTGGCTGAAGGACTTCAAGATGGACTCCGAGACCCTGTACTCGCTGGAGAACGCCATGTTCAACGAGGCAGACACCGACGACTACGGCCCCGTGGTGGAAAAGTGGATCGGCGAAAACCAGGAGTACGTGGACAGCCTGACCGCGCAGTAGGGCGTCTCCGCCAGCATTAACCACATGGCGCCGCCGGGACCCGTCCAGCACGGGATCCGGCGGCGCCTGTTGTTGCCCGGTGCACTGAAATAACGACGACGGTGCCTTGGGGGCCGCGAACCGCCAAGGCGATTCCGCCTAGGCGCGCCGGGTGGTGATGCTCATGTCGCGCAGGATCACGGAGAGTTGGTCCATGAAAAGGCCCAGCTGCGCGTTCTGCCTGTCGTTGATCAGCAAGGCAAAGATATTGCGGGCCAGCCGGATTTCCGGAACATCCAACACCACAATCCCGTCCGGTCCGTTGTGCATGGCCAGCTCCGGTACCAGCGCGGCCCCTAGTCCGGCACCGGCCATGGCCAGACTGGCGTTGAAGTCATCGCAGTACGCCACCACCCGGGGATGAAGGTTACAACTGGCAAAGAGCCGCTCGATCACGGTGGCGTCGGCCGTGCCCGGGTGGTGCATGATCCACGGCATCTCGGCCAGCTGAGAGGCTGTCACCGACGCACCGGGGCGGATGCCCCACGATTCGGGCAGCACCACGCGGAAATTGTCGTCGCCGATCCACTGCCGGCTCACGGTGTTGGGCCAGGCTAAACCGCCCTGGCCCACTTGGAAGACCAGGGCGACGTCGAGTTCACCGCCGGCGCGCAGCCCCTGGATCGTCTGTCCGGGCTCGGCGACAGATACTTTGAGATTGATCCCCAATCCCGGCCATTCGGGCGCCTGCAGCAGGCGCGGGAGCACATACGTGGCGAGGCTGGGGAAGATGCCCAGCCGGACTTCCTGAGTGCTGGTGTCCTGGCTGCGGGCGGTGGCAGCCAGCAGGGCATCAATGTCCGTCAGCACCTTGGCCGCGTGCCGGGACATCACCAGTGCTGTTTCGGTCGGCTGGACGCTGCGGGCAGACCGCTCAAACAGCTTGGCACCCGTTTCGCGCTCCAGCGCGGACATCTGCTGCGAAACCGCCGAGGCGGTGTAGCCCAGGTTGGCGGCTGCCGCCGCGAATGAGCCGCGCCGAGTGACCTCAAGCAGGGTACGCAGGTGCACCGTGTTGACCATCAGCTCTCCTGTTGCATATCGGGGATTGAGCCAAGCCTACCTTGGGCTGATGCCGCGCCGGCGGCCCCCGAAAGATGGTCGGAGGTCCGGGCAGATCCGGGTGCCTTTGATCGTTGACCGGAGGAATGTGCCGGCACCTAGAGTTGTTCTATTAATGGGGAGCAGGAGGGTCCGCAGGAGGAGGGCCCTTTTGGCTGGAACGGCCCCGGAGCCGCGGCTACAACCCCAGCCACCAGCCACCGGCCACCAGGTGCCGGGCGTGCCGGAAGTGTCTGACCGGCCGGCTATCCTCCAATCACCCCTCGAGCGGTGAGGGCGGACACCATCAGGACCAGGGACCACAACATCTAGTGCTGGCCGCACTACGAGCGACACGCCGAGAAAGCTGCGACACGATACTTTCCCAAGCTGTGGGCGGGGAATCCACAGGCTGTGGACGGCGGCCCGGGAAGGCCGGAATATCAACTGTTTAACCACCGAAAGATATCCCCACGGGCTGTGGACGAAGCCGGGAAAGGAATGACATACTTGTAATACATCATCTTGGGGTTCCGATTGGCCGAGTCCACTAGATGTAGTATTGGAGCAGCTGTTGGGCAGCGAGTCCGGGTCCTTCCAGGGGAGGCCGCGCAGCCAAGGAAACAGCAGAAACGTCGTACCGATCAATAGGGGAGAAGGACCATGACTGTAACGGTTTACACCAAGCCAGCATGCGTGCAGTGCAACGCCACGTACCGGGCTCTGGACAAGAAGGGCATCGCTTACCAAAGCGTTGACCTGTCCCAGGATCCGGAAGCGCTGGAGCGTGTCCGTTCCCTTGGTTACATGCAGGCTCCTGTGGTCGTCACCGAGCAGGACCACTGGTCAGGCTTCCGCCCCGACAAGATCGAGGAACTGGCCCAAGCCGCCGCTTCCGTGGCCTGACCCGGACCGAGCGAACCAGAACCGCACGTCATGACCGAGCTGCTGATGAGTGAGGACGCAAGGAAGCAGCAGGCAGATCCGGCGGCCGGCGGGATAGCCGACACGGACCTGATCTACTTCTCGTCCGCCTCCGGCTACACCGACCGCTTCATGCAGAAGCTGGGACTGCCGGCGGCACGGATCCCGCTGCGCACTCAGCAGGAGACGCTGCAAGCGCTCCGGCCGTTCGTGCTGGTGCTGCCCACGTACGGCGGGGAATCCGGCAAGAACTCCATTCCGCCGCAGGTGATTAAATTCCTCAACCTGGAGGAGAACCGGCGCCTGCTGCGCGGAGTGATCGGTGCCGGCAACACGAATTTCGGCACAACCTACTGCTTGGCGGCGGAGAAAATCGCCGCCAAGTGCCAGGTGCCCCTTCTCTATCGATTCGAACTCATGGGCACGTCCGAGGACGTAGACCGGGTCAAGCAAGGATTGGAACTCTTTTGGAAACGACAGTTGCAAACGCGCCCGTAGCCGACGCCAAGGCAGAGCTGCCGGCCGCCTTCAAAGGGCTGGGCTACCACGAGCTCAATGCCATGCTTAACCTCTACGGGCCGGACGGCAAGATCCAGTTCGAAGCCGACCGCGAGGCTGCACACCAGTACTTCCTGCAGCACGTTAACAACAACACGGTCTTCTTCCACGACCTGGAAGAGAAGCTCGACTACCTGATCAAGAACGAGTACTACGAGCGCGAAACGCTTGACCAGTACACGATGAACTTCATCCGCTCGCTCTACGACCGGGCCTACAAGAAGAAGTTCCGCTTCGAAACCTTCCTGGGCGCGTTCAAGTTCTACACCTCCTACACGCTGAAGACGTTTGACGGCAAGCGTTTCCTGGAGCGCTACGAAGACCGTGTCTGCATGGTGGCGCTGCACCTGGCCCGGGGCAACGAAGCCATGGCCACCCAGCTGGTGGACGAGATCATCGACGGCCGCTTCCAGCCGGCCACCCCGACGTTCCTCAACGCGGGCAAGGCCCAGCGCGGCGAGCTGGTCTCCTGCTTCCTGCTGCGCATCGAAGACAATATGGAGTCCATTGCCCGCGGCATCAACTCCGCCCTGCAGCTGTCCAAGCGCGGCGGCGGCGTGGCGCTGTCGCTGACGAACATCCGCGAGCACGGCGCGCCGATCAAGCAGATCGAAAACCAGTCCTCCGGCGTCATCCCGGTCATGAAGCTGCTCGAAGACAGCTTCTCCTACGCCAACCAGCTCGGTGCCCGCCAGGGTGCCGGCGCGGTGTACCTGCACGCCCACCACCCGGACATCTACCGCTTCCTGGACACCAAGCGCGAGAACGCGGACGAGAAGATCCGGATCAAGACGCTCTCGCTCGGCGTGGTGGTCCCGGACATCACCTTCGAACTGGCCAAGAAGAACGAGGACATGTATCTGTTCTCCCCGTACGACGTCGAGCGCGTCTACGGTGTGCCGTTCTCGGACATCTCCGTCACGGAGAAGTACTACGAGATGGTCGACGACAGCCGGATCAAGAAGACCAAGATCAGCTCCCGCGAGTTCTTCCAGACGCTGGCCGAGATCCAGTTCGAATCGGGCTACCCGTACATCATGTTTGAGGACACGGTGAACCGGGCCAACCCGATCGACGGCAAGGTCATCATGTCCAACCTGTGCTCGGAGATCCTGCAGGTTTCCTCGCCGTCGCTGTACAACGAGGACCTGACCTACTCCGAGATCGGCAAGGACATCTCCTGCAACCTCGGGTCGATGAACATCGCCAAGACCATGGACTCGCCCGACTTCGGCACCTCCATCGAGACCGCCATTCGGGCGCTGACCGCCGTGTCGGACATGTCCTACATCAACTCGGTGCCCTCGATCGCCGAAGGCAACCTGCAGTCGCACGCCATCGGCCTGGGCCAGATGAACCTGCACGGCTACCTGGCCCGCGAGCGGGTCCACTACGGTTCCGAAGAGGGCCTGGACTTCACCAACATCTACTTCTACACGGTGCTGTTCCACGCCCTGCGGGCTTCGAACAAGCTGGCGATCGAACACCGCCAGACCTTCGGTGGCTTCGAGAAGTCCAAGTACGCCTCGGGCGAGTTCTTCGACAAGTACACCGATCAGGAATGGCTGCCGAAGACCGAGCGGGTCAAGGAGCTGTTCGCCAACGTGGACATCCCCAGCCAGGAAGACTGGCGGGAGCTGAAGGCTTCGGTGATGGAGCACGGCATCTACAACCAGAACCTGCAGGCCGTCCCGCCGACCGGCTCGATCTCCTACATCAACAACTCCACCTCCTCGATCCACCCGGTGGCGTCCAAGATCGAAATCCGCAAGGAAGGCAAGCTGGGCCGCGTGTACTACCCGGCCCCGTACCTGACCAACGACAACCTGGAGTACTACCAGGACGCGTACGAGATCGGCTACGAGAAGATCATCGACACCTACGCGGCCGCTACCCAGCACGTGGACCAGGGCCTGTCGCTGACGCTGTTCTTCAAGGACACCGCCACCACCCGCGACATCAACAAGGCGCAAATCTACGCGTGGCGCAAGGGCATTAAGACCATCTACTACATCCGCCTCCGCCAGCTCGCGCTGGAAGGAACCGAAGTGGAAGGCTGCGTCAGCTGCATGCTGTAGCAGTCCCCAACAACTGAAAAGTACGACGGCGGGTGCCCGCCCGCCGTCGTACCTGCACCGACGAGGCGCCGGCAATCCGGTCCGCGCGGGCGACCGCCGGCCGCACTGCGGCCGGCATTCGGGCACCATGAACAACACAGACTTTGGGAAGAAGGGGACGCGATGTCAGCCGAGAAGGTCAAGCTTCTGCACCACGTGGATGCGATCAACTGGAACCGGATCGAGGACGAGAAGGACGTTGAGGTCTGGAACCGGCTCTGCAACAACTTCTGGCTGCCCGAGAAGGTCCCGCTGTCCAACGACGTGCAGTCGTGGAACACGCTGACCCCGGACGAGCAGACGCTGACCATGCGCGTCTTCACCGGCTTGACCCTCCTGGACACCATCCAGGGCACCGTGGGCGCGGTCAGCCTGATCCCGGACGCGCTGACCCCGCACGAGGAAGCCGTCTACACGAACATCGCGTTCATGGAATCGGTGCACGCCAAGAGCTACTCGTCGATCTTCTCCACCCTGTGCTCCACCAAGGAGATTGACGAAGCCTTCCGCTGGTCCACCGAGAATGAGAATCTGCAGAAGAAGGCGCAGATCATCATGGACTACTACCAGGGCGACGATCCGCTCAAGCGCAAGGTTGCGTCCACGCTGCTGGAGTCCTTCCTGTTCTACTCCGGCTTCTACCTGCCGATGTACTGGTCTTCGCGCGCCAAGTTGACGAACACCGCGGACCTGATCCGGCTGATCATCCGCGACGAGGCCGTGCACGGCTACTACATCGGCTACAAGTTCCAGCGCAACCTGGAGAAGGTCAGCGAAGAGCGCCGCACAGAGCTGAAGGACTACACCTTCGAACTGCTCTATGAACTCTACGAGAACGAAGTCCAGTACACCCACGACCTGTACGACTCCGTTGGCCTGGCCGAGGACGTCAAGAAGTTCCTGAACTACAACGCCAACAAGGCGCTGATGAACCTCGGCTACGAGGCCATGTTCCCGTCCACCGTCACGGACGTGAACCCGGCCATCCTCTCCGCCCTGAGCCCCAACGCCGACGAGAACCACGACTTCTTCTCCGGCTCCGGCTCCTCCTACGTGATCGGCAAGGCCGTCAACACCGAAGACGAGGACTGGGACTTCTAAGTCGTCGGTCGTCGGTGCCGCGTCGTTGTCGTCGGTCGTGACTAGCCTCAGCCTTCGTCTCCTCCCGGCGGTCTAGAGCCGTCGGGAGGTCCGGCAGTCGTCGGGGCGGCAGCGGCGACGTCAGCGCGCGGCGCCGTCGACGAAGAACGGCATTAACCCCCTTTCGGCCACCCGTCCGCTTCAGCGGCGGGCGGGGAGGATCGTCGTCGTGACGGCCACGGCCTGCGGCGTGCGGGGGACGGAACTGAAGCCGAAGTGCACGGGCGGATCCACTGGCGTGAGGGGCCCGAGGCCGGAGCCGTTCCAGCTCGCCGCGGCGCGCTCGACGCGACGGATGGAGCGCACGCCATAGTACTCCCGACGTCCGCTTCCGGCGGATCCGGCGGTGGCCACCCCCGGGAGCAGGATGCCCGCCGCGCGGTTCACGGCTGTCAGCCACGCCGGGTGGACGGCGATCCGGACGGGGATCAGTTGCAGCATCCGGCCCAGCGCTGTTACGGGGCCCAGATCAGCGCGCAGTTCCAGCGGGCCGCCAGCTACGCGGAGGAGCAGGGCGGCGGTCCCGGGTTCGTTCCCCGGTTCCGCGCTCCGTTCCCCGGCGCGGCTCAGACTGGCGTCGAGCGGCGCGACCACCACGTCATCGAAGTGGTAGGTCGCGGACACATAGTCGGCGACCGCCTCGTCGGGGGCCAGCAGCGTCCGCAGCCCGCCGCGGTCCTCGGTCATGACGTCCGTAAAGGCGCCGAGCGGCGAGTCCATCCAATGCCCAACCACCAGCCGGCGACCCGCGCTGGTGCCCAGGCCCGCGATGAACCCTGTAAAGCGTTCCATCCGGCTACCGTACGGCTCCGGCCGGCTCTCCGCACGTCGTTGCGCAAAATCGAGATCGCCGCTGACGAAACATATCCAACGGCCGAGAAACCGACTCACCCATCGTGCTGCGCCAGCACCACCAGTTATCCCGAGCGACCGAAAGGCGGTCTCTGCGAGGCCGGGGTGGCGGTTTCCACCGGACTAAGACAGCCTTCTAGGCCAAGCTGCGGATGAGGGTCTGCACGCGGTTCTTGATGTCGTCACGGACCCGGCGGACCATATCGATGCCCTGGCCCGCCGGGTCGTCGAGGACCCAGTCCTCGTAACGCTTGCCGGGGAAGTAGGGGCAGGTGTCGCCGCAGCCCATGGTGATGACGACGTCGGATTCCTGGACGGCGCCGGTGGTGAGGATTTTGGGTACGGCCTGGCTGATGTCGATGCCTTCCTCGGCCATGGCCTGCACGGCGACAGGGTTGATCTGGTTGCCGGGTTCGGAGCCTGCCGAGAGGACGGTAATGTGGTCGCCGGCCAGGTGCTGCAGATAACCGGCGGCCATTTGCGAGCGTCCCGCGTTGTGCACGCAGACGAAGAGGACGGTGGGTTTGCTGGTCATCGGGTCTGTCCTTCGATGGTGGTGAATTCGGCCGCTGCCCGTTCGGCGCGGGGGTATAAGAGGTGGATCAGCCCGGTTGCGAGGGCGCCGCCGATCAGCTGCATGGCGATGAACGGCAGGACCGAGGTCGGAGCGATTCCGGCGAAAGTGTCGGAGAACATGCGCGCCACCGTTACGGCGGGGTTGGCGAAGCTGGTGGAACTGGTGAACCAGTAAGCGGCGGTGATGTAGCCGCCAACAGCCACGGCAACCATGTCCTTGCGTCCGGACCGGGCGGCGCCGAAGATCACCAGCAGCAGCCCGGCCGTCGCGACGACTTCGGCCAGCCACAGCCCGGACCCGGTGCGCTCCTTGGCAGCGATGGTGACGGCGGGCAGTTCAAACATCAGGTTCGCCAAGACACTGCCCGCGATGCCGCCGGCCATTTGGGCTGCAATGAGGGCCGCGGCCTCGCGCCAGCCGATGACGCCGAGCCATCGTTCAACCAAGGTCACCACAGGGTTGAAGGCCGCGGAAACCGGTTGTAGGGCGATGATCAGGGCGACCAGGACCGCCCCGGTGGCCAAGGAGTTTTCCAACAGCTGCAAACCGACGTCGTCCGGAGACAGGCGGGTGGCCGCGATGCCCGAGCCCACCACCGTGGCTACCAGCAGTGCAGTCCCGACCAGTTCAGCCAGTGCCCGCCGGGCCAGTGCGCTCATGCCCCCGCGCTGGAGATCAGTTTCCCCAGCGAATCCAGTACGTCTGCCTGTGCCTTGTAGTAGACCCACACGCCCCGCTTGCTGCGCTCCAACAGCCCGCTCCGGTGCAGCACCTTCAGGTGGTGGCTGATCGTGGGCTGGGACAGATCGAAGGCTTCTGTCAGGTCGCACACGCAGGCCTCACCGCCTTCGTGGGACGCGACCAGGGAGAGCAGCTGCAGACGGACCGGATCCGCCAAGGCCTTCATTAGCCCGGAGACTCGCTCGGCCTGATCGCTCGTCATCGGTTCACGGGTCATTGGCGTGCAGCATTCAACCGCCTCAACGGGGGTCAGTTCAAGAAGAGAATTAGACACCCATCAATATTGACAGATATCTATATCTGGTGGCAATCTGCCAGATATAGACATTAATCTATCTCTAGGAGACGCCATGTCCCGCCTGCAGCTTGCCCTCAACGTCAATGACCTCGATGAGTCCGTCGCTTTCTACTCCCGGCTCTTCGGTGCCGAACCGGCCAAGCGGCGGCCCGGCTACGCCAACTTCGCAGTGGCCCAACCGCCGCTGAAACTCGTGCTCATCGAGAACCCCGGCCAGGGAGGATCGCTCAACCATCTGGGTGTGGAAGTGCCCGACACCGACGCTGTCAATGCCGAGCAGAATCGGTTGGCAGCACACGGTTTCGCCACCGCCGATGAGCGAGAAAGCACCTGCTGCTACGCTAAGCAGGACAAGTTCTGGGTCCAGAACACCCCGAACGGCGAACAGTGGGAGATTTACACCGTCCTGGCCGACAGCCAAACATTCTCCGCGGTTCCCCGAGGTGAAGCAGTGGGATGCTGCAGCAGCACTCCAACATCAAGTTCTCAGGCGGTCACCGATAGCTGTTGCTGACCCTTCAGGTCGGGGCCGGTGGCGTCGGGACATTTCCGCTCTTTTACCGTTGCAGAAGGGCGATTTGGGCTTACTATCGACCTAATTTCAGTTGCGGGCTGAAATGAGGCCGGCAGCGGTGACCCAGTGTCAGGAGTGAAGCCATGATGGATTCCTACGGCTGGTCGGGAATGGGCTGGATGTGGATCTTCTGGGTCTTGCTCATCGTTGGTCTGGTCTTGCTCATCATCCTGTTGGTCCGGCTGATTGGGGGCGGAATGCCGGGTCGCGGCGCCGGAATGCCGGACCGCGGAGCCGGCGGCGGCAGGACTGCTGGCGACACCCGGGCCCGAGAAATACTGGCAGAGCGCTACGCGCGCGGAGAACTCACGGCAGAGGAGTACCGTGAGGCACTCCGGACACTCGGTGAGACCGGGGGATGAAGACTCTCAACCGCAGGCAAGCCCTGGTCCTCGGCGTCGCCGGCACTGCGGCTGTCGCCGTCGGAGGCGGAGGTCTGCTCTGGGCCCAAGCACCGTTCCGTGCCGAAACCGGTGACCGGCTGAAAGAACCTGTGAATCTCAGCAGCCAGGAAGGAATGCTGACGGAGCGTCTCGAGGCGGCACCGGCGCGGATCATGGTCGCTGGCAGGCCGGCGTCCGTGGCCGCCTACAACAGCTCCCTTCCCGGACCGACGCTTCGACTGCGACCGGGGGACCGGCTCCGGATCACCCTGGTCAACAGGCTCGACATGGCTACGAACCTGCACGTGCATGGACTGCATGTCTCACCGGCGGGGAACGGTGATAACTCCTTTGTCAGTATCGAGCCGGGAGAATCCTTCGACTATGAGTACGACCTTCCGGCCAACCACCCATCTGGCACCTTCTGGTACCACCCGCATCATCACGGGAGCGTGGCGGATCAGCTTGCGGCTGGCTTGTACGGGGCGATTGTCGTGGAAGACCCGGAGCGGCTTCCGGTCACGCGGGAGCGGCTCCTCGTCGTCTCCGACATCAGCCTGACCAGCTCCGGCAGTCTTCGGCCACCCTCGGCAGCAGAGCAGGTGATGGGCCGCGAGGGGGAGACCGTGCTGGTGAACGGGCAGGTCCGGCCGATGCTGTCTGCAACCGCCGGTGACCGCGAGCGTTGGCGCGTCATCAACGCCTGTCCTGCCCGCTACCTTCGGCTTCAGCTGGCGGAAAGCCAGCTTCAGGTACTGGCTTTTGATGGCCGTTCGCTGGCGGCTCCTGCACAGGTGGACGAGGTCGTATTGGCGCCGGGAAACCGGGCGGATCTGCTGGTCGAGGCGGTCAACGGACTGACGATCCTGCGGGCTGCTTCCTTTGACCGCGGAAGAATGACCGGAATGATGGGCAGCGGCCAAGGCCCTCGTACCGAACCCGTGGACCTGCTGTCGTTGGATACGAGCGGAGCACAACGGAGCGGCCTGCCTCCGGTCACCGGTACCGGACATCCGAGGGATCTTCGGAAGGAAGCAGTGGCAGCGCGCCGCAGGCTCGACTTTTCGATGGGAATGGGAATGGGCATAAGGTCCGGGATGGGCCCGGGCGGCATGAGCTTCACCATCAACGGCAAGGTTTTCGATGGAGGGCGTATCGACGAGATAGTCAGTGTGGGCAGCGTGGAGGAATGGACTCTCACCAACAGCAGTCCGATGGACCATCCCATGCATCTGCACGTTTGGCCGATGCAGGTCATTGAGCAGGACGGCCAAAGCATTCCCGGCCCCAGGTGGCAGGACGTCGTCAACATCCCGGCTCGCAGCGAAGTGAAAGTCCTCGTCTCCTTCGATGATTTTCCGGGGCGCTCGGTTTTCCACTGCCACATTCTGGACCATGAAGACAGGGGCATGATGGGGGTCCTTGAAGCCCGCTAGCAATACCTCGCGAAGCATCCCCCGGGCAGTTCCCGCCCGCATGAGGCGCAAGGACCGGCTGCTACTCTGTTGGCATGTGCCCGGTGGCCCGCCGGCTCGCGGCGGTCGATGAGGCGAATTTGGTGCTTGACCATGCCGGCCAGGTCAATGTGTTTCTGGTTGCCGGGCTCATGATGCCGGGTGGCTTCGTGGCGTCCGATGGCAGCCCTGACCTGAGGGCGCTGCGCGCCTGCCTTCTGGAGCGGATCAAGACGTTGCCGCAGCTCCGGATGATACCGGTGCCCACGGGCCGCCGGCACCGCTGGGTCGAAGTCCAGCCCGACCTGGACTATCACATCCGGCTCGTCGGGGCCGTCGACGGACTCACTGGCTTGGAACGCACGTGCGGAGAGCTGATGAATGTTCCGATGGGACTGGAGCGTCCGCTCTGGGAAATTCTGGTGGTGCCGGGTGCAGCGGCCGGGGCACTCGGGATCGTGCTGCGCATTCACCATGCGGTCGCCGATGGGATGGCGGCGGCCGCGATCGTGCAGCGGCTCTTCGATCCCGCGGAAGCCCTGTCCACAGCTTCTTACATGCCACTTATCCGACCAACGGCGAAGGCTGGGCGCCGCCACGTACGGCATGAGCTCGCGAGGCTTCGGTACGGTCTGCGCCGCACCAGAATGACCGTCAGTGGTCGTGAGGTTGGCCCTACCGTGCTGCTAGGTGCGCTGAGTCCGCATCGCGGGGTCGTTTTCCTGGACGTCGACCTCGCAGCGCTCGAGGCACATGTTCGGCCGCTCGGGGCCACAGTCAACGATGGCCTGCTGGCTGCCGTGTCGGCGGGGTACCGAGCGATGCTGTTTGCCGCTGGCGAGCGGATCCCCGCCCGGCTGCCCGTCTCGGTGCCGGTGGCGCTGCAGCGCCATGGGACAGCGGGGAATCAGGTCGGGGTCATGCTCGTGCGGCTGCCCCTCGGCGAAATCGATCCAGACGTTCGCGTCCGGGTCCTTGCTGGACAGACTCGGGAGGAGAAGGTGCTGGCCAGAGAGCAGGGGACTCTGGAGTTCATGCGTGGCCCGGTCGGCGCGCGCATCATGGACCGTATCGGCAGGCGGCAGCATCTTGTCGCCGGGTTCGTCACTAATGTGCCGGGCCGGACGGACATTTTTCGCCTCGCAGGCGCTCCAGTTGTCGCGATCTGGCCGCTGGCCGTGCTCGCCGCCAACGTCCGGCTCGGAGTCGCCGCCGTCTCCTACGGCGGACGGCTCCGCTGCGGCATCCATTTCGACGCGGATAACGTGCCCGGAAGAATTTTTGCTGCGGCCATGGGCGACGAGCTGGCGCGCTTGGCCACCTGACGTTCCGCCAGTCCGCCGTTGCCAGTCCTGGATCAGAAGGGACAGGCAGTATTGCCCCTCTAGGCACGTCCGTCAGTTCGGGCCAGAATCTAACCATGGCTGAAGTGGAGCCGTGGTCAAGAAAGCGGAAAGCCAAGCCCGGTAAGAATCAGCGCCGATTCGGCTACACGGTCGCGGTGATCGTCAACGCGGCCCTATTCGGTGCAGTCAACGGTTGGCCAGGGTGGCAGTCCGTGCCCATCCTGACCGATGAGACGCCCCAAGTCTTGCCGATCTTCAATGCCGCGCTCGTCGTCGGAGTCGTCAGCAATGTCCTCAACTGGGTCTTCGACTCGGAGAAGCTCAAGACCGTCGGTGAACTCGTGTCTTCCGCGCTCGGAGCAGCCGTCATTCTGCGTACCTGGGCAGTGTTTCCGTTCGACTTCGGTGGTTCTACCGTGCCCTGGGACCTGGTGACCCGGGTCCTACTCGGGTTCGCGTTAGCCGGATGCTGCATCAGCATCATCGTTCAAGTGGTCTTTCTGGCTCGCTTATCGCGACGGGTCTCTCCTCTCAACTGACGCTTCGATCTGCACGGCCGGACCGCGCTGGTTACTGATTCACCCGAATTGCCCTGAGAAAGGAAGAGAAAGTGAAAGCACTGGTATTCAACGGTCCCGGACAGAAATCCTGGACCGACGTTCCTGATCCCTCCATCCAAAACCCGACCGATGCCATTGTCCGGGTGGACACCACCACCATCTGCGGAACGGATCTTCACATCCTCAAAGGCGATGTCCCCGCCGTTCAGAGCGGCAGAATACTGGGGCACGAAGGAGTAGGAACAGTCGTAGCGACCGGGTCCTCCGTTACGGGCCTCCGCGCCGGCGACCGTGTCATCATCTCCTGTATCAAATCCTGCGGCCACTGCAGCAGTTGCAAGACCGGGCTCTATTCTCACTGTCAGGGTGAAGAAGGGGCGCCCGGTATCGGATGGATCTTCGGTCATTTGATCGACGGTACACAGGCCGAGTATGTCCGCGTCCCTTACGCCGACAACTCGCTGCACAAGCTCCCCGAGGGAGTGCCGGACGAACAAGCGGTCATGCTGTCGGATATCCTGCCCACCGGGTTCGAAATCGGAGTCCAATATGGTCGGGTCAAGCCGGGAGACACGGTCGTGGTGGTCGGAGCAGGCCCGGTCGGTTTGGCTGCAATTGCCACAGCAGGCTTATACGGAGCAGCGTCGGTCATTGCCATCGACTTGGACGAGCACCGTCTACAACAAGCACGGGACTTCGGTGCCACCAGCGCCATCTCGTCGCGGGCGTCGGACTGGAAAGAGGAAGTCTTCGCGCTGACCGAGGGGCATGGGGCCGACGTCGCCATAGAAGCCGTCGGAATCCCCGAAACCTTCGACATGGCCGTGGAGCTAGTGCGCCCGGGCGGAAACGTAGCAAACGTTGGCGTTCACGGACGATCAGTAGAACTTCATTTGGAGAATCTGTGGATCCAGAACATCAACATCAGCATGGGGTTAGTTAATGCCAACACCACTCCCATGCTGCTGAAACTAGTTGCCCAACATCGGATTCCAGCGGAAAAGTTCGCGACGCATCATTTCCAGCTCACGGAAATAGTGGATGCTTACGACACCTTCTCGCGTGCTGCGGAAACGAAAGCCCTCAAAGTAGTCCTCACCCAGTGAGCATGATGAGCAACGCAGAGCTCCGTGACCCACTGCGCAATCCACGCGGACAAGTGCCTGTCAGAAGCCTGCCAAAGACCACGCCTCATGACCGCCACGGGTGCAGTTTGCCGGCGTGCGTTTGTGGACGGTACGGGAATGAGCCAAGGCCTCACCCCTGACGTATGAATCGGGAAGCCGGGCGATTCAGCGCCGGCCCACTGGAAGCGCTAGATGATCCCGCGGGCTGCGGCAATTTTGAGCACGTCCCGCCGGCTTGCCGCACCGAGTTTGCGGTAAATAGATCGTTGGTGCGTCTTGACGGTGTTCACCGAGATGAACAGTGCCTTCCCAATATCTGCCGCGGTCATCATCGAGCGCATGTACGCGAGGACTTCGAGTTCACGTTCCGTGAGACGCCAGTAGAGAAAGGTTGTCAGGTTGTCGCTGTGCGTATTCTCCTTCAACTGTGCCGCCACAAACGCCTCATGGGCTGTTCCCCACACCGCGTGCTGCATGAGGAGTCCAGCAAGTTCGTCCCTGCGTTCTGCGAATGGACGGATGATGTGTTGTGGTTCCGCGAGGGCGACCGCGTATTCAACCCGTTCGTGCGCTGCGGACATGTCACCGTCTTTGGAGGCCAATAGCGCCTCCGTCAGAGCGAGACTTGTACCCGTGTAAGAATCACGCTGCCGCTCCGTCACGGCCTTGGTGCGGTTCAGCGCTTCGGTGAACTTTCCGCCGCGCCTAAGTAACTCAGCCAGCAGCGCATCCACCAAAGCAGGATTTTCGCGGTCCTCAAGAGGCTTTACGATCGCCAACGCACCAGTCATGTCTCCTTCGGCTTCAGCAATTTTTGCGTTTGCCATCGTCGACAGCGCACTCCACGAAGGTCCGTGCAGTCCAGTGTCTCGGAGGGAGGTCAGGACGTGCGCTGTATCGGGGATCTGGGCCGGTTCACCCCGCGCGCAATCGACCAGGACACGATAGACAGCGCATAATTTGTCGATCGACGTTTCCCGGCCTCCCGCGGGCAAAACCTTGTCCAAGTGGGCTCGGGCGGCCTCCAAGTCGTTGATCCAGTAACTCGAGATACCCTGCGCCAGCCAAAGGCAGGGCATCTGGCCGTCCGGGCGCCACCCGAGTTCATCGGCGCCGTTTATAGCTTCCACCACGCGCTCATCCGCCGCCACAAAATCGCCCGCTAATACGTACGCCAATGCGATCTCCGAGGTAATGATGACCTCATCAGCCACAACCTGATGGTCTTGGTCGGCAGCGTCTGCGGTCGGGGAGGCCAGAAGGGTGAGGGGCTCTTCTTCCTGGTCGCCGAATCCGGGGCCTCCTCGAAGCGGCCGGCTGCTGTGCAGCGCGGTCGGCTGGCGCCCTGCAGCTTGTGGGTCTGCCGGGGTGCGCCCGGAATTTCCGTACACGTCAAAACTGCCATCGTTGGGCATCAGACCCAGCAGGTCCACATACAGCTCGAACCGCCTCCGACGAGCGGACTCCAGTGCAGACAGCCCGGTGAACGAGCGGTGCGCCAGGTCCACTGCTGAAGGGGCATCGCCTGAAAGGGCACGGCAGATGGATCTGATCAAGAGGACGCCGGCGTGATCAGACCACGGGGCCGGCAAGTCGAGACACAGCTGTTCGAGGGAGGAAAGGCCGTTACGCAGCAGATAGTCCAGCCAATGGGCTACAAGGGAGGTCACAGCCTGCTGAGGTTCACGTCCTTGCAGCGCCTGGCTGACGCTCTCGGTAACGTCGCAGTCCTGGTAGAAACGTGCAGCAACGCGGTGGAGATGCTCTGCTAGAACCCGATTGCGCTCCTCTAGGATCTCCCGGCACTGGGCCGCAAACAGGGCCTGCCATTGATAGACGGGCCCGTCTCCGTGGACGTCTTTCTCCTCAATGAATAGGCCCTTTCTAATGCATTCCTGGAGGAGGAAACCGCCACTTTGGACCCCGGACAGTGCAATAGCGAGTTCGTGCTCGAGCCAGTCGCAAGTAGTGGCTCGCAGGACAAAGTCGGCGAGAGATGGTTCAAGTTGGCCGAGAACTTCTTCGGCAATGTATTCGGTGAAGGCTCTCCCCGGCGTGACACCGCCGGAAGCTCGTTCCTGCTCTTTGTAGACGGACGGACCAACGAAGCCGGCGTGAAGGGCCACTGGCCACCCGTCGGCGGCCCTCCAGACTGCTTCAACGTCCACTTCGGCTGATGGTGCAAGGTTGGCCGCCAGCTCCATGGCCTCCGGCAACGTGAAGGCTAAATCTGACGTGCGAAATTCCTTCAACCCATCGCCATATCGGAGTTTCTCCAGGCGCAGCGAAGAATGGTCTCGGCCGGAGAGAACTAGCCGTAATGCCGGAGGCGCAGAGCCGGTGAGGATCCCCACAATTCCGTCGGCAAGTCCAGATCCGGCCAATTGCACGTCATCGATGACCAGGGCAAGCGGTTCCTCAAGCAGGTCGAGCGCCGCGAGCAGATGGTCATAGGAAGCGATTTGGTCTTGGGTCTGAGTTCGATCCGCGGCGCGCAGGACTTCGTCCACGGTGGAGGACATTCCTGCGGCGGCCGACTGTATGGCGGCTAGTACCCCGTGGAACAACCGCTCGGGTCGTGCGTCAAAACGGTCGAGGGTGAGCCATGCTGAACGCATGGTTCCACTCTGAGCCCAGTCGCTCAAGATGGTGGACTTCCCGCAACCAGCCGGGGCCTCGACGAGGATGAGCCTGTGGGAATCGGCGGCAAGCGAGAGGGCCTCGCACAAACGTGGACGTTCGATGGCCAACTCCACGCGCCGCGGAGGCTTGATCTTGAACTGGGGACTGGGTGAGATATGTCCCACGTCGCTCATGGTAGGCGCAGTCCCCGAGATACAACAAGGGCTTACGGTGTATCCAAAATGTGTGATCCAACCGGTCGGGGGAAGCGGAGGACCGCAACGCTGCGTAGTCAACAGATCATCCGGGGCGGGTGAGGTCGGACGGGGTCGGTACGGGGAATATTTATAGGACCTGCAGTTCCGGCAAACAGGAGTAACAGATGAAAGTCGGACCAGTTGAAGTGATGATTTGTGCGTTTCGGCGATCGGAGGTCGACGCTCGAGTCATCGATGCCCTGCGGGAAGCGGTCCGGCCCGGTGCGGTGGTCATCATCGATCTGGTATTGCTATCGAGAGACCAGCATGGAGTTGTGCATGTTCGTGATCTGGAAGACCACCTTCAGGAGGCTTGGTCCGGTCTCGTGGATTATCCGCAGCTGCTGACGCTCCTCAGCGACGCCGACCTCGAAGTCGCAGCCGAATCAATAGGAAATGACGAAACAGCTTTGGTGTTGGCTTTGGAACATCGTTGGGCGCAGCACCTTTCTGATGCGGTACAGGATTCAGGAGGAGTGACGACCCTATACGCGAGAATTCCCCACGAAACAGTGGTCGCCGCCGTCGAAGCCGCCGGCATCTCAGCGACCTGAACAGACATCGACCCCGAGAATTTCTGATGACTTTTGCTAGAAGCGGCCTCCCCGGGCTGCTCGGAACCATTGCGAGATCTGCTGCGATCTCGGGTGCCGCGCGCGTAGCGGCAGGTTCGCTCGATGAGCGGGTGCGTTCCCGTCGGGCTGCAGAACAACGCGCACCGGGAGTCCCGTCAGCATCACCTGCCGGCAAAGAGTGGCTGGCCGATCAGCTCGAAATTCTTGCGGAGCTTCATGCCGCCCACGTGCTGACGGATAGGGAATTCGCCGCTGCGAAAGCGCGCCTTCTGTCCTGACGGCCCAGGACGATGTCATTCGCTGGGCAAGACGGCCTGAATCTAGGGTGGCTCTCTGCGCCGGTGCGTTTGATTCCTTGCACCAGTGCCTCGCCCTGAAGCGGGGCACTGGTGCAAGTCCTGGCCTGTCTAGCCACGGAATCGCCGGCCTTTCTGCGCGGCGTCCAGGCGCTCGTTGAGAGCGATAGCGGCGTCGATCAGTGCCAGATGAGTGAACGCCTGCGGAAAGTTGCCAATCTGTTCCCCGGTGGCAGCGATCTCCTCCGAGTACAGCCCGACATGGTTCGCGTACGTGAGCATTTTGTCGAAGGTCAATCGTGCCTCATCGAGCCGGTTCGATCGGGCCAAGGCATCGACATAAAGGAACGTGCAGAGTGAGAACGTCCCCTCCGACCCGCGCAGCCCGTCGGGGGAGGCGCTGGGGTCGTAGCGGTAGACCAAGCTATCCGAGACCAGCTCTTTATCCATCGCCCGGAGCGTCGACTGCCACATGGGATCGTGCGGGGACACGAAGCCAACCTGGGGCATTTTCAGCAATGCGGCATCGAGGACATTGTCTCCGTACTGCTGGACAAAGGCTTGGCGTTCGCTGCTCCACCCCTTGTCCATGATCTGCTGGTAAATGCCGTCCCGTGCGGCGATCCACCGATCGAGTGGCGCCGGCCGCCCATGCGACGTCGCGAGCCGGATGCCCCGGTCAAACGCGACCCAACACATGAGTCTGCCGTACGTGAAGTCTTTCCGGCCGCCCCGGGTCTCCCAGATCCCTTCTTCCGGCTGGTCCCAGTTATCCGCCAGCCAATTGAGCAATTCGGAGATGTTGAGCCATCCGGCTTGCCCGATTCCGACACCCGCGCCGTCGAGGTAGTACATCGCATCGAGTGCTTCGCCGTAGATGTCCAGTTGGAGTTGGTCGGCCGCTCCGTTTCCAATCCGCACCGGGTAGGAGCCGCGATAGCCCTTCCAATCCGTCAGGACTTCCTCGTGCAGCTCGGTGCTGCCATCAACGCGGTACATGATGTCCAGCGGGTAGGAGCCTTCCGCGCGGGGCTCATTGACGCGGTCGCGCAGCCACTGGCTGAAGGCGACAGCCTCATCTATGAAGCCCATGCGGAGCAGCGCGTGAACTGAGAAGGAGCCATCGCGGATCCAGGTGAATCTGTAGTCCCAGTTACGTTCCCCGCCGATCTCCTCCGGAAGTCCGGCTGTGGGAGCAGCCACCAGGCTTCCGCTGGGGGCATAGGTCAGCAGCTTCAACGTGATGGCCGACCGCTCCAGGACGGCGCGCCACCGTCCCGTATAGGTGGATTGGCTGAGCCAGTCGTGCCAAAAGTGTGCTGTGTCATCGGCCAGTTGTTGAGCCTCGGCAGGCCGCATCATCTTGGGGGCTACATCCGGACCTGTCTCCAGCACGACGCCGCGCATCTGACCTTCCTCCAAAGTGAGGACAGCCCGGAGCGAACCTTCGTCGGTGGTGGAGATGTCACGGCCTAGCTGTTCGTCGCCTTCCTCCCGGATGAGGCTGAGGCTCAGACGCGTGTCGCCCGCGTCGAAGACGGCGCCTGCTTCGGAGATCGTCAGATCATGCCTCTTCCGCCCGTAGTCAAACCGGGGCGCAACCTCAACGTCGAATGAAATCCTTCCCCGAACGCATCTCATCATTCGCACCAAGTCGTGCTTTTGGCTGGGGTCGGTGCCGGTCGTTGGCATAAAATCCATGAGTTCCCCGACCCCTGCTTCCGTCAAAAAACGCGTAATCAGGATCGCTGTGTCGGGGAAGTAGAGCTGCTTTGTCTCGAAGGCCGCTTCGCGGGGTCGCGTGGAGAAGTAGCCCCCACGCTCCGGGTCAAGCAGGGAGGCGAAAATGCTCGGGGAATCGAAGCGCGGGCTGCAGAACCAATCAAGCGTGCCGTCGGTTGCAACCAGCGCTGTCGTTTGCAGGTCGCCGATAAGCCCATGGTCGGCGATCAGTGGGTGTGTGTTCATCACGAAGACCTTTTCGTCAGTTAACTGAGGCTGTCTTGACGTCGGATGCTGGATGGGAGGAAAAGCTTGGCGGCATCGTGACGTCAGGCGGGAATCTTGGCGACTCTTGTTAATGTTCTGGGCGTCCGCGGCCGGTGTCATCATCCCCTGAGGATGAGCAAGCACTTGACGCGCCACTGAAGTTTCCTCGGAAACCGGAGGCCGATAATCGCGGCCAACCGGAGCCGCTCGGCTTCAACAGTTTCAGCGCCAACAACTACAGCGCGTCGCCTGCGCGTGGGGATCGCCGCCCGCGCGCGGGGATCCCGTGCATCAGGAACCACCGGTGGCCGCTGGGCATGACTGGCGATGGATCGGATACCGGACCGATGGATGGCGGAAGATGGGCGCACTTGTTCGGGCCGCCGGGGAGGGGCAGCCTGTCTTAGGGAGTCGTCCGGAAGCGGTCGGAGAAGGAATTCAGTCGCGTCGCTTGGCGTAGTCGGCGTAGCCGGCCCAGTCGATGACGACGCATTGCTCGTCGCCGATGACCCATGCGTCGTGGCCTGGCGGGACCGACATGTAATCACCAGCGGAGAATTCGCTTTCTTCCCCGTCGTCCATGACGATCTTCATCCGTCCGGACAACACGTAGCCGGCATGGTTTGCCTGGCAACTGTCGGTCTTGGCGATTGGCTTCACGTGCTTGGACCATTGCCAGCCGGGTTCGAAAACGGCCCGCCCGACGCCGCCGGCCTCAAGATGGACCAGGTCCAATTTTCCTTTGCCATCCTCGAAGGGCCGAGTTTCTTCGGGTTCGTTCAGGCTCTTGCGGATCATGCCAGCCATGAGGATCTCCTTTGAACCAAAAGGGTGATGGTCAAAGTGTGGCAGCCTCCAAGGAGGGGGTCAATGCACCGGGAAGGGCTTCAGATGAAGGGCGGGTCGGCCTGCACAACCGGTTTTGTGCCGGTCAGCGAAGCGCACTATTCGAGGGGAGAAACCGTCGTCCGACCGCACTAAACAGCCCCCGTCCTGGGGGACGGGGAGCACGCGTTGCCGAGACGGGGAACACCAGCAACCTATTCGAATCCCGCCCTGGTGGCGTTGTCCAGGGTGATTTCCCATGTCTGCGGGGGAGCGATGGTGAAGCGGCGGCCAGTGATGGCGTCAGGGGTGATACGAACGAAATGGTCCTTGGTACCCGGACTCCAGGGAAACAGGAGTTGGGCGACGTTGTTCCGGAATTCTTCGGTCTGTTCCACCTCCGCCGCATGTCCCTTGACGACGACACTCCACGCCACATTGGTATGGCCGTTGATGTGGTCGGCTTCCAATGCCACCGGTTTTCCCTCCAATGCCGCGGACAGTTTCGTGCCGGGTGCAGTGCGAAAAACGATGGTCTCTTTGTCGATCCGGAAGTTAAGCGGAAACAGTTCCGGGTGGTCGTTGACCCAGACAGCAAGACGGCCCAACGCAACACCTCGAAGCAGCCGCCAGCAGTCCTCTGCTTCCAAAACTTCAACTGTGGGAGGTGCGGACTTGTTCTCCATGGCGGCGAGCCTACTCCGAACCCAAGGGGCGAGCCAGTGCCGGACTGGACGGTTATCGCGATGGAGCCTGGCCTGTCAGGAGCCATCCCTCCGGCGTTCGGCAGCGGCGATAACCGGGATGGTCTTGAGCACGGTGTCGGGATTGAGGGAAACTGAGTCGATTCCCAGCTCAATGAGGAACTCGGCGAAATCGGTGTGGTTGCTCGGTCCTTGTCCGCAAATTCCAATCTTGATTCCGGCGTGGTGGGCCTGGGCAATGACGTCCCGGATCATGTGTTTGACCGCTTCATCCCGTTCGTCGAACAGCGGCGCCAGCAACTCGGAGTCGCGGTCAACCCCGAGGACAAGCTGCGTCAAGTCGTTGGAGCCGATGGAAAAGCCATCGAACCGGGTGGCGAATTCAGACGCCAGAATGACGTTGGAGGGTATCTCGCACATCATGTAGACCTGCAATCCGGCTTCCCCGCGCGCCAAGCCGTTCTCGGTCATGGCTGCCAAAACCCGGTCTGCTTCGGCTACCGTTCGGCAAAACGGGACCATGATGATGACGTTCCGAAAGCCCAGGTGTTCCCTGACACGTTTCAGCGCCCGGCATTCCAGGTCGAAGCCCTGACGGTAGCGATCGTTGTAGTAGCGGGAGGCTCCGCGGAACCCGAGCATGGGGTTTTCCTCTGCCTCCTCAAAAGCGCTGCCGCCCAGCAGGCGCGCGTACTCGTTGCTTTTGAAGTCGCTGAGCCGCACGATGACCGGGTCCGGGTAGAAGGGGGCGCTGATCTTGGCCAGGCCTGATGCCAGCGTGTCGACGAAGTAGTCGCGCGGGTCGGAGAAGGACCTCGTGCGGGACCGGATTTGCGCTGCTTCGTCTGGATTACTGACACGTTGGGGTTCGGCCAGCGCCATGGGGTGGATCCGGATCAGTTCGTTGATGATGAATTCCATCCGCGCCAGACCGACGCCGGCCACGGGCAGCCGCCACCATTTGAAGGCGGAGGACGGACTGGCGAGGTTGGTCATCACCCTGGTGGTCGTTGGAGGAAGCGACTTCAAATCGACCTGTTCGGTGTGGAACTCGAGGGCTCCTTGAAAGACATGCCCCTCATCGCCTTCGGCGCAGGAGATGGTGAGCATCTCTGAGTCCTGAATGCTTTCCGTCGCATTACCGGTGCCCACGACGGCAGGCACGCCCAATTCCCTGCTGATGATGGCCGCGTGGCTCGTGGGTCCGCCGTGCTCGGTGACGATTCCGGCCGCGCGCCGCATGATGGGAACCCAGTCCGGGTCGGTCATCTCCGTCACCAAGATGGAGCCGTCACGAAACCGATCGATCTCAGCTGTCGCGCGGATGACGCAGGCAGGACCAGTGGCAATCGAGTCGCCGATGGCGGCTCCGGCGGCGAGAACCGGACCGCGTCCGATGAGACGATGCGTGGTAAAGACAGTATTGCTACGGCTTGCCTGCACCGTCTCCGGGCGGGCCTGGACGACGAACAGTTCGCTGGTCAGGCCATCCTTGGCCCACTCCATGTCCATCGGACGGCCATAGTGCTCCTCGATGACCGCGGCCCATCGAGCCAATTGCAGGATGTCGTCGTCGGAGAGGACCAGCGAGGTCCGCTCCCGTTCCGTGGTTTGGACCATGCGGGTTCGGGCCGTGCCGCCTCGCCCATAAACGAGTTTCTGCTCTTTGGCGCCGCACGTTTTTTCGATGATCGGGAAGCATCCTGCCGTGTTGAGCAGGGGTTTGAAGACCACATACTTGTCCGGGTTCACCGTTCCCTGGACAACCGTTTCGCCGAGTCCCCAGGTCGCGCTGATCACCGCCACGTCAGGGAAACCGGTTTCCGTGTCCAGCGAGAACATGACGCCCGAGGCACCTTTGTCGGCACGGACCATCCGCTGGACGCCGATCGAGAGTGCCACGTCAAGGTCGGAAAACCCTTTCATGGCGCGGTAGCTGATCGCCCGGTCAGTAAACAAGGACGCGAAACAATGCCTGCAGGCATCCAGCAGGGCGTCGTTCCCGCTGACGTTGAGGAAGGTTTCCTGCTGTCCGGCGAAGCTGGCATCGGGAAGGTCCTCGGCGGTCGCGCTGCTGCGGACGGCCACGGGAAGGTTACCGCTTCCGGCGCGTGTCCCGAGTTGACCGTAGAACTCCAGGATGGAGTCGGACATGCTGTCCGGAAACTTGCCGGCGAGAAAGAGGCGGCGGATTGTTTCGCCGACCGTGCTTAGCGGTTTTTCGCCGTGTCTGTACAGATCGAGGTGTTCCTTGATCGCCGTCTCGAGACCGTTGGCGGTAACGAATTCGCGATACGCCGCCGAGGTGGTGGCGAATCCGTCGGGCACCCGGACGCCTTGGCCGGCCAAGGCACGCTGCATTTCGCCGAGTGACGCGTTTTTCCCGCCGACTATCCCAATGTCCTGAATTCCGGTCTCTTCGAACCACACTGCGTAGCGCTGTTCCATGCTGTCTCCAGACAAGCTTCGGCTTCTGTCGGTCGCTCACGTGCAGATCCGGTGTGGGCTGCGCCAGTCCGCTTTACCGCGGTAGTGGGCCCAACAGGCCGGTATGCGCTCATAATCTACTCGCCGTGCCGCAGCGGCACCAGAGAATCTGGCGAACCGCTGCAGGATCGGATGTAGGTGACGCTGCGCGCCTAGGCAGAGTGTTGGGGGGCCTAGCATCATCGGACCGGAAGTGGATACTGGAGGGAGATGTGCCGGCTGTCCTGGGGCCGGGCGGAGCGGAGCACGCCAACGCGCCGTGTCCGTTCGCTTCGGGGCCGCCGAACCGATCCAGGAAGGCTGTTGCTGCCGGTGAGAGGCGCTGGGCCGACTGGCAGAATGCCTTGGTCATAGTGGAGGCAGCAATGGGGTTCGCTCGCCGGTACCCGCTGGTTTTGGCAACGCTGCTGTGTTTGCTGGCGGTGCTTGTGCTGCTGGTGGGCGGGGCTGCGGCCGCGGCTCAGTGGTTGGCCACCGTTTTCGCCTTACTCGTGGCGGCTTGGTTGGCTGTGGGAATGGTGCGTGCGGCTGCGCGCGGGCGCCGGGGGATGGATCTGCTGGCCTTGATGGCCGTCGTCAGCACGGTAGCCGTTGGCGAGTACCTGGCCTCGATGATCATCGTGTTGATGCTGTCGGGCGGCAGGGCACTGGAAGATTACGCGCAGGGCCGTGCGCAGCGTGAATTGACCGCTCTCTTGGAATTGGCCCCACAGACCGCGCATCGTGAGACGGACGGTACACCGGAAGACGTGGGCGTGGATGAGATTCGCGTGGGGGACGTGGTTCTGGTCCGACCGGCTGAGGTTGTGCCCGTGGACGGTTTGCTGATCTCGGATTTTGCCTCTTTCGACGAGTCGGCACTGACCGGCGAGAGCTTACCGGTCGAAAAGTCCGCCGGGGACGCGGTGATGAGCGGGTCGGTCAATGGCGAGGCGGCAGTTCGTGTCCAAGCCACGGCCTCAGCTGCCGAATCACAGTACAGCCGAATAGTGACGCTTGTTCAAGAAGCGTCCGCGAGCCGGGCTCCGGTGGTCCGATTGGCGGACCGTTTCGCCGTTCCATTCACCATTTTTGCGCTGTCCCTGGCCGCTGGAGCGTGGTGGGTCAGCAGTGATCCCGTGCGGTTCGCCGAAGTTCTTGTGGTGGCCACCCCCTGCCCGCTCCTGATTGCCGCGCCGGTGGCCCTTGTCGCCGGAATGGGCCGCGCCTCCCGATCGGGCATCATCATCAAGAATGGTGGGACGCTGGAGAAGCTGAGCCGGGTGAAGTCGGCAGCTTTCGATAAGACGGGCACGCTTACCGGCGGCAAGCCGGTACTCCTGGAAATCCGGCCCGCCGGAAACCCTCCCCGGATCCGGAGCGAAGAACTGTTGCTGCTCGCCGCATCGGCAGAACAGTACTCCTCCCATGTCCTTGCCGGGTCTGTCATGGCGGCTGCTACAGATCGGGGCCTGGTCCTGATGCCGGCTGACCAAGCAGCCGAATACGCGACGCAGGGCGTCCACGCTGTCTTCGCCAGCCGGGAGGTGAGCGTGGGAAAGTACACTTTCGTGTCGCAACACGCCGCTTCCGTGGAAAAGACGGAACTTTCCGGCGGACAAATGGCTGTTTACATAGCAGTCGACGGCGATTATGCCGGCTCGTTGATCATGAGCGACGCCGCCCGGCCGGAGGCAGGAACGACCCTTCACCAGTTGCGGCGACTGGGCGTCGGCGAAACCCTGATGCTCACCGGCGACGCCCGCGAGACCGCCGAACATATCGGCAGGGAACTGGGAATCGAGCAGGTTCAGGCCGAATGCACGCCATCGGACAAAGTGGAACTTGTCAAAGCCCTGCCGTACCGGCCGGTGATGATGGTCGGCGACGGGGTCAACGACGCGCCCGTGTTGACTGTAGCCGACATCGGAGTGGCGATGGGTGCCAAGGGGTCGACGGCGGCCAGCGAGTCTGCGGACGTGGTCGTCATGCTCGATGACCTGTCCAAGGTGGCCGAGGCCGTCGCCATCGGCCAGCGGACAGTGCGGGTGGCGCTCCAGAGCATCTGGGTGGGCGTGGCATTCAGCGTCGCGTTGATGATTGCCGCCGCTTTCGGTCATATTCCCGCCGGGGCCGGGGCTCTTTCGCAGGAACTGGTCGACCTCGCCACCATCCTCAATTCCCTTCGCGCCCTATCGCCGACGCACCGCGCGACAGCCGGCGCCCCGGCACGTCCCGAGCGCGTCATTCCACGGTCGGCGCGGTGACGTGATGACGACGGTGGCGACTGGACTCAGCACAGCTGATGCTGCCCGGCAGCTGTCGACGGATGGGCCCAACCTCCTGCCGCTGATGAACGCGGTCCCGAAGTGGCGCCAAGTCTCGGCGCAGTTCACTCATTTCTTTGCCCTGATGCTGTGGGTCGCCGCTGCGCTGGCTTTTCTCGCCGGAATGGCCCAGCTGGGTACTGCGGTCGTCGTCGTCGTTGTCATCAATGGAACGTTCTCCTACGTGCAGGAAGCGCGGGCCGCTCAGGCGGCGTCCAAGCTACGTGCCATGCTGCCCGCACAGGTTTTGGTCAAACGGGATGGCCAGGCGGTGCAAGTGGCGGCCGCTGAGATTGTGCGCGGCGACGTTGTGCTGCTGACCGCGGGGGACCGGATTCCGGGGGATGTTGAGTTCGCCGTCGCCGAATCCTGCACCGTTGACGAGTCAATGCTCTCCGGCGAGAGCGAACCGGTGGCCAAGAACCGTGGTGATGGCGGTTATGGCGGCACGTTCCTCGTGAATGGGAACGCCGAGGCGCTGGTCACTGCCACCGGCTCGCGGACAAGATTGGCTTCCATCGCGTCGTTGACGGCAACCGCGCAGCCGCCGCAAAGTCCGCTCAACAAAGAGCTGCGACGGGTTGTCCGGTTGATCTCGGTCGTGGCGCTGAGTTTCGGCGGCGTGTTTTTTGCCGTTTCCCTGCTGACCGGCCTTTCGTGGCGGGACGCATTTCTGTTTGCCATCGGTGTTGCGGTCGCCTTGATACCGGAGGGGCTGCTGCCCACCGTGACGCTTTCGCTGGCCATGGGCGCCCAGCGGATGGCGCGACGTAATGCCCTGGTTCGGCATCTGCAGGCAGTCGAAACGTTGGGGTCCACCACATTCATCTGCACCGACAAAACGGGAACGTTGACGCAGAACCGCATGAGCGCCGTCGAAACGTGGACACAAGCGGGGACCGTGAGGCTTAACGGCGAGGGGTATTCCCCGACGGCGGAGATCACCGGCAGCGCGCTCGCAGTGCAGCAAGCGCGCCGCCTGGCACGCGCGGCGCGAGCAGCTTCACGGGGGCGCATCGTCCGGCGTCAGGAGCGCTGGACCGCGGACGGGGACCCGATGGAGGCAGCTTTGGACGCTCTGGCCCACCGGTTGGCAAGCGGCGCGGCCATCGAGGAGGTTCCGGTCGACTTCCGCTGGAGTTTTGACCCGGTGCGCAAACGAGAATCCGTGGTCGCCGGCGCTGAGCTCCTGGTCAAAGGAGCCCCCGAGAGCGTTTTGCCGCTCTGCGTGGCATCCACGGATTCTGCGGCCTGTCACCAGGCCTTGGAAGACATGGCGGCGCGCGGACTTCGTGTCCTCGCGGTCGCGGAGCGAGCGCTCGCGGATCTTCACGCGGGGGAGGATCTTCACGCGGGGGCGGAGCAGTTGTATTCCGGCGAAGCCGCGACGTATGAGAATCAGCTGACGCTGCTGGGGCTTGTCGGCTTGCACGACCCGCCCCGGGATTCGGTGCCGGCAGCGCTCAGGGCGGCACGGACGGCTGGCGTGAAAGTCGCTATGGTCACCGGCGACCACCCCTCGACGGCGGCTGCCATCGCTGCAGAGATCGGGCTTCTCGGCCCCGAGAAGAGGGTCGTTGAGGGGAAAGATCTTCCCGACGACGACCATGTGCTCGGGGCGCTGCTGGACCGGGATGGGGTGGTGGTCAGCAGAGTTTCGCCTGAGCAAAAGCTGCGGGTGGCCCGGGCCCTGCAGATGCGCGGACACGTGCTGGCCATGACCGGCGACGGGGTCAACGACGGCCCGGCGCTGCAGGAAGCGGACATCGGCGTCGCGATGGGCGCCAGCGGCACAGATGTCGCGAGGGAAGCGGCGGATCTGGTCCTGCTGGACGACGATTTCGCCACGATCATCGCCGCGGTCGAGCAAGGCAGGGCTACCTACGCGAACATCCGCAGATTCCTCACCTACCACCTCACGGACAACGTTGCGGAACTCACCCCGTTTGTGGTCTGGGCACTTTCCGGCGGCAGCTTCCCGCTGGCGCTGGGCGTGCTGCAAATCCTGTTCTTGGACATCGGGACGGACCTGCTGCCGGCATTGGCACTGGGCAGCGAACGTGCCGGCAAGGGCGTTTTGCAGCGGCCGCCGGAGCGCCGCCACCTGATGGACTCGGCACTTCTGGTTCGGGTGTTCGCGGTCCTGGGGCCGGTTGAAGCGGTCTGCGAAATGACGGCATTCACCCTGACCATCTGGCTGGCCGGCTGGCGGCCCGGATCGGCCATACCGGGTTGGGAGGTGCTGGCTGCCGCGTCCGGGGCGGCGTTTACCACCGTCGTGCTGGCGCAGTTGGCCAACGCCTTTGCCTGCCGAAGCGAATCAGTTCCGCCATGGCGCTTGGGGTGGGGGACAAACCGGATGCTGCTGTGGGCTGTGGTCGTGGAGCTTGCCGCCTTGGTGGCGTTCCTTGTGATCCCGCCGATAGCGGCCATGCTGGGGCAAGCGCCACCGACCACAGCCGGGTTGCTGGCCGCGGTACTCTCCATGCCGGCCGTGCTCGCCGCCGACTATTTGTACAAGAAGTTCAGGCCCCGGCATGCCGCGGAGCCTGTTTAGGCACGCGCATTGCGATGGTCCCTCCCGGGGCCAGCAAGGAGGCATTTTTTCCCACTTTGATGCGAATGGGGGCCGCAGTGCCTTCGGCCGACTCCACCTGCAGGACGGATTCTTCCAAGCTGACGTCGAGCAAGTGTCCCCGGTATCTGATGCAGAAGGAGACCTTTTTCAGCTCGGCTGGCAGACGCGGGTGAAAGACGAGAGTGTCAGAACTCATCCTGAGCCCCGCGAAACTGCGCTGTACGACGTCGATGGTTCCGGCCATGGCCCCCAAGTGGATGCCGGTGCGCGTGGTGCCGCCCTGCGTGTCGTCGAGATCGGCGTCCAGGGCGTCCCGGAAGGTGGCCCAGGCTTGCTCCGGATCGGATGCGGCCAGCACCGAGGCGTTGGTCACCCGGCTCAGGGTGGAGCCGTGTACCGTCCGCGCCAAGTAGTAATCGACGGTCCGGGCCAGCTGCGAGGCGGTTGCGCTGTAGCCCATTCTGCGCAGGCGCTGCAGCAATTGGTCCTCGCCGAGGACGTAAAAAAGCATCAAGACGTCGGCCTGCTTGGACAGTTTGTACCGATTCGTGCTGTCGCCTTCTGCGGCCAGGATCAAGTCCAGCCGTTCGATATTGCCGTAGGTCCGCCGGTAACGTTCCCAATCAAGGTCCTGCAACCGGTCGAATCCTTCGAACTGGCTGATGATTCCATCGTGGAAGGGGACGTGCAGGAACCGCCCCAGCGAATCCCAGTGTCCAAGCTCGGCGCTGGATATTCCGAGGCTCTTGCGCAGGTCCCGCCGGTCTTGGCCCCGCAGGGCGGCCAGGATTTTGGCGGGACGGGAACACACCCAGGCCGCCATCACGTTCGTGTAAGCGTTGTCGTCGAGCCCCTGGCCGGGGCGCTCCGGGTAGCCGTCGTGATACTCGTCCGGACCCATCACACCGCGGAGATGGAACCGCCCCTCCGGGCCGCGCTCCGCCATGGCAGCGAACAGCCGTGCAACTTCAACGATGATTTCCGTGCCGCGGGCCATCATCCAGTCGCGGTCCGCCGTTGCCTCGAAGTACTGCCATACGTTGTACGCAACCGCCAGACCGCCATGGCGCTGGAGGCGGGAGTGGTCTGCCATCCATTGGCCGGAGAAGCGGTTGTACAGCCATCTGGGTGTTTCCTCGGTCCCGTCACTGCCGCTCCGCCACGGGAACATCGCTCCGGGCAACCCGGCAGTGCGCGCCGCGTCCCGGGCGGCCTCGAGACGGTGCCAGCGGTAATCGAGCAGCGAACGGGTGACCGAAGGCGTGCGAGAGGTGACCAGCGGCAACACGAAAAGGTCATCCCAGAAGATGTGTCCCCGGTAGCCTTCGCCGTGTAGCCCGCGCGCCGGCACCCCAGCGTCAAGGCCCTCCGTGTTTGGCGTAATCGTCTGCAGCAGGTGGAACACATGCAGATTCAGCACCAGTTGCGTCTCCCGGTCCGCGTGCAGATCGAAAGTGAACAAGTCCAGCAGCCGCCGCCAGGTGGCTTCATGGCTGACGAATAGCGCGCCAAAACTGGCAGGAGTCCGATCCAGTACCGCGCGGGCACCGTCCTTGGCGGAGGACACGCCCCTGTCCCGGGAGCTGACGATCGCCGCGGTTTTGCAGACCACCAGCGGTACCCCGTCGACCACGTCAGCCTCGTGCACTTGAAGCCAGCAGGAGCCGCCGGCCGCGGCCTCTGCCGGCGTGGGGGAGGGCCGGCTGCGCGCAGTGCCGGCGGTGGGCCCGGCGAAGGACGTCCTGACCGCCACGGCTACGCGGATCTGGCTTTGCTTCGTCTCGACGTCGACAATTTCCACCCTGTCCTGGACAGCGGCGTTATGGACGGTCAGGTGGCGGCTTCCGCACGCCGGATCTTCCACTACGTTTGCGTTGATGATGTCCCGCTCGATGCCGGTCCTCAGATGCACGGAGCCGCTCCAGCCTCGGGCGGTGAGGGTGGTTTCCAACACTGCCAGCCGGGGCTGGGCCATGGAAACAATCCTGCGCTGCGACACCTCAAGCTGTAGACCGTGCCCGTCGTCTAACTGGACGAGGCGGGAAAGAACAGCACCCTCCATGTCCAGTTCCCGGCGTTCGCTCAGAGTCTTAGGTCCTCCGTCGGACCACCACCCGGCTGCGCCGAAGCGGAGATCGAGTGGAAGCCAATTGGGCAGATTGACCATGTGCTCTGACTCGGTGGTTTCACCGTTCACTACCTGGGGAACCCTGTTGTAGAGACCCGCAAGATACGTGCCGGGGTAGTGCACGCCGTCGTCCCTTGACTCCGGGGAAGCACCTCGGGTGGCCATCCGGCCATTGCCGAGTGTGGTCAGGGCCTCGCGGTGGCCTTCGTGCCACGGATCGTAGCCGTTGTAGACCAGCCTCCATGGGTGGGTGATGACCAGCCCGATGTCGAGGTCGCCCACATCGTGGAGGACTATGTCAGCCCCAGCCTCTTCCAAATTGGTGCGCTGGGAGGACCTGTCGATCCCCACGACGAGTCCGAAACCACCCCGGCGGGCGGCTGCCACGCCTGCCGTTGCGTCTTCCACCACTGCGATTCGGGCGGGCCGTACCTTCAGCCTTCGGGCCGCCTCAAGAAAGGCCGCCGGGGCGGGTTTGCCGGGCAGCTGGAGTTGTGAGGCCACAGTTCCATCGACGACGACGGTGAACATGTTCTCCAGATCAGCAGCAGCCAACACCGCTGAGGTGTTGCGGCTCGAACTCACCAGGGCGGTTGGCACCTGGCTCGCCCGCAACCGGGTGATGAGGTCCACGGTTCCCGGAAAGGTTTGCACGCCGTGCCGTCCCAGTTCTTCAAGGAACAATGCGTTTTTGCTTTTCCCCAGCCCAACCGCGGTCCAAGCGCCTGGCGGATCGGACGGCTCGCCCGGCGGCAGGTCGATGCTGCGGGACCGCATGAACTCGAGTATTCCTTGTTCCCGGGGCCGGCCGTCCAGAAAAGTGAAGTAGTCACTCTCGTTCAACGGGGCAGTGTGCGCCGAAGCAGGAACCCGGGCGTCCGAGAGGACACGGTCGAACAACCTCTTCCACGCTGCACGGTGCACCGAGGCAGTATCCGTGACGACACCGTCAAGGTCGAAAATCACGGCGTCGAAAGGTGAGACGGCACCCGCCACGGTAGGGGAGCCGGTGTAGCGGGCGGCATCCGCCGGCCGTCCTTCGCCTTGCGGTTCGCGTGCCCCCGAGGGCAACTCAGGCCGTATCATCATCGGCCGCGATGTGGAGGACGGCTGCCCCGTTGACCCGGTCCGCTGCCAGATCTGACAGTGCCATGTCCGCTTGGGCAAAGGGGTAGGCCGTCGTGGTTGGCCGAAGCGGAATTCTGGCCGCGAGAGCGAGGAATTCTCGGCCATCCTGACGGGTATTGGCGGTCACGCTCAGCAGCTGGCGTTCTTGAAACAGCTCGGCGCCGTAGTTCAGTTGCGGAATATCGGTCAGGTAAATTCCTGCCACCGCCAGCGTTCCGCCGCGGTCCAAGGCACGCAGGGCACTGGGGACCAGTTCCCCGGCTGGAGCGAAAAGAATTGCTGCATCCAGCAGCTCAGGAGGTTCCGCCGCGGCGTCTCCGACGAACGTGGCACCGAGGCCTCTGGCCAGGCTGCGGGCGTCCGCGGACCGCGTCATGACGTAAACCTCGGCACCCTCAAACATTGCCACCTGCGCGGCGAGGTGGGCGGACGCCCCGAAGCCGTAGATGCCCAGCCTCCCGCCGGGCTTCAACCGGGATCTGCGAAGCGACCGGTAACCGATGATGCCTGCGCATAGCAGTGGGGCTGCTTGATCGTCGGAAAAGACGTCCGGTATGGAATAAGCGAACGCTTCCGGGACCGTAGCTAGTTCCGCATATCCGCCGTCTTCATCCCAGCCGGTAAACCGTGGCTCAAGGCAGAGGTTTTCGTCCCCCCGCAAGCAGAAACGACAGCTGCCACACGTCCCGCGGAGCCAAGCGATCCCAACTCGTTCGCCGATCTCAAAGCGGGCACAGCCGGGCCCCATGCCGACCACCTCGCCAACGACCTCGTGGCCCGGCACCACATGCTCTCTCTTCGCGGGCAGATCGCCTTCGGCAAGATGCAGATCGGTCCGGCAGACGCCGCACACCCGGACCTTGATGAGCAGCTCGCCGGCACCGGCAACAGGATCTGGGCGGGTGCCAAAAACCAGCGAGGCTCCGTTGCCGACACTGGACGAGGGGGCTGGGCGATCGACCCACCAAGCACGCATGCCTCCCCCTCACGGGCTGCTGGCCTGACATCGTCGAGTGGCTGGTCGGCCAGTCTCAGACCTTCAGTTTAGCCAGAATGCGGATTGCAGGGCAGGCACTCGTGAAGCGGGTGCACGGTCCGGCGGCTTGCGACCAAGGCACCTGGCCTGCGAGTTCTCGAGGGGCCCTTCACGCGAGGCGGGAGCAGGGATAAACTCCATGCTTATCTGAGGGGGCAAGACAAAACGATAGCGGTTACGGCCGTGAGTTTTTCAGCTTTTCACGGCCGCACCATGGACCGAGATCTGAGCGCAGGCGCTCTGTCTGCGCCTGGTGCCGGAGGAGTGAAGAGAATGAGTGATTTGCTGAGGTGGTCGCCGTTTGAGCGCCGTTCGCCCTTTGAACTGATGGAGCCGTTCCGCCGATTCTTTGAAGGCGACGCGGAGAAATCCATGATTCGCGTCGAGGAAGAAGTCAAGGACGATACTTTGACGGTTCGCGCCGAGCTGCCGGGTGTTGATCCGGCGAAGGACGTCCAAGTCACTCTTTCCGAAGGACAGCTCCAGATTCGCGCGGAACGGCAGGAACGGACGGAGCAGAAGGACAAAGGAAACTACCGATCCGAATTCCGCTACGGCTCCTTCTTCCGCAGCGTGCCGCTGCCACCGGG
This sequence comes from Arthrobacter sulfonylureivorans, assembly GCF_047607445.1. Taxonomy (GTDB): domain Bacteria; phylum Actinomycetota; class Actinomycetes; order Actinomycetales; family Micrococcaceae; genus Crystallibacter; species Crystallibacter sulfonylureivorans_A. Next base: position 94,107 of record NZ_JBLKRT010000003.1, read on the forward strand.
GGTCAAGGGGGAGGACATCACCGCGACCTACAAGGACGGCGTACTTGAAATCCGGGCACCTATTCCGCGGACCGGCGAGGAGCCCCCGCACCAGCGGATCCCGATTAACTAATCGAACCCCGAAGTGAAGCATCATGGCGGAAATTGACATCATTGGCAGCGGCCAAATGGCCCGCGGTATTGCCACTCGACTGCTCCACGGCCGAAACAACGTGCGAATCATTGGCCGGAACGACAACCAGATGCGCGACCTGATCGAGTCGCTGGGAGCGGGCGTTACCGGCGCCTATATGGGGAGCCCGTTGACCAGCAACGTGGTGATCCTGGCGGTTCCCCACGGCGCGGCCAGGGAAGTGATTCTGGAATACAGCGACGGCCTGGACGGGAAGGTGGTTGTCGACATCAGCAACCCGGTTGACTACGCCACCATGGACCGGCTCACTACGGCACCGGGGTCTTCGGCGGCCGAGGAAACCGCGGCTATGCTGGCCGGTCGTGCGGAGGTGGTGAAGGCGTTCAACACCACCTTTGCCAAGACCCTGTTGGCTGGCAACGTGGCCGGCCAACCCCTTGACGTCTTCATTGCGGGTGATTCCGAAGAGGCGAAGGAGAAAGTCAGTGCTCTCGTCGCTGGCTCGGGCATGCGGCCGATTGACACCGGACCGCTGCGGTGGGCCCGGGAATTGGAGGCGTTCATGCTCCTGGTCATGGCGCTGCAGACGAATCCTGAGCATCAGCACTTCAATTGGGATACGGCGCTGAAGATCCTTCCCTAGGCAGGCGGACGGGTCCGGCTGCCGCGAGGATAATGGCGGGCATGACGGACCGTGCGGCCGCCGATGTGCCGAGGCAACACGAGGAGCGGCAGGAGTTGCGCCAGGAGGCGCTGAGTACTGCGCTCTACGTCGCTATCTGCCTGTTGGCGGCGCTGATCGCGTTGCCGAATGCGGCCGCGGACCGTCTCCCTCTGCTCGGAGTGGTCTGGGGCGTGACCATCGGGCTTGCGCTGGCGCACTGGTTTGCCTTCCGCGTCTCCGCCAGGCTGTTCGGGGCCGGGAAGATTCGTCAGCACGATCTTGAGTTCGGCGCAGTCCAGTTGGCAGGCGCCGCCGCAGTCGCAGTGCTGGGCTCGATCCCGGCACTGCTGCTGCCGCAGTTTTTGGCGGCGCGCGGCGTGGCGCTGACACTCGCTGCGCTCATCGCTGCCGTCGGGTTTTTCGTGGCCCGGGGCGGCGGGGCCACCCGGTTCCGTTCAACCTGCTACGCCGGCATCATCCTGGTCATCGCCCTTGGGGTCGCCGAACTCAAGAACCTCCTCGCCGGCCACTGAGCGCGGACTACTGGTCCGGGTCCTCCGGATCGAATTCGTCCAGCGGTGCTCCCGGGCGCTCGTCCGGCACTCCACCATCGAGCGGGTCGGACAGGGCCTCGTCCACCGGCCGCTCGGAGTCCGAATCCACTCCGGCGTTGACCAGATCCGGCGGCACCGCATCGACGCCTTCATCGGGAATCACCGGGTCTTCGCCTTGAACGGTCAACGACGGATCCGGAAGGTTCTGCTCGTCCTCCGGACGGTTCTGCTCGCTCATCTATGCCTCCACAATCGCTAAGCATGTCGGGTTAGTGTGCCAACATAGCCCGACCACGTGTCAGGGGAAATAGGCGGGTGGCCTGGAGGCGGTCCCGACGGGTGAAGTGAACGGACGGCGGGAACGGCCCTGGCGCTGAGGTGCAGGTGGCGACAACAGCAGCTCCGCGGGCACATGTTTAGGTTGCGGCAGACTCCCGGCGCTTCGGAAAGGGGATCACGTCCAAATCCTGCGCCATGACGACGGCGGTGTTCCCGGCACGGGCGACGGCCTGCTCCGCCAGCGGGGACACATCGGCATAGCGCGAGGAGAAGTGCGTGAGCACCAGCAAGCCCACACCGCCGCCGGCCGCGAGCTCGCCTGCCTGTCCCGCCGTGAGGTGACGGAATCGCGACGCCAGCGCGCCGTCGTCGTCGCTGAAGGTGCACTCGGCCACCAACAGGTCAGCTCCATCCGCGAGTTCCTCGGCACCAGGACAGACAGCTGTGTCCATGACGAAGGCGAACCTCTGGCCCGGCCGCGGTACGCTCACATCTTCCAGCCGCACACCGTTCAGGGACCGCTGGTACTGCAGGCGTCCGACGTCGGGGCCTGCAATCCCGGCGGCAGCGAGCCGTTCGGGCACCAAGCTGCGGCCGTCGGGCTCCGTCAACCGGTAACCGTAGGCCTCGATCCGGTGGTCCAGCGGCTGTACGTCCAGTCCTTCGGCAACGGCGCCGGCCGCGCCGTGCGGGTGCAGGTAGAGGTCCAATCCCGGGGTAGCCAGCGATACCAGCGCCCGAACCACCTCCTCGCCCGAGGCCGGGTAGTGCAAATGGACCGGATGCTCAACCCCATCCAGAACCATCCGGGAAAGCACGCCCGGCAGGCCGTAGCAGTGGTCGCCGTGCACATGCGTGATGCAGATCCGGGTAATGCGGCTGGCCGAGACCCCGGCCAGGATCATTTGCCGCTGTGTTCCCTCGCCCGGATCGAACAAGAGCCCCTCGCTGTCCCAGCGCAACAGGTAGCCGTTGTGATTGCGGGTGCGGGTGGGGGCCTGTGAGGCGGTGCCGAGGACAACGAGGGTGCGCATGGCTCCGAGTCTGCCACCGCGCATTGCCGCGTGTGGACCGGGCTGGGAAAATATCAGCAATCGATCGGTGACCGAGCAACCGGGCAGAGGCTCTAAGGAGGCGGTGAGGAGAGATGGGCAGGGCTGCGGAGGACAACAGCCGGCGATGGGAACGGGCCGCCGAGTTGCGCGCCGCACGGGAACACCGCCCGGCCAGCCCGGAGGATGAAGAACAGACCGCTGCGGACGAGGAGAAGCAGCGGAAGATCCGCGAGATGGACACCTCCCGGCGCGCCGATTACCTGGTCCGGGAGGCCATGGCGCGGGGCGAGTTCGACGACCTGAAATATGCGGGAAAACCGATCCCGAACCTGGGCAACGGATACGACCCCGACTGGTGGCTCAAGGGGCTGATCGAGCGCGAACACCTCACCGGGCTGGGACCCGAAGCCTTGCTGTTGCGAACCGAGGACGCAGAGCTGGATGGCCGGCTGGACCAACAGGTCGCGGAACGGCAGGTGCGCGAGATCTTGGAGGATTTTAACGCCCGCGTGGTCAACGCGCGGCGCCAATTGCAGGGCGGCCCGCCGGTCATCACCAAGACCCGCGACCTGGAATATGAAGTAGAACGCTGGCGCGAACGCCGGGCTGTCAGGGCCGAAGCGGAGGCAGAAGAGACGCCGGAGCCCGAGCCGAAGCGCCCCTGGTGGCGCCGCATGTGGGACGTCACCGAGTAGTTCCGTTAGCTCACTTCCGCCCGCCGACCGACAGCGGCTGCAAGGCGGCCAATTCCTTCTTTACCTGCCGCTTGGCGACGGCACGGAAGCCTGCTTCCAGGTAGCGTTCCCGTACGCCCCGTTCGGAGCGGAAGAGGGCCCAGCCGCGCTTGAGCAGGAACGGCAGCGGTTTGCGGTGCTCGCGCAGGTCGCGGGCCAGCCGGCGCACCGCCGTCGTGATGGGAGGGACCTTGATAAAGATGGCGTCCACCTCTACACCGAGGCCGCGCAACGGGGCCAGGACGGAATCGGCGAAAATGCCCTCCGCGATCACCGGGCCAGCGGCAAGACCCACCGTGCGGTATCCGCTGTAGCTGGAAGTGGCGATGGAGTAGTTGGGGATCTCGGTGCGCCCGGTCTGCAGCAACTGCACCATGGCGCGGGCCGCGGCGTCGCTGTTCCAGGTACCGGGATGGTCCCAGTCGATCTCCCCGTAAGGTGTTTGCGGCAGCGGCGACGCCGCGGTGTGCTCGCCGATCTCCCGGTAGAACCCGTCGAGCTCTACGTGTGGGCTGCCGAACCGGGCCGCCAGATAGGACTTGCCGGAACCAGAGGCGCCGCCGAGCAAAATGAGCGGGGTTTGGGGAGAAGGCACATGGCTATTATTCCGTGTCCGCCGCCCCGGACCGCTCCACGCGCGCCGGACGCGCGCAGGAGGGCGCGGGCGGCCGGCCGGGCCGTAAGATGGCAAGGGTATTCCGCCCCGCCCGGCACGCGGATGAGCACGTTGAGGAAGCAGGCATGACGTTGGAGCAGGCAGCGCAGGCCGCTGGCGGACTGGAATGGGTCCACCAGCCGGAATCGTTTGGTGCGGAAGCGGACCTGCAGTACGGGCTGGAACTGCTGGCCGCCGCAAAGCAGGGACGGCTTGGCCCCACGCTTCGCGTCTACCGTCCGGCGCCGACGGTGGCGTTTGGTCAGCGTGACGCACACCTGCCCGGTTTTCAGGAGGCAGCACGGCGCTGCCGCGAACTCGGTTTCGAGCCGCTGGTTCGCAAAGCAGGCGGCCGTGCCGCGGCGTACCACGAGGGCTGCCTGGTGCTGGACCATGTGGAACCGCTGGCGGACGCCATTGCCGGCGCGAAGCGGCGCTTCAGCCAGTTCGGCGAGCTCATCGCCGGTGGCTTGCGCGACGCGGGGGTGCTTGCCGCCGTCGGTGAAATCCCGGGGGAGTACTGCCCCGGCGAGTTCAGCATTCACGGCGCTTACACGCTCGATCCGCTGCGACGGGTCAAGCTGGTGGGGACCGCCCAACGGGTAGTTGCCGGTGCATGGCTGTTTTCCTCGGTGGTGGTGGTGCAGGATTCGGCTCCGCTGCGGGAAGTGCTCACGGCCAGTTACGACGCGCTCGGACTGGACTGGGACCCGGCGACCGCCGGCTCGGCCGAGGACCTGGTACCCGGGCTGACCGTCGCCACGGTGGAACAGTCGCTGCGTGATGCTTACTCCGGCCACGCCGAGGTGCGGGACGGGGCGTTCGGCGAGCTGGTCGAACGGGTACCGGCGCCCGTTGTAGTCCGGGTGCAGCCCGCCTAGTCTGGAAGGACTTCAAGTCCCGGCACGGTGGAGGCGCACCATGGACGGGCCAGCGCAGCACGGTCCGAACATACTGAACGACGCATTGGGCCGGCCGCTGCGGGATCTGCGGATCTCCGTGACCGACCGGTGCAACTTCCGCTGCGTCTACTGCATGCCTAAGGAAATCTTTGGCCGCGACTTCGTCTTCTTGCCGAAGGACCAGCTGCTCAGTTTTGAGGAGATCACCCGGGTAGCCCGGATAGCGGCCGCACTTGGCGTGGAAAAGATCCGGCTGACCGGCGGCGAACCATTGCTGCGGCGTGGCATCGAGCAGCTGGTGGCCGAGCTGGCCGAACTGCGCACGCCCGAAGGCCGCCCCCTGGACCTCGCGATGACCACGAATGGTTCGGTGCTGGCACGCAAGGCAGATGCACTGAAAGCCGCAGGGCTTTCCCGGGTGACGGTCTCGCTGGACTCCGTCGATGACGCCACCTTCCGCCAGATGAACGACGTCGATTACCCCGTGGCCACGGTGCTGGAGGCCATCGAGGCCGCGTCCGCCGCCGGGCTTGGCCCGGTCAAGGTGAACATGGTGGTCAAGCGCGGAATGAACGACGACGGCATCCTCGCCATGGCGCAGCACTTCCGCGGCACGGGGCATGTGGTGCGGTTCATCGAATACATGGACGTGGGTTCCACCAACGGCTGGGACCTGGACCAAGTGCTTCCTTCGGCGGATGTGGTGCGCCGGATCGACGCCGAGTTCCCGCTGGAACCGCTGGCCCCCCGCTACGCAGGCGAGACCGCAGCACGGTTCAGGTACCGCGACGGCGCCGGCGAGATCGGGACGATTTCCAGTGTCACGCAGGCATTCTGCCACGGCTGCACCCGGGCACGGCTGAGTACCGACGGGAAGCTGTTCACCTGCCTGTTCGGCGTCGGCGGCACGGACCTCAGGGCCCTGCTGCGCGGTGGCACCGACGACGCCGAACTGGCCGGCGTGCTTGCCGGTGTGTGGCGCCGCCGGTCGGACCGCTATTCGGAGCTGCGCAGCGCAGAGACACCGGGTGTTGGCGCCCCACACGGAGGCGCGTCGGTCCAGAGGGGTGTGCCGCCGGCTGCCGGCTGGCCGGGGCGGAAAGTTGAGATGCACTATATCGGCGGCTAGGGCTGGCTTATTCACATCGGCGCAATCGGCGGTGCCACCGGGGTGGATCCGGCCGCAGACTGAGGTTAGTTGCCGGTAGGGAAGTAGCGCTGCCGCCGCGGACGTCCCGGACGTGCTGACCCAGCCCGTATATGGGACACCGCCCGTGCTCAAGCCGAAGTCGGGTTGAACACGGGCGGTGCGTCAAGGTTTTGCGGTCTGATCAGTGACCGCGGGCAATCCACTCGTCCAGCTGCGGTGCTTCGGCGCCGATGCTGGTGGCATCGCCATGGCCGGTGTTCACCGTAGTGTCGGCCGGCAGCGTCAGCAGCCTGTCCTTGATCGACTCGATGATCGTCTCAAAGCTGGAGTAGCTGCGGCCGGTAGCGCCGGGGCCGCCGTTGAACAGCGTGTCGCCGCTGAACAGCACGCCAGCCGATTCCAGATGGAAGCAGACCGAGCCGGGGGAGTGGCCGGGGGTGTGGATGGCCTTCAGCTGTGTTCCCGCGACCTCGAACGTGTCGCCGTCCTTGATCGAGTGGTCCGGTGTGCTGTCCGGGAAGACCGCGTCCCAGAGCATCCGGTCGTCGTCGTGCAGGTAGACCGGGGCCTTCACCAGGTTACGGAATTCGCCGACGGCCCGGATGTGGTCATCGTGGCCGTGGGTCAGCAGGATGGCCTTCACGGTCCGGGAACCGACCGCGGCGGCGATGGCCTGCGGGTCGTGTGCCGGGTCGATGACGAACACCTCGGCGTCGTCCCCGACGATCCACACATTGTTGTCCACATCCCAGGTGCCGCCGTCCAGCGAGAAGGTGCCCGAGGTGACCAGGTTTTCGATGGTGGCGCTCATGCGACCTCCACCACCGAACGCAGGACCTTGCCCTCGTGCATCTTGTCGAACGCGGCTTCCACATCCTCCAGCTTGATCCGCTCGGTGACGAAGGCGTCCAGGTCCAGGTTGCCCTGCTTGTAGTGGCTGACCAGCATGGGGAAGTCCCGGGAAGGCAGGCAGTCGCCGTACCAGGAGGACTTTAGCGAGCCGCCGCGGCCGAACACGTCCAGCAGCGGCAGTTCGAGCTTCATCTCCGGGGTGGGAACGCCAACCAGCACGACGCGGCCGGCCAGGTCGCGGGCGTAGAAGGCCTGCTTGTAGGTTTCCGGGCGGCCCACGGCTTCAATCACGACGTCGGCGCCGTTGCCGCCGGTCAGCGCCTGGATGGCCTCCACCGGGTCCTGTTCCTTGGAGTTGATGCCGTGCGTGGCACCCAGCGACTTGGCCAGCTCCACCTTGTTGTCGTCGATGTCGACGGCGATGATCGTGGTGGCACCGGCCAGTTTGGCGCCGGCGATGGCGGCGATGCCCACTCCGCCGCAGCCAATCACGGCGACGGATTCGCCGCGCTTGACCTCACCGGTGTTGATGGCCGCGCCGATGCCCGCCATGACTCCGCAGCCGAGCAGGCCGACGGCGGCCGGATCGACGTCGTCGTCCACCTTGGTGCACTGGCCCGCGGCCACCAGGGTCTTCTCGGCGAAGGCGCCGATGCCCAGGGCGGGTGAGAGCTCGGTGCCGTCCTCCAGCGTCATCTTCTGGGTGGCGTTGTGGGTGTTGAAGCAGTACTGAGCCTGGCCGCGCTGGCAGGCCCGGCACTCGCCGCAGACCGCGCGCCAGTTCAGGATCACACGGTCGCCGGGCGCCAGGTTGGTGACATCGGGGCCGACGGCGCTGACCACGCCGGTGGCTTCGTGGCCGAGCAGGAACGGGAAGTCATCGTTGATGCCGCCCTGCTTGTAGTGCAGGTCCGTATGGCAAACGCCGCAGGTGAGGATGTTCACCAGTGCCTCGCCGGGGCCCGGGTCCGGCACCAGGATGGTTTCGATGGAGACCGGCGCATTCTTTTCCAGGGCCACTACTGCCCGTACCTTGTGAACCATGCGGGAGTGATTCCTTCCTAGCGAAGTCTGGCGAGGCCGTCGTCGGCCACCTTGCCCATCCTAGGAAGAAAACAGGGGCGCCACAATTTCCAAAACGATTGTTATGAAAACTGTGGCGCCCCTGTTGCCTGCACGGCGGATTCCGCCGGAGAACCTGCGGCTATTAGACGCCCAGGCGCTCCTTGACCAGCGAGAGCGGCGGATTCGTAGCACTGCTGCCATCCGGGAAGAGCAGGGTGGGAACCGTCTGGTTTCCGTCGTTGAGCTTCTCGACCAGCTCGGCAGTGCCCGGGACCTCTTCGATGTTGATCTCGGTGTAGCCGATGCCCTGCGCATCGAACTGGGTCTTCAGGCGACGGCAGTATCCGCACCACGTGGTGGAGAACATGGTGACGGTTCCGGCAGCAGGCGTGTAATCCAAGGTGGCTCCTTCTGTGTGAAAGCTTGTGTACATGTCAACGCTGCCCCGGCCGCGGCCATTCCCGGTGCTGGATGGCGGGGGCCGGCGCCCGGGGTTTGGAGCCGGGGCCCGATTGTTTGGTGCCGGGGTCCTTCCCCGTCCGGATCCACTGACTGGACCATAATGGAGGCATGTGTGGCAGATACGTGATGGCGCGGGGAACCGGCGACCTGGTGGCGTCGTTCGACGTCGATGAGTCCTATGTCGAAGAGATCCAGCCTTCGTACAACATCGCGCCGACCGACGAAGTTCCCCTCATCATCGACCGCAGAGCGGCCAGCGGTGACGGGGTGTCCAGAAAACTCATCATGGCCCGCTGGGGCCTGGTGCCTCCGTGGGCCAAGGATCCCCGGTCCGGCGCACGCCTGATCAATGCACGCATGGAGACCGTCACGGAAAAACCCTCGTTCCGTAAGGCAGCGGCAAGAAAGCGCGGATTGCTCGTTGCCGATGGGTACTTCGAGTGGCAAAAAACCACGGACGGCAAGATACCGACCTACCTGCACGGCGAACACGAAGAGATGTTGGCCTTCGCAGCTCTCTTTGAGAACTGGCCGGATCCTGCGTTGCCTGAGGATCATCCGGACAAGTGGCTGCGGACCTGTACCATCATCACCACCCAGGCTTCCGATTCACTGGGGCATATCCACGACCGGACGCCACTGATCGTCCCGGGTGACCTTTATTCGGACTGGCTGGATCCGGAAACAACATCAGAGGCCGATGTTCAGCAGCTGCTGGCCGCCATGCCCGAGCCGCACCTTGTTCCGCGGCGGGTCAGCTCCAAGGTCAACAATGTGCGCAATAACGGACCCGACCTTATCGACGAGGCAGCATGAGTGCGCTCTTGTCGGTTCGGAGGAGCGGCTTCCTGGCCGACCTCGCGCTGTTGGCCTGATCGCGCGATCCGACATCGGCGGGATCGTTGGCGGTGTTCCGATTCTCGTGCGCTGCCCCGGCTGTCAGCCGCCCTTTCTCAGCGTTGGCCCGCAGCAATTGCGCCGGACTTATTGTGCACCAGCCGCCTCTGCTGAAAGCTGGGGGAATAGCCGGAAGCACTGCTTCGGCGCTGTCTGCGGGGAGGAAACCCATGACGGGAAAATTTGTCGCCAGTTCGACGACGACCATCGCGGCGCCGCGCGATCGCGTCTGGTCGGTGATTACCGACCCCGAAGCCATCAAGGGTTTTATGTTCGGTACCGAGGTCCAGACCGACTGGAGTGTCGGCGGGCCCATCCGCTGGCGGGGTGAATGGGAAGGCAAGGCCTACGAAGACAAGGGCCAGGTGGTGGAATTCGAACCCGGCAGACGGCTGGTCGTCACCCACTTCAGCCCGCTGACCGGTTTGGAGGACGTGCCGGAGAACTACCACCGCCTCGTCTGGACGCTGGAAGAGGTTCCGGGCGGGACCGAGTTCACCTTGTCACAGGACAACAATGCAACTGCCGAAGCGGCCGAACATTCCAAGCTGATGTGGGACAAGCTGGTGGGCGATGTGAAGTACCTGGCCGAACAAGGCTAGGGAAGGGCCGGCAGCGTCCGTCCACGGCGCGGGAAGGGTCGGCGGTGTCTATCCAAGGGTAGGGAGGGGGGCCCCGGCTAGGGAAGGCCCCACTGCGTCCATCCACAGGGCTTCTTCCCGCTCTGATTTTGTCAGTGCCTGACCCTACGCTTGATCTTGGATTCGAACACATATTCGAATAGAATAAGAGGGTCAAGTTTTTCGGCAGGCGTGTTGGTGCAGGGGCGCGTGCTGCAAGCTCTGACCCGTTGTCCAGATGAAAGGTGACTGTGACATGGGTGTTTTCAGTGAAGCTGTCGAAGTTGTTTGTTCCCCTGCCGGACAGCCGCTGCGGCTGCGGTGGCAGGGCAGGAGCTACCGGATTGTCGCTGAGCCTGTGCGTTGGTATGAACGCCGCAAATGGTGGGCGGAAGAGTTGCGTGCAGAGCGGGGCAGGGGAGCCGGGTTGGTGGACCATGAAATCTGGCGTGTTCAGGCACGGCTGAACGGCAGATCCCAGATCCGCACCTTGGATCTTTCCCATCAGGTGGATGCTGACCGCTGGCGACTGATCCGTGTCCATGATGCGGTCCGGGAACTGAGCGCCTGAGCGCAAACACGCTGGGGCCTAACAGTATGTACTCGTCAGGTTTCGGCATTCTGCCGGATAACGATCCTGAGCCTTGAATGAGGCGTTTGGAATGACCAATGAGCTTTACCCATCTGCATGTCTCCACGGCGTTCAGCGCCCACTACGGTGTTTCCTGGCCTGATGAGCTGGCCAATGCAGCCGCTTCCTTCGGGGCGGATGCATTGGCCTGCACAGACCGTGACGGGCTCTACGGAACGGTCAAGCACCTCAAGGCCTGCCTGGCGGTGGGGATTGATCCGATAGTCGGCGTGGATCTGGCAGTCCAGGACGACGGCGGCCGGGACACCGGGCGCGTTGTGGTGCTGGCACATGGGGGGAACCAAGGCAGTGGCTACCATGCCCTCTGCCGCCTGATTTCGGCAGCGCATGACGGTACGGCGGGCAGCGGACGGGGGAGCAGGCACCGGACGCCCGGGGTGACGCTGGAACAACTCGCCCGGCATGCCGGTACCCCGGACGGCGGAACTGCCCTTACGGTGCTGCTGGGTCCGATGTCCGAGGTCGGTCAGGCACTGCGCCGTCGCAGCTACACCGAAGCCCGCAGATTGGCCGGACACTGGCGCACCGTACTGCCAGCAGGATCGCTGGCCATGGAGATCGTCTCCCATCTCAGTGCCCCCGGTGAGAACCTGAGCACCGCCCATGCCGTGCGGATGCTCAACCTTGCCGGCGAGCTGAAGATTCCAGCAGTTTTGACCAATGCCGTGCGCTACTGCGAAGAAGACGGAGCAGCCACCGCAGATGTGCTGGACTCGGCCAGGACGTTGACCGCCTTGTCCAAACTGCCCGACCTGCAGCCCAGTGCCCAGGGCTGGCTGAAATCACCTGCCCAGATGCAGTCGCTGGCCCGGGAGATCGTTCAGGCAGCCGGGGGCGGTAGTCGGGACGTGCACCGCCTGCTGTCCACGACCGAAGCCGTGGCGGACCGGTGCCGGATGGACCCTTATCAAGACATGGGCTTCAAACATCCCGTAGTCCCGGAAGCCTCGGTGATCGGAATCGACGGGGAGCCAATGGCCGAGCTGCTCCAGCGCTGTGAAACCGGCATCGCAGAGCGCTTTGGCGGAATGTCCGGACGGGCTGAACAGGAACTGCGGGATCGCCTGACACATGAGCTGGGCATCATCTCCCGGCTGGGCTTTGCCTCGTACTTCCTGACGGTGGCCGAAGTGTCGCGAATGATTACCGGCATGGGCGTGCGGGCTTCGGCCCGGGGCTCCGGCGCCTCCAGCCTGGTGAACTACCTGCTCTATGTCAGTCACGTAAACCCGCTGGACCACGGGCTGATCTTCGAACGCTTCCTCTCCCAGGACCGCTCAACCCTGCCGGACATAGACATTGATGTGGAAAGCGCAGAACGGCACAACGTCTACCAGAAGATCTTCGACCGATTCGGCAGCGAGCGGGTCACGCTGATGAGTATGCAAAACGGCTACCGCGCCCGCGGAGCAGTCCGTGACGCCGGCCTTGCACTTGGCCTGCCGGAAGATGAAATCTCCGGCATCGCCAAGCAGCTCTGGCGGTTCTCCGCGCGCAAATTCCGTGAAGCGATGGCAGAGAAGCCTGAACTGCGCGAGTTCTCGGCCCAGGTTGAACAGAATCAGCAACTGGATCTGCTGGTGGACCTGACCGAACGGCTGGACCGGCTGCCCCGGCATATCTCCATGCACCCTTGCGGGGTGATCCTGGGAGACACCTCGCTGCTGGACCGTACCCCAACGCAGCCCAGCGGACTGGGACTGCCGATGAGTCAGTTCGACAAACACGACATGGATCCGATGGGCATGCTCAAACTGGATGTGCTGGGTGTGCGGATGCAGAGCTCGATGGCTTACGCGCTCGCCGAAATCGCCCGCATCCACCCCACCAAGGAAGCGGTGACAGCAGCCGGAAAACATCCGGTGGACGAGGACGGGGAAGGGCCCGGCTACATTGCCGCGAACGGGACAATCAGCCTCGAACAGGTCCCGCTGGACGACGAACCGACCTACGAACTGATCCGCAGCACCCACACTCTGGGATGCTTCCAGATCGAATCCCCGGGCCAACGCGAACTGGTGGGCAAGATGGCGCCGCGGGACTTTAACGACCTGATCATCGACATTTCGCTGTTCCGGCCCGGACCCATGCAATCTGACATGGTCCGGCCGTTCCTGGAGCAGCGCCACGGATGGGCTCCGGAGCGCTTCCCTCATCCGGACCTGATCCCGGTTTTGAAGGAAACCCATGGCGTGACTGTTTTCCACGAACAAGTCCTGCGAACCTTTGATGTCTTTACCGGATGCGGGCTGGCCAAGGCGGACGAATTCCGCCGACTGCTGGGCAACGAGGAAGCGGAACCGGCGGTGGAGGATTATTTCCGCAAAGCTTCGCTGGACCGGGGGTACCCGCCGGACGTAGTGGATACGGTCTGGACCACCTTGAAGTCCTTCGGCAGCTTCGGCTTCTGCAAAGCCCACGGTGCCGCCTTCGCCGTCCCCACCTACCAGACCGCGTGGTTGAAAGCACACCATCCGGAGGCCTTCTTGGCCGGGCTCTGGGAGCACGACCCGGGGATGTATCCGCGGCGCCTGTTGGTGGCCGAGGCACGACGGCTCGGCATCCCGATTCTGCCGTTGGACATCAACCGCAGCACTGACCGCTACCGGGTGGAACGTGTTTCGTCCGCCGCCGGAGAGAAGCTGGGCATCCGGCTCAGCCTTGCCGGCATCTACGGGCTCTCAGCTGCAGAGCTCGGGCGTATTGTCGCCGGACAGCCGTACGAATCACTGGCCGACCTGCGGACCCGTGGCAAGGTCAGCAAACCCGCGCTGAAACGCCTGGCCCAGCTGGGAGCCTTCGACGAACTGAACCGGGCCACCGGCCAACCCGGCGGACGAGCTGCCAGCCGGACGGACCTGGTTTATCACCTGGATCAGCCAGCCGCACGCCCGGTGCCCAAGCGCTACCAGCCCACCGAAGGCCAGCTGTCCTTGCCGCTGGGTGATCTGGAGCTGCGCAACCTGGTCCCGGTCTTCCCGGAGCCGACGGCGGTGGACATGGTGCGCACCGAACTCGATTTGCTCTCGATCGACGCCAGCTCCCATTTGATGGAGAGCTACGCTCCGCTGCTGGCAAAACTAGGAGTCACACCGGCCAAGGACCTGCTGGGCTTGCGCAACGGAAGCGAAGTGATGGTGGCCGGCATCCGGGTCGCCACCCAGACCCCGCCTATGCGCGGCGGCCGCCGAGTGGTTTTCATCAGTGTGGACGACGGCACCGGCTGTGTAGACGCCACGTTTTTCCAGGAGGCACAGGAACGCTCCGGCCCACTGCTGTTCGGGACCGAGCTGCTGCTCATCCGCGGGCTCACCCGCCGGACCGGCCCCAAGGGACTCGGGTTGCAGGCACTTGAGGCCTGGGACCTATCTGATACTGCCCGTCTGCCGCTTCCGGGAAACACGGTCCGTCCCGAACCGTCGCGCGTTCGGACCCCTGCCGCATCGCTGGCAGCACATCCCGCCGGACCACTGGGTACCGCCGAGCTCGCCCGCCGCATGGCCGAGGAAGGCCTGGACAACCGCGGCCCGGCAGAACCCTGGCTGGCCGGAAGCCGTCCATCCCGGGCCGGGTGAAGGCGGCCGGACGGAGTCTGGCGGGGCAGGTGGCCGGGTAAAGGCCGGGCCGATGATGGGTGCCGCGTGGGGTCCGGCGGTACTGCTCCAAGGCGCGGCGCCGCGCCCCTCTTATTGCTGCGCCGTGATGTTGCCAGAGGTTGGCGTGACTGTTGCTGCTGTTCGTCTTTACCCTGACCATCAGGATCGATCCCGTGGAGCGGACTCCCCACACCACCGGTAGCTCGAACCGCGCCCACCCTACCTACACATCCGCCTTCTTGCTGCAGCTCGTCCACATCAGTGCTCGCGCCACTGCTGCCGCTTTCCAGCGCTTCCTAAGCTGGATTTATGGCGATCGAAGTGCTGGAAGCGGCTCCGGGAGCAGGGCAGGATGATTCCGCTCTGTTGGTCCGACTGCGTGCCGAGGTCGCCGGTGTTAATGATCGGCTCCGTGCTGACGGCCTGACCCGCAGCACCAAATGGGTGGCCAGCACAGCAGCGCAGGTGGAAGAGCTGGCCAATACAGTGGCCCAGACCCAGCTGATCCTGGCCAGGATCATCAAAGCGCAGAACATCGCGGCTGTCGGAGAAACAGATCAGCCACATGACCCGGACGACCAGCACCCGCCGAAGCGTGGCGCCTTCAAGTCGAATGAGGATTGTCTGCGGCCGAAGCTCGGCATTGGCCGGCAGGAGGCCGCGCGCAGGTTTCAGCTGGCTGAAGCTACGGAACCGCGGCCGGTTCCCGAAGGCACACCGGCCCCGCCGCCCCGTTTGCCGGTCTTGGCCCGTGCGCTGGATGAAGGGCAGGTGTCCGGCCAAGCCGCGAACCTGATCCGGAGGGCCGTGGACGGGCTGCGTCGGATCGCTGCACCCGACCAGCTGCGCCAGATGGAAGAGGCACTGGTCAAGCACGCGGCCGATTACGATGTCGACTCCCTGAGGCTCTTGATCCGGCAGTGGGAGGGAGGCCTACATCCCGGCGGCACCGATCTGACGGCAGCGGAGCTGAAGGCGCGTCAGGGCTTGTTCTACCGAGGCCGACGCAACGGCCTGCACTGCTACGAAATCAACGCCACCGATGAACAGAACGAGGTGCTGGCGACCGTGTACAACACGGCCACCAATCCCCGCTTGCGGGAAGGCACTGCCACCGGCGGCACCATCGGCTTCGGTGGAACCGGGGCTAGCCCTAGTACCGGTGAAGACGCAGTCGGCGAAGACGCTTGCGTCGGAAACGCGCCCGCGCTCCTGCCGACAGCCGCCGATCCGCGCGGCCCCATCGCGGACGCGAACCAACCGGACGATACTGATCCCGCCGCCGCATCCGGCGAGGAGCTGGACGGGCGGACCCGACAGCAGCGGCACCTCGACGGGTTGATCGGTGCCTGCAAGGTGGCCCTGACCACAGACCTGTTGCCGGCGGCCGGCGGACTCCGTCCGCAGCTGCTGGTTACCATTGACTACCAGGACCTGGCCTCCGACCTCGGGAGGCCGGGAACCAGCACTTTCTCCGGCCCGCTCACCGCCAAAACCATCCGCCGCATGGCCTGCGATGCGGACATCATCCCCGTGGTCCTCTCCGGCATGGGCGTGATCCTCGACGTCGGCCAGTCCCAGCGGCTGTTTCCGAAGCACATGCGGCTGGCAATCATCGCCAGGGACGGAGGCTGTGCCTTCCCCGGCTGCACCGCACCCTCGACGTGGACAGAAGTGCACCACATCCGATGGTTCGAAAAGGGCGGCCCGACATCCACTGACAACGGCGTCCTGCTGTGCAGTCACCACCACCACCTCATCCACGAAGGGAACTGGCGGATCGAAGTCATCAGCGGCGTCGCGTGGTTCTTGCCGCCGCCCGATGTGGATCCGGAGCAGAAACCACTACGCAATCACGTCTGGCTCAAGCACGCCCAACTGCCTGAACGCCAGCCGGGACCGGCCACGGTTGGGCAGAGGGCCGGCCACTTCGGCGGTCCTTTGCCAGGAAGCGAGTCAACTCCGCATCCGAAGGCCCCGGATCCCTCGGCTCACAGAGCCAGTGCGCCGCAGGTCCCGAGGCAGGAAGAACTCGACGTCAGCATGCGGGACCCTGCCGAATCCGCTAGCCCGGACAGGGCGTCGAGTCCCTTTGAAGGTTGGCCGGCTCAGCCGCAGACACCGCCCTTCTAGGGCCCGCATGGCCTCGTTGCTGCGATGAATCGACCCTGCAACGAACCGGCCTCGTGGTTCGGAGCGGAGTTCGGGCGGAATGTCTGACAGGGTCCACGTCTGTGACCGGCGCGCGGCGGACTCGGCCACCCGGTCGGCGGAATCGCCACCCAGCCGGTCGACGGCCTCGCCTCGGTCGAGGGCAACGCACGCGAATCGGCAGGCAGACTACGCGACGGTTGTCCCCGGTCTGGCCGCGCCGATGTTGGTCCGGCAACTCGTCAGCGGATACGATCGTAGAGGCTTGCAGCGCCCACGTACGTCGCTGCAGTAACGGCCACAGCCAAACAATTAGGAGACCTCTGTGTCAGCGCCCCAGAACATCACCCTCATCGTCGACGGCGAAGAGAACCAGGTGACCGAGGGCACGACGGGAGCCGACCTTTTCGGCACCCGGCGGGAGGTCGTCGTCGTCCGCGTTGACGGCGAGCTGAAAGACCTGGACCAGCCCATTCCGGCCGGTGCCAAGGTGGAAGCCGTGACCATCGATTCGCCTGACGGGCTGAACGTGCTGCGCCATTCCACCGCCCACGTCATGGCCCAGGCCGTGCAGCAGTTGCGCAAAGACTCCAAGCTTGGCATCGGGCCGTACATCACCGACGGCTTCTACTTCGATTTCGACGTCGACGAGCCCTTCACCCCGGAAGACCTGAAGCAGCTGGAAAAGATGATGCTCAAGATCGTCAATTCCAACCAGCGGTTCGTCCGTCGCAGCGTCTCCGAGACCGAGGCCTTGGCCGAGATGGCCGGGGAGCCGTACAAGGAAGAGCTGATCGGGCTCAAGGGCCATTCCGATGAGGCCGGCGAAGGAGCCAGCATCGAAGTTGGCGCCGGCGAGCTGACTATCTACGACAACGTGGATGCCAAGAGCGGCGATGTGGTCTGGAAGGACCTCTGCCGGGGCCCGCACCTTCCCAACACCAAGCTGATCTCCAACGCGTACGCGCTGACCCGTTCGGCCGCCGCGTACTGGCGCGGCAACGAGAAGAACAAGCAGTTGCAGCGCATCTACGGCACCGCTTGGCCCACCAAGGACGACCTGAAGGCCTACCAGGAGCGGCTGGCGGAGGCCGAGCGCCGCGACCACCGCCGGCTGGGCGCCGAACTGGACCTGTTCTCCTTCCCGGACGAACTGGGTTCCGGGCTGCCCGTTTTCCATCCCAAGGGCGGGATTGTCCGCAAGTCGATGGAAGACTACTCGCGGCAGCGGCACACCGAGGCCGGCTACGAGTTCGTCTACACCCCGCACATCACCAAGAGCAATCTGTATGAGGTGTCCGGCCACCTTGACTGGTACCGGGACGGCATGTTCCCTCCGATGCACGTGGATGAAACCCGGGACCCGGAGACCGGCGAGGTAGTCAAGCCCGGCCAGGACTACTACCTGAAGCCGATGAACTGCCCCATGCACAACCTGATCTTCCGCTCGCGCGGACGGTCCTACCGTGAACTGCCGTTGCGGTTGTTCGAGTTCGGTTCGGTCTACCGGTACGAGAAATCCGGTGTGATCCACGGGCTGACCCGGGTGCGCGGCATGACCCAGGACGACGCCCACATCTACTGCACCCGCGAGCAGATGAAGGACGAGCTGACCACCACGCTGAATTTCGTGCTGGACCTGCTCAAGGACTACGGGCTGGACGATTTCTTCCTGGAGCTGTCCACCAAGGACCCCGAAAAGTTCGTCGGCTCCGACGAGGTCTGGGACGAAGCCACCCGTACCCTGGCCGAGGTGGCCGAAGCATCCGGCTTGGAACTGGTGCCGGATCCGGGCGGAGCCGCCTTCTACGGACCGAAGATCTCCGTGCAGGCGCGGGACGCGATCGGCCGGACCTGGCAGATGTCCACCATCCAGCTGGACTTTAACCTGCCCGAGCGCTTCGAACTGGAGTACCAGGCCGCCGATGGATCCCGGCAGCGGCCGGTCATGATCCACCGTGCGCTGTTCGGTTCTGTGGAGCGGTTCATGGGTCTGCTGATCGAGCACTACGCCGGAGCCTTCCCGGCCTGGCTGGCTCCCGTGCAGGTGGTCGGCATTCCGGTGGCGGAGACCTTCAACGACTACATGCTGGAGATCGTGGCCAAGCTGCGGGCCCAGGGCATCCGCGCCGAGGCCGACCTGGGGTCTGACCGCTTCCCAAAGAAGATCCGCACCGCCAGCAAGGACAAGGTGCCGTTCGTGCTGATCGCCGGCGGCGAGGACGCCGAAGCCGGAGCGGTCTCGTTCCGCTTCCGCGACGGCAGCCAGGACAACGGCATTCCGGTGGACGAGGCAGTGTCGCGCATCGTGCAGGCTGTCGCCAAGCGCGGCAACTGACCATGGCCGGGACGACCAGGGAAGCCGAGATGGACCGCACGGATGACGAGACAACGGACGGCTTCGAGCTGCCCGGAGTCCCGGATGCATTCCAGCGGCTCTGGACGCCGCACCGGATGGCCTACGTCAAGGGCGGCCAGGGGCAGTTCAAGAACAAGGACGAGTGCCCGTTCTGCGTCGCGCCGGCCCGGCCGGATGAGGAATCGCTGATTGTCCATCGCGGCGAGACCGCTTACGTGGTGCTGAACCTGTTCCCGTACAACCCCGGCCACTTGCTGGTCTGCCCGTACCGCCATGTGCCCGACTACACGGACATCACCGCGGAGGAGACCGCGGAGTTCGCCGAGCTGACCCAGACAGCCATGCGCGTACTGCGGAAGGTAGCGAACCCCAGCGGCTTCAACCTGGGCATGAACCAAGGCGAAGCCGGGGGAGCTGGCGTTGCGGCGCATCTGCACCAGCACGTGGTGCCGCGGTGGGGCGGAGACGGGAATTTCTTCCCGATCATCGCGCAGACCAAAGCGATCACCCAGACCCTGGACGAGGTCCGCAAGCAGGTAGCCGACGCCTGGCCTGCACGGTAGCGCGGCGATGCTGAACAAGTACGCGCGCGGATTCTTCGGCAAGCTCTTCACCCCGCTGGCCCGCGTCCTGATCCGGATGGGAGTCTCACCGGACGCCGTCACGATCATCGGCACGCTCGGAGTCTGCGTCGGGGCGCTGGTTTTCTACCCGCTGGGAGAGCTGTTCTGGGGCACCGTCTTCATTACCGCGTTCGTTTTCTCCGACATGGTGGACGGCCTGATGGCCCGCATGCTGGAGCGCAGCAGCCGCTGGGGCAATTTCCTGGACTCCACGCTTGACCGGCTGGCCGACGGCGCAGTGTTCGCCGGCGTGGCGATCTGGTTCTTTACCGGGGGAGAGAACCCGGCGATCGCCGTCTTCGCACTCGTGTGCCTGTTGCTGGGCTCTCTGGTCTCCTACGCGCGGGCCAAGGCCGAATCGCTCGGATGCACCGCCGCCGTCGGCTTCGCCGAACGGTCCGAGCGGCTCGTGGCCGTCCTGGTCTTCACCGGATTCACCGGACTGGGCTTGCCGGAAGTGGTGCTGCTGGTGGTCCTGGTGCTGCTTGCCGCGGCTAGCCTGCTGACCGTGATCCAGCGGATCATGACCGTCTACCGGCAAACCCGGCTGGCTGCCTGAACGGCGGGACGACGACGGAAGGCAGGACGCCGCCGTCGGGCGTTGAAGAACGTTACGTCACCGGTGAGCCGGTCCGCGGGGCCGGACGTATGATGAGATGTACGATTTCGACCGACTCCTAGGGGCTCTTAGTGTCCAGCAGTGAAGCAACGTCAACTCACGCCCCCGTGACCGGCAGCAGCCGGGTAAAGCGGGGCATGGCCGAGATGTTGAAGGGCGGCGTCATCATGGACGTCGTAACGCCCGAACAGGCCCGCATCGCCGAAGACGCCGGTGCCGTGGCGGTGATGGCCCTCGAGCGGGTGCCGGCGGATATCCGCGCACAGGGCGGTGTGTCCCGGATGAGCGATCCGGACATGGTGGACGGCATCATCGAAGCAGTCTCCATCCCGGTAATGGCCAAGGCCCGCATCGGCCACTTCGTCGAGGCGCAGGTGCTGCAGTCCCTCGGCGTGGACTACATCGACGAGTCGGAGGTGCTGACCCCGGCCGACTACGTCAACCACATCGACAAGTGGAACTTCACCGTTCCGTTCGTTTGCGGTGCCACCAATCTGGGCGAAGCGCTGCGCCGGATCAATGAAGGCGCAGCGATGATCCGTTCCAAGGGCGAAGCCGGCACCGGCGACGTCTCCAACGCCACCGGCCACATGCGCCAGATCCGGTCCGAGATCAAGCGCCTGTCCGCGATGCCCGAAGACGAGCTGTACGTGGCGGCCAAGGAACTGCAGGCCCCGTACGAACTGGTCAAGGAAATTGCCCAGACCGGCAAGCTGCCGGTGGTGCTGTTCACCGCGGGCGGCATCGCGACTCCGGCCGACGCCGCCATGATGATGCAGCTGGGTGCCGACGGCGTCTTCGTTGGCTCCGGCATCTTCAAGTCCGGCAACCCGGCCGAGCGTGCCGCCGCGATCGTGAAGGCGACCACCTTCCACGACGATCCGGACGTCATCGCCAAGGTCTCGCGCGGCCTGGGCGAAGCAATGGTCGGCATCAACGTGGACGAAATCCCGCAGCCGCACCGCCTCGCCGAGCGCGGCTGGTAAGAACTAACGACGGCGAACGCCCGGTCCCGCACGAAGGTGCGGCGCCGGGCGTTTTGCTTTGTGCGGCTTCACGATTTCATCCTTGCCAGATGATGAACACGCAGGCATCCCGGCGGGAGACTGAAGTCAACGGATGAATCCTGTGGCAACAGTGCCCGCCGGAACGACAGTGCGCCTGAACGGAGCCAGCGATGACGGATCCAGGAATGACCGATGCCGCGGAGCTGCAACGGCTGCGGGCGCGGGTCGCCGAACTCGAAGCTGAACGTGCCGCTGCGCTGGAGGGCGGGCACAGACCGGTCGCCGAAAGGCATCGTTGGCGTTCGGTCGGCTCAGCGGTGCTGCTGACGCTGGCGTGCGTGCTCGCGCCGATCTCGGTGGTGGGCGTGTGGGCAGGCAGCGTGGTGTCTGACACCGACCGCTATGTAGAAACGGTCAGCCCGTTGATCAACGACCCTTCCGTCCAGGCGGACCTGACCGACGCCGTCACTAACGCCATCTTCACCCATGTGGATCTGAAGGCGGTCACCGACGAAGCGTTCAACGCCATTTCCAACCTCGGGTTGCCGCCACGTGCAGAAGCCGCGCTGACTGCCTTGCAACAGCCGATGATTTCGGGCGTCGAAAACTTCGTTCACAGCCGGGTGCAGCAAACGATCAGCAGCCCACAGTTCGACACCGTGTGGGACCGCTCAAACGAGATCGCCCACCAGCAGCTGGTGAATCTGCTGGAGGGCAACCAGGGCGGAGCCATCAGCGCCCAGAACGACACGATCTCGGTCAACCTCGGGCCGATCGTCGCGCAGGTGAAGGAGCGCCTCATAGCCGAAGGGTTCAGCCTGGCGCAGAACATCCCGAACGTTGATGTCTCCTACGACCTGGTGCAGTCGGACGCCGTCACGCAAGCCCAGAGCGCCTACCGGATACTGAACGCGTTCAGCATCTGGCTGCCGATCATCACCGGCATCCTGTTCGTCGCCGGCGTGCTGACTGCGCGTCACCGTGCTCGTGCCGTGATGCTGGGGGCCCTCGGCATCGTGGCGGCGATGCTGGCGCTGGGGATTGCCCTCGCAGTGGGTCGCATTGCCTACCTCCAAGCGCTGCCTGGAGTGGTGCTCTCGCGCGATTCGGCGGGAATGGTGTTCGACACCCTGGTGCGCTTCCTTCGTGACTCGCTGCGCCTGACCGCCGTGATCGCGCTGGTGGTGGCGATAGCCGCGTACTTCACCGGCACCTCTGCATCGGCCGTGAAGGCGCGTGCCTCCGCCTCGAGGGGAATCGCTCGGTTGCGCGGGTCGGCGGAGCATGCCGGCATGCACACTGGTGGGGTCGGGAACTGGATTTATCGGTACAAGCGACTGCTCTGGGTGGCCACGGTGATCGTCGGCGGCCTGGTGCTCGTGTTCTGGTCCGAGCCGACCATTGGCGTCGTCGTCACCATCACCATCATCGTGGTGGTCATCGTTGCTCTCATCGAGTTCATCGGAACTCCGCCCGCGCAGCAGTTGGCCGACGCCGAGCCCTCCAGCGGTGCCCCCGTCGAGCCCTCGGGCGGGGTAGCTGTTCCGCCGAACCCCTGACGGGCGCCGATGGTGCGTCGGGGCGCAGATGGGCCGCGGTGCCGCTTCCGTGCCCCCAGACGGACGACGTGGTGCTGCCTACGGTGCCCCAGACGGACGACGTGCCGCTCTACTCCTAACGGCCGCGCCGGCGTCGTGCCCTGACGGCCGTGGTGACCGCCCCTGGCCGTGTTGCTGCCGTGACCCTGACAGCGGTGTGCCTGGCTGTCGCTGGGCCCCTGACAGCCGTGTGCACGGGCGCCGTCGTCGTGTCGCAACCGCAGATGGACGCCGTCGTGCCCTGCAAACCGGAGTTTGCAGGGCACGATGTGGGTGGTGGCCGGGTCAGCCGGCTAGATTCAGCCGGCCAGGATCTTCGCCTTTTGTGCCTCGAATTCTGCCTCGGACAGAAGTCCCTGCGCTTTGAGATCGCCCAAAGTCTTGAGCCGTTCCAGTGGATCACCGGCCGGCGCCGCCGCTTGGGCGGACGCTGTCTCATACTGCGGCTGCACGTACGCCTGCTGAGGCTGGGCGTACTGCTGCTGCTGTTGGGCGTACTGCTGCTGTTGCTCATACTGTTGGTGCTCATACTGCTGCTGCTCTTGGGCATCCCAACGCGCCTGTTGGCGGCGCTGCACACGTCCGCTCACAGCCGTCGCTGTCCCGGCAACGACTGCCGTGCGAGCTACTCCTCGTAACAGTCCCATGTCTGCGTCCTCCTCAGACCGTCGAATCCGACTCAAGCATGTCCAGCGCGGCCATGACGTCCTCAGCGGGAATACGCGCACTCGCGATGACGTCTCCGCCGGCCTCGCGGGCTGCTGAAATGAAGGGAATCGCCCACAAATTCTCATAAACGATGAGCGCAGCGGCGGTATTCGGTTCCATGGCAGAGGCTGCTTCGGCGATTTCCTCGTCGCCCAGTAGCCCCGAACGAACCGACGCGAGCGATGCGAAGCCGTCCAGGCCTTCGGTTGAGTCTTCGGTCAACTCGACGCTGCCGGTGGAACCGTCGGCGTCTTTCTTAATGATGATGAGGTCATAGACCCAAACCACCTTCCGCTGAATCAGGTCCATCAAGGCTGCAACGGTGGCGCCGCTGCCAGTCTTCTCCAATGGAAACTCGATCAACACAAAGTCGATTGGGCCGTGTACATCTCTTGTTGCCACGAACATCACCCTTGCAATCTGATTGGCTGTCCAGAACCCGCCCAGAGTAGTTTTCCGTGTACGCCCGGGGCATCACCCCGGCCGAATGATCTTGGTCTCCCGTCAGTTGAGTAGGTCACCCGTCTGTCCTGCTTGAGCGGCACAGGACGCGGTCGGCGTTGAGGAACCAGAGGTGTCAGGCCTGCGTGGCGTATCGGAGGTCGCGGGCGTGGGCCAGCACGGCCCAAATGATGAGCACGTCGAGGACGATGATGATGATGCCCCAAAGGGGGTAATACGGCAGCCACATAAAGTTCAAAATCGCACTCAAGGACGCCAGTACAACCGCCAGGATGCGGGCCCACATTGCTCCCCGAAACAGGAAAATCCCGCCGAGCACCAAGATGATGCCTCCGAGCAGATGGATCCAGCCCCACGAGGTCAGATCGAAGTGGAAGATGTACTCCTCACCAGCCACATAGAACTGATCATTGAACAGTGCCACAAGTGCCTGGATGATGTGGAAGGCGCCGGCCACGATCATGATGATCCCGCCGAAGAGGATTGTCCCTGCGGCCGCAACGTTGTAGTCCGGATCGATGGGCCGGCCCGGATCGGCGGTCCGCCCAGCTGAAGCGTTTGCCATGGTGGTCCTCCCTCGTGCGGTGCGCCGGTGGTGACTGGTGTCACCGAAGACGCGGCCCACCCTCAGCAAAGTCTTCTCCGCGCCCGATGGACTTTCCTCATCCTTTCCGGGTGATCCTGATGGCTCTCGTGCGCCGTATTTTGGGCCGTGGTGACCGTATTTCTGTGAGCGAGGACGGGACAGGGACATGACTGAGCCGGAAGCCCGGATCCAGACGAGGGGGGTGCTGCTCCCACTCGCACTCGCACAATTCATCTGCAGCTTCGCTGGTTCGAACATGAACGTGATGATCAACGACATGAGCGAGGACCTCGACACCACCGTGCAGGGGATCCAGGTCGCGATCACCATCTTCCTGCTGGTGATGGCCGCGTTGATGATTCCGGGTGGCAAGCTCACCGACCGCTACGGCCGCAAGCGCCTGTTCCTCCTCGGCCTCATTGTCTATGGCATCGGCGCACTGATCAGTGCAGTCTCACCTGGTCTCCTCGTACTGATCCTGGGTAACTCGATCCTTGAGGGGATCGGCACTGCGTTGCTCATCCCGCCGGTCTACATCCTCACGACCATGATCTTCCGCGACCTTGGCTCCCGCGCGAAGGCGTTCGGTGCGATCAGCGCGATGGGCGGCATCGGATCTGCGGCCGGTCCTCTGATCGGCGGCCTGATCACATCGGCGATCAGTTGGCGTGCAGCGTTCGTCTTCCAGGCCTTGATTATTGCGGTCATCGCGCTGCTCAGCCGCAGCCTGAAAGACCCTGTTCCGCCGGATCCGACCCGTGAATTCGATGTGCGGGGAGCGGTCCTCTCAGCCGGAGGTCTCATTCTGATCGTGATGGGCATCCTGGCCGCCGACAACAGCCTCTGGCTGATGCTGATCCTGCTCGCCTCCGGGGCGCTGGTGCTGGTGGGCTTCTTTGTGTCGGTGCGGGCGAAGGAGCGCTCAGGGCATGAACCCCTGCTCTCGCTCAGCCTGTTCCGCAACCGCACGTCCAACCTCGGCCTGATCACGCAAAATGCGCAGTGGCTGATGCTGCTGGGATTCTCCTTCGTGGTCGCCAGCTTCCTGCAGGTGGTGCGCGGCTATAACGCCATCGAAACCGGCATAATCTTCACAGCAGCAACGGTCGGTTTGCTGGTGTCGTCGCTGGCCGCCGGGCCGCTGTCGAAGAAGTTCGCGCAGCGCGATCTCATTATCACCGGCTTTGCGCTCACTGTTGCCGGCATGTTGCTGGGGCTGTGGATTGTGCAGGGCACGCAGGTCGCCTGGGCCTTCGCACCCGGGTTGCTGCTCACCGGCCTGGGCGTTGGCTTGATGCTCACGCCCTCGGTGAACGTGGTGCAGTCCAGTTTTCCGGAGTCCAAGCAGGGCGAGATCTCGGGGCTGTCCCGAAGCGTTTCCAACTTGGGTTCCTCTTTCGGCACGGCGATCGCCGGCACCATCCTTGTCGCCGGTATCGCATCCACACCTGGCAACAACTACGCGATTTCGACCATAGTGCTGGCAGCTGTGGGCATCATCGGCATTGCCGCAGCGGTGTTCATCCCGCGAAAGATTCCGACGCCGGTCGAAGAAACGGCGATCTGACGTCCTTTGGCGCCGCAACGCGGCTGGGACCTGGGTGTTCTAGCGTGGCCGGGCGGCCGCGTCGGTCCGGGCTGGACCTGGGCGTTCTAGCGCGGCCGGGCGGCGGCGTCGGTTCGGGCTTCCGCTTCGTGGGGGATGTCCAGCGCCACATCGTTGAAGCTGCCGTAGCGCCGTTCTGCTGCATGCCGGATCAAATAGTCCGCCACGGCCGGGTTCTTGGGCAGCAGGGACCCATGCAGGTAGGTCGCAATGACGTTGCGGTAGCGGGCGCCTTCGGTGCCGTCCGTGCCGTTGTTGCCGTCGCCCTTGGTGACCCATCCGAAGGGTTGGACCTCGGCGCCCAGCGTGGTCAGGCCGCTATGGTTCTCATATCCGATGACGGTACCGAACTCGTCGCTGTCCAGCACGGTATTGCCGATCAGGCGGGTGGGTCCGCCGACGGTTTCGGCATCCAGCAGCCCGATGCCGGTGATTACTTCGCCGGTGTGGGTGGTGAACCGGTGGCCGAACAGTTGATAGAGGCCGCACACGGCGAGCATGGGCAGGCCGTCGTCTGCCAGTTCGCGGAGCCGGCCGCCCTGGGCCAGCAGGTCTGCCTGGATCTTGTTCTGGCCGGAGTCTTGGCCGCCGCCGCCCACCACCAGATCCACCTGTTCGGGGAACGTGTCTCCGGGGTTGTACTCATGCAGCCGGACGTCATAACCGCGCAGGGCCAGCCGCTTGCGCAGGACCAGGACGTTGCCCCAGTCGCCGTAAATATTCATGTCCCGCGGGTACAGCTGGAGCAGGTCGATAACGGGTGCGTCCATCAGGAGACCACTTCCACTTCGGTCAGTTTGCCCAGCTCGCGGCGCAGCGCCAGCATGGCGGTGTAGGTGCAGTAGATGCGCTTGGGCGAATCAGGATCGTCGGCGATGAACCGGTGCAGTGAAGCATTGAGGTCCGTGTCGACGCGGCCTACGGGGACATCCTCGTAGAACAGTCGCAGCCCCATGTCTTGCGCCCGGACACCGCTGACCTCGGCAACTCCGGTCTCGCGCAGTGAATCGAAGTCCACGTCCCAGAGCCAGGACATGTCCCGGCCATCGGCGTAATTGTCATTGATCGCAATCATGGTACGGGAACCCGCGGCAGGGAATGACTTCAGCGCCAGCCGGAAGCCGGCCGGGTTCTTCACCAGCACCAGATCCAGCGGTTGGCCGTTGACGGTGAGCGATTCACCGCGCCCGAAGGCCGGGGTGACATTCTGCAGCGACGCCAGCAGCGCGGGTTCGTCGACGGCGGGCCCCAGCACGGTGCGTGCCAGCACCAGCGCAGCCGCGGCGTTGAACACGTTGTAGACGCCGGTCAGCTTCAGTTCCACCTCGATCGGGTGTCCGTCGGCTTGGAAGGTGGCGGCGGAACCTTCGCACGCGGTCAGTACGACGTCGGCGCGCGGCCCCTCGGGTTGGCCTCCCTCGGGTCCGGGCGTGGCGCCGGGGACCTCCGCGGCAACGGCGTTCCGCATCTCGTCGTCGTGCGGGAACATGTGGCGAAGCTGCGGGGCCAGGCCGAAGTATTCGATCCGGGGCGCCGTCACGGCGTTGGCCAAGGCCAGGATGCGCGGGTCCTCACGGTTGAGCACCACAGCGTCGGTGGTGGCTGCGGCGATCTGCCGGAGGAATCCCGCCGTCGTCTCAATCTCGCCAAAGCGGTCCAACTGGTCACGCATGACGTTGAGCAGCAGGCTGTAGCGCGGGCGTACCAGTTTGACGAAGTGCACGGCGTGGGCTTCATCCAGTTCCAGCACGGCGATGTCTGCATCCAGCCGTCCGCGGACGTCCGAATCTCCCAACACGGCAGCCACCACGCCGCGGGTGAAGTTGCTGCCGGTGCGGTTGGTGAACACCTTCAGGCCCTGGCCCTGCAGCAGTTCCACCACCATCTTGGTGGTGGTGGTCTTGCCGTTCGTCCCGCTGATCACGACGACGCCGCGCGGCAGTTTCCCGAGGGTGCGGGGCAGGAACTGCGGGTCGATTCTCTCGGCCACGAGGCCCGGCAGCGCGGAGCCGCCGCCGCGGAGCCTGGCCACCGCCTTCACGGCCTTTCCGGCAACGGTCGCAAGGAGGTGTCGCATGACTAGAGACTATACAAGCCGCCGGCACCGGCGCGCGGCCGGACCCCGCTGGTCGGTGGCGAGCCCTGGGCTGGCGGCAGGCGTGGTTTAACGCCGCAGGGCCGGTTGGTATTACTGTTTTTCGGTACGGCCGCCACGCGCGCGGCCCGATTCTGAATCCGAGGAAACGTCACCGTGGTCACGATTGGTGTGCTCGCCCTGCAGGGCGATGTCCGCGAACACATATCCGCCCTGGAACACAGCGGCGCCGCAGCCATGCCGGTGCGGAGGCCGGGTGAACTGGACGCCGTCGACGGACTGGTCATCCCCGGCGGCGAATCGACAACGATCGACAAGCTGACACGGATCTTCGAACTGGCTGATCCGCTTAAGAAGCGGATCGCGGCCGGGATGCCGGTGTACGGTTCCTGTGCGGGCATGATCATGCTGGCAGAGGAGATCGCGGATCCGGCCACCGACCTGAAGGGCGAACCCCAGCAAACACTGGGCGGCCTGGATATCACCGTGCGGCGCAACGCCTTTGGCCGACAGCGTGAGTCCTTTGAGACCGATCTGGACTTCCGCGGACTGGAGTTCAGTGCGCCGTCCCCGGAGCAGGGCCCGGCGCCCGTGCACGCCGTCTTCATCCGGGCTCCCTGGGTGGAACGGGTAGGTGAGGGCGTGGAGGTCCTCGCCACGGTGGAACCCTCGGAGGCGTCCCACACGGAGACTTTGCACGGGACAGCTAGAATTGTGGCAGTGCGTTCGCGGCATTTGCTGGCGACCTCTTTCCACCCGGAAGTGACGGGGGAGCGCCGGATCCACGAACTATTCATCCGCATCGTCAGAGGAGAGGCCTAAGCATGTCCGGACACTCTAAGTGGGCGACCACCAAGCACAAGAAGGCCGTGATCGACGCCCGGCGGGCCAAGTCGTTCGCGAAACTGATCAAGAACATCGAAGTGGCGGCCCGCGCCGGCGGCGCTGACCTCTCCGGCAACCCCGGGCTGGAACTGGCCGTCCAGAAGGCCAAGAAGACGTCGGTGCCCAACGACAACATCGACCGCGCCATCAAGCGCGGCGCCGGCCTGACCGGTGAAACCATCGACTACACCGAAATCATCTACGAAGCCCGCGGACCGCAGGGCTCCGCCGTGCTGATTGAGTGCCTGACCGACAACAAAAACCGCGCCGCCTCCGAGGTGCGCCTGGCCATCACCCGCAACGGCGGCACCGTGGCCGACCCCGGCTCGGTCTCCTACATGTTCGCTCGCAAGGGCGTGGTGTCCCTGCCCAAGAACGAGCTCACCGAAGACGATCTGCTGATGGCCGTGCTGGATGCCGGCGCAGAAGAGGTCAAGGACCAGGGCGAAAACTTCGAGGTCCACTCCGACCCCACCGATCTGCGCGCCGTGGTGGCAGGTCTGGAAGAAGCCGGCATCGAGTACGAAACCGATGAAATCGAGTTCGTTTCCTCGATGGCCGTGGAGCTCGACTCCGACGCCGCGCGGAAGTTCCTGAAGCTGGTCGACGCCCTGGAGGACCTGGACGACGTGCAGAACGTTTACTCCAACGCCGATATCAGCCCGGACGTCCTCGCCGAACTCGAGAACGACTGACGCCCGACAGCCGGCAGGCAACAGCCTTGCGTGTCCTGGGTGTGGATCCCGGCCTGACCCGGTGCGGGCTGGGCGTGGTCGACGTCGAGCCGAACCGCCGCTCCACGCTGGTGCAAGTGGGCGTCGTCGGGACCACCCCCGACATGCCGCTGGAACTGCGTCTGCTGAAGATCGCCGAGACCATCGACGAATGGCTTGATGCCCACGCACCGGACGTGCTCGCCGTCGAACGCGTCTTCAGCCAGACCAATGTCAGCACCGTGATGGGCACGGCGCAGGCCTCCGGTGTGGTGATGACCGCTGCAGCGCGGCGGGGGATTGTCGTCGCGCTGCATACTCCTACCGAGGTGAAGGCGGCGGTGACTGGCAACGGCCAGGCGGACAAAGCGGCGGTGACCAAGATGGTGACGCGGATCCTGCGTCTGGACACACCGCCGCGTCCGGCCGATGCCGCCGATGCTTTGGCGTTGGCGATCACCCACGCATGGCGCGGCGGGGCCACCAAGCCGACGGCGGGCGGCGGCATGACCGCCGCCCAGAAGCTCTGGGCGGAAGCCGAGGCAAAGACCAAGCGCACCTACCGTTGAAACCTCCGCTTCGACTGGACCGGCCCGGAACGCGCCCGAACGGGCCTGGACCGGCCCGGCCGGAGGGCGTCACGGGTGTGGCGGTTGCCGGTAATGTCGGCGGCGGCCCGTAAGCTATTCGTAAGTATGTTCGGACAATCCCTCGCGTGCTCCGCTCCGGGGATGGGGTCCGGGCCACCGCCAGTGCCGGATTTGGGAGTTGGATCATGATTAGCTCGTTGCGCGGCGTCGTCGCTCATGTGGGGTTGAATTCGGCAGTGATCGACGTCAACGGTTTCGGCATGCTCGTTCAGGCAACGCCACAGACCCTTGGCACGCTGTTCGTCGGGCGGGAAGCCCAGCTGGCCACCACCATGATTGTGCGCGAAGACTCCATGACCCTTTACGGGTTTGAGGACGCGGCACAGCGGGAAGTCTTCGAGACCCTCATCTCGGTCAGCGGTGTGGGTCCGAGGCTGGGCTTGGCGGCGCTGTCGGTGCACTCGCCCGAAGCGCTGCGGATTGCCGCCGCGGACGGCGACAACAAGGCGTTCAGCAAGGTTCCCGGCATCGGCCCCAAGCTCGCCGGCAGGATTGTGCTGGAGCTCGCTGGCAAGCTGGTCCCCACCGGCGAGGTGGCCCCGCAGCAGGCGGCTGGTTGGAAGGGCCAGGTTCAGCAGGCCCTCTCCGGTCTGGGCTGGTCGGACAAGGACGCCGCGGCGGCCGTGGACACCACCGCCGAGGAGAATCCGGAGGCGGCTGCTGCCGGCCATGTGGGCGACCTGCTGAGGCTGACCCTGCGGCGACTGGGCCAGGACGGCGCCCGGACCGGTTCGGCCCGACGCACCGCGGGAGTGAAGTAGCGTGGCGGAGGACGCCGGGGAGGGCCGGCTGGTCTCCACCGCGTCGGAGGCCGAGGAACGGGCCATCGAATCTGCGCTGCGGCCTAAGAACCTGGACGATTTCGTGGGCCAGGCCAGAGTCCGGCAGCAGCTGTCGCTGGTGCTGGAAGCGTCCCGGATCCGCGAGCGGACCGCCGACCACGTTCTGCTGTCCGGTCCGCCCGGGCTGGGCAAGACCACGCTGGCGATGATCATCGCGGCGGAAATGAACGCGCCGCTGCGGATCAGTTCCGGTCCGGCGATCCAGCATGCGGGCGATTTGGCGGCGATTCTGTCCTCGTTGACCGAAGGGGAGATCCTCTTCCTCGATGAGATCCACCGGATGTCGCGTCCGGCAGAGGAAATGCTGTACATGGCCATGGAAGACTTCCGGGTGGACATCGTGGTGGGCAAGGGAGCCGGCGCCACAGCGATTCCGCTTGATCTGCCGCCCTTCACGCTGGTGGGAGCCACCACCCGGGCCGGCCTGCTCCCGGGCCCGCTGCGCGACCGGTTCGGCTTCACCGGGCACCTGGAGTTCTACGCCGTCGAAGAACTGGAACTGGTGCTTCGCCGCTCGGCGATGCTGCTGGATTTGAAGGTGAGTTCCGCAGGGTTTGCCGAGATCGCCGGCCGCTCCCGCGGCACACCCCGGATCGCCAACCGTCTGCTCCGCCGGGTCCGGGACTGGGCGTTGGTGCACAAGATCGACGAAATCGATTCCCGCGCCGCAGCCGCTGCACTGGACATGTACGAAGTTGACGAGCGCGGTCTGGACCGGCTGGACCGGTCGGTGCTGACCGCGCTGATTACCAAGTTCGGCGGCGGGCCGGTCGGGCTGTCCACGCTGGCCATTGCCGTCGGCGAGGAAACGGAAACGGTGGAGACCGTGGCCGAGCCGTATTTGGTCCGGGAAGGCCTGCTGGGGCGGACGCCGCGCGGGCGGATCGCCACAGCCGCCGCGTGGCAACATCTGGGGCTGGCGGTGCCCGATCATCTGGCCGCGGGCCAGACCGGCGACCTGCTTGCCGAGCTTTTGGAGCCGGACACGGATTTCGCCGACAACTGAAGTGGCCGTGTAAGCGCGGTCACCGCGTAGAATGGTAGGAACGTGCGGAGTGCGCCGTTCCGTCAGGAACCCGGCAGGCTGCGTACACGGTCCGGCATTTCCTGCCGGTCCGCCCCAGACATCTAGGACGGAATTTCCTGTGTTCGTAAATCTCTTCGCTGCTACCAATACCCAGCAGCAGTCCGGTGGCATCGACGTGATGACCATCGGGTTGTTCGCGGTTTTCGCGCTGCTGATCTTCTTCATGTTCCGCAAGCAGAAGAAGGTCCAGGCCCAGATGCGCGAAAAGACCGAGCGCCTTAAGGAACAGATGGTTCCCGGCACCGAGGTCATGACGCAGTTCGGTCTCTTCGGCACCGTCGTTTCCGTTGACGCCGACAACAACAAGGTGGTCCTCGAACTGTCTCCGGGCAACACCGCCACGGTGCACACGCAGGCAGTCAACGAAGTGGTGACGCCGGAGACCCCCGAGGTTCCGGACGATGCGTCTTCGCTGACCGCCGAGACGGCCGACCGCCCGGAGGAAACCGCCGAGGAGACCTTGAAGCGCCTCAACGAAGAGCAGAACAAAGACACCAAGTAGGCCAGCGACGGCTTAGCCGCATCGGCGTGCAGTGGCGGGGCATGCCCCCGCCACTTCGCCGTGTACCGGCCGTTTTGGCCGGCCGCCTGAGTCAATGAGAGAAAGATCTTCCATGGCACGATCCGGTTCCACCAGCATTGCTCGGCGGACACTTATATGGCTCGGTGTGCTGCTTGCCGCCGGTACCGTCATTCTCGGCAGCGGTGTTTTCACCAACCAAGCGAGCTGGGCTCCGAAGCTGGCGCTCGACCTTGAGGGTGGCACGCAGATGATCCTGGCGCCGAAGGTGCAGGGCGCCGGAGGCCAGATCACCGGTGAGCAACTGAACCAGGCCGTGGAGATCATCCGCCAGCGCGTTGATGGCTCCGGCGTGGCAGAAGCGGAGATCACCACGCAGTCCGGCCGCAATGTGGTGGTCAGCCTGCCCGGCATTCCGGACCAGCGCACCCGCGAACTGATCCAGGCGTCAGCCGACATGGAATTCCGCCCGGTCCTGACCTCTTCGACGGGCGCGGCTGTCCCTGAAGCGGAGCGGACACCGGTGAAGGATATTCCGAAGCCGACGGCCAAGCCGGAGAACTTCAGCGACCCGAACTGGATCACACCCGAACTCTTCCAGGAATTCGAAGCGCTCGACTGCCTTGACCCCGCCGCTGCGGCGAACGAGGCCGAGGCTGCCGACCCGGCGAAGCCGATGGTTGCCTGCGAACCGGACACCGGAATGAAGTACATCCTGGGCCCGGTGGAAGTACCTGGCACCGACATCGCCGACTCCAGCTTCGGGCAGACCCGCGGCCAGCAGGGACAGACCCTGAACCAGTGGGCCGTCAACATTGAGTTCAACGGCGAAGGTACCCGGACCTTCAAGGCGGTCACGGAACGTCTGTTCGGGCTTTCCGGAGCACGGAACCAGTTCGCGATTGTGCTGGACGGCCAGGTGATCTCCGCACCGACCACGAACGCCGTCATTCCGGACGGCAAGCCGCAGATCACCGGCAACTTCACCGAAGAGTCCGCGCGCGGCCTTTCCGAACAGCTGAAGTACGGCGCCCTGCCGATCAGCTTCGAGATCCAAAGCGAGCAGCAGATTTCCGCAACGCTCGGCGCCGACCAGTTGCGGATGGGCCTGATCGCCGGGCTCATCGGCCTGGTGCTGGTCGCCGGCTACTCACTCTTCCAGTACCGGGCGCTCGGCTTCGTCACGATTGCGTCGCTGGTGGTGGCGGGCCTGATCACGTATCTGGCCATTGCGATTTTGGGCTGGACCGAGAACTACCGGCTTTCGCTGGCTGGCGTCGCCGGCCTGATTGTGGCCATCGGCCAGACTGCCGACTCGTTCATCGTCTACTTCGAACGCATC
Source organism: Arthrobacter sulfonylureivorans (assembly GCF_047607445.1). Taxonomy (GTDB): domain Bacteria; phylum Actinomycetota; class Actinomycetes; order Actinomycetales; family Micrococcaceae; genus Crystallibacter; species Crystallibacter sulfonylureivorans_A. The sequence continues at coordinate 128,230 of NZ_JBLKRT010000003.1, forward strand.
CGCGATGAACTGCGCGAGGGCCGGGGTCTGGTCTCCGCGGTGGATAACGGTTGGAAGCGTGCACGGCAGACCGTGTTGGCCTCCAAGGCAGTCAACCTGCTGGCCGCCGTCGTGCTGTACTTCGTGGCCGTGGGCAACGTGCGAGGGTTCGCCTTCACGCTGGGCTTGACCGCGGTGGCCGACCTTCTGGTGGTCTTCCTGTTCACCCACCCGACCATGGTGCTGCTGGCCAAGACCAAATTCTTCGGCGAGGGCCACCGGTTCTCCGGCCTTGACCCGCGGTTGCTGGGCGCGGTGCCGCTCTACCGAGGTGCGGGGCGCGTCCGCCAGCCGGGCGAACGCACGACCCCGGTCCGGGCCAAGAACACCGCGGCTGCCGCCGAAGCGGGCCGCCGCCAGACCATTGCCGAACGCCGAGCGGCCGAGAAGCAGCAGGCGACCAGCGGCGCAGGCCGCGGCGCCAACAAGGAGAGCAACTAATGGCCAACTTTGCTAAGTGGGGCAACGATCTCTACACCGGCAAGCGCTCCTATGACTTTGTCGGCAAGTACAAGGTCTGGTTCGCCATCGCCATCGTCGGCATCCTGCTCTCCATCGTGGTGCCGTTCGTCAAGGGCGGCTTTAACCTAGGCATCGATTTCCGCGGTGGTTCCGAGTTCACGGTGTCCAACGTTCAGAACACCGACGCCGGACCGGGCGAAGCCGCCGTGGCCAAGGTCGCTTCGGAGTCCGATCCTCGGGTGACCAACATCGCGCCCGGCACCATGCGGATCCAGACCGAACGGCTGGACGATGATCAGACCCTGCAACTGCGCGATGAGTTGGTTGGTGCCTACGGTGTTCAGGCCAACGAAGTGACCTCCTCGTACGTCGGTCCCACCTGGGGCGCAGACGTGACCCGGCAGGCGCTCTGGGGCCTGGTGGTGTTCGTTGTGCTGGCGGCGTTCATGATGGCGCTGTACTTCCGGACGTGGAAGATGTCCATCTCCGCGCTCAGCGGGCTGGTGGTGGTGCTGGTCCTGACCGCTGGCATCTACTCGCTCAGCGACTTCGAGGTCACGCCCTCGGCGATCATCGGCTTCCTGACCATTCTGGGCTATTCGCTGTATGACACCGTGGTGGTCTTCGACAAGATCCGTGAGAACACCAAGGACTTGGACAAGTCCACCAGGAGGACGTTCGCGGAAGAGGTCAACCTGGCTGTGAATCAGACGCTGGTCAGGTCGATCAACACCTCCGTTGTCGCCGTCCTGCCGGTGGCCGCCATTCTATTCATCGGCGCGTTCGTCTTGGGTGCTGGCACGCTGAAGGACCTGTCGCTGGCCCTCTTCATCGGCATCATCATTGGCGCGGCGACCACCATCTTCATTGCGGCACCGATGTACGCACGGATCCGTGTGAAGGAACCGGCGCTGGTCAAGCAGGCCCAGCGTGTGGAAGAACGACGCCGGAACGAGGCTGTCACCGTCTGACGCCGCTCCGCGTTCTGGCGAAGTGTGACGGTCAATGGCGCTGTCCCGGGCCCCGGCTTGTGTGCTGTTGGGGCCCCGGGGCTGTGAGGCGTCCCTGCCGGGCCGGGGGAGTGTGACGCGGCTCCGGGTGCCGGGGCAGCAGGGGCGGGCATAGACTGGACGTTGCGGAGCAACATTCAGGTGGTGCTTCGGCTGGCGGGTGGACTACCAAAGCCAGCGTCAGCTTCAGGACAAGTCGGAAAGGCGGGCAGGATTGGCCGAGAACCTCAGGTCGACCGAGCAGGCCAGTGATAGCGGCGTGAAGCCGGATCCTGGTTCTTCTGTAGTGCCTGCGGTCAAGGACACTCCGGCTACCGCACCGGTCCGCCACGCCTTCCCGGGCCGCCGGGAACGCACTATGTCCCGGCTGGCCCGGTTGGCAGGCAGGGGTGGTTCCGGCTATTCGCCCATCCTCGAGCCACTGCTCCGCACCGTGCGGGCGAACAATCCGCGCGAGGACTTCGACCTGATCCAGCGCGCCTTTGTTGTGGCCGAACGCAGCCACCGCGGACAAAAGCGCAAGAGCGGCGATCCCTACATCACGCACCCGGTGGCGGTCGCCACCATCCTGGCTGAACTGGGCATGACCGGGACCACCCTGGCTGCCGCGCTGCTTCACGACACCGTCGAGGACACGGAGTACACCCTCGACAACCTCAAGAAAGAGTTCGGTCCGGAAGTCGCCATGCTGGTCGACGGCGTCACCAAGCTGGACAAAGTGCAGTTCGGCGACGCGGCGCAGTCGGAGACCGTGCGCAAGATGGTTGTGGCGATGGCCAAGGACATCCGTGTCCTGGTGATCAAACTCGCCGACCGGCTGCACAACGCCCGCACCTGGCGCTTCGTGTCCCCGGAGTCTTCCGCAAAAAAGGCCCGCGAGACCCTGGAGATCTTCGCTCCGCTGGCCCACCGGCTGGGCATGAACACCATCAAGTGGGAGCTGGAAGACCTCTCGTTCGCGGCCCTGCATCCCAAGGTCTACGAGGAGATCGTGCGGATGGTGGGGGAGCGCACCCCCGAGCGCGAGAAGTACCTGACCACGCTGCGCACCAAGATCGGCGATGATCTGCGTGCAGTGAAGATCAAGGCCACGATCACCGGCAGGCCGAAGCACTACTACTCCATCTACCAGAAGATGATTGTGCGAGGTAAGGACTTCGACGACATCCACGACCTGATGGGCATCCGGGTGCTGGTGGACACGGTCCGCGACTGCTATGCCGCGCTGGGAGCCCTGCATTCGCGCTGGAACCCGCTGCCCGGCCGGTTCAAAGACTACATCGCCATGCCCAAGTTCAATATGTACCAGTCGCTGCACACCACAGTGATCGGGCCGGGCGGCAAGCCGGTGGAGATCCAGATTCGCACCCACGAGATGCACCGTCGCGCCGAGTACGGCGTTGCGGCGCATTGGAAGTACAAGGACATCGCGCGCGGCGGAACTGCCGACGGCGGAGACATGGGATGGCTCCGGAGCCTGGTCGACTGGCAGCAGGAAACCAGCGATCCGGCCGAGTTCCTCGACTCCCTGCGGTTTGAAATCAACGCCAAGGAAGTCTTCGTCTTCACGCCCAAGGGCGAAGTCATGGCGCTGCCGGCCGGTTCCACGCCGGTGGACTTCGCCTACGCAGTGCATACCGAAGTGGGTCACCGCACCATCGGTGCCCGGGTCAACGGCAAACTGGTCCCGCTCAACAGCGAGCTCAACCACGGCGACTGGGTGGAAATTTTCACCTCCAAGGCGGAGGGTGCGGGCCCGAGCCAGGACTGGCAGGGCTTCGTCAAGAGCCCGCGGGCACGGAACAAGATCCGGCAATGGTTCACCAAGGAACGCCGCGAAGAGGCGATCGAAAAGGGCAAGGAACACCTCACCCGCGCCATGCGGAAGCAGAACCTGCCGCTGCAGAAGATGATGACGCACGATGCGTTAATGTCGGTGGCGCAGGAACTGCACCACGCCGACGTGTCCGCGCTGTATGCCGCGGTGGGCGACGGCCATACCTCCGCGCAAAACGTCATCGAGCACTTGGTCGGCCTGCTCGGCGGGCAGGAAGCCGTCGAGGAAACCGAGCCGTCCATTTCGACCGTGGTCAGGCGGCCCAAGCATCCGGACTCCGGTGTCACGGTGGTCGGCGTGGGCGACGTCTGGGTCAAGCTGGCCCGGTGCTGCACCCCGGTTCCGCCGGATCCGATCGTCGGGTTCGTCACGCGGGGGTCGGGCGTCTCCGTTCACCGGTCCGACTGCCGGAACGTGGCGGAGCTGCGGGAAAGTCCCGACCGGATCGTCAACGTCGCGTGGGCACCCACCCAGTCCAGCGTCTTCTTGGTGGAGATCCAGGTAGAGGCCCTGGACCGCAAGAGCTTGCTCTCCGACGTCACCCGTGTGCTGGCCGAGAACCACGTCAACATCCTTTCCGCGACCGTGCATACCTCCAGCGACCGGCTAGCCATCTCGCGGTTCTCCTTCGAGATGGGCGATCCAAAGTACCTGAGCCACGTCCTCAGTGCTGTCCGGCGCATCGATGGCGTGTACGACGTCTACCGCACCTCGGGCTCGCAGCGCCGCTGATCCAATCCCGGGCCGTCAGCGCGCCGGAGCAGGGCAGCGTCCGCTGGCGTGAGCTTGGGCTATGGCTTCGCGTCCATCGCCGCGTCGATGCGCTGCAGCGCGCGCGCCTTGCCAGGCAACCTGGGCTTGGCCTCGATCGCCTGCCGAATCACGTCCAACCGGCAGCCGAGTGTCTTGGCTTGCGCCAGCGCGCACAAGACGCGGACCGCGTCGGGTTCCGGTGCATGCAGCGCCACGTCCAGCGCCGTCCGCAGCGGTGTGCTGACCGGGACGCCGCCGATGGTCACCGTATCCAATGGTCCCAGCGTCACCTCATGGATGAGGGCCAGGCGATAGCGGCCCTGCGAGGTTGCCCTGTGCCGGTGATCCAGCAGGACCGAGAGTTTTTGGGGCTCCGGGGCGCAGCCGTAAACCCACGCCGCCGTCAACCGCCCCAGCACCACCTTCCGGCGGACCTGCTCCGGCAGGCTAAAGAAGGCGGCAGCAGCGCGGTGTCGGGGCGTCACCTGGTCCCAGGGCAACGCAAATCCCGGGCCGTACACGTTGACCAGGAGGCCGTCCAACCTCATGCACTCGAGCTCACTGCGACTGAATGGGTGGCCGGGCCGCAGAACCATCGGCGGCACCTGCGCCGTGGAGACAGCAGCCGGCGAGGCAGGGGAAGGGTGAAGGGCCATGCCAGCCAGCATGCCAAACGGCATCCAGCAGCCGAAGGGCCGGGACTGCTTTGTGGAAAGCGGTCCCGGCCCCTCCGGTTGTGTAGGTCTTGGCTGCTAGGAGAAGTCCTCTGCGGAGCGCTGGAGAGTGTCCAGCCACTGGCGGCGCGCCTCCAAGGCCTCGCGTGCCGCGGTGATCCGCCGCTGGTCTCCGGCCTGTTCGGCCTGAGCCAAATCATCCTCAAGCCCGGCAATGGCGGACTCGAGCTGGGAGAGCGCGCTGTTGGTGCGGGCCTTGGTCTCCGGGTTGGTCCGGCGCCAGTGATCGTCCTCGGCAGTCTTGACGGCATCCTCGACCTTGCGCAGGCCGGCGTCGATCCGCTGCATGTCGCCGCGGGGAACCTTGCCTGCTTCCTCCCAACGATCGCGGATCGACTGCAGGGCCTTCTTGGCCGCGGCCAGATCGGTCACCGGCAGCAGCGCCTGCGCCTCGGCTACCAGCGCCTCCTTGACCGCCAAGTTGGCGGAGAATTCCTGATCGATCGCCTCATTGGCTGACTGCCGAGCAGCGAAGAACTTGTCCTGGGCCGCACGGAACCGCGTCCACAGGGCGTCATCGTCCTTGCGGCTGGCGCGCTTCGAGGCCTTCCACTCGTCCATCAGCTTCCGGTACTCGGCGGCGGTGTGTCCCCAGTCGGTCGAGCTGGAAAGCTCTTCGGCACGCGCAATCAAGGCTTCCTTGGCGGCCTTGGCCGCGGCGTTGTCGCTGTCGAGCTGGCTGAAGAAGGCCCGGCGGTGCCGGTCGAAGACCGTGCGCGCGGAGCGGAACCGCTTCCACAGCGCGTCCTCGGTGCTGCGGCCCAGCCGGACGCCGCTCTTCTGAGCGGACTTCCAGGCATCGAAAAGCTCGTTCATCCGTGCGCTGCTGGTCTTCCACTGAACCGTCGACGGTTCCTTGCCCGCGATCTCCTCGGCCTCGGCGACGATGGCCTCCCGGGCAGCCAGTTCAGCGGCCCGCTGGGCCTCCTGCCCGGCCTTCTCGGCCTTCTGCAGATCGCTGATAGCAGTGCCCAGTGATTCCAGCCTCGCCTCAAGCGCGGGGATGTCGCCCACCATGTGGCGTTCTGCCGTCTGGGCCTTCAGGTGTTCCAGTGTCTTGTGCATGTCGGTGGACGGCGCCTTGGCTTCCACACGCTGCTCCAGCAGTGCTGCCTGGGCTGCGACGTCGTCGTACTTACGCACAAAGTAGGCCAGCGCTTCGTCCTTGCTGGTATCCGGGTACTGCCCAACCGGGTGTTCTTGACCGTCGATCAGCAGGAACACATGCCCGTCGTCGGTCACCCGGGCCCACTTGGACGCCTCGGACAACGGCGTGGAAGTGACCGTCGGGGCCGGGATGACTTGCTGTGCCGAAGCGGCAGTGGCGCTCTTCCCGAACATGGCGGCGGGCGTGGGCTTCGGGCCGGGCATGGGCTTCGGCGTCGGCTTGGCAGCCTGGCTCGGGGCCGAGGGGGCAGCCGCCGCAGCATCAGGTGCCTGCTCAGTCTTGGCTTGCTCAGCCGGTGCCTGATCAGCTTGGGCCTCCGCGGCCGGCTCAGTCTGGGCCTGCGCGGCCGGTTCAGACTGCTCAGTCTGGGTCTGTTCGGCCTGCTCCGCCGCGGCCGGCTCGGCCGTAGCCTGCTCGGCGTGCTCCTCGGGCGACTGCCCGGTCTGCTCGGCTTGTGCCGGATCAACCGTTGCCGGAGCGGCCGGGGCCTGCTCGGTCTCGGTGGTCTGAGCTGTTTCGTCGGATTGTTGACTAGGTGTCACCGCTAGAACTCTTTCGCTTGTGTCCGGGACCGTCTTTTGAGACGGCACCGTCGTGGTGTTGGGCTCACTGGATGGTGAACGACTTTATTGTTACCGGTATTTTAGGCGGTCCGTCCTGGCTGGCAGCATCCTCGACACCGCCGGCCGCAATCTGCTCGATGACGTCCAGCCCTTCGGTTACCTTACCCATAATCGTGTAGCCGCCGGTATCCTGCGGGATCGTCGAATCTTTCCACGCAATGAAGAACTGCGTCCCGTTGCTGTAGGTGCTCGCGCCGCGGGCCACGGCGATCGTGCCGGCGGGGTAGACGCCGTCCTCGGGGGTGTTCTCTACCGGCCCCCACTGGTACTCCGGGTCGCCGCTGCCCGCGCCGTCCACCGAGCCGCACTGGAGCACTCCCATGCTGGTGGCAGTGGTGAGCCGGTGGCAGGTCTTACCCTCAAAGAATCCGTCCTTCGCCAACGTGGTGAAGACCGCGGCTGCCTGGGGAGCGGCCTTGCCGTCCAATTCCACGCCGATATCGCCTTCATTGGTCGCGATGGTGCCGTTGAAGACTTTGCCGGCGGCAAGCTCAGGAGACGGGATGTGTGCCGCATTGCCGGAGGACGACGGCGAGGGGACGGCTGCCGGGTCCTCGAGGCCTTGGCGGACCTGATCCATTTGGGACGGGGTGGGGTTCGAGGCGAAGACAGTGAGCTGCACGGTTACGGCACCGGCCACCAAGACTGCGATTGCCGCACCGGCCGCAATATTGTCCCTTTTGCGCCGCGCCGATTGCTGCCGGCGCAGGTCGCGCTTGGCTTCCATTAGGGCAATCCGCCGCCGGGCTTCGCGGTCCGGACTTTTCCGTGCCAAAGCTCCTCCTGGTCTCCGCTGACGTCTACGCTGACTCGGTCCGCCGCGCCGGCGGCGGCCGCACCGGCAGCGCGGTTTGGTTCCGCTGCCGTGGCAGGCCTTAAAATGGTCCAGCAGCCAGTTTAGCGATTCAGTGCCGCTGCGCGGTCGCCGGCTTCAGAACGATCAGCCCTTCTTCACCCTCATGTACTAGGAGATACGTCCGTATGGCACGCAAGGCCTCGCTGTCAGGCTTCCCGGAATGGCTTCCGCAGGAGAGGCTTGTGGAACTTCACGTGCTGGATTCGCTGCGCCGGACTTTTGAGCTGCACGGCTTCTCTTCCATTGAGACCCGCGCCGTCGAGACCGTAGCCCAGCTGCTGCGCAAGGGCGAGATCGATAAAGAGGTCTACGGCCTGCACCGGCTGCAGGCCGATGAAGCCGAAGGCAAGGGCGACGACAAACTGGCCCTGCACTTCGACCTCACCGTGCCGTTCGCGCGCTATGTAGTAGAGAACGCCGGCCACCTGGCCTTCCCGTTCCGCCGCTACCAAATCCAGAAAGTCTGGCGCGGGGAGCGCCCGCAGGAGGGCCGCGCCCGGGAGTTCACCCAGGCGGACATCGACGTGGTGGGCGACGGCGAGCTGCCGTTCCGCTACGACGTGGAACTGGCACTGGTGATCGTCGAGGCCCTCGGCGCCCTGCCCATCCCGGATTTCAAGCTGCGGGTGAACAACCGCAAGCTCGCCGAGGGCTTCTACCGCGGCATCGGCCTGACCGATACGGCCGGCGTGCTGCGCAGCATCGACAAGCTGGAGAAGATCGGCCCGGAAAAGGTTGCCGCGCTGCTGCAGGAAGAACTCGGGGCCACCGACGAACAGGCGCAGGCCGCGCTCAAGCTGGCCTCCATCCGCACTGAGGACACATCCTTCGTGGACCAGGTCCGCGCCCTGGGCGTCCAGCACGAACTGCTGGAAACCGGCTTGGCCGAACTGGAGGAAGTCATCGGCGAGGCGCACCGGCGCGCACCGGGCAAGGTCATGGCCGACCTCAGCATCGCCCGCGGCCTGGACTACTACACCGGCACCGTCTACGAAACCGTGCTGGTGGGCCACGAGCAGCTCGGATCCATCTGCTCGGGCGGCCGGTATGACGCGCTGGCAACCAAGGGTAACCGGACCTTCCCCGGCGTCGGGCTGTCCATCGGCGTCACCCGACTGGTCATGCGGATATTGGGCCAGGAGTTCGCCACCGCATCACGGCATGTCCCGACGGCGGTGCTGGTCACCTTGGCGAACGAGGACAGCTGGTCGCAGGCCCAGGACGTGGCGGGTCAGCTGCGCGAACGCGGCATCAGCGTCGAAGTGGCAGCGAAGGCTGACAAGTTCGGCAAACAGATCAAGTACGCCGACCGCCGCGGCATCCCCTTCGTCTGGTTCACCTCGGTGGCCGAAGACGGCAGCCTGAGCCACGAGGTGAAGGACATCCGTTCCGGCGACCAGACCGCCGCCGATCCGGCCAGTTGGACGCCGCCGGCCGAGGACTTGGTTCCGCAGGTCACCGCCGCCGCCCACTAGCCCTGGCGGTTTAGACCGATCCGCACTCGCCCAGCGGGTTCTCCGGTGGGCGAGTGCGGTTGAGCTGCCGGGCCGCCGCTTAGGCTTCGGGCCGGCGCCGCACCGGGGCCAGAACGGCCCGGCCGATGACGCCGACGGCGAGGACCGCGACCATCAGCACCACCGAGGTAATCGGCAGCGTGAACGCCAGCAGCAGGCAGCCGACCAGCCCGGCCACATTCAGCAGCTTCGGCGCGTGCCAGGGCCGTTCGTCCAGAGTCAGGGCAGCGGCATTGGCAACGCTGTAATAAATCAGCACGCCGAAGCTGGAGAAGCCGACTACGGCCAGCACGTCCTGGGTCAGGAGCAGGAAGATCACGACGACGGCGACCACCAGTTCCGCTGCCCACGGGACCTTGAAGCGCGTGCCCACCCTGGTGAAAATCCGGGGCAGGTCCCCTTCCCGGGCCATGGCGAAGGTGGTTCGGCCCACGCCGGCGATCAACGCCAGCAGCGCGCCCAGGCTCGCCAGGGCAGCGGCCAGGGCAATGGCCGTGGTGCCCACTCCGCCGCCGACCTCCTCCATCACCGCGTGCAGCGGGGCTTCGGTCATGGCCAGCAATTCGGGTCCCAGATAGCGCAGCAGGCCCAGGCCGATCAGCACGTAGAGCACGAACGTGATCAACAGTGCGGAGAAGATGGCCAGCGGGATTAGCTTCTTTGGTTCGCGGATCTCTTCGCCCATGGTCGCAATCCGTGCGTAGCCGGCGAACGCGAAGAAGAACAGCCCGGCGGCTTGCAGGACTCCGTAGGCGGATACCTCGGTCTGGGTTGCCGGTCCGCCGATGGGGTCGGCGTCGAACGCCACCACCACCACGAACACCAGAACGGCGGCCACAAAAGCTACGATCCAGCGGGTCACCCAAGCGGTCCTGGTGATGCCCAGCAGGTTGACCGTGGTCAGTACCACCACGGCGGCCACAGCGGCGGCGGTGGCATAGTCGGGGAAGACGTAAATGCCGAAGGTCAGCGCCATCGCCGCGCAGGACGCAATCTTGCCGGTGACGAAGCTCCAGCCGGCTAGGAAACCGGGCCATTCGCCCAGCCGCTTCCGGCCGTAGATGTAGGCCCCGCCGCTGGTGGGGTAGAGGGTGGCCAATTGTGCCGTGGCGCTGGCGTTGCAGTACGCCACGATGCCGGCGATGGCCAGTGCCAGCGGCAGCCAGGGCCCGGCCGCGGCGGCAGCCGGCGTGAAGACGACGAAAACGCCCGCACCGATCATGGAGCCGACGCCCACCGTGGTGGCGTCCACCCCGCCCAACCGGCGTTCCAGCGATGATTCACTACTCACAGATGCCACAGCTCCTAGCTGCGGGCCCGCAGGGTCTTCGGCCTCTCGGGCCGCTGGTGCCGCATGGTGCGGAGACAAGGGTCCGGGGCGCCGCGTGATCAACGGTAAACTCGTGTACGTCTCCACTAACCATAGCCGTACGCCGCAGCCGCACAGGTAAACAACAGCGGACGGACAGCTGAGCAATTCGTTCTACCGGAAGGACTGTTGTGCTGCGCACACACGACCTCGGCACCCTCAGGGCCGAGCACATCGGACAAACCGTTACCCTCGCCGGCTGGGTGGCCCGCCGCCGCGACCACGGTGGTGTGGCCTTCCTGGATCTGCGCGATGCCTCCGGCGTGGCCCAGGTGGTGGTCCGCGAAGAGGACGTCTTCCATGCGCTGCGCAACGAGTATGTGCTGCAGATTAAAGGCACGGTGGAGAAGCGGCCCGAGGGCAACGAAAACCCGGGCCTTGCCAGCGGCGAGGTAGAGGTCATCGCGGAGGACGTCGTCGTTCTCAATACTGCCGAACCGCTGCCGTTCCAGGTGGATGAGCACGTGGAGGTGGGCGAGGAAGCCCGCCTCAAGCACCGTTACCTGGACCTGCGCCGGCCCGGTCCGTCGAAGGCGCTGCGGCTGCGTTCGGAGGTCAACCGGGTGGCGCGTGAACTGCTGCACGCCGACGGATTCGTGGAGATCGAAACCCCGACGTTGACCCGCTCGACGCCGGAAGGCGCCCGCGACTTCCTGGTGCCGGCACGCCTGGCCCCCGGATCCTGGTACGCGCTGCCGCAGTCCCCGCAGCTGTTCAAGCAGCTGCTGCAGGTGGGCGGCTTCGAGAAGTACTACCAGATTGCCCGCTGCTACCGCGATGAGGACTTCCGCGCCGATCGGCAGCCGGAATTCACCCAGCTGGACATCGAAGCCAGCTTCGTGGACCAGGACGACATCATCGCGCTGGGTGAGCGGATTGTGCAGGCACTGTGGCGGCTGATCGGCGTCGAGATCAGCACCCCGATCGCCCGGATGACCTACGCCGAGGCGATGGACAAGTACGGTTCGGACAAGCCCGACCTGCGGTTCGGCCAGGAACTGACCGAGCTCACCGAGTTCTTCAAGGACACCACCTTCCGCGTCTTCCAGGCCCCCTATGTGGGCGCCGTGGTGATGCCCGGCGGTGCCTCTCAGGCCCGTCGCACGCTGGACGCCTGGCAGGAATGGGCCAAGCAGCGCGGCGCCAAGGGCCTGGCCTACGTGCTGGTCCAGGAGGACGGCGAGCTCACCGGCCCGGTGGCCAAGAACCTCACCGACTTCGAACGCGAGAACCTCGCCGGCACCGTCGGCGCCAAGCCCGGTGACTGCATCTTCTTCGCCGCCGGCGACCGGTCCTCGTCTCGGGCGCTGCTCGGCGCGGCCCGGGTGGAAATCGGCCACCGCACCGGATTGATCAACGACGGCGACTGGGCGTTCGTCTGGATCGTGGACGCGCCGATGTTCGAACCGGCCGAAGCCGCCGTGGCCTCCGGCGACGTGGCCGTCGGATCCGGTAAATGGACGGCCGTGCACCACGCCTTCACCTCGCCCAAGCCGGAGTTCATGGACACCTTCGACACCGACCCGGAGTCGGCGCTGTCCTACGCCTACGACATTGTCTGCAACGGCAACGAGATCGGCGGCGGTTCCATCCGTATTCACCAGCGCGACATGCAGGAGCGTGTGTTCAAGGTGATGGGCCTGGACAAGGAATCGGCACAGACCAAGTTCGGCTTCCTGCTGGAAGGCTTCAAGTACGGCGCCCCGCCGCACGGCGGCATCGCGTTCGGCTGGGACCGCGTGGTGGCGCTGCTGGCCGGCGAGGATTCGATCCGCGAAGTCATCGCCTTCCCGAAGACCGGCGGCGGTTACGACCCGCTGACCGCCGCGCCCGCCGCGATCACGCCGCAGCAGCGCAAGGAGGCTGGCGTGGACGCCAAGCCGCAGCCCAAGGAACCGGCAGCCAAGGAACCGGCAGCTAAGGAAGCCGGGGCCAAGTAAGCCGGCACAGCCGGCATCCCTTTCGGCATTGACGGACGACGGCGGGCGCGTACCTCTTGTGGTGCGCGCCCGCCGTGTTGTCTGCTGGGGGCATGACTACGGAGACCGGCGCCGACGTGGCGATTGTGCCCGCGAACGAGGCGTCCTGGGACGAACTGCAGTTAGTGCTGGGCGTCCGCGGCGAGGCTGCCAGCTGCCAGTGCCAGTGGTTCCAGTCGGCTCCGGCCCAATGGCGCGAGGAGCACGTCGAGGAACGGGCCCTCCGGCTCCGGGCCGGGACCTCCTGTGGCGACCCGGCGGCCGGGGCCACCAGCGGCCTGGTCGCCTACCTGGACGGTGAGCCGGCCGGTTGGTGCGCGGTGGAGCCGCGGACGGCCTACCGTCGCTTGCGGACCAGCCGGGTGGTGTGGGCCGGCCGTGATGAGGATCCGGACGACGGCAGTGTCTGGGCAGCCGTCTGCTTTGTGACCCGGAAGGGTTTTCGGCGCCGGGGCATCAGTCGTGCGTTGGCCGCTGCCGTGCCGGACTGGGCGGAGGAGAACGGGGCCCGCGCCGTCGAAGGGTACCCGCTGGTCTTGAAGCCGGGGCAGGAGATGACGTGGGGCGAACTCTATGTGGGCAGCCACAGCATCTTCGCTGCGGCCGGTTTCCGCGAAGTCAGCCGCCCCACCGCCCGCCGGGCCGTGATGCGGATCGACTTCGAGCCTTAGCCGGTCCGTGGTGCGGATCGACTTCGAACCCCAGTCCGGGTAGCTGCGCTGTCTGCAGGGTGCCCCGTCTTGCCCGGGGACCGGAACAGGGCGCGGCAGGGCAGAGCGCGGGTGATGCCCGAACTTCCGCGCGGGCGATGCCGCCAGCACAGCGCCGCGAACGGATAGCCTTGACGGTGTGAGTGATTTGTTCAGTGCAGCCGCGGGCGACGACGAAGACTACGACGCCGAGGCCGGCAGCCACGATGCAGTATCCGGCGGCTCCTCGCGGCCGCGCAGCCCGCTGGCGGTCCGGATGCGGCCGCGCACGCTCGATGACGTGGTGGGCCAGCAGCACCTGCTGGAGCCCGGGTCTCCGCTGCGGCTGCTGGCGGCCGGCGGGGCCGCCACCGGGCCTGCCGGGCCGTCGTCGGTGATCCTCTGGGGCCCGCCCGGTACCGGCAAGACCACGCTGGCGCATGTGATCGCCCGCGGTCCCGGCCGCAAGTTCGTGGAGCTCTCCGCGATCACCGCCGGCGTCAAGGACGTGCGCCGCGTAATGGACGAGGCACTGACCGCCCGCGACCTGCACCGCACCACCACGGTGCTGTTCCTGGACGAGATCCACCGGTTCAACAAGGCGCAGCAGGACGCGCTGCTGCCCGGCGTCGAAAACCGCTGGGTAGTGCTGGTTGCCGCCACCACGGAAAACCCGTCGTTCTCGGTTGTCTCGCCGCTGCTGTCCCGTTCGCTGCTGCTGACCCTGAAACCGCTGACCGCCGATGACATTGAGCAACTGCTGGTGCGCGCGGTCCAGGACGAGCGCGGGCTGGCCGGCCGCGTGGAACTGAGCGACGAGGCGCTGGAACACCTGGTCCGGCTGGCCGCCGGCGACGCGCGCCGCGGCCTGACCGCGCTGGAAGCCGCGGCGGGTGTGGCCTGGGGGGAGTCCGGCGGAGAAGGCGCCGACGGCAGCCCGGTCCGGGTGGAGCTCAGCCACGCCGAGCGCGCGATGGACCGTGCCGCCTTGCGCTATGACAAGGCCGGGGACCAGCACTACGACATCACCAGTGCCTTCATCAAGTCCATGCGCGGTTCCGACGTGGACGCCGCGCTGCACTACATGGCACGGATGCTGGAGGCGGGGGAGGACCCGCGCTTCGTGGCCCGCCGGATCATGGTGCACGCCTCCGAAGACGTCGGGATGGCCGATCCCACCGCGTTGCAGACCGCGGTCGCCGCCGCGCAGGCGGTCCAGTTGATCGGCATGCCGGAGGCCCGGCTGGTCCTGGCCCAGGCCGTGGTCCACATTGCCACCGCGCCGAAGTCGCCGGCCTGCCACGACGCGATCAACGCCGCGGTGGCCGATGTCCGGGCAGGGCGCGGCCAAGGGGTTCCCCTCCACCTGCGCGACTCCCACTATGCGGGGGCGAAGGGGATGGGCCACGGCAAGGGCTATGTCTACTCGCACAACGCGCCGCACGGGATCGCCACCCAGCAGTACGCGCCGGACGACCTGGTGGGCCGGAACTACTACGAACCCACCACGAACGGCGCCGAGCGGGAGATCTCGGCGCGGGTGGACCGGCTGCGCAAGATCATCCGCGGATCATAACGACGGCGGGGTCCGGCGGCAGCGGCCAGCTTTCCAACAGCAGGCGGCCCGGGCTATTCCGACGGCGGGGCCTGGCTGCAGCGGCCCGTTCCAACGGCGGGCGTCCGGTCATCCGACGGCGGGGCCTGGCTTTTCCAACGTCAGCACGCGTCAGCTGCGGCGCGGCTTGGTGAAGTCCTCGGTGTCCAGGCTGATGGTGAACGGGCCGGAATTGACCAGTTCCACCTCCATCATGGCGCCGAAGACGCCGGTTTCCACCTGGGCGCCCAGCCCGCGCAGGGCCGAGACAAAGTGATCCAGCAGCGGTTCACTGACCTCACCGGGGGCGGCCGCGGACCAGGACGGCCGTCGGCCACGCCGGGTGTCGGCGTACAGGGTGAACTGGCTGACCACCAGCAGCGGGGCTCCGGCATCGGCGCAGGAGAGTTCGCCGTCCAGGATGCGCAGCCGCCAGATCTTCTCCGCCAGCGCCGCGGCGTCCTCGGTGCTGTCGGAATGCGTGGCGCCGACCAGGACCACCAATCCGGGGCCGGGCAGGGCGCCCACCACCGTGCCGTCGACGCTGACGCTGGCGCGGCTCGCGCGCTGGAGAATGGCTCGCATCCAGCCAGCCTAGACGTGGCGAGGCACCCGACCGGCTGATGCTAGAATGGTTGGCTGACTGGCAAGCCGTTCTTGCGCCGTCGATCCCACGAGTAGTCCAGCCGACTGAGGCAGTTCAGCGAAGGGGAGAGTCGTGTGCTCGGAACGGACTGTAGCTGAAGGTAGCGGTTGACCAACGCTCTCCGGGACTTGGAGGCCAGCAAACCATTACACCGCACATAACTGGAAGGACATCGTGGCTAACAACACACGAGCCCGCCGCAAGGTCCGCATTTCGCGTGCCCTTGGCATTGCCCTGACGCCCAAGGCTGAGAAGTACATGGAGCGTCGTCCGTACGGCCCCGGCCAGCACGGACGCGCCCGCCGCAAGCAGGACAGTGACTACGCCGTTCGTCTGCGCGAGAAGCAGCGTCTGCGCGCCCAGTACGGCATCCGCGAAGCACAGATGACCCGTGTCTTCGAGGAAGCCCGCAACACCGCCGGTCTGACCGGTGAAAACCTGATCGAGCTGCTGGAAATGCGTCTTGACGCCCTGGTGCTGCGTGCCGGCTTCGCCCGCACCATCGCCCAGGCCCGCCAGCTCGTGGTGCACCGCCACATCATGGTCAACGGCAAGCGCGTGGACCGTCCGTCCTTCCGCGTTTCCGAAGGCCAGCTGATCCACGTGCACGAGCGCTCCGAGAAGATGCCCCCGTTCCAGGTGGCAGCTGCCGGCGCTCACCGCGACGTGCTCCCCAACGTTCCGGCGTACCTCGACGTTGCTTTGGAGAAGCTGCAGGCCCGCCTGGTCCGCCGCCCCAAGCGCTCCGAGGTTCCCGTGACCTGCGAAGAGCAGCTGGTGGTCGAATACTACGCTCGCTAATAAGTAGTTCCGGGGCCTGAACATCCCGGAAGTACCTTGGCGAGATGCTGCCTCCGGCATGGAGGCGGCGCTGAACAGCCCGCGGCATCGGCCGCGGGCTGTTCAGTAGGTAAGGTGTTGTTCAGTGGCGGGAAGGTTCCTGCAGAAGGTGCGCCCCGCCGTCGTTAGCCGGACCCCCGCAGCACACGGCATGCTTGCGCTGTGCGCGGACCGGAGGTACGCCGTCAACCAAACAAGAGGAGCGTTTGAACCTATGTCAGGTGGAGATATCGCCGGTCTGATCGCCGCGGGCGTGTTCGCGGTGCTGGTGGCCTTGCTGGCCATCCCGGTGTGGAAGCTCGGCAAAGTGTTTGATGAACTGCGCCAGGCCATCCGCGAGCTCAGCGACGGCACCACCCCGTTGATTGGCGAAGTCACGACCACCGTCAGCACCACCAACGAACAGTTGAAGAAGGTCGACGGCATCTCCAACAACGTCTCCGACGCTTCGGCCAACGTTTCCGCCCTGACCTCGCTGCTCTCCGCGACCCTGGGCTCGCCGCTGATCAAGGTGGCAGCCTTCTCCTACGGCGTGCGCAGCGCCTTCAACTCCGCCGGCAAGGGCGCGCCCGAGGGCAAGCGCCGCCGCGGCCGCTAATCCGCGAGAGGAACCGACATGAAGCGAATAATCTGGATGGCCGCCGGAGTGGCGATCGGCGTGCTGGCGGTCCGCAAGGTCTCCCAAACGCGCGAAGCGCTGGGACCGGTTGGACTGAACCGCGCACTGGCACAGGTGGCCGATTCGGTAGCCAACTTTGCCGACGCGGTCCGGGACGGCATGCAGGAACGCGAAAGCGACCTCCGCCTGGCCCTGGGCATCGATTCCGCAGACGACGTCCGCACGCGCTAAGTTTTTTCTCGGCATCCACGCCAAGCCCCGGCCTGCACGGGCCGTTTGTACCCTGGAAGGTAAGACACAGGCACCATGAAATCCCACGAGATTGTCCGCCGCTGGCTCGACTTCTTCGAGAAAAAGGGCCATGCCGTGGTCCCCTCGGCGTCCCTGGTGTCGCCGGATCCTTCGCTGCTGTTCACCGTGGCCGGCATGGTGCCGTTCATCCCGTACCTGACCGCCCGCGAGACGCCACCGTACCCGCGTGCCACCAGCGTGCAGAAGTGCATCCGCACCGCGGACATCGAAGAGGTCGGCAAGACGGTCCGGCACGGCACGTTCTTCCAGATGTGCGGCAACTTCTCGTTTGGCGACTACTTCAAGGAACAGGCCATCGCGATGGCCTGGGAACTGCTGACCAGCCCGGTGGAGCAGGGCGGCTACGGGCTGCCGCCGGAGAAGCTCTGGATCACCGTCTACGAAGAGGACGAGGAAGCCCTCGCCATCTGGCGTGACCAGGTCGGCGTGCCGGCCGACCGGATCCAGAAGTCCGGCAAGAAGGACAACTACTGGTCCACCGGCCAGCCCGGCCCCGCCGGTCCGTGCTCGGAAATCTTCTACGACCGCGGCCCCGAGTACGGGATCGAAGGCGGCCCGATCGCCGACGAGACCCGGTACATCGAAATCTGGAACCTGGTCTTCATGCAGTACCAGCGTGGCGCCGGCATCGGCAAGGAAGACTTCGAAATCCTGGGCGAGCTGCCGCAGAAGAACATCGACACCGGCCTGGGCATGGAACGCCTCGCGATGATCCTGCAGGGCGTGGAGAACATGTACGAGACCGACCAGGTCCGTCCCGTGCTGGACAAGGCCGCGGAGATCTCCGGCAAGGAATACACCAGCGCCGAGTCCGACGACGACCCGCACCACGCGGACGACGTGCGGCTGCGGGTGGTCGCCGACCACATCCGTTCCGCGCTGATGCTGATTTCCGACGGCGTGACCCCCTCCAACGAGGGCCGCGGCTACGTGCTGCGCCGCCTGATCCGCCGTGCCGTGCGCGCCATGCGCCTGCTTGGTGTGGAAAACGCCTGCCTGCCCGAGCTGCTGCCGGTCTCCCGCGACGCCATGAAGGGCACGTACCCGGTGGTGGCTGACGACTTCGAGCGGATCAGCCGGATTGCCTACGCCGAAGAAAAGGCCTTCCTGCGCACCATCGCCTCCGGCACCGCCCGGTTGGAAGAGGCCGTGAAGGAATCGAAGGCTGCTTCGAAGCCGATTTCCGGCGAGGACGCCTTCACGCTGCACGACACCTACGGCTTCCCGATCGATCTGACGCTTGAAATGGCCGAAGAAGCGGGTCTGAAAGTGGACGAGGCCGGCTTCCGCACGCTGATGGCCGAACAGCGCCAGCGTGCGCAGGCGGATGCCCGCGGCAAGAAGATGGGCCACGCCGACGTGACCGTCTTCCGGGAGATGCTGTCCGAGGGCGAAACCGTTTTCACCGGCTATGACGAGCTGAACACCGAGTCCACCGTGCGCGGCATCGTCCGCGGCGGCGAAGTGCGCGGTTTCGCCGGCCAGGGCGAGGAAATCGAGCTGGTGCTTGACGCCACCCCGTTCTACGCCGAGGCCGGCGGCCAGGCGGCCGACGTCGGACTGATCACCGGCGACGGGTTCGTGGTCGAGGTGCTGGACGTGCAGAAGCCGGTCAAGGGCCTGAGCGTGCACAAGGCCGTGGTCCGCGAAGGCGAACTGCCCGCCGGCGCCACCGTCCAGGCCGCCGTGGACGCGCAGCGCCGGCACGCCGGCGAGCAGGCACACTCCGGAACGCACATCATCCACGCCGCCCTGCACCAGATCCTCGGTCCGGAGGCGCTGCAGCGCGGTTCGTTCAACAAGGCCGGCTACCTCCGCTTCGACTTCTCCTGGGGCGAAGGCCTTTCCGACGCCGCCAAGTCGGAGGTCGAAGAGGTCTCCAACCTGGCCATCCGCAACAACTTCGAGGTTCAGACCCGCGTGATGCCGCTGGCCCAGGCCCGCGAGCTGGGCGCCATGGCGCTCTTCGGCGAGGCCTACGGGGACACCGTTCGCGTGGTGGAGATCGACGGCGCCTGGTCCCGCGAGCTCTGCGGCGGCACCCACGTGGAGGCCACCTCGCAGATCGGTTCGCTGACCCTGCTGGGCGAGGCCTCAGTGGGCTCGGGCAATCGCCGCGTGGAAGCCTTCGTGGGCATGGAAGCCTTCCGCCACATGGCCGCTGAGCGCGCGCTGGTGACCGAGCTGTCGGAGATGCTCAAGGTCCCCGGCGCCCAGCTGCCCGAGCGGATTGCCGCCACCCTGGCCAAGCTGAAGTCCGTGGAAAAGGAGCTGGACAAGCTGCGCAAGGAACAGCTGGCAGCCTCCGCCGGCTCGCTGGTCGCCCAGGCGCAGGACGTGGCCGGCATCCGCTTGCTGGCGCACAACGTCGGTGACCTCAACGGTGCCGACGACCTGCGCAACCTGGCCCTGGACCTGCGCACCCGGCTGGGCTCCGAGCCGGTCACCGTGGCGATGACCGGCGTAGCCAACGGCCGCCCGCTGATCCTGGTGGCAACCAACGAGGCCGCCCGCGCCGCCGGAGTGAAGGCCGGCGCGCTGGTCAAGACCGCTGCCGGCGTGCTCGGTGGTGGCGGCGGCGGCAAGGACGACGTGGCCCAGGGCGGCGGATCCGACCCGGCCAAGATCGACGAAGCACTGGCCGCCGTGACTGCCGCGGTCGCGAACCGCTAGGGGCCCGGCAGCGTGTCTTCTACCGGTTATCCGCGCGGCACCAAACTCGGTGTCGACGTCGGAGCGGTGCGCGTCGGCGTGGCCAGCTGCGACCCGGACGGGATCCTGGCCACGCCGGTCCGCACCCTGAAGCGAGACGCCAAGAAGGACAGCGACATCAGGGTGCTGGTGCGCGAGGCCGCCGAACGGGGCACCGTGCAGGTTTTCGTCGGGCTGCCGCGCACGCTGTCCGGCGGCGACTCAGCGTCCACCGAGATGGCCCGCAGCTACGCCCGCAAGCTTGCCGCAGCGCTGGCCGCTGCGGGTTCCGAGGCCAGCGTCAGCCTGATCGATGAACGGTTGACCACCGTGGCGGCGCACCGGGGATTGCGCGATGCTGGCATGGATACGCGTCAACATCGTAAAGTGGTTGATCAGGTAGCTGCCGTAGGTATCCTGCAGCAGGCTATCGACATGCAACGGGCCCAAGGACAGGACGTGGGGACACCTGTCGCACCACCCGCCGGCCGACCAGTGCCGGACGCCAGCCATGAGGAGCCGACGATTACGCACGGACATGACCGAAGCGGGGACCCGGGAACGTGAGCAAGCACCCCGACGACTGGACCAATCTCCCTTCCCGGCGGGCCGCACGCGGACGCCAGGCCGCTGATCCGCGCTTTGACGACACCGTTCCGCCGTACTGGGACGACGACGCGGTGCCCGAGTGGGAGGAACCGGCGGAGGAGGCCTGGCCCGATCCGGCCAGCCAGCCGGCCGCCCCGCAATCAGCAGACGCAGCCGCAGCTCACGCAGCTGCAGCGGACGAACCGGCCACCGGCTGGAACGACCCGGAGCCAGCCACCGTCGTCCAGCACCACGTACCCGCCGCCGGTGAGCACCGCCGTCGTCCTCAGCCGGAAGCAGGACCCGAGGCGGAGCCGCAGGCCGACTACGCCGCCGGTGCTGCGGCAGAGGACACACACTACGCCGCCGGCGCCACTGACCGCGGCTGGGAAGCGGCCGACGACGCCCACAGCTATGCCGACAACCGGGGCTACGCCGCGGTGGATCACGGCTACGCGGCCAACCAGGGCTACGCGGACGCGAACCAGGGCTACGCCGACGACGGCCAGATCTACCATGATGGCCGGCTGGACTTTTTCGAGGACGAGCCTGCGGCTGGCCGGAAGCGTCCGGTCCGCACGAAGAAACGCGCCCGCCGCCGGCGCAATACCATCATGCTGGTGGTTTTCGCGGTCTTCGCCGCAGGCCTGGTCGGCGTGGTGCTGTTCCTGCAGAACCTGCTGGGCATGGGCGGCGGCCCCGAAGACTACGCCGGCCCCGGCGAAGGACAGGTGACCTTCACCGTTGAAGAGGGCGCCGGCCCGCTGGTGATTGCCGGTGCGTTGGTGGAGCAGGACATCATCTCCAACAGCGAAATTTTCCTGGGCGAACTGGCCAGCCAGGCGGACGGCCGCGAGGTGCAGCCTGGCGAGTACCAGATGCAGTACAAGCTGCCGGCCGCGGACGCCGCCGCCATCCTGCTGGAAGATGTGGGGGAGAAGGTCTCCTACGCCGCGATCAACCGCACCTGGCGCGAAGAAGAGGTCTTCGCGGCCCTGAGCGAAGGCACCAACATTCCGGCGTCCGAGTTCGCTGAACTCGCCAAGGACCCGCAGCAGTTCGGGTTGCCGAAGCAAGCCCGCAACCTGGAAGGCTACCTCTTCCCGGGCGAATACCGCTGGCCGCTGGAGACCAGCGCCAAGGACATCCTCTCCGAACTGGTGGGCAACACCGTTGACCGGCTGACCAAGGACGGTATCTCTGACCCGCAAGAGCAGTTCCGGGTGCTGACCATCGCCAGCATCATTGAAGCCGAGGCGGGCGAAGCCGACTACGCCACGGTGGCCGGCGCGATCCAGAACCGGCTGAAGCCGGACAACACCGAGACCAATGGCCTGATCCAGTCGGACGCCACGGTGACTTACGGGTTGGGCCGCAAGGGCTACGACATCACGCCCGAGGAAAAAGCGGACAAGTCGAACCCGTACAACACCTACGCGCACACCGGGCTGCCTGCGGGACCGATTAATTCACCCGGCGGACCGGCCATCGACGCGGCCGCCAGCCCGGCCGACGTGCCCTACTACTACTGGGTGACCGTCAACCTGGACACCGGCGAGACCAAGTTCGCGGAGACGCTGGAACAGCACAACGCGTACACCAAGGAATACCAGCAGTGGTGCAGCACGCAGAAAGAAGGCCGGTGCAGTTGATCGCCGGTCCTGCCGACGGCGTGGCTGACGGCACGCTGCCGGCTGCCCAGCAGTACCAGGCCGCAGTGCTCGGGCACCCGATCGGCCATTCCCGGTCGCCCGCGCTGCACCGTGCCGCGTATCAGCTGATCGGCTTCGACTGCCGCTACCGGGCCATCGACGTCACCGTGGACCAGCTGCCGCAGTTCGTCCGGACCCTGCGCAGCGAGCGGGGCTGGGCGGGGCTGTCGGTGACCATGCCGCTGAAGTCCGCGATGGTCGCCGAGATGGACCGCACCAGCCCGCTGGTGGATCTGCTCGGCGTACTCAACACCGTGGTTCCCGAGTACGACGACGAGGGACGGGTAACGCTGACCGGCCACAACACGGACGTGGCGGGGATCGTCGGCGCGCTGCGCCACGGCGGAGCGCAGGAGGGCCAGCCGGCAGTCATCCTGGGTGGCGGCGGAACGGCCGCCGCTGCTGCTGCCGCGCTGGCGGAGCTGAAACCCTCCGGCGTCACCCTGTGCCTGCGGGATCCGGCGAAGTCGGGCAACGTGCAGGAGATCGCCCGGCAGCTTGGGGTTCCACTGCAGGTAGCCGGCTGGGATCAGGCGTCGGCCGCAGTGCGAACGGCCGGAACGGTGGTCTGCACCCTGCCGCCGAACGCCGCAGACTCCCTGGCTGCCGAACTGGCGGCGCAGGCAGGACCGGACCGCGCCGGCGGCGTGCTGCTGGACGTGGCCTATGATCCTTGGCCCAGCCAACTGGCCGCCGCCTGGCAGGCCCAGGGCGGTTCGGTGGTGCATGGCTTGGAAATGCTCATCTACCAGGCGGTCGAGCAGGTGCGGCTGTTCGCCGGCGGCCGCTTCACCAACAGCGCCGATGTCACAAATGTGATGTGTGACGCGGTGGGTGCACCGCGGCGCTAATCCGCTCACAGATGCATGGCAGTATTGAATCCATGTTGCGTTGGTTAACCGCCGGTGAATCCCATGGTCCGGCCCTGGTAGGAATTATCGAAGGCGTCCCCGCCGGCGTCGAGCTGACCGCAGCCGAGGTGCAGGATGCGCTGGCGCGGCGGCGTCTGGGCTACGGCCGCGGTGCCCGAATGAAATTCGAACAGGACAAGGTCACCCTGGTGGGCGGTGTCCGCCACGGCCTGACCCAGGGCGGCCCGGTTGCCATCGAAGTGGCCAACACCGAATGGCCCAAGTGGGAAACCGTCATGTCCGCGGATCCGGTCGACCCTGCAGAGCTGGAGGACCTGGCCCGCAACGCCCCGCTGACCAGGCCGCGGCCGGGCCACGCAGACTTCACCGGCATGCAGAAGTACGGCTTCGACGAAGCCCGTCCGGTGCTGGAACGCGCCAGCGCCCGCGAGACAGCTGCGCGCGTAGCCCTGGGAACAGTGGCCGCGAAGTTCCTCTCCGCGCTGGGCATCCGGCTGGTCAGCCACACCACCGCCGTCGGCCGCGTCTCGGTTCCCGAAGGCAGCCGGCTTCCAATGCCGGACGACGTTCTGGCCCTGGACGAGGATCCGCTGCGCTGCTTCGACGCCGAGACCTCGTTGGCCATGGTGCAGGAAGTGGACCAGGCGCACAAGGAAGGCGAAACCCTGGGCGGCGTGGTTGAGGTGCTGGCCTACGGACTGCCGCCGGGCCTGGGCAGCTACGTGCACTGGGACCGCCGGCTGGACGCTCGCCTGGCCGCCGCCCTGATGGGCATCCAGGCGATCAAGGGCGTGGAGGTCGGGGACGGCTTCCTCACCGCCGCCCGCCGCGGATCCGCCGCCCATGACGAAATCGTCCGCGATGAGCACGGCACCATTGTGCGCGCCACCAATCGCGCCGGCGGCATCGAAGGCGGCATGAGCATCGGCGAGACCTTGCGCGTCCGCGCGGCCATGAAGCCGATTGCCACGGTGCCTCGCGCGCTGGCCACCATCGATGTGAGCACCGGCGAGCCGGCCAAAGCCCACCATCAGCGGTCCGATGTCTGCGCCGTGCCGGCGTCCGGCGTCGTCGCCGAGGCCATGGTGGCCTTGGTACTGGCCCAGGCCGTCACCGAGAAGTTCGGCGGCGACTCCGTGGCCGAGACGGCACGCAACCTGCGGTCCTATCTGGCGGCCATTCCGGAGTCGCTGGATTCGATCGGCCAGTAGTGGCATCCGCTGAACCGATGCGGCTGAAGCGCCACCTGGTGCTGATTGGACCGATGGCGTCCGGCAAATCGACGCTGGGCAGCCAGTTTGCCAATCGGCACGGCCTCGCCTTCGCCGACAGCGACAAGCGGCTGGTCGAACGGCACGGTCCGATTCCCGCGATCTTTACCTCATTGGGCGAACACGCCTTCCGCGAACTCGAAGCCCGCGAAGTGGCGGCGCTGCTCGCCGAAGGCAAACCGCCTGCCGTGGTCTCGCTGGGCGGCGGCGCCATCTTGGATACCGGCACGCAACAGTTGCTGGCCAACTGCACCGTGGTCTTCCTGGACATTGACGTGAACACGGTGCGTCCGCGCATCATCAAGGACACCGGGCGGCCGCTGCTCGCCGGCGACCCCGTGGGCCGCTGGACCGAAACTTTCCGGCAGCGCCGGCCGGTGTACGAGCGACTGGCCGATCTGGTGCTGGACACCCGCGGCAAAAGCCAGCAGCAGCTGCTGGCCGAACTGAGACAACTGCTTGAGGAAAGGCACGAACCGTGAGCAACACCCCCGAGGCCACCGTCATCCCCGTCACGGGGAACACCCCCCAGGAGGCGTACGACGTCGTTGTTGGCCATGCGCTGCTGGGCCGGCTGCCGCAGGTGCTGGGGGAGCGGGTCCGCAAGGTGCTGGTGATCCACCCGCGGGCGCTGCGGGCCACCGGCGATGCCGTGCGCGAGGACCTCGCCGCGAACGGAATGGAGGCGCTGACTGCCGAGATCCCGGATGCCGAGGAGGGCAAGCACATCCAGGTGGCCTCGTTCTGCTGGGAAGTGCTGGGCAAGAACGACTTCACCCGCTCCGACGCCATCGTAGCGGTGGGCGGCGGGGCGGTCACCGACGTGGCCGGCTTCGTGGCCGCAACCTGGCTGCGCGGCGTGAAGGTGGTGCACATCCCTACCAGCCTGCTGGGCATGGTGGACGCTGCCGTCGGCGGCAAGACCGGCATCAACACCGCAGAGGGCAAGAACCTGGTGGGCGCGTTCCATCCGCCGGCCGCCGTGCTGGCCGACCTGGATGCGCTGCAGACGCTGCCGCCGAACGAACTGATCACCGGCATGGCCGAAGCGGTCAAGTGCGGCTTCATCGCCGATCCGGTCATCCTGGATGTGATCGAGGCCGATCCCACAGCTGCCACCACCGCCGGATCTGACCAGCTGCGGGAGATCATCGAGCGCGCCATCCGGGTCAAGGCGGAGGTGGTGTCCGCAGACCTGCGCGAGTCCGGACGCCGCGAGTTCCTCAATTACGGCCACACCCTGGGCCACGCGATCGAACTGGCCGAGCGCTACCAGATGCGCCACGGCGCCGCTGTGTCGATCGGCCTGGCCTTCGCCGCCGAGCTGTCCCGGATGGTCGGCCGGCTGGACGACGCCACCGCGGACCGGCACCAGGCCATCCTGAAGTCCCTGGGCCTTCCCGTGAGCTACCGGCGCGACCGCTGGGCCGCACTGCTGGACGGAATGAAGCGGGACAAGAAGGCCCGCGGCGACCTGCTGCGCTTCGTGGTGCTGGACGGACTGGCCAAGCCCGGCATCCTCGACGTCCCGGACACCTCGCTGCTGTTCGCCGCGTACCAGGAAATCGCCGAATAGGACGGCGGCTGCAGTACTGCCCTCAAGGACATTCTGCTGCTGGCACCCGCACCCACCGTTCCCGGGGGCTCCATCAGGCCTCGCGAACCCACCGGTTCCGCCGGCATCGATCCGGGGGACGCCGAGCGCTTGGGGCGGGCAGGCCGTCAGCAGGTAGAATGTCTGCTGGACTTCGCTCCGGGCCGGGCGGACCTACCGCTGGCGGCCCGCCATCATCGACGAAAGTGAAACTGTGGCCACAACCAACGACATCAAGAACGGCACCGTGCTGAAACTGGACGGCCAGCTGTGGAACGTCATTGAGTTCCAGCATGTGAAGCCGGGCAAGGG
This sequence comes from Arthrobacter sulfonylureivorans, assembly GCF_047607445.1. Taxonomy (GTDB): domain Bacteria; phylum Actinomycetota; class Actinomycetes; order Actinomycetales; family Micrococcaceae; genus Crystallibacter; species Crystallibacter sulfonylureivorans_A. The sequence continues at coordinate 154,314 of NZ_JBLKRT010000003.1, forward strand.
CGGCGCGTTCGTGCGCACCAAAATCAAGAATGTCGTCAGCGGCAAGATTCAGGACAAGACCTTCAACGCCGGCCTGAAGATCGAAACCGCCACGGTGGACCGCCGCGATTACACCTACCTGTACAAGGACGGCGACGACTTCGTCTTCATGGACGTGCAGGACTACGACCAGGTCACCGTTCCCGGCGCCGTGGTCGGCGACGACGAGAACTTCCTGCTGGAAAACATCAAGGTCAACATCGCCATGCACGACGGCACCCCGCTCTACATCGAGCTGCCGGCCTCCGTGGTCATGGAGATCACCTACACCGAGCCCGGCCTGCAGGGCGACCGCTCCACCGGCGGCACCAAGCCCGCCACCGTGGAGACCGGCTACCAGATCCAGGTCCCGCTCTTCCTGGAGACCGGCACCAAGGTCAAGGTCGACACCCGCTCCGGCGACTACCTGGGACGAGTCAACGACTAGTGAGTGCCCCTACTTCAGCCCGCGGCAAGGCCCGCCGCAGGGCCGTCGACGTCCTTTTTGAAGCCGAGCAGCGCGGCGTGAGTGCCGCCGAGGCGCTGGCCGGACGGGACAAGACGGACCAGGTGATCAATCCCTACACGGCACAGATCGTGGAGGGGGTCGCCGCCCTGCAGCCCACCATCGACGAGTTCCTGGCCACCTACGCCCAGGGTTGGACCCTGGACCGGATGCCCGCCGTGGACCGCATTATCCTGCGCGTCGGCTCGTGGGAGCTGCTCTACAACGACGACGTGCCCGACGGCGTTGCGGTGAGCGAAGCCGTGGAGCTGGCCAAGACTCTGTCGACGGACGAGTCGCCGTCCTTCGTCAACGGCCTGCTGGGCCGGTTGCAGCAGCTCAAGCCCACGCTGCTGGCCTGAGGTACTTGTTCAGCCACCATCCCCACGTACGACGGCGGGTGCCCACTTTGCGGGGCACCCGCCGTCGTCGCGTTCCGGGCTTGAGCGAAGGGCTTCCGGCGTCGTTGCGATCCGGCGCAGGCAGGGCCATCGGCCGATCCGGGGCGCCGGCTCACGCAAGATCATCCGCCGATCCGGAGCTCCGGCTCACGCAAGATCAACCGCCGACCCTGAGTCCCAGTCCCGCAGATCGATGCGCTGGGGGCGGATGCAGCATCCGGCGCCCGGTGAGCTTGCCCACATCGGCCCCGGATCGCCGTCGTGCTGCCGTCATGAAGCGGGCGGGCCACGCCGACCGTGGTAATTTTGAGGGCGCAAGCAACCTTTAAATTCCGTCCAGTGAGGCGGGGAAGGAGGCGGCAAAAGATGAACACCGACTCACCGGCGCAACAGCCGGCATCGTCGCGAGTTGTACTTGCCGAAGCGGACATTAACCGCGCATTGACCCGCATCGCCCACGAGATCCTCGAGGCGAACAAGGGGTCCCAAGATTTGGTCCTGCTGGGCATTCCGCGCCGCGGTTACCCGCTGGCCCGCCGGCTGGCCGACAAGATCGCCGCCGCCGATCCTTCCGTCGCTGCCGAAGACATCATCGGCCAGCTGGACGTGACCATGTTCCGCGACGACCTCCGCCGCCACCCCACGCGTACGCCGCTGCCCACCCAGCTGCCGGCAGCCGGCATCGATGACAAGGTCGTGGTGCTGGTGGACGACGTGCTCTACTCCGGCCGCACCATCCGCGCGGCCCTGGACGCCCTGGTGGACCTGGGCCGGCCGCGGATTGTCCGGCTGGCCGTCCTGGTGGACCGCGGGCACCGCGAGCTGCCGATCCGGGCGGACCACGTGGGCAAGAACCTGCCCACCTCCTCGGTGGAGAAGGTCCGGGTTCGGCTCGCCGAAATCGATACCAACAACGGCAGTCCGGCCGCCGACGAGGTAGTCATCGAGGATTTCAGCGCATGAAACATCTGCTGTCCACTGCCGACCTGGCCAAGCCGGACGCGGTGCAGATCCTGGATACTGCCGAGGAAATGTCCGCCGTGTCGCTGCGCGAGGTCAAGAAGCTCCCGGTGCTGCGCGGCCGCACCGTGGTCAACCTCTTCTTCGAGGACTCCACCCGCACCCGGATCTCCTTCGAGGCTGCCGCCAAGCGGCTCTCGGCCGACGTGATCAACTTCGCCGCCAAAGGATCCTCGGTGTCCAAGGGCGAATCGCTCAAGGACACCGCCCAGACCCTGGAGGCGATGGGCGCCGACGCCGTCGTGATCAGGCACTGGGCCTCCGGGGCGCCGGCGCGGCTGGCCGGCTCCGGCTGGATCGACGCCGCCGTGGTCAATGCCGGCGATGGAACGCACGAACACCCCACCCAGGCGCTGCTGGACGCGTTCACGCTGCGGCGCACCTGGGCCAAGCTCAACGGCACCGCCTCCACCGGGACAGACCTGACCGGCATGAAGGTGGCCATTGTCGGGGACATCCTGCACTCCCGGGTGGCCCGCTCCAACCTGTGGCTGCTGCGTACGCTGGGCGCCGACGTGACCATGGTGGCGCCGCCGACGCTGCTTCCGGTGGGCAGCCGCGACTGGCCGTGCACCATCAGCTACGACCTGGATGCCACGCTGGCCGCGGGCACGGACGCGGTGATGATGCTGCGGGTGCAGGGCGAGCGGATGAACGCCGCTTACTTCCCGTCCACGCAGGAGTACTCCAGCCGCTGGGGCTTCAACGACCTGCGGCTGGCAGCGTTGGACGCTTCCGGCCGCGACGGCACCATCATCATGCACCCCGGCCCGATGAACCGCGGGCTGGAGATCTCCTCGGCGGCAGCCGACTCGCCGCGCTCCACCGTGCTGGACCAGGTCCGGAACGGCGTGGCCGTCCGGATGGCCGCCCTCTACCTTCTGCTTTCCGGCGGCACCGCGTCCGCCGCTCCCGCACCGACCGCCGCCCAGGAGGCCAAGTGACCGAGTCCAGCACCCAGACCAGCTACCTGATCCGGGGAGCCTCGCTGACCGGCGGGGAACGTGCCGATCTGCTGGTCCGTGACGGCAAGATCGCCGAGGTCGGCAGCGCGCTCAGCGCGGCAGGCGCCGGCGTGGTGGACGCCGACGGGCTGATTGCGCTGCCCGGCATGGTGGACCTGCACACCCATCTGCGCGAGCCGGGGCGCGAAGACGCGGAGACGGTGGAGACCGGCACCCGCGCCGCAGCCCTGGGCGGCTTCACCGCGGTGCACGCGATGGCGAACTCGTCGCCGGTTGCGGACACCGCCGGTGTGGTCGAGCAGGTGTACACGCTGGGCCGCACCGCGGGCTGGGCCGACGTCCGCCCGGTGGGTGCAGTGACCGTGGGGCTGGCCGGCGAACGGCTGGCCGAGCTGGGCGCGATGGCCGATTCCCGCGCCCGGGTCCGGGTGTTCTCCGACGACGGCATCTGCGTCTCCGATCCGGTGCTGATGCGCCGCGCGCTGGAATACGTCAAGGCGTTCGACGGCGTGATCGCCCAGCACGCCCAGGAGCCGCGGCTGACCGACGGGGCCCAGATGAACGAGGGCACCGTTTCGGCGGTGCTGGGGATGACCGGCTGGCCGGCCGTGGCCGAGGAGAGCATCATCGCCCGCGACGTGCTGCTGGCCCAGCACGTGGACTCCCGGCTGCACGTCTGCCACGTCTCGACGGCCGGATCGGTGGAGATCATCCGCTGGGCCAAGGCCCGCGGCATCAAGGTCACCGCCGAGGTCACGCCGCACCACCTGTGGCTGACCGACGAGTTGGTGCGCAGCTACGATCCGGTCTACAAGGTCAACCCGCCGCTGCGCACCGACGAGGACGTGCAGGCGCTGCGTGCCGGTCTGGCCGACGGCACCATCGACGTGATCGGCACCGACCACGCGCCGCACCCGTCCGAGGCCAAGGAATGCGAGTGGGCGCAGGCGGCGATGGGCATGACCGGCCTGGAAACCGCGCTGTCCGTGGTACAGCACACCATGATCGAATCCGGGCTGATCGGCTGGGCCGACTATGCCCGGATCACATCAGCGATGCCGGCCCGGATTGGCCGGTTGACCGGCCAGGGCCAGCCGCTGGCAGCGGGCTCGGCCGCCAACATCACCCTGGTGGACCCTGCGGCCCGCTGGACAGTGGACCCGTCGGCCATGGCCACCAAGGGCAGGAACTCTCCGTTCGCCGGCCGGCAGTTGCCCGGCCGCGTGGTGGCCACGTTCCTCAACGGACACCCCACCGTGCTGGACGGCACGCTGAACACGCCTGCACGGCCGGCAGAGGAGGGATGAGATGACCCAGCTCCAAGCCGGCATGGTGATGCTCGCCGTCGCCGTCGTGCTGATTGTGCTGGTGGCGGTGGGCTGGCGGAACCGGCTCAAACGCCAGCAGGACATCGCGCCGCTGCCGCAGATCCCGGCGGACACCGCCAACCCCACGGGCTACTACGAAGGCATGTACGTGGTCACCACCACGGCGGGGGACTGGCTGGACCGTGTGGCCGTCCACGGCCTGGGCATCCGGACCAAGGCCACGCTGCGGACCTATCCGCACGGCGTGCTGATCGAACGTCCCGGCTCCACCGACGTCTACATCCCGGCCGAATCCATCTCCGCCGTGCGGACCGAGAGCGGCATGGTGGGCAAGTTCGTGGAATCCGAAGGGCTCGCCGTGATCTCGTGGAAACTGGGGGAGCGCGACGTCGACACCGCCTTCCGCACCCGGCAGGCCGCCGAAAAACAACCGCTGCTGGCGCAGCTGCAGACATACCTACCCGCCGTACAGGAAGACTAGGAAACATCGTGAGCGCAGAAACAACCTCCGCAACCGCACCGGCGCTGCTGGTGCTCGAAGACGGCCGGACCTTCCGCGGCCGCAGCTACGGCGCCCGCGGGACCGCACTGGGCGAGGCGGTCTTCGCCACCGGCATGACCGGCTACCAGGAGACCATCACCGACCCGTCCTACGCCCGCCAGCTGGTAGTGCAGACCGCACCGCACATCGGCAACACCGGCGTGAACGACGACGACGCAGAGTCGCGCAAGATCTGGGTGGCAGGTTACGTGGTCCGCGATCCTGCCCGGCAGCCGTCCAACTGGCGCTCCGAGCGCAGCCTGGACGATGAACTGGTCAACCAGGGCATCGTGGGCATCCAGGGCGTGGATACCCGCGCGCTGACCCGCCACCTGCGCGAGCGCGGCGCGATGAAGGCCGGCATCTTCTCCGGTGACGCCGCGGCCCGCCCCGCCGCTGAGCTGGTGGCCGAGGTCACCGCACAGCCGTCGATGGAAGGCTCCCGGCTGGCCGAAGAGGTCAGCGTCACCGAAGCCTACGTCGTCGAACCGGCAGACCATGGCTGGGAGGGCGAGCCGCGGTTCACCGTCGCCGCGCTCGACCTGGGCATCAAGGCGATGACCCCGGTCCGCTTCGCCGAGCGCGGGATCCGGGTGCACGTGCTGCCCGCCACCGCCACCTTCGAGGACGTCCAGGCTGTCTCGCCCGACGGCATGTTCATGTCCAATGGGCCCGGCGACCCCGCCACCGCGGACCGCCAGGTGCTGCTGCTGCGGAAGGTGCTCGACGCCGGCCTGCCGTTCTTCGGCATCTGCTTCGGCAACCAGATCCTGGGCCGCGCGCTGGGCTTTGGCACCTACAAACTGCGCTACGGCCACCGCGGCATCAACGTGCCGGTGATGGACCGCCGCACCGGCAAGGTGGAGATCACTTCGCAGAACCACGGATTCGCCGTCGACGCACCTTTGGACGGGCCCACGCTGGCCCCGGAGGAGCGCTTCGGCCGGGTCGAAGTCAGCCACGTCTGCCTGAACGACGACGTTGTCGAGGGCCTCGCATGCCTGGACATCCCCGCCTTTTCCGTTCAGTTCCATCCAGAGGCGGCCGCCGGGCCGCACGACGCGGCGACCCTGTTCGACCGTTTTTCCGAGCTGATGGCTGCCCGCGGCACCAAATCCGGGGCCGCTGCCGAGAGCCCCGCTGAGACCGCCACCGAGACCGCTTCCGAGACCACGAAGGAAAGCAAGTAATGCCCAAGAGAGAAGATCTGAAGTCCGTCCTGGTCATCGGTTCCGGCCCAATCGTGATCGGCCAGGCGGCCGAGTTCGACTACTCCGGCACCCAGGCGCTGCGCGTGCTGAAGGAGGAAGGCCTGCGGGTCATCCTGGTCAACTCCAACCCGGCGACCATCATGACCGACCCGGAGTTCGCCGATGCGACCTACGTTGAACCGATCACGCCGGAGGTGGTCGAAAAGATCATCGCCAAGGAGCGTCCGGACGCCCTGCTGCCCACGCTGGGCGGCCAGACCGCGTTGAACACCGCCATCGCGCTGGACAAGAACGGCGTGCTGGAGAAGTACAACGTGGAGCTGATCGGCGCGAACATCGACGCCATCGAGCTCGGCGAAGACCGGGAGAAGTTCAAGGGCGTCGTCGAGCGCTGCGGCGCCGAATCCGCCAAATCGGTGATAGTGCACTCGATGGACGAAGCCTTCGCCGCCGCCGAGGAACTGGGCTACCCGATGGTGGTCCGCCCGTCCTTCACCATGGGCGGTCTGGGCTCGGGCATGGCCTACAACCCGGACGACCTGCGCCGGATCGCCGGTGCGGGCATCCAGTACAGCCCCACCAGCGAGGTGCTGCTCGAAGAGAGCATCCTGGGCTGGAAGGAATACGAGCTCGAGATGATGCGCGACAAGAACGACAACGTCGTCGTCGTGTGCTCGATCGAAAACTTCGATCCGGTAGGTGTGCACACCGGTGACTCGATCACGGTGGCGCCGGCCATGACGCTGACCGACCGCGAGTTCCAGAAACTGCGGGACATCTCCATCGCGGTGATCCGCGAGGTGGGCGTGGACACCGGCGGCTGCAACATCCAGTTCGCCATCGAACCGGACACCGGCCGGGTTGTAGTGATCGAAATGAACCCGCGTGTCTCGCGCTCCTCGGCGCTGGCGTCCAAGGCCACCGGCTTCGCCATCGCCAAGATCGCCACCAAGCTCTCGCTGGGCTACACCCTGGACGAGATCCCCAACGACATCACGCAGCAGACCCCTGCTGCGTTCGAACCGACGCTGGACTACGTCGTCGTCAAGGTCCCGCGGTTTGCGTTCGAGAAGTTCCCGGCCGCGGACCCGACGTTGACCACCACCATGAAGTCGGTGGGCGAGGCAATGGCCATCGGCCGAAACTTCACCGAAGCGCTGCAGAAGGCGCTGCGGTCGCTGGAGCAGAAGGGCGCCCAGCTGGAGTTCGACCCGGTCAACGACTTCGACGTGCCGGAACTGCTGGCCAAGGCCAAGTTCGGGTCCACCGAGCGGCTCTCGCTGGTGCAGCGCGCGCTGCTGGGCGGCGCGACCATCGAGCAGGTCTTCGAAGCCACCGGGATCGACCCGTGGTTCCTGGACCAGCTGCAGCTGATCAACGAAGTGGCCACCGAGATCCGCAAGGCTCCGGCGCTGACCGAGGACATCCTGCGGCTGGCCAAGCGGCACGGCTTCTCCGACCAACAGATCGGCAAGCTGACCAACACCACCGAGGCAGTGGTCCGGGGCGTCCGGCACGCGCTGGGCATCCGCCCGGTGTTCAAGACCGTGGACACCTGCGCCGCGGAATTCGCCGCCTACACCCCGTACCACTACTCGTCCTACGACGAGGAGGACGAGGTTGAGCTGCACGCCAAGCCGTCCGTGATCATCCTCGGCTCCGGCCCCAACCGGATTGGCCAGGGCATCGAGTTCGACTACTCCTGCGTGCACGCCACCATGGCGCTGCGCAAGGCCGGACACGAGACGGTGATGATCAACTGCAACCCGGAGACCGTCTCCACCGACTACGACATCTCCAACCGCCTGTACTTCGAGCCGCTCACGCTCGAGGACGTGCTGGAGGTCATCGCAGCCGAAGAGCGCACCGGCGGCGTGCTGGGCGTGTTTGTGCAGCTGGGCGGCCAGACGCCGCTGAAGCTGGCCCAGGCGCTGGCCGACGCCGGCATCCCCATCCTGGGCACCTCGCCCGAGGCGATCGACCTGGCCGAGCACCGCGGCGCGTTCCAACGCGTGCTGGATTCGGCCGGGCTGATCGCACCGAAGAACGGCACGGCCGTCTCCTTCGACGAGGCCAAGAAGATCGCCGACGAGATCGGCTACCCGGTGCTGGTCCGCCCCTCCTACGTGCTCGGCGGCCGCGGCATGGAAATCGTCTACGACGAAGCCAACCTGTCCCGCTACATCGCCAACGCCACCGAGATCACCCCCGACCATCCGGTACTGGTGGACCGCTTCCTGGAAGACGCCATCGAGATCGACGTCGACGCGCTCTTCGACGGCAAGGACCTCTACGTCGGCGGCATCATGGAACACATCGAGGAAGCCGGCATCCACTCCGGCGACTCGGCCTGCGTGCTGCCGCCGATCACCCTGGGCGCCGAGGTACTGGAACGGGTGCGCAACGCCACCGCCGCCATCGCCGAGGGCGTGGGGGTCCGCGGGCTGATCAACATCCAGTTCGCGCTGGCCGCCGACGTGCTCTACGTGATCGAAGCCAACCCGCGCGCTTCCCGCACCGTTCCGTTCGTCTCCAAGGCCACCGGCGTGCAGCTGGCCAAGGCCGCGGCGCTGATCGGCACCGGCGTGTCCATCGACATGCTGCGCAGCGTCTACAAGCTGCTGCCGGAAAGCGGCGACGGTTCCCGGCTGCCGCTGGAAGCCCCGGTGGCGGTCAAGGAGGCCGTGCTGCCGTTCAGCCGGTTCCGCACCCCGGAAGGCACCGTGGTGGACTCGCTGCTCGGCCCCGAGATGCGCTCCACCGGCGAGGTGATGGGCATCGACAAGTACTTCGACACCGCCTTCGCCAAGAGCCAGGCCGCGGCCGGCAGCGCGCTGCCCACGTCCGGCAAGGTCTTTGTCTCGGTGGCCAACCGGGACAAGCGCTCCATCATCATGCCGGTGAAGCTGCTGGTGGACCTGGGCTTCGAAATCCTCTCCACCGGCGGCACCGCGGACGTGTTGCGCCGCAACGGCATCCAGTCCACCACGGTACGGAAGATCGCCGAGGGGCGTTCCGACGACGGTGAAGGCACCATCGTTGACCTGATCACCGAGGGCCACGTCGGTCTGATCCTGAACACCCCGTCCGGCGGCCAGGCCCGCGGCGACGGCTACGAGATCCGCGCCGCCGCGACCTCGGTCGGCACGCCGATCATCACCACGGTGTCCGAGTTCAGCGCCGCCATCCAGGCCATCGAAGCCATGCGCCAGTACGAGTGGGACGTGACCAGCCTGCAGGAACACGCCGAAAACCTGAAGGCCGCCATCCATGCCTGAGGCTGACGCCCGGCCGCTGCCCAGCTTCGGGCAGCGGCTGCGGACGGCGATGGCGGCCCGTGGGCCGCTGTGCGTGGGGATCGACCCGCACCCGTCGCTGCTCTCCGCGTGGGGCCTGAACGACGACGCCGGGGGACTGGAACGCTTCTCCCTCACCGTGCTGGACGCGGTGGGAGAGCAGGCCGCGGCCTTGAAGCCGCAGGTGGCGCTCTACGAGCGGCACGGTTCCGCCGGAATGGCGGTACTGGAGAAGCTGCTGGCGGCCTCGGCCGAGGCTGGAGTGCTGAGTATCGCGGACGCCAAGCGCGGCGACATCGGCTCCACCATGGCCGCGTACGCCGACGCCTGGCTGCGCGACGGTTCGCCGCTGGCAGCCGACGCGGTGACCCTCAGCCCCTACCTGGGCTATGAATCGCTGCGGCCGGCACTGGACCTGGCGGCGGCGACGGGCCGCGGCGTGTTCGTGCTGGCCCTGACCTCCAACCCGGAAGGTGCCAGCGTGCAGCACGTGGGCGGAGCCGAGTCGGTGGCCCAGCGGATCGCGGAAGCGGCCGCTGCCGACAACACGGATGCCGGCCGGGCCGGCGAGCTGGGCTCGGTCGGCCTGGTGGTCGGCGCCACGGTCCAGGCCGAGGTGATGGAACGCTTGGGACTAAACCTGGCCGCCGTCAACGGGCCGCTGCTGGCTCCCGGCCTGGGCGCCCAGGGAGCCACCGGGGCCGACATAGCGGCAGCCTTCGGCACCGCCGTCGGGAATGTCTTGGCGACCTCCAGCAGGGACATCCTCAAAGCCGGACCGGACACCGCCGC